>JBBCAW010000012.1:0-225982 GCA_051382295.1 Bdellovibrionota bacterium FG-1 | reverse complement strand
GCTTCGTCTTACGACGATCCATCTCATCGGTAAGCAACATCGAGAACGCGTCGATAAACGGGAGGTGCCCTTGCGCGGCCTCCAGCGCCCGAGCCCCGAACGTTTCTCTCATCCCGGGGAGCCTAAGCGTTTTCAAGGTCTGTTCGATTTCAGTCATGGATAACGGCATACGTTTTTTCTTCCTTCTTGGTTTTTCCGGCTGATTCGCCGGCGTTACTCTGGGCGTGAATCGCCCAGAATTCTTGGTATTCGGAGATTGGGCGAATGGACTCATGCGCTTGGATCAGTTCGAGCTGCTTGGGCTTGGCGGCCTCCTGTCGCTCGTCCTGCTCGACCCAGGATTCGAGCAGCATCCTCACCGCACGCGAGGACCAGGCGTGGCGCTCGAACGCCGCCTTGCAGGCGGTCTCGATCCTAGCGGCCGTGTATTTACGGCTGAGCGATACGATGCCCTGTATTTTTTTCTGACCAATGCGCCCATTCTCCTTGAACAGCTCGCGGCACATCTTGGCAGCCCATGGCCCGATCGCCTCTGCCTGTTTGAATAGACGTTCCGTCTCACGTGACGGATTGAAGATGCGATCGCCCGGCTCGAACGCGATCTCCCCTGGGCGCTCCTTGCGGCGGTGGCGTCTCAGTACAGTCATCGTTTTTTTATCGAGGACCTCGATCTCCAGATCATAGATTCGGACCCAAACGTCCGAGAAAAGGGGCGCGGGGAGTGCAGCGTAATAGCATTGCCCCACCTGAACCAGACCGTCGTCCCACACCGTGCGCGACTCCTGCTTGAAATAGCGAAATGGCATCAGCGGAAGGGCCTTCAAAAACGGTTGCTCCTCCTCAAACATCGCTTGCACCTGGCGCTTGGCGCGACCGTGCACGCGGGGCGCGGCCCACTTCTCCTCCCAGTGCATCAGATGCGCGTTTTGCTCCTCGAGCGTCTCGAACGTCCGCCCCTTGAGCGCCGTCTCTTGCGTGTGGTTGATCGCATTCTCCACCGATCCCTTGCGATCGGGGTCCCTCACGCGGGCGGGATCGGCAACTACGTCATAGTGATTCAACATCGCCGCATAAACGTGATTGATGAGCGGTTCAAAGATGTCGGGTTTGATGACGCCTTCTTTGAGATTGTCGAGTACAACGTATTGCGGACAGCCCTTGAAATAGCGAAACGCCTCTTCATGGAGCCGCGCCCAGACTTCCTGCGACGAGTTCCACACCACCTTACGGAAGCATCGGCGCGAGTAGCGCAACGTCATGACAAACAGCCGCGGCCTGCGCATCTTGCCCGTCTTCGGGCACCGCGTGGGGGCGCCCTGGCCGTAATCCACCTGCACCTCCTCGCCGGGCAGGAACTCAAGCCGGTCGAACTGCTCGGGCTCCTTGCGCTTGAGACAGCGAACGAAGCGCTTCACGCTGTTGTACTTGTTGGTGAACCCGTACTGATCCACGAGGTCCTGGTAGATTGCCTGGGCATTACGACTGAGACGGATCTGTGACTCAATCCACTCGCGGTGCGACTCACAGGCCGACCGGGCGTGAGCGGGGATCTTCGCGGGGGAGACCTCCGCATTTGATGCGGCGCCATCCGGTGGCCGGGGTGGAGGACTTTGGCCGGTTTTGAACTCTGAGCCGGTGGCCATTCCAGGCGAAGTGGCCGGTTTTGCGGGTGGCGCCCAGAGCCCCGCCGCTAAGGCGTATTTCGAAGCCGTTTCGCGGTGAATGCCGAGACGCTCCTCGATTTCACGAAATGAAACTTTGGCACGGACTAACGCTAGGACATCACTCTGCTTTTGCTTTTTCAAGATGTTCACTTTCTCCCCCAAGGTTAGGGGGTAGTAAACGTCTTGCCGCGTAGCGCAGTTAAGCCGCTTTACGCGGTCCGAACGCCACCTCGGGCCAGTGGCCGGTTTTCAGGTGGCCACGACTGGCCGGTTTTGGGTGGCCGCCGGGGGCAATCAACTCAGTCTTTGGATAGGTCGAACTCGATGGCTAAAAACACGCCTTCCTAAAGTTCCAACTAGTGCATTTGTGGAACTTCCGAAAGGACGCAAAATTTTCGTCGATCCCAAAGATATGCGCGGCCCCTCGTTTCATGTCATGTATGGCGGTGCACGCTCTTTTGCTTTGTACGAAAAACCAGAAAAAGACCTTATTTTGGCGCATCTTCCCGAGGATGGCGTCTTTTTAGATGTAGGCGCTAACATTGGCCTTTTTTCATTTTATGTTCATTGGCATCGACCTCTCGCCACCGTTCACGCCTTTGAGCCTCACCCAGACAATCTGCGTTGTTTAAAAAAATCCTGTCAAACCAATCAAATAAAGACAGTCTTCGTTCATGAACTGGCTATTGGCGATCACGAAGGTGAAATTGAACTTTTCTTTGACGAGACCGACTCAGGCGGGCACTCAACCTATCAAGAAACCCTCGAAAACAACCAGGCCCCGCCTCAATCTATCCGTACGCCCCTCACTACCCTGGATGCCTTTGTCAAGACAACGAGCCTACATCGCGTCGATGTGATCAAGATCGACACCCAAGGAGGTGAAGCCGCCGCTATTCGTGGAGCCCAGAAACTCATCTCTCGTTTCAATCCCGCACTTCTGATCGAGTGTGACTATCGAGCGCTCACCTTGAGCGCAGCCACCCCTGCGGGCGGTTCGATTACCGAAGCCTTGCAAGCCACGGGGGTTCCGTATGTTGCGCAAAAAACTGATGAACCTAACAGCCGTCCACTATCGCTCACAGAACTCCAACATGAGGCACGGTTAGAATTGCAAAACGGAAAGCTCCAACGCAACTATTTATTTACGCGGCCTCTCTAGCCAGCTTGCGTTTATCGAGGCCATATTTCTCAACTTTCATGATCAAGCCCGCTCGCGAAATGCCAAGTTCCTTAGCAAGCCTGCTCTTATTCCAGTTAGTGCGGCGCAGTCCTTCTTTAATCATCGTTTTTTCGAGTTCCTCAAGTGCATCTTTCAGCTTGCCTGCCACGCGCACCCCTTGAACTTTAGCGTTGTCACCAAATTCCCGAATACGCTGAGAAAGTAACTCAGAAGCGATTTTAGAATCCTCACCGGTAAGAACAATCAAACGCTCAACTTCATTTTCAAGCTCACGAATATTACCGGGCCAGGTATAATCGAACATCTTTTCCATCGTTCGCTTTTGAAACTGCTTGATGGGGATACTCTTTTCCTTACACCCTCGTGAAACAAAATGCTCCATCAACAGGGGGATGTCCTCTTTACGGTCACGTAGAGAAGGCACCACCAAATTGATCACGTTAATGCGATAGTAAAGATCTTCGCGAAACGTACCCTGCTCGATCATTTCTTTCAAATCCCGATTGGTAGCGGCAACAACCCGCACATCCACTTTACGAGCATCGGTCGAGCCCACTGGGGTTAAAACGCCCTCTTGAATAACCCGCAGCAGTTTAACCTGCATGGTGGGGGACATATCGCCCACTTCATCCAGAAAAAGGGTTCCCTTATCAGCGGCCTCAAAAAGGCCCTTTTTGTCCTTGATCGCGCCGGTAAAAGACCCTTTAACATGACCAAAAAGCTCACTGTCCAACAAGTTCTCGTTAAAGGCCGAGCAGTTCACCGTCACAAATTGCGCATCTTTTCGGGCTGAATTATAATGAATGGCCCGCGCGATCAGCTCTTTACCAGTTCCGTTTTCACCTTGAATGAGTACCGTCGACTCAGAATTGCGGATTTTGTCGAGCAGTCCATACAGTTCCTGCATGGGCTTAGACTTGCCAATCATTTGATCATAACTATAACGGTTGCCCAATTGGCTATTGAGTGCGTTGATTCGTTCTTCCCGTTTCGAAATTTCAGTATGGAAGGTGACAATTTCTTGTGCCACGAGGTCGACCAGCTCTTGAAAATATTTTCGCTCGCCTTCGCTATGTTTTTTAAGGCGCCCTACCCAGGCATTCCAATTTTCTTGATCAAAGCCCCATCCCTCGACCATGGTCCAGGCCTGAGCACGGTCCTCTGGGCTAACATCTTTATCCAGGTAGCAATACGCGCAAACGCTTCCGAGATACTCATTTTCAACCACGACACGGGAAACGAGCAACCTTTCAAACCCCATCGGCCCATTCAAAACGAGATGCGACTCTGGAATGTGATAGGCTTTTTCACTCGCCTCGCTAATGGCCTTCAAAAGCACAGCCCGGCTTTTTTCTTTAGGCAAAAGCATTTGGCTTAAGGGGTTCTTAAATGCGCGTTGTCGATCTTGGGGATCATAATTGCGAACAGTTCCCCGCTCATCAACAAAGAAAATATCAGTGTGAAACCACTGACCCAAAATTTCTTCCAGCTTGCGGATGACATGGATATGTTTCAGTTCTTCCCAATTAATCATATTTTTCGCGCCTCTTTTTTCAATTCGACTTAATTACTGTATCGGATGGATACAGTTGCGAGTTGAGTGCGCCGAACAACTTTCAGACAAAACCGATATTTATTTAATCCATTCAAGAAGTTAACTGGAAGTCAAATTGTTAAGTATTTGGTCACTTCCAAAGTCGGATCGCCCCCGCCAGAACCTCAAATACCGCCCCTTGGGTTTTCGAAGGCTCCGGCTGCTCACCGTCGATTTCAAACAGGGGAAACCCACGTTTTCCATCACTTTTAGACCGAATTTCGATCTTACGGCCACTCAAACAGTGAACACCAGGAACGCCCTTCCAATGTCCACTCAAAATTCTTGAACCCGTTAACGCCGTCGCCAGCAAACCACGAGGCTCAGCCAGCACGACTTGAAAAATCCCATCATCCAGATGCGCCTCATCGGACCAGCGCATTCCACCAGCATTATAACAACCGTTCATGACAAAGCCGCTAAAAATAGGGCCATCAAAAACCATCTCGTCATCAACACGAACTTCGACCAAAACTGGCGTGTATCCCATCATCCCCGTTACGATTTGAATCAGATAAGTCCAACCACTTTTTCCAAGATGGGTTCGGCCTAACACTCCGGCGCGCTCACGAACTCGTTTGACCACAAGACCCGGAAAACCAAAACTGGCTACATTAATAAAGACGCGATCTTGGCAATTTTTGCCTAAGCGAGGGATCCAGACCACACTGCCCAGGTCGGTATACTGAGGCTTGCCGCTACGGATCAACTCCAATCCCTGCATCCAAGCATCATCAGAACTTAAACAACGGTGCCCGACCATGGCTTTAAAAAAATCGTCGCCCCGACCTGCGGGCATTACCATCAAAATAGCGTCTTTGGAAATCAGCCGACCCTCTTCAAAAAAGCCCTGGATTGCCTCTGAAACCGTACCATCCCCGCCGACCACCAAAATCCGCTCGATCCCTTCTTTGAGGGCTTTCCGGATCGCCCCTGATCCATAATCCAAAGCCGAAGTAAATTCGACGCGCGCGCTGCCCTCACCTAAAACGCCCAGGACTTGATGCTCGAGATCAGGCCAACGACGTCCCACTTCACCCTCGCGAGCCTGGGGATTTACCAAGATCATCGTACTGTGTGCACTCATCACGCCTCTCCCCGTTTTTCGCCCAATGCAACGATCGGAACCTGATTACCCAAAGCCTCCCGAAGGTGCTGTGCGCAACGAGGACTCAAACATAAGATCCCCTGAGCCCGATGTTGATCACGTTCCCAAAAATCTCGCGCCATTTGCCGCGCCTGTTCCAAAAAGAGGCGAGAATAGGCCCCCTCACCCCCACAATCGATACATCCCCTGCCATGATGAAACGGCAACTCAATCAAAATGCCGATCTTTCGGGCTCGTTGCACCCAATCCGATACACGATCAGCCTGCTCTAAACGCCGACTCATCCACACCGACTCATGCAGAAGCCAGGTTTTTCCCGCTAACCGTTCTTTCCACCTTTCGAGGGCATGGTCATCAAGCTCGCGCTCCCAACTCAATTGAGCCGCAACGCCTTGCCTGAGCAAAAAGTACAAAGAGCGAGCTTCCGTGACCACAATGGTATCACCAGCAGTCCGAACAAAATCAGTCATCCTTCGAACCGAATGCGCCGAATCCGCCAGTTCGTCTGCGAGGTCACCCACCGTGTCTTCCTCATCCGTTAGCGCAGCAGCGACCTGCTTAGCTTTTTCCCACGGAAACTCTTTGCGAGCCTCAAAAAGGATTTCGGCGACGGGCATCCCATAAACACAAAATTCGGTGCAACGACCACAACCAGTACAATCATACAGGGGCCATAAAGGGCCGCCCGCAGCCGCTTGTTTGGGCCATCGCTCTTCCTTATGTAAGAGTGACATTTTATTACACGGAGTGACGGCATCGTTAGCGCTGGTCACCGCCGCAGGACACGCAAAACGACACATTTCCGGGCAATAGGTACACGCAATGGGATCATGAGCATCACCCCCCGGAAAACGCAAAAGCGTCCGGTGCAGAACCTGCTTAGAGACCCATTTTAGAGGGGTTAAAACGATTTTCGGGATCGAACCCACGTTTCACCTTTTCGAAGATCGAAATCCATTTACCCTTTTCACGGCGAATCCACTCATTTTTGAGTATTCCCGATCCGTGATGGTGACTGAGCGTTGCACCTGATTCGAACGCGGCCTTGAGCATGGCCTCCCAAATCTCATCATACCGTTCGGCTGATGATTTTGAAAACCCAGCATGACTCACTAACGTAAAATAAATATTGGCCCCGGTGTGATAAAAATGACTTAAATGGGCCATGATCATTCCAGCCCCGACCTTGACTCCTTTGACCGCGCGATAGACTTGATCCAACTTGTCCCAGGTGGCCGCCAGTTCGAACGTATCCAAGATCATGCGATTATGACTCACAATTAACTGCTGCTTATAAGAAACATCATAGCGATGTTCCCACCAATGCTCACCCAAAGAAGGCCCAAGATCCTGAACCCCCATTCGAGCTGCGATGGTCTTAGCCTCGCTTGCCTCGACTTCACAAAGTCGCTGATTTCCCTCAAAAATAACGACAATTGCCGCCCCTCCTGGGAAATGGCAATTCCTTAAAACCTCTGAACTCAAAGCCATCGATGTTTCAAGCGGATCATAAATTCGCAAAACAGCCGGCCGAATGCCATCTTGAACGAGCTTACGAGCAAAATCCATGGCCTGCACGATGGGTTGGTCACCGTTGGCCGCAAACCCCATCGCGACACGGCCTTCGGGCAAAGTATGAATTTGCAAACACGCAGCCGTAAAAAACCCTAACGTCCCTTCTGATCCTAACAAGAGTTGTGTCCAGTCCGGCCCCATCGCACTGCGAGGCGCTCTTCCAGCCTCAACAACGGAACCATCTGGAAGCACAAACTCAACATTGAGGACCATGTCTTCGATCTTGCCATATTTAGTCGAAAGCTGACCTGCCGAACGGGTCGCCAAATATCCACCCAGACTACTGCAATAGATAGACGAAGGAAAATGGCCCAGCGTATACCCCTCTTGATTGAGATAACGCTCTAAATTTTCGCCAATCCAGCCACTTTCGGCCCAAACCGTCAGCGATTTAGAATCCAACGAACGAACTTTGCGCATCTTCTTGAGATCGACGATCACCCGCGGTCGATCAGCCTCTGGTGAGGCAACTGCTGATTCGACCGGAATCGTCGCACCACACACACCACTACCGGCTCCATATGGAAACAAATTGACATCAGCCTCATGAGCCCATTTCACAATTCCTGCCACTTGATCGGTCGACTCTGGCCAAACCACTAAATCCACCACCGGCTCAGCTGGCCCTTCTTCGCGGAGCTGCAAAAGCTTGCGCGGCCAAAGATCCTGAGAATAAGCCTGCAAAACCAGTCGGTCCGTACTGAATTTTTCGTCAGAACCCCTCATTAAGCCACTGAGACTGGGAAGAGACGGAGTTAATCTTTCAGTTCGTTTGTTGGACATTCGAAGTAAAAGTATCGGGTTTTTGAAGTTACCTCAATGGAAAATTCTAGAGAATCTTCTTCAGCGCCCCTTCAATTTCACTCGTGATTTTTGGCAGACTCCAATCCTGAGGCCCGACCCACTTGGTCACAATCTTCAAATCCGGACTCAATAGATAGGTCTCTGGAAATTGATAAGTCCCATAGGCTTCAGAAAGCTTCAGACTAGAATCCAAAACCGAAATCACCGGTTCTACAGCACGATCCGCCGGAAAAATTTTAAGCGCATCCCCCCATGTTTTATCCAAACTCACAGCTACAAATCGAACGGGACGCCCCTTCCACCGAGCCGCAAACTCCAGCCAATTAGGAATTTCACCCAAGCACGGAGGACACCAACTGGCCCAAAAATGGAGGACTATCGCATTCCCCTTGAAGTCTGCCAAACGATAGCTCTTACCGTCAGCCCCTTTAAGATCGAACGGGGGTGCCTCTCTGAGTTTCGCCCGACCCTGCCCCTCTGCTCCGTCATTTAAATCGCGCTGACGGTGGCCCCACCCCCATAGGCCTGTCGTAAGGCAAATTCCCAAGAAAAACAACCCAGCAATTATCCACTTATCTACTTGTTTTTGTTCATTATTTATAAGCATCTTGCAACTAGTTATGACCCTTGATCTTTTGGAATTCAATAGATTTTTGCCTATTTAAATCCACTATTATTCTAAACACTTAGAAGGGCCCCCGAGTTGCATATTTGACCAAAAACCCATTATAATTGGGGAGAGGCCCTGCCATGAGTCATGCACTCGTTCTCAACGCATCTTTTGAACCCCTCCATGTTGTGACATGGCAGCGTGCTCTCCAATTGCTTTTTCAAGGAAAAGTTGAGGTCGTTGAAGAATCCGATCGGGAGATTCATACAGTCCGCCTCACCATCAAAGTTCCGGCAGTCTTAAGACTTCTCAGTTATGTTCCCCTCACCAAGAAAAAACAGATCGTGAGATTTTCACGAATCAATATTTTTCTGCGAGACAACCACGTTTGCCAGTATTGTGGGGTAAATTTCCCCAAATCTCACCTCACTCTGGACCATGTGATTCCGATTGTTCAAGGGGGTCAAACGAATTGGCAAAATATTGTGACCGCGTGCAAGCCTTGCAATCAGCAAAAAGGGGGCCGAACCCCCTTACAAGCGAATATGAAGCTCATTCGTAAGCCTAAACAACCTCAGTGGCTACCTAGGGCAAGCCTTCATTTTGGCGTGACTAAGACCCCCGAGCGATGGAAAATCTACCTTCGACTTGAACATGAACCTGATTCGAATATAGCGGGAATCGATGACTTCGACGATTGAGCAAATGTCTCAACATGTCCTTCAACTGTATGGTGACATGCTTTTCGATCTCTGCGAGGCCGTCTTATGGAATCCCGTGAACACCCAGCTAGCGTTTAAAAGTATCTTAAAAACTCTCCGTAATCGGGCACAATCCCAGTCTTTTCAGGAATACGAGCGCGCTTGGGTACTCCGCGTGGCGACTGAAAAGCTTCTCGCTATGGCACCTCAGCATGGCCGAAGACTCACTCCTTCAGAACAAATCCAGCTGGATGCCGCCCAAAACCCGTCGATTCGATTGAAACAGTTCAACGCCTATTTTCATCGTCTCTCAACTGAAGATCAGATTCTACTCCTGCTTCGCGACAAGTACGGCATCCCCTATCCTGAACTTTCAACTGCCCTAGGGCTCCCCGAAGGCACCATTAAATTGCGCCGTGCTCAGGCTTTACGCGCAATTGAAGAATGGCTATGGGATAGTGCATGAACTGCTTTGAGTGGCACAATCGGGCATCCGACTACCTAGATGGAACTTTGATAGGCGTTCTCAAGCGTGAGGCGGATGAGCACATAGATGCCTGCCACGAATGTCGCGAACGACATAAACACTACCGCATCATTTTAACTTCGATTGAAAATCAACCTCGAGTCCCTTTGCCCATTCCAATCAGAAAATCACCATTCACTGCCGCTCTTCCCAATCTTCAATTAGCCCGCTTGAGCCGTTCCAAATGGGAACAAATCCCCTGGTATCTCCGCACCGCCATTGAGGGAACAAGTATTGTCTTGCTCATTTTGATGGGCATATCCGCCGGCCCCAAGGTCCGAGCAATCTACGAACATCGCATTGAGCATAATTTGAACGAATTTGCTGATGCCCTAGGAACCAATAATCCAGGTGGAGCCGAAACCGCCGCACTCAACCTTCCCCTCAGCCGAGGAAAAGTCCCTGCCAATCAAGAAGCTAACAGGGGAAAATTGCCAGATGAATTTGCCAGCGAAGGGAATGAAGAAGACGATTCTGAAGCAGAGGGTTCCGGGGTATCAGAAGAGGGTGAAATTCGGGTAGGAAACGCTGAAATCTGGCGCTTTAACCTCAAAACAGATAGCCCACGTGAACTTCGCGTCAAAGTAGTCGAAATCCTCATTGAGCTGAAAGTCAAACCTAATACGTCAGGCATGGAAGGAATCGAAGCCCCTGGAGGAATTCAGTTTGACCTCATCATCCCCCAGTCGGTAGTAGTCCCGCTGAAACGACATCTCCAAAAAATGGCCCCCCCCACCCCGGAGGGCCTCTCTGGCTCTCCGGTGGGGGAAACCTTTACCTGGTATAAGAACAAATCTAAAAGCCCAATACCTAGCGGGCAAACTCGCGTCGTAATCTGGCTGAGCCAACTCTAAGAGATTGACCAAACAGAGTTAACTACTACTGCCGCCCTGTTTACTGCTCCCGCCGCCCGCAGGAGTCTTACGAGCAGCCTTAGTCGAACCGCCCCTGGACTTAGCACCAGCCGGACCAGCTGCCTTATTACCCTTCGAAAAGAGTTTACGGAACCGACTAAACGGATCCTTAACCTGAGCATCACCCAGAGCCTCGACCTTCTTGGCAGCGTCTTCAGCTTTAGGCTTACGCTTACGATCAATCAACGGATGATCGACCAACTCAATCATGGCCATTTCAGCGCCGTCGCCCCAGCGACGATCAGCCACTTTCAAAACCCGAGTATATCCACCCTTTCGGCTCTTATACCGCTCGGCGAGAGCTGTAAATAGCTTCAACACAACGGCATCGTCACGCGTACGATCAAAAGCCAATCGCCGGGATGCAGGAATCCCTGACTTACCTAGGGTAATCAGGCGATCCACCACGCGGCGAATTTCCTTAGCCTTCTGAACAGTCGTTACAATCTGTTCCTGAACAATCACCGAATTAGCCATATTTCGAAACATAGCCTTGCGATGCGATGTATTGCGACCAAATTTGCGGCCGTCAACTTGATGTCTCATAAATCACCTACTCCCAAAAAACGTGATCCCAATACGAGATCAATCTTCAATATCATCACTCTCTTCGTCAAACTCATCAACCTTCTTGCGGTCATTCAAAATGCGACTTTCATCGACATCTGAATCAGCCGGCTTAGGTGGCTGAGAAGGCGGAACGAAACCATCTAGTTTCATACCAAGACTCAAACCCATTTCACCCAAAATATCTTTAATTTCATTCAAAGACTTACGACCAAAATTCTTGGTCTTAAGCATTTCGGCTTCAGTCTTCTGAACTAATTCATAGATGTACTTAATATTCGCATTCTGCAGGCAATTGGCAGAACGAACTGAAAGCTCAAGTTCCTCTACCGAGCGATAGAGATTCGGATTAAATTGTGATCCGCCCTCTTCCTTCGCCTGTGCAACCGGCTCCGGCTCCTCTTCAAAATTCAAGAACACCGAGAGCTGATCTTTAAGAATCTTTGATCCCAAAGAAACAGCATCTTCGGGCTGAACCGAACCATCAGTCCAAACTTCGAGAGTCAATTTATCATAGTCCGTACGTTGACCCACACGGCTTTGAGTGACTGTATAGTTCACCCGACGAATCGGGGAAAAGAAACTATCCACCGGAATCCAACCCACCGGCATATCTTCGGCTTTATTGTTTTCAGCTGGGCGGTAACCACGGCCACGAGCGACCTGAATTTCCACACGAAGCTTACCACCTTTACCCAAAGTCGCAATCTGCTGTTCTGGATTCAAAACCTGAACCTGCTCTGAAACAATGATGTCAGCTCCGGTCACCACACATGGACCTGTCTTTTCAATGACGACCGTTGCCTGTTCCGCATGAAGACAAAAGCGTACTTCTTTCAAATTTAAGATAATTTCGGCAACGTCTTCTTTGACATCATGAATCGGCGTAAACTCGTGGACCACGCCATCGATTTTCACTGCGGTAATAGCCGCCCCCTGAAGGGACGAAAGCAATACGCGGCGCAGCGAATTCCCAAGCGTTAAACCAAAACCGCGTTCTAACGGCTTAGCAATAAATTTACCATAAGCGGTCGAAAGAGACTCTTTGTCTACATCCAAAGCCTTGGGCTTAATGAGGTCACGCCAATTTTTTTCAAGCATCGTTTTTCTCCTGTCATTCCCTCGCTGCAGACATCCTTACCGGACCAAACCGTAAAAAGAGACAGCTATGCGGGAAGTATTCAGTGGTTTACTGTTCAATAACTCCCCATTACTTCGAATACAACTCAACGACCAAACGCTCCTGCATTGGAGCAGTGATATCGTCACGAGATGGAAGATCGCGAATACGAGACTTCATAGAGGTCGAGTCCAACTCGAGCCACTGAGGAATTTCGCGGCGTTTAACAGCCTCCAAAGCTCCACCAATGCGAGCCATGCTCCGGCTCGCTTCATGAACTTCAACCATATCGCCCTTCTTGACCAAGAAAGAAGGGATATCAACGCGATGACCATTGATCACAAAATGACCATGACGAACTAACTGCCGAGCTTCTGCGCGAGAATTAGCAAAGCCAGAACGATAAGCTACGTTATCCAAACGTCGCTCCAAAAGCGACAAAAGATTGGAACCTGTAACCCCCTTCATACGCTCTGCCTTATCAAAGAGACTTCGGAATTGCTTCTCAAGCAGTCCATAGGTCTTTTTAATCTTCTGCTTTTCACGCAGCTGAAGGCCATATTCAGAGAACTTAATGCGACCCTGCCCGTGCTGTCCGGGTGGATAGGCCCGCCGCTCGAAGCCACATTTTTCAGTATAACAACGATCACCCTTCAAAAAGAGCTTCTGATTTTCGCGACGGCAAATGCGACAAACTGATTCACAATAACGAGCCATGACTTAAACTCTCCTACGCTTCGGCGGACGGCACCCATTATGCGGGATCGGGGTAACATCTTCAATATAGGTCACACGCAGGCCCACAGACGCCAGCGCACGCAGAGCCGACTCACGACCTGCTCCGGGTCCACTGACGAATACCTGCACCGAACGCATCCCATTTTCAACGGCCTTACGGCCCGCATCTTCCGCTGCGACCTGTGCAGCAAACGGTGTGTTTTTACGAGAACCACGGAAGCCCTTAGCTCCTGCAGTTGACCAACAAACCGTGTTGCCCATCGCATCGGTAATCGTTACAATAGTGTTATTAAACGTGGAGAGCACATAAACATTCCCACTGGAAATATTTTTCTTGCCCTTCTTTACCCGTTTAACAGCACCTTCAGCAGTCGGCGCCGCGGCGACGACGACTGCATCCTTCTTTACTTCACTCTTTGCTTCAGTTTTTTGTTCAGCCATAAATTCCTATTACTTCATCGCCTTGACAGACTTCTTACCTGCAATCGCAACAGCAGGCCCCTTACGAGTCCTGGCATTTGAATGCGTACGCTGACCATGTACGGGCAGACCCTTACGATGCCGGAAACCGCGGTAACAACCGAGATCCACCAAGCGTTTAATGTTCAGGCTTACTTCGCGCCGAAGGTCTCCCTCCACGCGATAAACACGGTCGATGAGTTCACGAATCTTTGCGACCTCCGATTCGGTCAAAGTATCCGATTTCTTGCTAAGGTCAATCTGGGCTTCGCCCAGAATCTTCTTAGCAGTCTGACGGCCAATGCCAAAAATATACGTCAATGCAACTTCCATCCGCTTATTGCGTGGGAGGTCGACTCCCGCGATACGAGCCACTTGTTACCTTCCTTCCAAAAGATCAATCAACACTGGGGCGTATTTATAAGGCCCCAAGAACCCCATCTATTCCAACCTATCCTTGACGCTGTTTATGGCGTGGATTTTCACAAATCACACGTACCACGCCCTTGCGCCGAAGAACCTTACATTTGTCACAAATTTTCTTTACCGATGCACGAACTTTCATAACTTGCCCCGTACCGTTGCCAATGTTTTTGCGATAAACATTTTACCGCACTCCGTTCCACTACACGACTATCCGACTATACAACCGTCAAAATCTCCGGTCCCCGAGGAGTGATGGCAACCGTGTGCTCAAAATGAGCTGAAAGAGACCGATCTACAGTTACGGCCGTCCAACCGTCTTTTAGAACTTTCACTTCATAACTACCAGCATTAATCATGGGCTCAACAGCTAAAACCATACCCGATTTAAGTTGCAGACCTTTGCCTCTCGGACCGTAATTAGGCACCTGCGGCTCTTCGTGTAGGGCTCTTCCTATACCATGACCAACGAACTCCCGTACCACGCTATATCCTAATCCTTCAACATAATTTTGAATCGCATGACCGATATCAAAAACCCTATTCCCTTCGCGGCATTGCGCGACTCCTCGCATCAAACTCTCACGGGTAGCGTCGACCAATTTTTGGGCTTCCGACGATATTCTCCCCACAGGGACGGTTCTAGCCGCATCGCCATGCCACCCCTCGTAGATCACACCAAAATCAAGACCAACAATGTCACCCTCGTTTAAAACCCTTTTTTTCGAGGGGATGCCGTGAACTACCTCATCATTGACAGAAATGCAAACAGAGGCTGGAAATCCGTGATAACCCTTAAATGCGGGCAAAGCCTTTAAGTCCTTGCAACGTGACTCCGCAAAAAAGTCAATGTCCGCCGTTGTTATACCTGGTTTAATCAGGGCGGCCATATCTTCAAGAATTTGCGCAACAATCCCACCCGCTTTTCGCATGATGTTGAGTTCTCTGTCAGACTTAAGCGAGATCATGTAATACCACTCCCATACCTATTTAACCAAGGCTTGCGCTAAAGCCTCAGTTACCTGCTCTGGACTACGACTTGCGTCGACCGACCGAAGCTTCTGTTGATCACGATAATAACTGGCCAATGGACTTGTCTGTTGGTGATAAACAGACAAACGCTTCTGAATGACCTCAGTCTGATCATCATCTCGCTGAACCAATGCACTTCCGCACTGATCACAGAACCCCGCCGTCTTAGGCTGAAGTGACTCGATATGATACATCGAACCGTCCTTCAAACAAGTGCGGCGCCCGGAAAGACGACGAACCAACTCTCCATCAGGAATTTCAAATAAAACAGCCCGATCCACACTTCGTTCCTGTTTTTGAAGCATCTCATCAAGCGCTTCCGCCTGAGGAATCGTCCTTGGAAATCCATCCAATACAAATCCAGAATTGCAATCAAGACTCTGGGCGCGCTCATTAATCAGCCCAATCACCACAGCATCGGGCACCAAGGCACCACGATCCATAAATGACTTCGCCTCCAACCCTAGTTTTGTCCCCTGAGCAATGGATGCACGAAGCATATCTCCAGTCGATAACTGGGGCCAAGAGTGCTCAACAACGAGCTTCTTCGCTTGTGTGCCTTTTCCAGATCCAGGAGGTCCCAGCAAAACGAGAATCATGTGTATGCCGCTCGTCCCTTCAAACGCGTATGCTTCATAAAACCTTCGTAATTTCGCGTTAGCAAGAAAGTCTCAATCTGCGCCACAGTATCTAAAGCAACGCCAACCAAAATCAACACACTCGTCCCGCCGAAATAAAAGGGCACCTTCAACGCCTGAGTAAAGAAGGTTGGCAATACGCAAATAGCTGAGATATAGACGGCCCCACCCAAAGTAATCCGAGCTAAAACGTGGTCAATGTATTGAGCTGTCGGTTGACCAGGGCAATCCCGGGAATAAAACCGCCGTATTTTTTCAAATTTTCAGCTACATCTTCTGTCTTGAAGGTGACGGCTGTATAGAAATAACAGAAAAAAACAATCAGCCCAACAAACAGAACATTATACAACATTCCGCCTGGCTGTAACATCGACGTAAAACGCTGAATCTTTTCAGAAGGAAAAAATGTGGCAAGAGTCGCAGGAAACATAATCAGGGAGGAGGCAAAAATCGGAGGAATAACCCCCGAAGTATTCACCTTGAGCGGAAGATTTGTATTCTGACCGCCGTACACCTTTCGCCCGACAATTCTCTTTGCGTATTGAATGGGAATCCGCCGGGCTCCGCGCTCGACAAAAATAATTACGAAAAAAGTGCCTACGATAATAGCGAGAACTAACAAAATCTTAAAAAGACTCAGTTCACCGGACCGATGAAGACTGAGCGTCCCACCCATTCCCTGAGGAATACGAGCAGCGATCCCTGCATAAATCAACAACGACATGCCGTTGCCGATTCCGTTCTCCGACATCTGCTCACCCACCCACATCAAAAACACGGTCCCACAAGTCAGAGTAATAGTAGTCAAAACTCGAAAAGCTAATCCGGGATGGGTAACTACAGCAGGATTATTATAATGTTCAAGACCTGACGCAAGCCCATATCCCTGAATCAAACATAACAAAACCGTCCCATAGCGGGTGTACTGAGTGATCTTTTTTCGGCCCTGGTCACCCTCTTTTTGAAGTTCGTGAAGGTAAGGCCATACCACCGTTAGTAACTGAAAAATGATAGAACTACTAATATAGGGCATTACCCCAAGCGCAAAAATACTAAAACGCTCAAGTGCACCACCACTGAAGAGATTAAACCAACCGAAGATGGTCCCCTTCATATTAGCAAAGACCTGTTGCAATGCGGCACTATCTACCCCTGGTGTGGGAATATGCACGCCGATGCGATATACTGCCAGCATCACCAATGCGAAGATAATCCGTTTACGAAGTTCCGGAATCTTAACTAGCCCGTCTGCGCCTGACATCTACGAGTTGACTCCCATTGGATGAATGCCGGTTATAATTTTCAGACAATCAAAACTACTGATTAGCCTGAGACTTCTGTTTCTTCACTACAGCCTTACCAGGAATGGGGATTAGCTCAACCTTTCCTCCAGCTTTAGTGATTTTCTCTATTGCCGAAGGACTAACGCGATGAGCCTTTACTACAAAAGCTTTCGTGATCTCCCCAGTTGCAAGGATGGTCAAACGGTCGTGCCGCCCCTTCACAAACCCGGCTTTCGCCAAAGACTCTAAGGAAACTTCCTTAATTTCAGCCGGATTGAGCCTGTCCAGATCTTGAACATTGAGAACCGCATTACTGCGACGCGCAAAATTCTTAAAGCCACGCTTTGGAACACGACGATAGAGCGGCATCTGGCCGCCTTCAAAACCCGGACGAACACTCCCACCCGAGCGGGCCAACTGACCCTTATCCCCTTTACCAGCGGTCTGACCCAGCCCAGATCCAGAACCACGGCCCAAACGCTTGCGGCTAGTAGTGGCCCCCGGCTGAGCTTTAATCGTATTCAACTTCAACATGACAGACTTCCTTTGCTCATTTATTAGAACTTAACTTATCGAGTCTCTGAAACTACTTCGACCAAGTGAAGAACCTTTTTAATCATCCCACGTACCGACGGAGTGTTTTCGAGAGTACGAAGTTGCTCGCGTCGCTTGAGCCCCAAACCAAATACAGTAGCACGCTGGCTTGGTGGACAAGCAATCAAGCCTTTTTTCAAGCGGATAGTAATCGTCTTTTTGGTTGCCGCAGTCATTTTTCACTCCTTAACTGAATCGCAAATCAAAGAATCTCGCCCACGGTCTTGCCGCGAGCTTTAGCGATATCAGCCATATTCCTCAGGCTCTTCAAACCAGACAAAGTAGCCCGAACCACATTATGAGGGTTGTCACGACGAATTGACTTCGTCAGGATATTTTGAATTCCAGCCACTTCCATGATTGCCCGTACAGACGAGCTAGCAATAATCCCGGTACCTTCGGGTGCCGGCTTCATCAGAACTTGACTCGCACCAAAATGACCAATCACCTGATGCGGAATTGTATTCCCCTCAAGAGGGATCCGCATCAAATTCTTCTTCGCTTGCTTGCCTGCCTTCTTGATAGCTTCAGGAACTTCCCCAGCCTTGCCGAGTCCAACCCCGACCTGGCCCTTCTTATCACCCACCACCACAATAGCAGCAAAGCTGAACCGGCGCCCGCCCTTCACCACTTTAGCGCAGCGATTGATGTGGATCACCTTATCTTCAAACTCTGAATCTTCCTGCTGGTGACGGCCCATTTGTTGACCAATAGCCATATTCATCTTCTCCTGTCATCGTCGCGACGCGGGATTACTCCCGTCAGAATTTCAAACCACCTTCACGAGCAGCATCCGCTACGGCCTTAATGCGGCCGTGATACAGATAACCACTTCGGTCAAAGACCACCTTGGCAATTTGCTTAGCCAACGCACGCTTCGCAATCAGGTTGCCCAAGTTCTTGGCCCCATCAATTGTTGCGCCCGCCTTACCCTTGAGTTCTTCCTCAAGAGTGCAGGCTGCGACCAGCGTCTGCCCCTTCATATCATCAATCAGCTGCGCGTAGAGATGACGATTAGAACGAAAAACCGCGAGTCGCGGCCGCTCTACCGTTCCCTCAATGCGAGAGCGGATCCGGCGTTTTCGCTTGAAGCGAACCACCTGCTTATTGCTTGTATTCTGACGAATTTTTGTAGCCATAATCTTTCCTACTGCCGGCCTTACTTAGCACCCGCAGCCTTACCTTGCTTGCGGACGATATGCTCATCAACGTACTTGATACCTTTGCCCTGATAGGGTTCTGGTTCCTTAAATCCGCGAATCTTAGCGGCAACCAAACCCACTAGCATTTTATCAGCACCAGACACGACGATACGAGTGTTATTCTCAACCTTGGCGCTCACGCCTACTGGCAACTCGAAATCCACCGGATGCGAGTAACCCACAGTCAACGTCAGAACAATGCCCTTCACTGCGGCACGATAACCAACGCCGACCACATCGAGTTCACGCGTAAATCCGGTATGAACCCCATGAACCATGTTATGAATCAGCGTGCGAGACAAACCATGAAGAGCGGCGGCATTTTCAGCCTGCTTCTCATCTCGAGTCACTACGACCGAACCATTATCTATTTTTGCGGCGACGCCGCGCGGGAGTTGGTGACTGAGCTTGCCCTTAGGGCCCTCAACCTTAACCAACCCGTCCTTGATTTCAACTTTTACGCCCTGTTGAATTTTAATAGGGGCTTTACCAACGCGCGACATATGATCACCAGACCTCGCAAAGAATTTCGCCACCCATTTTTTGGGCGCGAGCCTTATGGCCTGTCGTTACACCTTTGGAGGTCGAAACGATGGCTATACCTGCGCCGCCCAGTGGACGGGGCATGGCTTCATAACCGGCATAACGTCGCAAGCCAGGTTTGCTTATTCGGCGAATTCCCTGGATGACACTCATACCTTCGTCGGTGTACTTGAGATACACCTTAATCATAGGGCGCCCTTCTTCGCGCATCAGACGAAAGTTCTTAATATAACCTTCATCCTTTAACACACGAACAACGTTCGCCTTCATCCTAGACGCCGGCACTTCAAGCTTTTCATGCTTTTCTTTGGCGGCGTTTCTGATTCTGGTTAACAGATCTGCAATCGGATCAGTCATGCTCATAAAATAAATTCCTCTTCACTCTTACCAGCTTGACTTCGTCACGCCGGGAAGCTGACCCTTGAGAGCCAGCCCGCGGAAGCACAGACGGCACATATTGAACTTACGCATGTACGCTCGCGGCCGCCCGCAGAGCGGACAGCGGTTTCGGACACGCACCTTGAACTTCGGGGCTTTCGCAATTCCTTCGAGTTTGCACTTCTTAGACAAGAGCGATCTCCTTTTTACTTACGGAAGGGCATGCCGAGCTCAGTTAGTAAAGCTCTAGCGTGCTCGTTCGTTTGTGCAGTGGTCTCGATCGTCACGGTCATTCCGCGCACCTTGTCCACCTTGTCGTAATTAATTTCCGGGAAAATAATCTGTTCGCGGATCCCCAGAGAGTAATTACCGCGACCATCGAATGATTTGGGGTTCACACCCTTGAAGTCACGAACACGAGGAAGCGCGACATTCATCAGGCGGTCCAAAAACTCATACATGCGAGCGCGACGCAATGTTACCATAACGCCGACTGCATTTCCTTTACGAACCTTAAAGGTAGCGATTGCCTTACGTGCCCGAGTTACCACAGGCTTCTGTCCCGTAATAGCAAGAATCTCTTCAAAAGTATTGTCGAGAACCTTAGGGTTAGCTACCGCTTCTTTAACCGCGCAATTAACCGTGACTTTGGTCAGCCGCGGAACTTGCATCGGATTTTTGTATTGGAACTCTTTCATCAAAGCGGGCACTGCTTTGCCCTTATAATGCACCTGTAAGCGAGGCGTCTTACTTGGAGAAATCCTAGTTTCCCCTGAGGCAGCGATCCTCACCGAAGATGCGGCTGCATCTTCTTTGGCCTTTTTCGCTCTGGCACGGGCCGCCTCAGCAGATGCCTTTTTAGCGTCTGTTCTGGCCTTAGCTGCATCAGCGCCATCGGCTGCCTGATTTTGGTTTTCGTCTTTATTGGCTACCACAAACTCATCCTCCAGCAGTCAAATCACGCCGTTGTTTCAAGCGATTCACCGCATTTTTTGCAAATCCTGACTCTCATCTGCTTCGCAGCAGCTCCCTTTTTCCCGGCCTTTTCGACCAGCTTCATTCCATGGCGGCGGCCATGATTGCATTTAGGGCACATCAGGAGCACATTCGAATAGTGCAGAGGAAGTTCCTTCTCAATAATCCCACCCTGGGGACTCTGCTGAGACGGCTTGGTATGCCTCTTCACCATATTAACTTTTTCGACCAAGACGCGACAGTTTTTGGCATCGACCTTCAAGATCTTGCCAGTTTTGCCTTTTTCGCGCCCAGCGATGACTTGCACCTGGTCGTTCCTTCGTAGCGTAAATTTACCATGCTCAGTGTTTTGCATAAATCCTCACAACACTTCCGGAGCCAACGAAATAATTTTAGTAAATGCCCGAGCACGAAGCTCACGAGCCACTGGTCCGAAAATACGGGTTCCAATGGGCTCATTTTGGGCATTAATCAGCACAGCTGAATTGGTATCGAAGCGAATATACGTCCCATCGTGACGATTCACTTCTTTCTTGGTACGAACGATAACGGCTTTCAGGATTTCTCCCTTTTTAACCTTAGCATTCGGAACAGCAACCTTAACTGACACGACGATCACATCACCGAGACTCGCGTATTTCCGCTTTGAACCGCCGAGCACTTTAATGCACATAACGGACTTAGCGCCGGAGTTATCTGCAACGTCGAGACGAGTACGCATTTGAATCATAAACTCACCTTTTCCATCTCTCCAAAACGCTTAAACGTTTACGTCCTGCGTCTGACCTGCGCGACGGACAACCGATTGTAAAACCCAACGCTTATCGCGACTGAGCGGCCGGGATTCAACCAGCGTAACCCGGTCACCCATCTTGGCGTCATTTGTTTCGTCATGAGCCTTAAAGCGACGAGACCGAACGACGTACTTTTTATACATCGTATCGCGAACACGCCGATCCACCTTCACAACGATCGTCTTCTGCATCTTATCGCTCACCACAATTCCAGTGGCCACGCGACGCTTTTGGAGCGCATTACGTGAATCGACTGAATCCGCGGCTTCAGTACGAATCGGAGCTTCCGCAACCGATTTTGAAGCTTCTTTTGTCTTTTTCTGAGTAGCCATTCTTCCTTACCTCACCACCGCTATTACTTCGCCGACCCGGCGCTCTGAAGCGTCTTGATCTGAGCCACTTGCTTACGGATCCGCCATAAACTCGCCGTATCCGTCAACTGGCCAGTCATTTTCTTCATCTTGGCCTGAAAAAACTCAACCTCAGCTTCCCGAAGCTTGGTGGAGAGCTCATCCTTGGACAGACTTTTTAATTCTTTAAAACGCTTGGTAGACACGTTCAATACCTCTCTGCCTTAAGCCTTGATACTTTTTGCCGGAGCACGAGCAGCTTTTTTGGCGAGTTTCGCCTTTCGAACTACATCTGCGCTGGCCTTAGCCAACGCCTCTGTAGCACGGCTAATCGGCTTACAAGGAACCGGTAACTTATTATTGGCCAAACGAAGTGCCTCAAAAGCCTCCGCCTGCGTCACCCCATCCATTTCAAAAATGATGCGGCCTGGCTTGATCACGCATGCCCACTCCTCAACATTCCCCTTACCGGAGCCCATGCGAGTTTCAGCAGCCTTTTTGGTCAAGGCCTTATTCGGAAACACGCGAACCCAGATATTGCCGCCACGCTTAACATAACGGGTCATAGCAACGCGAGAAGCTTCTATCTGTTTCGACGTAATTTTTCCACATTCGGTAGCTTGAAGTCCAAACTGACCAAAGAAAAGGGTACCGCCGCGGTCTGCCTTCCCACGCATCTTACCCTTTTGCTGTTTGCGCCATTTGACTCTTTTTGGTGCCAACATTGTTCATTACTCCTTATGCGCCCTGCACAGCTTTAGCTTCTACGGCCGCCTGCTTTTTCAGCGTAACTGTCTCGCCGGTATAAACCCACGCCTTAACGCCAATCACACCATAGGTGGTGCGAGCTTCTGCAGTTCCGTAATCAATATTCGCGCGCAGAGTATGCAGAGGTACACTATCTTCGCTGTACCATTCAGTACGAGCGATTTCAGCTCCCCCCAACCGACCCGAGACGCGAATTTTGATGCCCTTGATGCCCTGTTTGAAGGCGGCTGTCATGCATTTTTTCATCGCGCGACGAAAAGCAACACGTTTTTCGAGCTGCGAAGCAACGTTTTCAGCGATAAGTGTCGCATTTGACTCGGGCTTTTTAACTTCGATGATATTCAAAAATACTTCGTTACTCGAAAGCTTTTGAACATCAGCCTTAAGAGACTCTACACCGGCGCCTTTTTTGCCAATGACAATCCCTGGACGAGCCGTATGGACATTGATTTTGACCTTCGTGGCCGCACGCTCAATATCAATTCGAGAAATACCCGCGCTATAAAGCTTCTCTTTAAGGTACTTACGAAGCTTAATATCCTCGTGAAGTAGCTTTGCATAGTCGCGTTTAGCAAACCAACGACTATCCCAAGTACGGGTAATTCCAAGACGGAAACCAACTGGATTAACTTTCTGACCCATTGTTCTTCCTCTTAGCGCTCGGCGAGCGTTACGCTCACGTGGCTGGTCTTCTTGTTGATCCGGAATGCCGAACCCTTTGCGCGAGGGCGGAAACGCTTAAGCGTTGGGCCCTGGCCCACTAGGATCGTCTTCACGAAAAGATTATCGACATCAATCGTCTGCTTCTGATCCGCGTTTGAAGCGGCGCTCTTTAGAAGACGAAACAGGATACCTGCAGTCCTTTTCCTCGGGGAAAACCGAAGATAGGTCAGAGCATCATTAATGCCCTTTCCTCGGACCTCGTCCGCGAGCAAACCCACTTTACGCGGGGTGATCCGGACAAAACTCAACTTAGCAGTGACTTGCATTACTCAATCCTCACTCACTTAGCTGCCGGTTTAGCCGGAGCAGCTGCCGCAGGTTTTGCAGCACCCTCAGCAGCAGCCTTTTTATCGGCAGGGGTATGACCATGAAAGGTACGAGTCAGGGCAAATTCACCCAACTTGTGCCCAACCATATTTTCGGTCACGTAAACTGGGATAAACTTTTTGCCGTTATGAACAGCAAACGTTAAACCCACAAAGTCCGGCAACACCGTAGAACGGCGCGACCAGGTCTTGATCACCTGACGACTCTGACTCTGGCGGGCAGCCTGAGCCTTCTTCAGCAGATGGTCGTCACAAAAAGGGCCTTTTTTAATTGAACGTGCCACGATTCAATCTCCTTACTTACGACGCTTGACGATGAAAGCATCGGTACGCTTGTTATTTCGAGTTTTATAGCCCTTAGTCGGAACACCCCAAGGCGTCCGAGGATGACCACCACCCGAGCTCTTCCCTTCGCCACCCCCATGAGGATGGTCAATCGGGTTCATAGAAACACCGCGGTTAGTTGGACGAATCCCAAGCCATCGAGATCGACCCGCCTTACCAATAGCGATATTCTCATGATCAGTATTTGATAGTTGACCCACAGATGCTCTACAGCGAGCATGGAGGAGACGAATTTCACCGCTTGGCATCTTCACCTGGCAGTATTCGCCCTCTTTTGCCATCAGCTGGGCATAATTACCAGCCGATCGAGCTAGCTTTCCACCCTGTCCAGGAATGACTTCAATATTGTGAATCAAAGTACCCACTGGGATAGCCGAAAGTGAAAGGTTATTACCCGGTTTAATATCAGCTTGATCGCTCGCAAAAACCTGATCGCCAATCTTTAAATTCAAAGGGGCAATAATATAACGTTTTTCGCCATCAGCGTAAGCAAGCAGAGCGATATAAGCTGTCCGATTTGGATCATACTCTACAGAAATAACCTTAGCGGGGATCTCACGCTTATCTCGCGCAAAGTCAACCACACGGTACTTGCGCTTATGACCACCACCAATGTGCCTGACAGTCATCCGGCCGAAAACGTTTCGACCCCCTGACTTAACAGCGCCGCCTACCAGCTTCCGAGGGCGCGACGGTTGGGCCTTCTTCGGCGTGAGAACCGAGAAATCCGCCACGGTCTTATAACGAAGCGACGGAGTCGTTGGTTTAAAGGATTTAGTTGCCATGGTTCATCTCACTTCGTTTGAAAGAAGTCGATCTTTTGGCCTTCAGCCAAAGTCACAAATGCCTTCTTCCAGTTAGGGCGTTTCGTTTCAAAACGACCAACGCGCTTGACCTTTCCATGCACGAGCATGGTGTGCACCTTCCGTACCTTCACATTGAACAAGCGTTGAACCGCATCACGGATCTCCTGCTTATTGGCTTGCGTAGCCACTTGAAAGGCGTACCGATTGCCCACTTCAGCGAGAGCAGTACTTTTTTCGCTGATAATCGGCCTTTGAATTACATCGTAAACGTTACGCATAGTCCCTCACCTCAGCTCGTTGCAAGACGGCTCTCGACCGCCTCTACAGCACGTTTCGTGATAACCACCCAATCGTAACGAACAATGTCGTACACATTGAGGCCCTCAGTGCGAAGAATCTTCACCTTCGGGATATTACGCCCCGAAAGCTCCAGATTTTTATTCGCATCGTCCACGATCAATACTTTATCCAACTGCAGCTTGTCTTTGATCAGCTCACTCAAAGCTTTAGTTTTCACCTGAGCGATCTTAAATTCATCCACCACAACAACATGACCAGCTTTAACCCGATCGCTGAGAGCTGAACGCAAAGCACCACGCATCATTTCTTTTGGTGTTGCCTGTTCATAAGACCTTGGAACCGGACCAAAACTCTGACCACCACCCGGATTAAGCGGAGAACGGGTGGAACCCTGTCGAGCATTCCCTGTCCCCTTCTGCTTAAACGGTTTACGGCCACCGCCTCGAACTTCAGACTTAGTCTTAGTCTTGGCCGTCCCTCGACGTCTACCGGCAAGCTGCGCCTTAATCACTTGATGAACTAGAGCCACGTTGACATCTACTGCAAACACGTCGTCCCGTAGCTGAATCGTTCCGACCTTCTTCTTCTCTTGATTAAATAAATCCAAAGTAGGCATATATCACCTCACCTTATTCGCAGTCTTGACCGCTTTTTGAACAGTCACGATGCCACTGCGAGGACCTGGAACACTTCCATGCACCAGGAGGAGCTGATTCTCGACGTCTACAGCAACCACCCTGACGTTCTGAACAGTCACCTGTTCATGACCCATGTTACCGGCCATCTTTTTACCAGGAAATACGCGACCTGGATCAGCACGATTACCGATAGATCCAAGTGAGCGATGAACCAGCGATGCACCATGGGTCTTAAAACCACCGGCGAAATGATACCGTTTAATGACACCCTGAAAACCCTTGCCCTTGCTTTCAGCAGTCACGTCAACCAGATCCCCTGGTTTAACAAAATCCGCAGAAAGGACCTTGCCGACGGTCAAACCAGAAAGCTGCTCACCGGCCCCAAAACGAAATTCTTGATAATGATAAAAACCAGGCGCACCAACTGCCTTTGCATGTCCCTGTTCCGGTTTAGTTGCAGCCTTAGCCTTTTTCTCCAGAAAACCAACTTGAACGGCTTGATACCCATCATTATCTTTGGTCTTAATTTGGGTAATTACCGCCGGCTTTAAATCGATCACGGTAACAGCCAAAGCATCGCCGTTTTCCGCATAAACCTGGGTCATCCCCGCCTTAACCCCTAAGACGCCGCCCCGCTTAGTAGCCAAGGCCACTAGCTCGCGAACTGTTTTAATTGCAGCACTAGACGCCACGGTTTCAGCCGCGTTTGCCTTTTGTGCCTCAGGCTTCTGTTCCATTTTACTCTCCAAAGGCGAAATTTTTCGCCTCTTACTTTTCAATCTGACGAACCGTCTTCACAGCATCACCGGGAAGCCACCTGAGAAATCGGATTCTAGGCCGCCGGATGCTTTCATGTGCCGGTCGCTAAGCTTTTCGACTTTCCCACTGGGAACGTAAAATCACGCTGCAGCAGATAGTATCGAATCGCTCCTCAAGGCCACCTATACAACATTCACAATAAATGAACACTATATCGGCTAAGTCCACCGCCATCGTTGGGAGATGGTTAGGACTTGATCTCCACGTCCACCCCGGCAGACAAATCGAGCTTCATCAAAGAGTCGACAGTTTGCTGAGTCGGTTCGAGGATATCTAAAAGCCGCTTATGAGTCCGAACTTCGAACTGTTCGCGGGATTTCTTATCTACATGCGGAGAACGTAGAACGCAATACTTATTAATCACGGTTGGAAGAGGAATCGGTCCACGAACTGTCGCCCCAGTCCTTTTCGCCGTATTCACGATTTCCCAAACAGATTGATCGAGAACGTGATGATCAAAAGCTTTTAACTTAATGCGAATCTTGTGTTCTATTGCCATTTTCACATCTCCTCAGTTACGTAAGGAGAATTATTTTAAATAATTCTCCTGTTTTTTCGGGGAGTTACCTCAGCCGCAATGTGAACTCGGCCAAGCAATCTCTCCCAAAGCGTCAGTTCAATAAAAGCCCCATTTTAAGGAGGCACCCAAACAATTTGAAGAACAAAGCGTATACAGGGCGCATTCAGCAAAAACAATCACAAAAAAACAAAACAAGAAACTGAAGTCTCTGCTCCGACCCTAAACCGAAATTACCCCAGCCCTCAGTTTGATTTCCTCAGCCACCTGGGACGTAACAGGCTCATAACTCGCAAACTCCATGGTAAAGGTCGCGCGACCTTGCGACGAAGACCTGACCGCAGTCGAATACCCGAACATCGTCGAAAGCGGCACCTCCGCCTTAATGATCTGAAGTCCGTGACGACTCGTCATGTTTAATATTTTTCCACGTCGGCTATTTAAATCGCCGATGACACCGCCCATGTAATCATCTGGACAGACAACCTCACACAACATGACAGGCTCTAGAATAACGGGTCGCGCAGCCCGAGCCGCATCTTTGAAAGCCATGGAGGCCGCAATTTTATATGCAACCTCCGTTGAATCTGTTTCATTAAAAGAACCATCCCAAAGAGTCGCGCGCAAATCAGTGGCCGGATAACCAGCAATAATTCCACCGAGCATGGATTCTTTTATTCCCTTATCAATTGCAGCAATAAACTCTTTCGGAATCACCCCTGACGCCAATTTATTGATAAATTGATAGCCCTCGCCCTTTTTGAGGGGATCCAACTGAATCACGCAGTGACCATATTGATTCTTACCGGCTGCCTGCCGCACGAACTTTCCTTCTGCCTTGGCCGACACTGAAATCGTTTCCTTATAGGCGACCTGAGGTTTTCCGACATTACCCTCCACCTTGAACTCTCGTTTCATTCGATCCACGATAATTTCAAGATGCAATTCTCCCATGCCACTGATCAGCGTTTGTCCGGTATCAGCATTGATTGTTACACGGAACGAGGGATCTTCCATGGCCAACTTATCCAGAGCTCCCAAAAGCTTTTCCTCATCCGCTTTTGTTTTTGGCTCAATAGCAATTGAAATGACAGGTTCCGGAAAATCCATCTTCTCCAGTAGAATGGGCTTACCTTCGTTGCAAAGGGTATCTCCGGTGGTAGTAAAACGCAGCCCCACCGTAGCAGCAATATCCCCCGCCTTCACGACCTGAATATCCTCACGTTTATTGGCGTGCATTTGCAGCAAACGACTGATTCGTTCTCGCTTTCCCTTGGCCGCATTGAAGACCATTTCGCCAGCCTCGATTTTTCCGGAATAAACTCTAAAATAGGTCAACTGTCCGACATAGGGATCATTCTGAATCTTGAAAGCGAGGGCTGCGAACGGCTCCTGAATATCAGGATGCCGAGTAAGAATTTTTTCTTCATCCCGTGGATCTTTGCCTTCAACCGACGGCACATCGAGTGGTGATGGCAAGAAATCCACAATCGCGTCCAAAAGCGGCTGAACTCCTTTATTCTTGAAGCTCGACCCACAAAGCACAGGTACAAATTTTAGACTGACACAACCTTTACGGATCCCAGCGCGAAGCTCCGAAGCTGATACCGGCTCGCCTCCCACGTACTTTTCCATCAAAGTTTCATCACATTCAGCCACCGCCTCCAAAAGTTTGTCGCGATATGTGGCCACTTCATCAAAAAACTCAGCAGGAATATCCACAACCAGGCAAGCTGTATCATCTTTATCCCCACTCCAGCGCAAACCCTTCATCTCAACCAGATCTAAAACACCAACAAAAGTCTCCGCCGCACCCCAAGGAAGCTGAATCGCCACTGGGTTTGCGCCGAGCTTTTTACGCATTTGAGAAAGCAGTTCAATAAAGTCAGCTCCCACACGGTCCATTTTATTAGCAAAAGCCAAGCGGGGTACGTGGTACTTATTCGCCTGACGCCAAACTGTTTCGGATTGAGGCTCAACGCCCTCCACGGCAGAAAACACCCCGACCGCGCCGTCGAGTACACGCAAGGACCTTTCGACTTCGATGGTGAAATCAACGTGCCCCGGGGTATCGATAATATTGATACGGTGCTTACGCCAAAAACAGGTAGTCGCCGCCGAAGTGATCGTAATCCCTCGCTCCTGCTCCTGCGGCATCCAATCCATAATGGTGTTACCATCGTGGACTTCTCCCATTTTGTGAGTCTTGCCTGTATAGTAAAGAATCCGCTCCGTGGTTGTCGTCTTGCCCGCATCAATATGGGCCATGATGCCTATATTTCGGATCTGCTCGAGATTGGATTCTTCCGCCATATACTTTTTCCCTGGATTAAGACCCTACAAAAGCGAAGTCCCGCATCAGCGCACCAGCGCATGAGCGGGACTTCATTTCTATTAAGAATTTGTCTAAATTACCAGCGATAGTGCGCGAATGCTTTATTCGCGTCAGCCATCTTATGCACGTCTTCACGCTTCTTCATGGCGCCACCGCGACCATTCGCTGCTTCGATCATCTCAGCGGCGAGTCGCTCGGCCATCGAATGTTCCGGACGACCACGGGCTGATTCAATCAGCCAGCGAGAAGCCAAAGACTGCCGACGAGCAGGCTTCACTTCTACGGGAACCTGATAAGTAGCGCCACCGACACGACGGGACTTCACTTCAAGCAAAGGCTTTACGTTTTCCAGCGCCTTTTTAAAAAGTTTCAATCCTTCTTCGCCCGTACGGTCTTGCATCACATCTACGCAGCCATAGAAAATGGCTTCGGCGGTGGACTTCTTACCTTCTTTGAGCAAGCTGCTAATAAACTTAGCGCAAACTACGTCATGAAACTTTGGATCTGGGAGGATCTCACGCTTACGAACAAATTTCTTACGACCCATTTGATCTTAACCTCTGATTTCCTAATTATTTCGCAGCAGTGGCCGCAGCCGCACCGGAAGCGCGTTTAGTACCATACTTCGAACGGCTTTGCTTGCGATTAGCCACACCTTGAGCATCCAGGGTGCCGCGAACCGTATGATAACGAACACCCGGCAGGTCCTTCACACGACCGCCACGAACGAGAACAATAGAGTGTTCCTGGAGATTATGGCCGACGCCGGGGATATAGGACGTCACTTCAAAGCCATTCGTCAAACGCACACGACAAACCTTACGGAGAGCCGAATTAGGCTTCTTGGGGGTCGTGGTGTACACGCGGGTACAAACACCGCGTCTTTGTGGGCAGCTTTCAAGTGCGGGAGACTTAGTCTTCCACATCTTATTTGCGCGCCCTTTGCGAACGAGCTGGTTAATCGTCGGCATGAACTGCTCTTCCTTTCCTGTCCTGAATTTCCTAAATTCTCTGAAAATGTGAAGCACCTATTTCAGGTACAAACCACAAAAATTCAACCTTTTTTTGGCGAATCTTTTTCAAAATCCAAAAAAACACTTTAAAAACAAAACCTTAACAGTTGCAACTTTTCAGTTGGCCCATTAGAGGCGCTTCGCGAGATCGTGAAGGATGCTGAAAATAGACGACTGTGCGTGGCGGGTCAAGCAAGAATTAAAAAAATCTAGTGCCGCACGCTTCCGCTACCTTTTTCAATAGGTGTCTTTTCAACCAAAGGAATCGCCATTTCGCCAATCCCCTTACGCATCAAAAACTCCTCGGGGTTTTCAAGCTCGAGTGCCAAACGCAACACCTGATCCGCGTGTTCCACTGGAATGATCTTCATCCCCTGAGTGATCTCCTTAGTGATTTTCTTCATGTCTGGCACATTACCTTTGGGGATTAAAACGGTCTTAATCTCCCCAATTCTTGCGGCCAAGAGCTTTTCTTTTAAGCCGCCAATGGGAAGGACACGGCCCCGTAACGTAATTTCGCCAGTCATTGCCACATCGCGCCTAACCGGAATCTTGGTTAAAGCGCTGGTGATAGCTGTAGCCATAGTGATCCCCGCGGATGGACCATCCTTAGGAACCGCACCTTCGGGCACATGCAAATGAATATCAATATTTTGGTAGAAATCCTGGGCCAAACCTAGCAAGTGCGCTCGCGACCTGACATAACTCCAAGCCGTTGCCGCTGATTCCTGCATCACCTCGCCCAGTTTTCCGGTGATTTTGATATTTCCTTTGCCGGGCAAAACACTCACCTCGATCTGCAGGAGGTCACCACCGGCTTCAGTGTAGGCTAGACCATTGGTCAACCCCACCTCACTTTGCTCCTCAACTTTGCCACTGGTATACTTGGGAGGCCCAAGCATCTCTTCCAAATCAGCTGCCTCAACCCGAATCAACCCCCCTATAGGGCCGGCCACCACACTGGCATGAACGACCGCCGCTTTTTCCGAAATTTTAGCCGGTCTATCGGGCAATTTTGCAACTTTATTGAGTTTACCAACTACAGCCACAGGTATTTCGGTAGCCGCGCCAGCGCCCCGGCGCTCAACGATCTTCTTGGCCACTTTTCGACACACTGTCGCTACCGCTCGCTCGAGACCACGAACCCCTGCTTCTCGGGTATAATTACGAATCAACGAATAAACCGTCTCGTCCGAAATTTCAAATTCGGTAGGCTTCAGTCCGTGCAACTCCATCTGCTTACCAATAAGGTATTTTTTACCAATATTAAATTTTTCGACCTCAGTATACCCGCTGATCGTGATGACTTCCATACGATCCAGCAAAGGCCTCGGAATCGTGTGAAGGTTATTCGCCGTCAGCACAAACATCACTTTAGAAAGATCATAATCTACTTCGAGATAGTGGTCCCCAAAAGCCACATTCTGCTCCGGATCTAAAACTTCAAGCAGCGCCGATGACGGGTCACCCCGAAAATCCGTGCTCATTTTATCAACTTCGTCGAGCAGAAACACCGGATTAGACGACCCCGCTTTCTTGAGCGATTGAATGATCTTGCCGGGCAACGCGCCCACATAAGTGCGCCGATGACCTCGAATCTCAGCTTCGTCCCGAACCCCACCCAAAGAGCAGCGCACGAATTTTTTACTCAGAGACTTAGCGATCGATTTTGCCAGGGAGGTTTTTCCCACTCCCGGAGGTCCCGCAAAGCAAATAATCTGACCTTTCGCATTATCAGTCAGCGTACGCACCGCCAGATACTCCAAAATACGCTCTTTGACGTCCTCAAGACCATAGTGATCATCTTCGAGCACGGCTTCGGCTAGCTTGATATCATTTCGATCGGGAGTCATTTCCCCCCAAGGAAGAGTAATCAACCAGTCAATGTAATTGCGAACCACGGTCGCCTCGGCCGACATCGGAGACATCATCTTGAGCTTTTTGAGTTCGCGCGTAGCTTTCTCTTTGGCCTCTTTACTCAGCGGCTTGGTCCGAATTTGTTTTTCAATGGCCTGTAATTCGGCCTTAAACTCGTCCTTTTCCCCTAACTCCTTCTGGATCGCCTGCATTTGCTCGTTGAGGTAATACTCCTTTTGCGAGCGTTCCATCTGCTTCTTGACTCGTGAACGAATTCGCCGTTCGACTTGCAGAATTTCAATCTCCCCCTGCATCAGCTGTAATAGCTTTTCAAGGCGCTTGGCAGGATCTGAAATTTCCAAAATCTCTTGCTTATCCTCAAGCTTAAGATTGAGGTGAGCAACGATGAGATCCGCCAACCGCGACGGATCGTCAATCGTATTGACGCTCATCAACATTTCAGGAGGAATTCGCTTATTGAGCTTAACGTAATTTTCGAACGTCCCTTTCAAAGATCGAATGAGAGCTTCGACTTCAATCCCCCCCTCAACGACGTCAGTGACCTCTTCGACCAAAGCCTCAATCATCCGGTCATTTTCACGGTATTCAACTATTCGGGCGCGTCTTTTGCCTTCGATCAGCACTTTGACGGTGTTGTCAGGCAATCGCAAAATCTGCAAAATCGTAGCCAACGTTCCCACTTCAAAAATATCTTTCTCGCCCGGGCTCACCGTCGTAGCTTGTCGTTGAGCCACCAAAAAAAGATCCAACTTCTTGTTCACGCACTCTTCAAGCGCATTAATGGACTTTTCACGTCCTACAAAAAGCGGAACCACCATGTGGGGAAAAATAATCACGTCGCGAAGAGGAAGCAATGGAACCGCCATCTTCGTCTGCTTTTTATTATCCTTAGATTCTTTGCTCATTTCGCTAGCCCCTTCCTTAGGAGAATACGGTGAACGCTGCATTTCAGCGGTCCCTTACTTCAACTACAACACAGCTCAAAGTGGACTGCAAACGCGAAACTTTTGCCGAACAGTAAATTTACCTTGAATTACAAGCACTTATAAAGATCAATTTTTTTATTTATTTAGCGTTTTTTTTGGATGATTTTTTCACTCTGAGCGATCGCGGCTTCTAAACACAGATGCCATCGGGACTCGGCCCCAATGGCATCTGTTTTCGGTCGGAGGAACGCTTGAAAACTCTTCCCTACTCAACTAGGCGATTTCCGCTTTTTCGGATCCAGTTTTAGGAATTTGACCTGCATGATCCGAAGTTCCATCAGAAAAAATAAAAGTAGGCTTCTGATGTTTAAGGATCACATCTTTATTCACAATACATTTTTTGACATTAGTACGGGTAGGCAACTCATACATCACCTCAAGCATCGACTGCTCGAGGATGGCGCGTAATCCACGGGCCCCGGTGTTACGCTTAATAGCCTCCTTGGCTATCGCCACTAGAGCGTCCGGCTCAAACTCAAGGCCCACATCATCGTACTCAAAAAGTTTGGCGTATTGCTTAACAAGAGCATTCTTGGGTTTAGTCAGGATCTCAATCAACGCGGCTTCATCCAACTCTTCTAGTGTCGCAATAATTGGCAAACGACCAATGAATTCCGGAATCAAACCGAACTTGATCAGATCCTCAGGCTCTACCTGAGCCAAGAGTCTGGAGATGTTTTCATCGGCTTTTGAAGTAATCGTGGCCGAAAGCCCCAAACTTCGTTTGCCTTTACGCATGGCCACAATTTTATCGAGGCCCACAAAGGCACCGCCGCAAATAAACAAGATATTTGAGGTATCCACCTGCACAAACTCTTGCTGAGGATGCTTACGCCCCCCCTTAGGAGGAACATTCGCTATCGTGCCTTCAATAATCTTAAGAAGAGCCTGTTGAACGCCTTCGCCACTGACATCACGGGTGATCGATGGATTTTCACTTTTCCTCGAAATTTTATCAACTTCGTCGATATAGACAATCCCTTTTTGAGCACGCTCGACGTTGTTATCGCAGGCCTGCAGCAAGTTCAAAATGATGTTCTCAACGTCTTCGCCCACATAACCCGCTTCGGTCAGAGTCGTCGCGTCCGCCATTGCAAAGGGCACATTCAAAAGTTTAGCCAAGGTTTGAGCAAGAAGCGTTTTGCCGGATCCCGTCGGACCAATCAGCATGATATTGCTTTTTTGAAGCTCGATTGCATCCTTTTCCTTGCCTGTTCCCTTCTTCTCGCCTTGGTGCTGCACCCGTTTGTAATGATTATAAACAGCCACGGAAAGGACCCGTTTGGCACGTTCTTGGCCAATCACATATTGGTCCAAAATTCCCTTTATTTCTGCCGGCTTAGGTATACTTTGCCCGGCCCGAGCAGGGGATTCTTTTTGACCCTCTTCTGCGATAATGTCATTACAAAGCTCGATGCATTCATCACAAATATAGACTGTGGGACCGGCAATAAGTTTTTTGACTTCCCGCTGATTTTTTCCACAAAACGAACAGCAGAGATTACCAAATCCGTCGCCGTATTTTCTTCCGTCCATAGTTTTCCCTTCTCTTGGTCCTAATGCTTACCTGCTCAAGCCGATACGCGCTTCTCGACCACTTTATCAATCAAGCCATATTCAACCGCTTCTTTACCAGAAAGGTAATTATCCCGGTCCGTATCCTTTCGAACCTGATCCATGGTTTTACCCGTGTGATGCGACAAGATCGCATTCAAACGTTCCTTCAAGTAAAGAATCTCTCTGGCTTGAATTTCAATATCGGAGGCCTGCCCTTTTGCGCCACCCAAAGGTTGGTGAATCATGATTCGGGAATGTGGCATGCTGAAACGCTTGCCATGAGCTCCTGCAGTCAAGAGCAATGCCCCCATACTAGCCGCCATTCCGATGCAATAAGTACTGACATCACACTTAATAAATTGCATCACATCGTAAATTCCCAGGCCGGCGTAAACAGAGCCCCCTGGAGAGTTAATATACATATGGATATCTTTGTCGGGATCGGATGACTCCAAAAAGAACATCTGCGCCACCAGTAGATTTGCAACCGTATCATTGACCTCAGTCCCAAGAAAAACGATACGATCTAACAATAACCGTGAATAGATATCGTATTGACGTTCACCGCGCGCCGTTTGTTCAACGACAATGGGGTTAGGGATATAGTTCGCTTGGGGCGATTGCCCCTGCGCTTCGAACATACCCGAAAAACCCACTAAATCAGGACGAACAAGATCCGCTGGAACATGCAAAGATGAAGACCTGATCAACATCGGAAATCCTCCTGGTTGGGTGCGATAAGCGTCGCGGTTTCGATGAGTATACATGGCCCCTGCCTTTGTTGCTCTGGGCCATGTAGGATTATTTTGCAAAATGCGACGTCTTAATCCCAGAAGCGTCAAATAAACAGTCTTGATTTTTTGACGCTTGCTCTGCCTCAAAACTCGCCTGAATCGACTCGAGGTAGGCGACCATAGCAACCCTAAGCTGCTCTAACGTAAGGGTTTCTGGAGAATGCCCAGAAAACTGAAGCAACTCAGTGACCTCTTGATGAACCATCATCTCGGGCAACTCGGTTAATGAAACGACTTGTTGAATTAAACTTTCACCATTGAGGACTTCCATATCCCCTCCATAATTTGAACGACTGGCAGGACCTTTGAAGTTTTAAAGCACACAAAACTTCATCGCCTCCGGCTCAAGTATAGAAAGGTCGTTTTCTGAACGGCAAGTTCATTTTACTAAGAAACATCAAATTCTTAGCTTTTCTTATATAGATGCATGGCGTTATCTTCATGGTCACCCCAGGGAAGCAGAACTTATCTTCCTCATTTCAAACGGTTAGGCCGCCGCTCGAAAAAAGCGCAGCCCATAAAGGACACAAAAGGATTTTACCATGGTATATCAACACAGGAGACACTCAAGTATGTCACAAACCTCCCCCCCCCTGCCCAAAAAATCCCCGCGCGATTCGGCCATCACTATGACAGAAATCGTACTTCCGCCTGATACCAACGCGATTGGAACAATTTTTGGCGGAAAGATCATGAGCTGGATTGATATTGCGGCGGCCATGACTGCAGGAAGACATGCCCGACGAGTCGTCGTCACTGTTTCAATTGATGCGCTTCATTTTATTGCGCCCGTAAAACTCGGGCATTATGTGCACATCAAAGCCATGGTCAACTACGCTGGCCGCACCTCAATGGAAATAGGCGTACGCGTCGATGCTGAAAACCCACTCACGGGCGAGCTCGTTCACGCCGCCACTGCCTACACCACGTTTGTCGCTCTCGACGAAGACGGGCATCCAACCCCTATCCCACCCCTTAAACTGGACTCGCCAGACGAGAAGCAACGCTTTGATGAAGCCAAGAAACGCCGTGAAAACCGCATCCAATCTTAGCTCAAGCCCCCACCAAGGCCTCAATCCAACCCCGCGCAAAACTGGGCACCGCTTGTGGATCAGTAAATAAGCATTCCACCCTGGCCCGCCCCTGTGCTCCTGGGATGAGGGACTCTGACGAATCGACTATGTTTGCACGTTCAAGAGCATCCGCTACGGCACTGGCTGAGTTAATCACCTTCCAACCCGGAAGAGCCCTTTCAATGGCTGGCTGAATCCACGGATAATGAGTGCAGCCGAGCAATGCAATCCCTTCTGAATGACCTGCTCGGTGAAGACCAACATATTCGCGAATGGTTTGATGAAGCACCGGATGATCAAGCCAACCCTCTTCGATCATCGGAACCAAAAGAGGACAAGCCTGCTCGATGATCGGCAAAAGTATTTTTTTAGGAGCCCTGGACGACAAAAGTTCCCGCAGAATATGGCTGTAGGCATGACTCCTGACTGTCCCACTGGTCGCTAGAATTAAAACGGACGTTTCCGCACCTTGAGACGCCAAAGCGTTGAGTAGGGCCTCAGCCCCAGGCCGAACGACTCCAAAAACAGGGATCCCTGCCATTTCCTCAACAATAGCCGGAAGCGCAAGACTCGATGCCGTATTGCAGGCAACCACAAGCGCTTGGACTCCACGTTCGCGGAGATTCCGGGCTCCCTCTCGAGAAAGTCGCTCAACCTGCGCAGTACTTTTGGTTCCGTAAGGTACATTCGCGGTGTCACCCAAATAAACGTACTCAGCATCGGGAAAACGTCGACATAGCTCTGAAAGTACCGTTAACCCACCCACACCCGAGTCAAAGACACCAATCTTCATGATCTCATGGTCTCATTAGGCCGAAGCCTTGGGTGCCAAAAGGCCCGCTAAATTCTTTGCACTCTCCGCTTCAATATCACGATGGAGCGATTGTCCATGAGCATCGATCGTCACAACAACCGGGAAATTTTCAACCCGAAGCTGCCAAATAGCCTCCGGACTCCCGAATTGCTCAAAACCGTAAACGTTCTCGACCTCTTTGATCGCTTCTGCGAGGACCTGAGCCGCCCCACCAATGGCATGAAGATAAACACAACCGAACTTTTGGCAGGCTTGACGAGTTTTTTCGCCCATTCCGCCTTTTCCAATCACCGCACGAAGACCGAATTTCTCGATAATCCCTGCCTGGTAGGGTTCTTCTCGAATGGAAGTTGTCGGCCCCGCCGCAGTCACAACCCACTTTTTACCCTTCTTCAAAACCACTGGCCCACAATGGTAGATGATCGCATCTTTGAAACTCACGGGAGGTTCATTTCCATCGTGAAGCCATTTATGAACGGCGTCTCGACCCGTAAAAATAACGCCTGAAATCTCGATCATATCGCCGACCTTGAGATTGCGGACCTTTTCTTCAGTAAACGGTGCTTCAAGTTTAATCATGTTATTTTGCCTTCAATAGAACCACTTTTTGATTTCACATTTCGAGGTGACCATCGCGCCCTGGCGCCTGAACGCCCAGCACATATAAGACACACTCACGAAAAACGAAGCCGGCAACCGATTCAAGGCATTCACCTTGACCCCCAGCAATGTCGTCTTACCACCAAAACCCATGGGGCCAATACCGAGCTGATTAGCACCGTCGGTGCATTCTTGCTCAAGCTGCGCCAGGATCGGCATGGGGTTTTTATCACCGAGCTTGCGTAAAAATTGCTCTTTAGACGATACGTAACCTGCCCCTCGGTCACCGCCAATGGTCACGCCCAGAATACCAGGTCCGCACCCTTTTCCCTGCGCTTGTTGAACCGCATCCAAAATGCACTTCTTTACTCCAGCGAGATCGCGTCCTGCGCCTAGACGAGTATCCGGTAGGCTATACTGCGCCCCCACGTTTTCACATCCTCCGCCCTTCAGCATAAGCCGAATATCAAAATAATCTTTCTTCCACGGTTCCATATGAAGCGTAGGCGCCCCCGGTCCGACATTGGTACCACTATTTTTACCGGTTAAGCTATCCACACTGTTTTGCCGCAAATACCCCTTTTTCGTTGCCGTTATCACGGCCTTTCGAATGGTTTTTGCGATGATTTCGAAATCCATTTTTTGCGGATAATGAACAAAAAATAAAATCGTTCCCGTATCCTGGCATAGGGGCTGACTTTTCACCTTAGCTAAGCCAATGTTTTTTTCGATGATGCCAAGAGCATAATCAGCGCGGGACTCTCTAGCCTCATGTGCTCGCCCTTTCTCAAGGGCTTCAATGATATCATTGGGAAGTTCCGTCGAAGTTTTGCGAATAATTTCGACGCAGGTTTCATGGAATTTTTTTTGAAGTGCGCTTTTCATAGATACCTGTCAACTTAGCGCGCGAAGCATGAGGGAAGCAATTGCAAAATTATCCATGCCCCCCCATCAAAAAGGGCTGCTGTAAATACAGTTGATCACGTTGCCGAGCGCCATTTTCAAAAAATTTCCGTGCCTCACTCCAAAGGACTTCGGGCTCGGGCGTCGCAAAAACTCTGCTTCTAAATTCATGACAGCCCGTAAAGCCAGCCGAATACCAGGCCAGAAATTTACGGGCTTGAATCATCGCGCCATGAGGAGAATAAACCTCGCTCAGAAGCGCCCTGAGTTCATCGACGACCCTGACATAATCATCCGCGCCCGGAGGGAGATAACTCTCGCCCCGCCAGAGGGCGGATGCTTGTGCAAAAATGAACGGATTTCGAAGCGCTCCCCTGCCAATCATGACCGCATCCACTCCATAATCCCGAGCTCGACGAACAGCAACCTCAGGAGTGGAAGCATCTCCGTTTCCAATAATGGGAATTGAGCTTTTAGCCTTAATATCGCCAATAAACTCCCAATCGGCCTCACCACTGTACCCCTGCGCTCGGGTTCGGCCATGAATCGCCACCCAGGCGATGCCTGCGGCAGTCGCCGCCTTGACGACGTCCAACGCATTACGACTTTCAGCGTCCCAGCCCGAACGAATCTTGATCGTCACAGGAAGCTTGCAACTCTTAACCATAGCTTCCAGTGTTTTACCCAGGGCAATCGGATCGCGGCACATAGCTGATCCTGCGCCCCTTTTAACAACTTTTGGCACAGGACAGCCCAGGTTGAAGTCAATAAAATCCGCACCCAATTTCTCGACGGCCTGGCATGCCCTCACCAAGTGCCCGATGTCTTCGCCAAAAATCTGAAGCCCCACGACTCGCTCTTCCTCATCAAACTTGAGAAGATCAAAAGTCTTTTTGCTCGAATATTCAAGGCCAGTTGCGGAAACCAATTCTGAAACAACAAGAGCACTTTCCCGCCGACGCATCAGTCGTCGAAAAGGAGAATGAGTGATTCCAGCCATGGGTGCTAAAATAAACGGATGGTCGATCTCAAATGGGCCAAGCCGCATCAGATTTTAAGAGCCTCAATTTCGGCGCGATCCTTGGGAACCTGGCCAGTCAATACTTCACATCCCGTCGCGGTAATCAAGATATCGTCTTCGATCCGAATCCCGATATTGTGATACTCAGCCGGAACCTGCGCGTCGTTGGGTTGCACATAAAAGCCGGGTTCAATGGTAAAGACCATTCCAGGCTCAAGTTTACGTGGCTCGCTGTTTTGCGAATAAAGACCAACATCATGCACATCCACACCTAGCCAATGACCCGTGTTGTGTGGGTAAAAACGCTTATAACCACCACTTTTGATCAATTCTTCGGCCTTTCCCTTCAGAAGCCCCAATGAGAGCATCCCATGAGTCAAGACCTCGACGGCTCTTTGATGAATATCCGTCAGGCGAACGCCCGGCTTAGCCAAAGCGATACATTCTTTTTGTGCTTTCAGAACCAGGTCGTAAAGACGACCTTGGCCGGGAGTAAACGACCGTCCAACGGGAAAGGTTCGAGTAATATCTGAAGTGTAATAATCAAATTCGCCACCGGCATCAATGAGAAGCAGCTCATTGTCACGAAGCGTATCGTTATTGGCTCGGTAATGCAGACAAGCCGCATTTACGCCGCCCGCAACGATACTGCCATAACCGACACGCTGGCACCCATTTTTTCGAAAAACATAATCAATTAACGCTTCGACTTCATATTCCTTCATGCCTGGGCGAACTTCTTTCATCGCAGTTTTATGCGCCAGCGCCGTAATTTGACAGGCTTTACGAATAATCTGCATTTCCTCCGGAGACTTATAAAGCCGCATTTCACCGATGAGTTCATTGGGATCATGCAAGGGAGCCAGCGACTTTCCGCTTCGCCCCTGGCTTCGTCGAGCCGTTTCGAGAGCCGCGAATACTTGCCGATCCCGGGTTTCATGAACTCCCAGGCGATAATAAACTTTATCGGCCCCTTGAATGAGTTCTGGGAGCTTGCTACCCAACTGGTCAATCGTATAGGCTTCATCAGCACCAAAAACTTGAAGCGCACCCTCAACTCCGTAGCGTTCGCCTTCCCACATTTCCTTATCTAAATCGCGATGACGAACAAATAGAATCATGCGGGACGCACCGGACGACGACTTTGCCGGAGCCAGAATAAAAAAAGATTCGGGCTCTTCAAAACCGGAAAGATAGAAAAAATTACTCTCTTGCCGGAAAGGAAAGGAAACGTCTGGATTGCGTAAAATTTCGTCGCAAGAAGGAAAAATAAAAACCGCGCCAGGATGGGCCTTCATCAATGCTTCGCGACGGGACTTGAAAAAAGACGGAATTTGCTTCAAAAGCATAAACACCTCTTCGGCTGGGCCGGTGGGCGTCACATTACAGGAAGACTTGATGAAACTCAAAGGCATCGTTTTTGACTTAGATGGTACACTCGTTGACTCCCTCGCCGTCACCTTTGACGCGTTTAATCATGGGTTTATCAACCAAGGGGGGACTAGACGCACTCCGTCTGAAATCATGAGCTATTTTGGCCCAGGCGAGAGGCAGATCTTCGCCGCAATCTTGGGCGACAGTCGGGCTGATGCAGCCTATCTTGCTTGCCGCAATTACTTGGATCAGAACCTCCACCGTGTCCCCCTACACGCAGGGATCAGCGATCTATTGCAGTCACTCTCCGAAGCTGGAATAGCCATTTCAGTAGTCACAGGCCGCAGCTGGAACACGACGGAGGTGATTTTGGGACACCATGGACTGCTCCAGTCCTTTGTCACGGTCGTGGCAAACGACCATGTCTCAATGCCCAAGCCTGATCCAGAGGGAATCCAGCTCGCCTGTAAACGAATGGGACTCAACCCCGCAGAAATTCTTTATGTGGGAGATATGGCCGTCGATATCCAAGCCGCTCGGGCAGCAGGATCTGGAAGCGTGGCGGCCTTTTGGGATCCAAGCGTAAAGCGCGAGGACTTACTCGCTCATGCTCCTAACCATTGGGCACACCACCCTATCGAAATTTCGAAAATCTGCAAAAGCTTATTAACTGAGAAGCGTTGACCCGTCCGATGGAGGGGGCAACGCCGAACCACTGTCTCCTGGCGTCGCCGCAATACGACTCGCGCTTTCGGCAGCTTCTAAAAATTGGGACTGCTTTTCATAGTCCACGTAAGTATATCCATGAAGTACGCCTTCAAAGAAGTTCTGCAAATCAACACCTTCACGCGGCTTAATAAAACCTTCACGAACGCGAACTTCAATTTGTTCTTTCACCCGCTTGGCTAAATCGGTGGCGCTATATTGAATCCAAGAAAGCACCCCGGCAATATCATTTCCCTTGATCACTTCTTCGACATAATAGCCGCCAGGCTCGGTCTCATCTAAAAAGACATGAACTTCGTTCACGCGCCCGAAAAGATTGTGCAAATCTCCCATAATGTCTTGATAGGCACCCATTAAAAAGAATCCCAGATAATAAGCCTCTCCCTGTTTGAGCTGATGCAGGGAGAGAGTATCTTTGATGTCACGAAGATCAATAAATTTACTGACCTTTCCATCTGAATCGCAAGTGATGTCAACCAAGGTCGCTTCACGCCCTGGCTCTTCGTCGTGTCGATGAAGTGGCACGATCGGAAAAAGATGTTGTATCGCCCAGTGATCGGGCATCGACTGAAAGATTGAAAAATTACAAAGGTACTGGTCGGCCAGATGCCTTTTGAGCGCTTCAACTTCGTCGGGCACGTACTTGAGGCCAGCGGAATTTTTATGGATTACCTTACAAATCTGCCAAAAAATGTGCTCGACCTTGGCTTTGTCCTCAAGCGACAAAAAGCCCAACTTGAACATGCTGAGCGCTTCTTCTTTGCGTTGAACCGCATCATGATAATGCTCAAGAATATTTTTTGAAGTCAAATGCTGCGAAAGGTAACGCATTTCCTTGACGACATCATCTTCGTCCGAGGTTTCTTCTAAGCTAATCGGGGTCGCACCGACTTCAATACTGCCGAAAACATTAACGACGAGAACTGAATGATGCGCCACCAGCGCACGGCCACTTTCGGTAACAATATTCGGTTCCGGAACTTCTTCGGCCTCACAAACCTCTTTGATCGAATAGACGACGTCGCTGACATACTCTTGAAGTGAGTAGTTGATGGAACTCTCAAAACTGGTACGAGAGCCATCGTAATCCACCCCGAGACCGCCGCCACAATCCAAAAACTCCAAATTGAGTCCCATTTTTCGGAGTTTAGCGTAAATACGGGTTCCTTCTTTGACCGCATCTTTGACCGTCTTGATGTTGGTAATCTGGGATCCAATATGAAAATGGAGTAATTTTAGGCTGTCTTCCAAACCTTCCCGACGAAGCACATTAACGCCATGGAGAATTTCAGGAGTCGTCAGGCCAAACTTGGCAAACTCACCCCCACTGGACTCCCATTTGCCGCTTCCCTTTGTGTAAAGCTTACAACGAAAACCCACCTCCGGAGTCACGCCCAATTCGCGCGCCACTGCGATCACTTGATAAAGCTCTGAAAGCTTCTCAATGACCACAATCACGCGCTTGCCCATTTTAACGCCCATCATTGCCGTCTTAATAAAAGCGTAATCCTTATACCCATTACAAAGAATCAAAGAACGGGGAGAAAGCGGCTGTGAAATAACAGCGGCAAGCTCGGCCTTCGAGCCAGCTTCCAAACCAAAGTCATACTGACGCCCAGCGTCAATAATTTCCTCAACCACTTCGCGTATTTGGTTAACTTTAATCGGATAGACGCCTTGGTAACGCCCCTTATAACCAAATTCGGCGATCGACTTCCTGAATGCTTCATTGATCCCCACCACGCGATGCCGAATAATATCTTGAAAACGAATGACAATCGGCATGCCCAAATTATGAGAACGAATATCCTCGACCACGGTCATCATATCAATGCCGGGTCCCTCACCGCGTTTCGGATGAACTGTCATATTTCCGGAAGGATTAATACTGAAGTACTGGTCACCCCAGTTTTCAATGTTGTATAACTTCAGAGAATCCGAAACGCCCCAAGTTCTCATATCTATGTAAGTCTCCCGGGGTGCCATGTACCACCTTAGTATGTCTACGAAAAGGCCAAATCATGCCCAAATATTCGCCCTCTCACCCTCCTGAACGAAATGTCCTCAACCTAGGCCTAGTCAGCCTCTGCAACGATTTGGCGAGCGAAGTATTAGCCCGTTTGGTTCCACTCTACGTGACCGGAATTCTAGGTGCCCCAATGAGTGCGGTCGGAGCGATCGAGGGAATTGCTGATTCGACTGCAACTTTGCTCAAACCTGTTTTTGGCGCGCTTTCAGATCGTCTAGGAAAGCGAAAGGGCTTTATCACCCTCGGCTACGCCCTCTCTGCGTTGGCAAGACCGCTGCTTGCTCTCACTGGAAGCTGGCCAGAGGTGGCATTTTTGCGCTTTTGCGATCGTTTGGGCAAAGGCGTTCGAACAGCCCCCCGGGATGCGCTCATTGCCAACACGGGATCGCCCTCCCGCCACGGTAGAAATTTTGGCCTCAATCGCGCCCTAGACACACTGGGCGCTCTCCTCGGGGTGACTGCCTTTGGCGTTTGGACACAAAGCCATGGAGAGGTGGCGCTCACGCAAAAAACATGGATTTGGCTCTGTATTCTTTTTGCCATTCCCGGCCTACTCGCGGTTTTACTTTCAATATTTGGAGTCCGCGAAGTTTTAAAAACGCCCTCCGACAAGACTCATTCCTCCCCAGCTCGGCTCAGCGGCACCTTTCGCCGATATCTCCTGGTGGTGGGTCTATTTGGCTTAGCAAACTCGAGTGATGCCTTCATTCTACTCCGTGCCAGGGAACTGGGTTACGGTCTCCCTGCTATTCTGGGGATGATTGGCCTCTTCAATCTCGTTTCAGCCCTAACGGCCATCCCTGCTGCCGCGCTTTCAGACCGCATGGGCCGTCGAACCCTCATCGCCATGGGTTGGTCAATTTATGCCCTGTCATATGCGATTATCGGCTCCCCCTGGGTTCAAAAAATGCCCTGGTTATTGGCCCTGATGATTGCGGTTTATGGGCTGTTTTTTGGCTTCACCGAAAGCGTCGAGCGCGCCTGGGTCGCAGATCTCTCGACGGCCCCCACCCGAGGCCGAGCCTACGGCGCCTTTGGACTGGTCGTAGGCCTAGCAGCTTTACCTGCAAGTACAGCGTTTGGCTGGGCTTGGGACCGCTTTGGGAGCGAGGTCCCTTTTTATGCAGCTAGCACGATAGCGCTCATGTCGATTAGCTTATTGTTTGCGCTAGTGCCGGGGACGCCTATTCATCATGCCGATCCATCAAAGACATCAAACGGTCACAACGCCCAGTAAAAGCATGCTTTTCAGCCCTCACTCGTGGTGCCTGCTCCAACATCCGCCGAATTCCAGGAACATTGACCTTCACCATTTCGTTCACGTCGGCCAAAGAGGGTGAATGTGAATTTCCTAGTTCAAAGAGCAATGACCAAATACCGTGCTTCCAAAAAGCATAGTCTTCGTAGGTTCCGTCGGCTGAATAGATCACTTCGGTCGAATTACCGGTCTGGTAGTGGCTTTCTACGGTAGCCGACTCCACTAGGCCTTTAAAAAGATCATCATAAGGAGTCGAAAGATCATGACTCGAAATCCCCCACGGATAAACGACCGCTGGAAAAAACGTATGAAGAGTCGCTGACGAAACAATGCCCTCGTGATCGACAAAACTTGCCAGGGACTGAATCGATTTCAGCGTAAAAGGACCCTCCGTCCCACAAGGTCCTGGATAATTACGATTTGGATCAAAGGATTGATGACCAGCCGTCTCGCGACGATCCTTGGCATTATAGCCTCCGATATTCAGCACCGGAACCACATAAACAGTCTGACCTTGGATTGGGCTTTCAGCCAAGGATGCCGCTACCCCTCGCGCGACCTCTACCGAACCATATTCATTGCCGTGATGCGAGGCTACCACGAGGTTTTTCACCGGACCGTTCCCAATCGCAAGACCTTCGATAGGCAGACCACTATCCGAGGCACCCACGAAAATGGATTTAACATTTTGAGGATACTTGGCCACCAGCGTCTTCATAAACGATTGAACATCGCCATACTTAGCGTGTGCGGGATCCTTCGAAATCCCCAGATCCGGCGCGGCCTGCGCACCTGAACCCATCATCAAAAGACCCAAAACGCATAGTGTCAGCAATCCCATGTATCGACTCATTCAAGATACCCCCGTGCCTCATTGTAAACGGGGAAAGTACGAGATCCAAAGGTTTTTCCCAGAAATTCCAAGAAACTCTATGAAACGCCTTGAGTCTTTTGAGCCTTGGGAATTCTAATCACAAAATGAGTATTTGCGTCACGGGGATCTACTGAAATATTTCCACGGTGTTCCAAGACAACACCCATTGCCACGCAAAAAGCCAGCCCCCCGGAAAGAGTGGCCCCCGAAGTCACGTCCTGAAAGGGCTGAAAAAGGTGACCCACTTCTTCTTGCGTCAGCTTAGGGCCGCTGTCCGACAATGAAAACTCAACATCATCCGCTCGATCAAAAACTCGCAATCCAATCCATCGGCTTCCTTCAGGCGCAAGAGAGGCGCTCTCATGAGCGCGCAACAAAAATGTGCGAAAAACCTGAATCATCTGAGCAGGACGACACTCGATCGCCAAATCAGCCGGGGGAACCTCGGGAAATTTAAATTTCACTCCATTTTGAGTCATACTCTGAAGACTCAGACTGAGTGTGCGCGCCAGCAAATCGGAGGCGGCCGTTTTTTCAAAAGACGCTGACGGAGAATCTGGAGTAAAAGACTGAAGACTTCGAACCACATCCCCAATCCGTTGCGCCTGTTTTTCAATCTCGCCCATGACCGAATGAGCTTGTACCTCGGTGCGGGTCTTCTGGATCGAATCCAGAATGAGCCCCAGCGGATGACTCAGTTCTCGAACAATTCCGCGCGAAAAATCGGAAACCACATCAAATGCCCCACGCTGAAGCTCGTCATTTTTTTTGACAAAAGAGAGCTGATCCTGAAGTTTACGGTCGGTCATATCTTTGCGAATCACCATGAACCGCATCGGTTTACCGGCCCCCTGCGTGACAGGAATAATCATGGTATCCAACCAAAGGACGCCGCCATCCTTCGCCTTGTCACGAACCTCGCCGCGCCAAACCCGCCCTGATCGAACGGTAGCCCACAGCTCCCTAAAAAATTCCTTTGGGTGATAACCCGAATTCAGAATTCGATTGTCCCGACCAATCATTTCTTCCCGCGAATACTTAAAAACCCGGCAAAATTCGTCATTCGCATGCACGATACGCCCGGCTGAGTCAGTAATCCCCACAATCAATGAATGATCCACAGCCTGCAAATAGTCAGAAACAAAATAATTCGATGAAGACGCTAATTGTTCACTGATTTTTTCAACCGAAACACCGCTTGGGCTCATAAAGCATGCAGATGCTGAGTCTTTTAGACGAGTACACCGCCCCGAAGCAATCTGCTCCCGGCAAACACTTGAAGCCTCTTGAAGCATCTCTCGATAAAATTCAAAGGAACTCGAAGAAATATGGGGAATCACCTTCTCCAACGTCGCCGTGGTCACATTTCGACGATTGGTCTCAATATAAGAAACGTAAGTGCGATCCAGGCCGGCTAACTCACTCAACTTTTCTTGGGAAAGACCGGCATTTTGACGCAACAGGCGAATTGTGGATGCAATATACCGATTAGCTGTACAACAACTGGAGTGGCCCACGACAACCTTCATTTCTGTTTTAATAACAGACTCACAGTCTACGAAAAGCCGGGAATATTCAACTAGGAACAGGGGCCCCCAGTAAAAAGTGTCGGGGTCGGCCATCCCTGGCCTCCGCGCAAAAAGCGCCTCCTGCGCGCGCGGATCCCCTCATTTTTACTGGGAAGCCCCTTACGTGGGGTCCGGGATCAACGAGCCAGAGCGAACTTTCGATGAAGTCCTAGCGAGCGACTAGTCGTAAGCCCAAGCCGCTGGAAACGATCTGGGAAGTCCCGGACGTTCTTTGGCAGTACTTCGTTTTGATGTCAAAGGGCTGATCAAAGACTTCGGAATTCCTGGGTCTCGCGGGTTTGGTTTGGTTTGGTTTGGTTTGGTTTGGTTTGGTTTGGTTTGGTTTGGTTTGGTTTGGTTTGGTTTGGTTTGGTTTGGTTTAGCGAGCATTTGAAATGCCTAAAAATCAGGTCAGGAGAGCCGCTACTCGTTCGAGGACTGCCGCAAGAACAGTTTTGGGGACACGCCCCTTAAACTCGGCTTTTCTTGTTTTCCAGTCAAGGCTCTTAATGTGATCTGAAAGGATGGCCCCAGACACAGGAAACCCAGCCCAAACCATCAACGTTATAAGAAATAATGACGCCCTTCTTATTTTTTACGCCCGCCTTTTACGCCGGTCTTGTCCTTTCAAAAACTTGAGATAACGTGAAGTGTTGTTTTCATGTTTTGGCGCATATCCAAGAATCATTTCGTCGAGGGTTTTCTGCCAAAAAGTCGTGTGAAGCGAATCAAGAAGTGCTGCATGACCTGTTTCATAATCGGGAAAAATGGCGAAGTTTCCGAATTTCCCGATCTGATTGTTTCGATTGCTGATTTTTCCTGCGTGGAGGTTGCCTGGATTGTTGGTGCGCCAAGCGGGATCGCCCCCAAAATACTTGACTACCGATCCATCGTCCGCAATATAGATGACGGAATGTCCCTGTTTGTGTGCCGAAATAAATCTCATCTATTTATTACCTCACAGGAATCCACCCAGAACAAGACCCTTGCGTGATGATGTCCGCTTAACGCGTGAAACAGATGTCCGAAAAGCTTGACGCTTTTTCCGGTGGCAGGGCGAATCAGGTCCTCGACCCGTCCGGACTCCCATGTCAGTTGCAGAATGCGCACATTTCGTTCCGTGGATGAATTTGGATCAGTGTCATTTTTGGTTTCTTCAACGTCAATTGGGTCTGCTAGACGCAAATACCATCCCCGCTCGATTTCATCGCCATTTTTGATACTTTCGTATCCCGGACGACCAGGGAAGGTTTGTTTCTCAATCGTTCCTGTCAGGGTGACTTTCTCCGGCTCATAATGAAACTTGCTTGAGGTCGCATGCGCGAAGTATGGCGCGCACAAGTACGAAAGTACCACCAGCAATGCCACTGATCTTGCCATCTTTATACCACCCGTGCTTTATGTGAGTGTTTCAGAATCAAGGAAAAGTCGATTCTGGGAATGCCGCCATACGATGCTTTCGGTCGTGCTCAGTGAGGTGCTGCTTGCTGCATTACCAAGACTACACCAGAGACTTCCAATAAATGCCAAAGCTACAATACTTTTCATTCAATCAAGATGTACCGCAGAAAATACCATTCGCAAATGGCGATCATTTCGAGTGGCCACATGACAAACGCCCGTACTCTAAGCCCGCCTCCCGGGTCCCACATAAGGAATTCTAAAAAAAGAGAGAGGGGATCCGCGCGCGCAGGATGCGCGTTTTTGCGCGGAGTCCTAGGATGGACGACCCCGACCCTCTTTTTTTAGAATTCCTGCACAGGACTGTAAGCCGGGTTCTGTCTTCAACCGAAAAACTTTCGCTCCTCGGTTGGAGGCGACCATTCCTCTAGACTCCGCATTACTGCGGCGTTCAAGCGGTCTTACCCGGAGGCATCGGTCGAGCCGACCTTGTCCCCTCTTTTTGCCGCGCCAGCGAGCTATGCTCACCGTCGCAGCGAGAGGGAAACGCCCCCCTATTTGACCTTGCTCCAGGTAGGGTTTGCCGTGCCACCTTTGTCACCAAAGGTGCGGTGGGCTCTTACCCCACCGTTTCGCCCTTACCCAGTTCATCGAAGTAAACTCCAATAATCTGGGCGGTTTGTTTTCTGTTGCACTTTCCGTCCAGAGATCCTCGCGAATCCCCTGCCTGGCCGTTAGCCAGTACCTTGCTTAATGGAGCCCGGACTTTCCTCCCGCACTGCAGCCCGTAAAGGCGCGGCGCCAGCGATCGCCCGTCCTGCGCAGAACTTTACGATAATTGAACTGGCTCTCCAGCCGTCGGCGCAAAAAGCAACCGATGACAACTTGGACAGCTATGAAGCGCGTTCCCCCTCTGGATTTCATTAAATTGCTGAGCCGGCACCATCATATTGCAGCCCTTACAGCGACCGGCAATTGCTGGAACAATACCTATACCATTACGAGCTACTCGAACCCGATCATATTGAGAGAGAGTCCGAGGGTCAATTTTGGGCTGAAATTTAGCCCGGTCTTGGAGAAGCCCTTGAATTTCACTTTCCATTTTTCCGGTTTGCCCCGTTAACACGGAAGCCTGGGCATCCCTTTCCGCCTGGACCTTTCCCATATTCACTTCGATGTCAGCCAGGTCTTTATGAATCGTTTCCATATCCTTTAACGATTTTTTAGACTGCTCGTCTAGCGATTCCTGTTGCTTACGAAGCTGATCGATTTCTTTATTGGCGGCCTGATATTCTTGCGAATTTTGAACGCTTTCCAACCGCGTCGTGGAACGACTCAAACGATCACGCGTTAACTCCAACGCCGCTGCAGTCTGACGCTGAGTTTTTTCAATTTCGCCGATTGCTACCTTCTTTAAGGTGACAGTTGCATTCAGCTTACCGAGCTGATCATCCAGGGCCTTCAAACTAGCAGGAAGAGTCCCCTTATTTTTCTTCAATTGATCAATCTGAAGATCGATCTCCTGAACGTGCTCCAAGGCCTTGAGCTGGTCCTTCAATGGCAACGTATGACTCACTCCAATTACCTCCCCGTAACAATGGTTTGCGTGCGCAAGTTCAAGCCAACTACCCGAAGTCCCATCCGAGACAACCAATCTTTCATCGTTTGAATGAAAAAGATCTCGCTCTCGCGATGGCCCAATTCCAAAATGGCCATCCCTTTTCGGGCGCCATCCAATGCCGAGTGATAACCGACCTCGCCCGTGATCATTAAATCACAACCAGCCAAAGCTGCTGCTTCAACAAAAGAAGCCCCCTTGCCAGCTACAAAAGCGAGACGTTTGACACGTTTTGGAGTGGGGTCAGTTAGCCAGAACCCATTCACATTAAGAAACCTTTTAACACACCTAGCCACTTCTGAAAAGGACTTCTCAGATATAAAATCACCCCAAAAACCATAACCCAGTCCTCGAACAACCCCTAAACCAGACGGCACCTGGTCTAAAAGATAAAGATCGTAGGCGATTTCCTCATAAGGATGGGCTGATCGCAGAGCACTCAAGATGGATTTCTTCAGGCCCTTAGGGAAAACCGTCTCCAGCCTTAATTCTCTTACCTTTTCAAGCTGGCCGGGTTTTCCAAGAAAGGGATGGGTTCCCTCTCTTCCGCGAAAAGTTCCCTCACCCCAAGTCCCAAACGTACAAGAATCATAATGACCAATATGCCCAGCCCCTGCCTGAATCAACGCGTCTCGAACCTTTTCAGCATGAGACTCTGGAACAAAAACCACCATCTTAATCAACACAGCATCAAAAGAATCCAAAAAACGCCCCCGAGGCACCACTCCCAAGCCCTCTGAAACGGTATTCACGACCTCAAGAGCACATTGATCAAAGTTAGTGTGATAGCAGGCCACGGCGATTCCCTGACGAATAGCTTCAAAGACCAACGAAGAAATCCCCGATCTTGGCCCAGGAACCAACCGCTGGAGGCCTCGACTTTTCGGAAAAATGCAGGGGTGATGAGTCACAATCAGTCGATAACCGCGCTTCACCGCGGTCTCGATGGCTTTGGCAGTTAGATCTACGGAAATCACTGCGCCGGCGGTACGCCAACACGGATCACCCACCAGCAGCCCTGTGTTATCCCATTTTTCAGAGGTCCCGGAAGGAGCAAGCCTCTCCAACTCCTCAACAACCCGCGAAATTTCTAATGAGGCCTTTGCCATATGCGTGGTCTTTTTCTAATCAAAAAAAGATCCACTTGGCAAACACCTTCTACCGACAGCCACCTCTCGGCAATAAATAGCCCGAGATTCCACTCGTCGCCCCAGGCTTAGTCTGTTCAATCGATCTCTTGAAGGCACAAAAATCCCGCTGATACTTACGTTGCAGCGCTAGACCTTCTGGGTTGTTGTCATCAATCAAGACATTCACCCCGTCACAGCCCTTACTCTTGATATCCAAGAGATCTTGAGCAAAGGCAGTTAATTCAGTCGAAGGCGCCACGCTTTGCAATTTCTCTAAATCCGAAGCCATGCCAGTCAATTCCTGACTAACCACACCACACAGAGTAGTAAATTTGGTGAGACTTTCAGCGATCCTGACCAGGCGCATACCTTGACGCGCCAAAAACACGGCCTGAGGAACATCTGAATAAAGAGTGCGCACATCGCAAGCATAGAGTTTTTCTTGCGCGGCCAATATTCTTGCCTGAAAAACAATGCCCATTCGTGGGTCAAGTCGTGTCTCGTCGCGATATTTTTCAATTCCAGACTCCGAACAATCCAGTTTCGGCTCGTTCGCCATATCCCCCATCCCCAAGCCTATCCCCTGTTTACCGGGTTCTGTCCCCAGGGCCGTGCCACCTACATTGGGTGTTGGTGCTACGGGTGCCGCAGTTGGTGCTATGGGCGCCGCAGTCGGTGCTATGGGCGCCGCAGTCGGTGCTACGGGCGCTGCGGTCGGTGCTATGGGCGCTGCGGTCGGTGCTATGGGCGCTGCGGTCGGTGCTATGGGCGCTGCGGTCGGTGCTATGGGCGCTGCGGTCGGTGCTATGGGCGCTGCGGTCGGTGCTATGGGCGCTGCGGTCGGTGCTATGGGCGCTGCGGTCGGTGCTATGGGCGCTGCGGTCGGTGCTATGGGCGCTGCGGTCGGTGCTATGGGCGCTGCGGTCGGTTTGACAGTCGGAGTTCCCTTGACTCCATTGGCCGGTTTTTTAGGCGTGGTGGCTTTAGGCGACGTAACTTTGGGTGCCACAACTTTCGCTTTGGTCTTCTTTTTGGGGGGGGCTTTTTTGCCTGGAGTACCCGAATTACCGGCGTTCATCTCCTCTTGTTTCTTCGATAAGTTTTTAGCTTTTTTTGTTTTCTTAGATTTTGTCCGAGTTTTTTCTTCGGTTCCATAAACTCGCGGCTCTTTCTTTTGCACACGAACAGGTGAATTAAAAACCCCATGAAGCCCCGGCAGAGCATAACGAGGGGCATATCTAATTTCATCCGCATTGGCCGGAACAAAATCACCGACTCCAAAAGGACGAGTCGAGTTACAAACTTCTGTGCCCAATTTTTCGCCACATCTGGCGCTCAAGACACTCCACTGGGCCATCGAATCAGCCGATGCGGACATCTGATTATAGGCATCGATCAATTGGTGATAAAGCGCACTGACGTTATAATCGAAGCAATCATTTTCAGGATGGGTGATCCCACACTGCTCAGCGATGATCGTTCCCATAAAATGACTATTTCCCAACACATCCGGCGTCCGAAGTTCATTCAAAAGATTCTCTGCCGCAACCGCATCAGAAGGATCGGACGAAAAGTACATCTGCTGCACTTTCTCCGCATCTTCTTCCATCGCGTCGAGCGCATCTCGATAACATGAAGTCCGAAGCATCAAGTCTTTATGCTCAAACCCCCGACAAGCAAAGGCCACGGCCGCGCGCACGGTCGGATCCATATTTTTGAGCGCGTCCGAATAAGCCAATTTTGCGGCCTTAGCGTGAATCTCCATCTGCGCGACAAATCGATGAACATCACCGCCGCAATCGGCGATCTCTTTTTCGATCGCGGTCTGCTCTTCCTCATCCACGCAAAAGGATAACTTTTTTGGGCCGGGCGAGCCCAACGAAGTACAATGACTTTCGCCCGCGGAAAAAGCCGGGTAAATAAAAATTTCCTGGATAATGACCGAGGTTAATAAGGCGGCCAACACGCCAAAAATTGTTTTTAAGACCGTACCGAGCAATTCTCCGAAAATCCGCGGCCCTTTTGAATTCAACACATCTCACCTCAATGGCTTAAGAATCTCTAAAGCTGAGGCAAGTTACATTACTGGACCATTTATGTCAAGTTAATGCGTAAGTATATATTTTTACAGTATAAACTAACCAAGCAACCCTATCTAAGGAGTGAATACCCACATCGCTGTGAGCTCATTCTTTGAGCAAGTGGCATTTGCTGCCTAGGTGCGGCAGTTGATGGCATTCATCGCTGTGATTTGTAAAATCAAAGCTACTTTGTCTTAAGCTGATACCCGGCGTTTTCCCAGGCCTGAATTCCGCCCGTGACATTCACCACATCTGGAAATCCAAGATAATCCAGGGTTTTCGCAATGGCCTCGCTTCGTCGACCACTTCGACAGATCACATAAATGCGACACAAAGACCGAAGCTCCTCAAGATGAAGGGCCACCTCCGCAAGCGGAATATGAAGAGTCCCTTCAATATGCCCCTCCGCATATTCGCTCGGTTCGCGAACATCCAAATAACAAACCCCAGAAGATTGTTTCTTCAGCTTTTGCGCTAATTTATCCACGCTGATCGTGGCGACCCGATTTCCATTTTCCCCATTCCCCACATGATTGGCCACTCCGCCAAAATGGCTTTCTTGGGTTTCTAGGGGCATTTTTTGCAAATTGTAATCGATGCGATTCTGAATTGCGCCATCCAACCTGCCACGCTCCTCGGCCTTAAATCGTAAAAAGGCTTCCAAATCAGCCATCTTCCAGTCTGGATTTTTTTCTTTCTCCATTTTTATCGTGGAAAATATCCGGCCATCCGCCTCATGCGCGGGCATCAAAAGGGTCTCTTCGGGAAGTGAGCCGACTCCCTTTTTCAAAGTATGCCAAAACGCAGCAGGATCCGTCCCGGACAAGTCCAGCCGGGCAGACGCCCCAAGATGGACTGCGTCTCCACAAAAAAGAATCTGCGAATTCAAAAACAACCCAATGGCGTCAGCAGAAATGCCCGGCAACTCGATGACTTCCAATTCATATTCGCCCAAGCGAATCTTCTCGCGATCGACCCATAACCTGGTCGGCCGAGCCGACTTCGTTTTCGCCCCCATGGCAATGGGCGCGCCAAATTCAGCGGCCAAAAGATGGGTTCCCGAAAGGTGATGAGAGTGAAGTCTTGTGTCTACAAAGTACACGGGCTTAAGACGGTCTTCAGCAATCACGGTCCGATAGGATTCCATCAAATCGGCGCGCGCATCGATCACCATCAGCTCTCGCGAGCCCGGATCAAAAATAAAATAGGACAGGCACCCGTCCTGACGAAACAGTTTGATTTTCGGCTGATTCGGCATCGTCAGTGAAGATGACTCAATCGCCGTACAAAAGCAACTTTCCTTAAATTGACGCGTTGCGCTATTTCGTTTTACTTGCCAAATGCTGCCAAACATATTATCGAGTGCTCATTGAATATTTCTAGACACTTTTGGGTGCCTATTTTGAAGGAGTTGTTACCATGAGCCTGACTAAAATTGGAACTTTGACGATGTTCATCCTCTCAACCTTGGGAGCTGCATCAGTATTTGCCAGTAGTGAATTGGATCGCACCAGTGCCGCAGCCCCTCATGGGCTAGTGGTTCGCAAAGACGCCAGCGGCACGGTCGAGTTTTTTAAAGCTGATGTATCGGCAAAAGTGAACAGTGACGCCCAGGCCTCCGAAGCGGCAACCCAATTTGCCAAAGATGAGAACCGGATCGCAAAAGTCGCACCTTCCAGCGAACTTGATCGCAGCTCGTCGAGCGAAGCTTGGTACTATTGGTACGCTCCATCCTACATCGGCAGCTATTATTACAGTTACTGGAGAGCCGGCTACACTTGGAATTACTACCCCTCTTACAGCTGGTACTCCCGAGGCTATAGCTACTACTACTATTACTGGTATTGATTTTGTCTTGACGCAACAAGTCATTAGAGCTATCTACTCCCCATCTGGGGTGCTCAATGATGTTTCGCTATCCGATTCTTTCTTTCGTTTTTGGGGTCTTGTCGTGTGTGGGACTGCCCGATGCTCATGGTGCAACTGAAATCACCAACATCGCCCATTTAAGGGAACAGTTAGGGCTGCAGCTCTACACACCCCCACCCTCTTCGCTCTCAGCCCTGAAGATTGCGATATTAGATAATGGCTTTTCTGGTTTTGACTCTGGAAAAGGACAACTTCCAGAGTCGGCGATTTTTGTCGCTGGCCCAGGAAACGCTCAGGCGCCCAGCAATCACGGACTTGGAATGGCCGAAATCGTTTGGGCAATGACGGGCAAGCACCCCGAAGGCCCACACTTTTACCTCGTCAACACCAATGGATTTACCAACTTTAAGGCTGCAGTCGATTTTGTTCTCCAAGAACACATCGATATCGTCCTCTATGCCCAAGTTTGGCCTTTCGGAAGTAATTTTGATGGCACGGGTTTTATCAACGAAGCGGTCAACAAAGCGACTCAAGCGGGCGTCGTCTGGATTAATGCCGCAGGTAATTTTGGCGAGATGGTCCACGAGGCAAAGATCGCTCCAAACACTGACATTGAATTCAAAAACACTCTAGATGAAAACGAAATCACTATTACCCTCAGCTGGACCGATTTTCGCGCCTCCGAAAATTACAGCACCAATAAAGACCTCGACCTGTATGTCTACGATAGCCAAAATAAAGTTGTAGCAAAATCAGAGCTCATTCAAAGAGGCGAAGCTCCCCCCGCTTCCGGTACTTCGTCGTTATCGAGCTACGCCCGCGAGTCGCTCACGTTACAAAGCTTGGAACGAGGCACCTACCGCATTTCTGTTCAGGATAAGTCAGGCAACTTTGAAGCAAACGACCGATTTCGAGTTCTTCTTGAACCCCGCCAACCGGGTTCTGCGACGCTAACGAATCCCACGTCCTCAGCCGAAATCTTTGCCCCAGCGGATAATCCAAACGTATTAACTGTGGGGGAGGATTTTACTATCTCCTCTCGTGGAATGACTGCAGACGGTCGAATCAAACCCGATGTCGTCATCGATGCTTCAGTGGTTTCGTTTTCGAATGGTACCACGGTCAGAGGTTCATCCACGGCTAGCGCTTTGCTCGCCGGAACCCTCGCGCTGATGAAGGCTCAAAAGCCTTCGCTCAATAGCGCCGTGCTTTTGCGGTATTCGCGCAGTTTGCAGATTCCGACGGACAACACAGATGGCCTCACTCCGGCCGGTCCAAAAGCTTGGCCCCCCCTGCCTGAGTGGGTGACTGACCTTGTCCCCGACAGAGGCCGTCTGATGATTCACCCCAACGGACACTTTGTGGTGCTTTGTCCAATGGACCCTCTCACCCTTCCTGCATTTCAAGCAGGCCACGCTTTTCGTCAAAACCCTGACGACATTCTCCTTTTAAATCCCGAAGCCGAAAAATGGGCGGCAATTCCTCGATCGCAGACTGAAGGTATTCAATCACCCTGGATTGAATTTCGAAAATCCAGTTCAGGATCCGCTCTTTGGGTCACGCCGTCACCCACCGAATTGGGCAATTGGTAGAACAAGGATTGACCAAGAGGTTCATTCCGATAGACTGATAAAGTGGTAAAGAAAAAGTTTTCTCTCTTTCTGATTTCCATTTTGCTTTCATTAGATGGGACCAACCTTTGGGCCAAATCCAAAAATACTCCGGCCCCAATCGTTAAACTCGACTACAGCTATGCCCTTCAAAAACTTGAGGCCAAAGGTGCAAAGCCAAAATTCATTCGCCAACTGAAAGCCCGCGTCGACTCACGAATCCAAGAACGCGTAGTCCTGGGTAATGTTTTCGGTTTTCGCCTCAAGCCCGATTACTCCGGCCATATCGACGATACCGCCATCCATAAATGCAAAATTTTTTTACACATCAACAATAGACTTCTAGTCCAAATTGAAAAAGAAAATGGCGTTCGCCCCGAGGTGATTGCAGCCCTACTTTGGGTTGAAACCAGACACGGAAAAATGACTGGAAAATACCATTTACCCAGTGTTTTCCTTAATCTTGCCATGGCTGACCAACCCGCCATGATCGAAAAAACATTAGAAGTCTTGCGTGAGGAAATTCCGGCAACGGATCCTCAATACCCCCAACTCGTTGAAAAAGTGAAGACTGTTTCGGCAAAAAAAGCGGAGTGGGCCACCAACGAACTCATGGCTATCGAAGAGATTCAGGCCAGGCACCTGACCAATCTCTTTCACACCAAAGGATCATACGCCGGCGCGTTCGGAATACCGCAATTTATTCCGAGCAGTTACCTCAAATGGGCCAAAGGCCGAACCCCAAATAATCCAATCAATCTCTTCAACACGCGTGATGCAATTCGGAGCGTAGGAAATTTTTTAAGTTCTCATGGTTGGGGAAAGGAAGCCCCCCTTCAAAGACAAGCACTGAAAGAATACAATCATAGCGAAGCCTACGTCTCAACAATCCTTAGTCTGGCCGATCAAATTCGTCCAACTGAGGCGAGAAACATCGCGCAAGAATAACTACGGACGTCAGTCTCGCTTTTCATTTGCATCTTCAGATTTTAAGCGCGACATGACCTTCACGAACACTTGCTATCGGCCGTATTGCCTTGCTTTTGTAGTCGTCACTGGATTGCTCAATGCGCTGACGGCTCCCGCCCAAACCGAGATGCAAGGTATTCGCGTTCTGTTTCCGACGCAGGTGCCCAGTCCGGCGGATAATCCTTTGACGCCTGAAAAAGTGGCACTCGGACACAAACTTTTTTTGAGAAGCGTCTTTCTGTTAATCAATCGCTTTCATGTAATTATTGTCATGATGTGACTTCATCCACGGGGGGAACAGATGGAAAACCCCTCTCCACCGGGCACGAAGGAAAGCTGGGCGGTCGCAATTCGCCAACGGTTCTCAATGCCGCGTTTCGGTCTGTGCAATTTTGGGACGGACGCGCACCGAGCCTCGAAGAGCAAGCCAAAGGCCCGATAGTCAACCCTGTTGAAATGGGAATGCCCGACCACCACTTGGTAGAGCAGGAAGTGAAAGACATTGTCGCCTTTCTAAATAGTCTCAACGGCAAACTGGCGCCGCAGAAAGCTCCAGCTTTGCCTCAGCACTAAGAAATGCCGCACCTAGCATCAAAAAGTACCTTGATACCTTTTAGTGGTGGACCCTCCCGGACTTGAACCGGGGACCACCCCGTTATGAGCGGGAAGCTCTAACCAGCTGAGCTAAGGGTCCACTTACCACATCTTCTGGGAGTGACCGTATTTCAGCCTGAAACAAAATTCAAGGTTCGTCTTAATAACCACCAATAGTCAGGCCTGCGAGGATCTGCGCATCTGAAATTCTAAGAAAGGCCGTCGAATCGCTGGCAACCGTGCCGGTCGAAAAGAAATTTGATAAGGCGTATCGATAACGTCCTTCAAGACGAAAGGCCACACTACGGGCAATTGGAAAGTTGAATCCCATTCCAGCGAAAACGCCATAAATGCTATTATTCAACGCCGCATCCGCAAGAACCCCGGTAGCAACCACTCCGGCTGACGAGGTTTCAGTCACCCCATCGATACCAAATGAGGCGTAGCCCCCGAGTGACACGAACAAAAGACGACTCAACCAAAACCTAAAGTTCACCGGAACATCCAGCACCGCATAAGAAACCAAAGTTCCAGAGGTATCCTTAAAACGCTGTTCATAATAAAGAGCACCCACCTCAAAACTCAACCTACGAAATAAGTTCAATTCGAAGGTCAACCCTCCACCAAAAGCCGAACCACCCACAGAGCCTGTAATGGGGCTTCCAGCCATTATGCCAGTGGGTAGCGAATAATCGAAGACACCCAGGAGGGACGTCCTCATTCCTGCAGACGAGTCCGCACTCCAAATCAGCGCGACGGCACTCCCAAAAAAAAGCCAACGACGCAACACACGAAAAGATAGTTTGAGCATATAAGGCACTCCATCGCCTCATATCATTATCTAGCTTTTTGGTAGAATAGCAATCCCCAGCCTCAGGTATCCGCCGAAGACTAATCTACGAATGCTTTTAGCAACTTAGCCCGCGATGGATGTCGTAGCTTACGAAGCGCCTTGGCCTCAATCTGGCGAATACGCTCGCGGGTAACAAAAAAGTCCTGTCCGACTTCTTCAAGGGTATGATCCGATTTTTCACCGATACCAAACCGCATCCGCAGGACCTTCTCTTCGCGAGGAGTGAGAGTAGCCAATACCTTACGAGTTTGCTCAGAAAGATTAATATTCATCACGGCTTCGGCCGGATTAATGATTTTTTTGTCCTCAATAAAATCACCCAGATACGAATCTTCTTCTTCACCGATTGGAGTTTCAAGGGAGATCGGCTCTTTAGCGATTTTGAGAACCTTACGAACCTTATCGACCGGAAGCTCCATCTTGACGGCCACTTCCTCGGGAGTCGGTTCACGGCCCAGTTGTTGTACCAGCAACCGAGAAGTGCGGATCAACTTATTGATCGTCTCAATCATATGAACCGGAATTCGAATCGTGCGTGCCTGGTCAGCAATGGCACGAGTAATCGCCTGCCGAATCCACCAAGTCGCATAAGTCGAAAACTTATAACCGCGGCGGTATTCGAACTTATCGACCGCCTTCATCAAACCGATATTGCCTTCCTGAATTAAATCCAGAAACTGAAGACCACGGTTGGTATATTTTTTTGCAATCGAAACAACCAGCCGAAGATTAGCCTCTACCAACTCGCTCTTCGCTTGGTCAGCTTTACGCTCACCGATGGTCAAGGTGTCATGAATACGACGGAGTTCGAGGATCTCAATGCCCGCCTCTTCTTCAAGACGGGACACTTTCTTTTCAATCTCATCTTCCTGCGAAATCAGGCTAGCTAACTTATGCTCAGTGACATCGTACTCGCGACAAAGAGCCGGATGAGTGTCGGATCCCTTCCGATAGACTTCCATGATGTGCTTCATCTGCTTGGCATCTTTGATGATCAAAAAGTCGTATACTTTTTTGCGGTCATCTAATAAATCTTTGCCACGCTTCCAGTAGTCTTTGATCTTGGCCGAAAGTAAATTGATCGTCTTGCGGTTAAACGCAATATCCTGAAAGGCCGCTTCAACTTGCTTTTCGCGCTTTTTGAATTCTTTTTCGATCTCTTCTTTTTTCTTGGCTGCGGGTTTTTTTCCGTCTGGCCCGTCCGTCTTTTCGTCGGCCTTTTCCTGAACCGCCATAAGCGATTTAACCTTGGAAATCGCGTTCAAAACCTTATCTAAATACTTTTTCTCGTCATCAATTGAAACTTCTTCATCCACACCGCGAATGACGTCTTTCACTTTGGTCCGGGCGGTTTCGAGCCGCTCACCCAAATCGACAATCGCCAGCGTCCCCAGTTTGGAGGCTAAAAGCGCGCGCAAAATCTCAACTTCGCCCTCTTCGATTCGTTTAGCGATTTCCACTTCGCCTTCACGAGTGAGCAAAGATACGCTGCCCATTTTCTTTAAATAAAGTTTAACAGGATCGGCACCACGCGCATATTCGGCAACAGCAGGAGTTTCCGCAGCTTCGCCCCCTTCAGGGCCGGCGGCTCCCATTCCCAGAGGTGCCTCTTCGCCTTCTTCTTCCGACTCTTCATCACTTTTAGGGCGTTTAGTAGTATCAATGACCTCAATCTCGTTTTCACCGAGAAGACTCATCACCTCATCAATTGCATCAGGCGTGATGACCTCAGGAGGTAAAAGCTCATTCACTTCGACAAAAGTGAGGTATCCACGCTGGACACCCATATCGATGAGTTTTTTTATCTCTTTATTTTTGAGAAGCGATGAACCGCCCTCCGGGGCCTTCCCCTGAGGGATGCCATGAAGGCCATGAGGAGAGGCTACCTGCGAGGGCTGATGGGTATCTTTAGGCTTCGTCATAGAAGCTGATAAACTCCTTTATTTTGCGCTGAACGTCAAGGTATTCCTTCATCAGTTCTGCATGTAACCCTGCGTCCTGCTTAGCTTCTGCTTGGGCCAAAGCTGCCTTGATTCGATGCGAAAAACGTGCCCACAGCCGACCTATTGCCCGATCTAGGGCAACTCGGAAGTCTTCTTTTTCAAAAAGGGGCTCTTTAGAAACCAATGCTTCCGTAAGAGTAGAGCGGATTTGAACCTCAAGGTCAGAATCTAAAAAAATCTCTGGGGCCACTCGAAACCGCTCCAATGCACCGGGCTCTGTCAATAGCCGCACCACAAAATCATGGGCCGGCGGATAATCAAAAAGATCAGCAAGGGTTGACTCCGGTGGCAATTTGCCCCTGGCTAAACCATAGGCCTCTGCAAACACCCCGCCTAAAGCCATGGCGTGAAGCAAAGTTTTTTCGCTAGGCTGCAAAGATCCTACCCGCTTGGAAACTGGGGTCGCCTTAGGTTTACTCAGGGGAGCCGGCCGAGACACAGCCACGGGACTTGGATTTGCCCCCCCCGGTTTGCCCATCGCCTGAGACAGTAAAGCATGACTCACTCCCAACCCTCGCATCGCCTCCTGAAGCCAAATTTCTCGACCAACCGGGTCAGTGTATCGAGCTAACCACCCAGCTACATTTTTGAGCGCTCGGGTTTTGGCCTCAGGGCCCTGCGCCGAGACCAGAACCTCTTGAGCCAACCGTGTAGCCAAAAGCGGCTGGGATTTTCCTAAAATATCCAGCATCTGCTCCCGCCCCTGAGGCAATGCCTGACCCGTATTTTGATCAAACAAAACCTCGTCAGGATCCATTTCCTCGGGCAGGCATGCACCGTGTAAGATGATTCCGTGATCGAGACCGATCTCCATAGCTCTCGCGGTAGCCGACACGCCTGCCTTATCCCCATCAAAGAGAATGGTGATTTTTTTGGCAAAACGTCTAAAAATCTGGAGATGATCGGGGGTTAGAGAGGTCCCGCAAGTGGCAACCACATTTTGAAAACCCGCTGCATGAAGACCCAACACATCAAAATACCCCTCAACCAGAATCAACTCATTTTGTTCCCGAATATGCTTTTGTGCCTGAAAGAGACCAAAGGCGAGCTTACCCTTCTGAAAAACGGGAGACTCCGGCGAATTCATATACTTAGGGCCTTCGTCTGGAGAATCCGAAGGCAAAGCACGCCCCCCAAAACCCGCCACCCGCCCTCGCATATCCATAATCGGAAACATCGCCCGGTTCCGAAATAAATCAAAATACCCGCTCGACCCCGGAGTTTGTTTGGTGGAAGGGCGAATCAAGCCCAGCTCAACAGCAGGCGCCAGGGGAGCTTTTTTTTCAGCCATATGCCGAGCCAAGGCATCCCACGCAGCAACGGCCGCCCCCACTCGAAAGTTTTTGGCCAAATCCCCCTGCGGAGGCACGCCTCGAGACTGAAAATACTGCTCGACCCCTGGAAGTTGGAGCAACTGATGCCTGAAAAATGCCATGGCAAAGAGATTCAATTTGAAAAGGACGTGCTGCTTTTCTCGATACTCCTTTTGGCGACGCTGAGTTTCAGGATCATCCGAAGAGTTTTTCCCAAACCAATCAAGGGGAAGCGCAATCCGAGCACGCTCCGCCAACTCTTCAATCGCCTCTCGGAAATTGATTCCATGGATCTCCATGACGAACGTAATCAGATCGCCGCTCTTTTTACAGCCGTAGCAATGATAGAGGCCTTTTACCTCGTGCACGCTAAAAGAGGGACTTCGTTCTGAATGAAAGGGGCAAAGTCCTACGTTGTTAGCGCCGGTTTTACGCAAAACAACATGCTCTCCGACCACTTCTAAGATATTAACGGCATCTTTGATCTTCTGACAAAGTTCTGGACTGATTTTCAAAATTTCTCCGCCTCAGCCGCCAAGTCGCTCCTTGACTAACTGATTGACGAGCTTGCCGTCAGCCTTACCCTGAACTTTGGGCATCAACAGCTTCATGACATTGCCCATCTCTTTGGCCGAAGAAGCTTTGGATTCGGTAACGGCCCAATCGACCAGCTGGCGGACCTCAGCCTCACCCATCTGCTCGGGCATAAAGCTTTTGAGAAACTTGAATTCGGAGGTTTCTTTAGCCACCAAATCTTCTCGTCCACCTTGCTTGAATTGATCAATAGAATCCTGACGTTGCTTCATCGATGAACCGATAATTTTCTGAACCCCCACATCATCCAAGCTAATTTGATCGTCGATTTCTTTTTTTCGAATTTGTGCGTGAAGATTGCGAACAAAGGAAAGAGTCTCCTTGTCGCCGGATTTCAGCGTAGTTTTCATGAGCTCAGAAAGACGTTCTTTGATTGTGGCCATACGGGATCCTCAACGAAACTCTTAATCCATTCGTTCAATAAAAGCCATCCTCAGTTTCCGCACTTTTTGAGCAACATTGAAGGATAAAGCAGTGCGCCAGGCTGACCTTTCTGCCCTTTTGCCCGAATGGTCACGAAGCTTTTTCCTTCTTTGGCAATCTGTTGGGGATTGAAACTAATCAAGGCAGGTTGCGAAGGCAAGTTTGTGACCCTAAAATCAGTCTGCGCATAAGAATTAAGCCAATAATCCACCTGAAATGGAAGAATCGGCACCTCAACCTGGGCCTTCGAATCGTAGCCACCGAAATAATACCAATGCTTGTACTTGCTCAACCAACGGTCGGCATTCGCAATACAAGTGGGAAAGGGGGACACCACCGAGGAAACCGTCAGAGGAAGGGAAGTCGGAAGCTCCCATCGCAAAGTGTGCCCCACCCATTTTTTCCAAGGAGTGATACGCCCATCAACCTCTTTCAATGCCGCCTTGATCAAATCGGGCGTGATCACCCGTTTTAAACCCGTCAACTCTAGCCCCGAAGAAGGAGCGCAATCCGAGGACAATGCCTTTTTTTCGTGATCATAGGGAAATAAAACACAGGCTAAATTTGTAACAAAAGCAAAATCAACAATTTGATTATTGCCCAGCAACTGATGGTAGGCCAATTGAACCAGCTCAATGTTGTGAGTCCCACCGTGAACCATCGCATGAACTTGCCCGTCCGAATCCAAGACAGGGGCGCCAAAAGCGCCTGACTCCACACGGCACTCACCCAATGCCCCGATCAGATTTAAATCGGTTTTAAAGTCTGGAAGGACTACCGCTCGTTGAACCACCCGGCAATGATTTACCCGAATGTCTGCTATCGGCCGAGTTACTGACGAGGGATCCACCACCGGTACCGAAACTTTCATGCCTTCTTTCAGCCCTTCAGCGCTCACTTTCAGGACATCTCGATCCACGCTCGATGCGAGATGGATAAAGACAAAACTGGCTTTATCGCCATCGCCTTTTTTTTGCGCTGGGATAAAAGAAATGGAAGAACAATCGACATCTTGCGCGTCCAACCGAGCGGTTGAATTTTCAGGAAAGTGAACTCGAACCCGATTCATGCAGCTTTCTTTACCTTCGCGAACCGCCTCGGAAACACAAACACTTGCAGTCATCACCCAATCAGAAGCAACCAAAAAACCCGTGCATTGATTCACGCCACCATCACTCGTGGACACCACCATTCCGACCCCGGGAGGGCAGATTTGCCCCTCCGCACAGGAAACCTGCGCTTCACGGGCCACCCGCGTGGCTTGAACGATTCCAGGAGTGCTAATGGTCGGAGCTTGCGAAGTGGGAGCTGCGCCAGAAGGGGCCGCAGGGGCTGCCGCCGTATTTTGACTGGGAGCGGGCGAATCAGCCCCTTTGTGCCCACAGGCGGACATCATTGAAAAGGTCACACTACTCCAGACCACCAACGCAATCGCCGCACTCACTTTAAGATAAGAAAATTCCTTCATAACAAAGGCGCCAAAGAGCAAAGCTTGGGCCAAAAAATTGTTCTAAAGATCCGAAGAGGTGCCTTTTGCACCCTGTTTAAGAGTTAGACACCTGCTCATTCCCAAAGCGCAACCACCATGCCCCCACACCCTGCGCCGGTCAGTTTCGAGGCCAAGGCCCCTTGCCCGGCAAGCTGTTCACGAATCGTATTCACCTCCGGAGGAACCAACCCCCAAACCTCAAAGCAAGCATGAGCGCGATCCATTGCCCGTGTCAAAATCTTCAAACCCTCTCCCGAAGTAAGAGTCTGTTGGTAGGCCTTCAGTCCTTCGATAGCCTCCCCTGAGGCCTGTTTCATCTCAAAATCGGTTTCATTGCCTTTTTGTGGGTTTTGCTCTCGAAAAAGACGAACCTTCTCAATGCATTGACTGGTCCGGGCGCGTAATCCCGTATCATGAAAGGTAAACCGGGGGATACGAGTGACTCCCAAAGAGAGAGCGCCTTCACCCCGCACAAAAACTGCGGGGGTTTCCGCCAAAATCGCGGCGATATCCATACCACTGCTCTGACCGTGAAAACGATTTTCCAGCCGTGTCGCAAAATCAGCAATCATTTCCGGAGGAAGCTGAAGCGGCGTCTCCAGCCAACGTGCTAAAGCCACGCAAAGTGCGGCCGACGAACCCAACCCAGCCCCCATCGGAATCGAACTTTCCAGAATCAAGCGACCCGAATCTGGAGATACGCCGACTTGGCTCAGCAAATCCGTTATGATCGTCTGCGCACTCGTGGGTTGAATGGAAAACAAATCCCGCTCGCCCGCATCATAAACAAGGCGAAGTGCAAATTCAGGATGAGGCAGGGTTACGGCGGGAATTCCGCGCAAAACTGAATGCTCGCCCGCGAGCACCCATTTTGCGCAAACCCGAGTTTCGAAAGAGCGCCACTCACTCATAAAGAACAGCCCCTGACCCAGGCCGATCCTCGAGAATTGCCTTGACCCCAAACCGATCGTGAAGCCTTTGCCTCCATGCTTCTGCCTGCTCGGCCGCCACCAAAACATGAATATTGGGGCCCGCATCCATGGTCACGATCGCCGAGGAAGATTTCGGCACGACAAAAGGAGAGAGCCAATGGAGCGCTTCTATGGAACCTGCCTGCCAATAAGAAAACGGCTCTGCAGCCGTATGAAATAAACTATGCATTTCCCAAAACTCACTCCACGCCAAACGAGCGACAGAGAAAAGATCGCCCACTTCCAAGGCCTGCTTCATGTGATCGGTTCTTTTTTGAACACGCTCGGGCCGACCCTGCCAAAGAGGCGAGGTCTTGACCTGCAAATGAGCCTGAGATGATGACACTGCTTTCGGCTCTGAACTCACCAAGATAACAAAATGCCTTAACTCGGGCATCCGGGTCGAAATCGCGAAAGCATGTTCTTCTTCCCAAAAAACAAACGGCCCCTCAAACGACCGGCAGGAACTTCCCGAGCCCACCCGCGAAACTCGCGCTAAATGACGTCGGAAAGCCAAGTCGGTTTTAAACGCTCGCGCGAAGGCATCCCGATCTTTCGAGCAAGCCGCAAAGCTTGCCAAAGTGAAAGCGGCAAAGCTCGAAGCACTTGAGGCGATCCCCGAAGCGGAGGGAAAAGTATTTGCGCTTCTCACATTGTAGCAAAAGCGGGAACGAGCATCCGGCAAACTGGAGAGGCCGTGCTGAGCAAAAACTTCAGGGGCTAAGGAAATACACCGCTCGACATGGGCAATGACTTTTTGCTGCCCCTCCGAACTCAACGAAGGCACGAGAAGCTCACCCTGAGCAGCGTGCGGCAGCTCTGCAATCCAACGAACACGACCAGGTTCAGAGGCGCTTCGTTGAATCTCAACCCAAGAACAAAGCCCGTTGAGTGTCACAGAAAGACTCGGGTTTTCCGGCAAATTGGCCGTCGCATCCTTTTTACCCATATATTTAATCAGCGCGATATTGGAAGGCGCCCTTGCAAGAAAAGTGGCGCTACTCACAAAATACCTTTCTCAAACGGGAGTCCGTTTGCGACCAACCGCAGGCCTCGCCCTTGGGCCACGTCGATCACTTGATCCCGCGACCCATTTTCCATAAGCACAATCACCGCATCTGAAAGCATCGCACCGGCTCCCTTAACACCCAGTACGCCGGAAAGCCCAGCCAAAACCTGCCGATCATCATACGCTTCGTCGGCTTCCAAACCCAGTTCACAAAGAACGTCGGCATACTCCGTTAGCGCCGCTCCCAATACCTTCAAATCTCCTTCAACACTCATCGCTTTTTGTAAAACTTTGGCCAAACGATCCGTCCAAGATCGCGCGAGACCATTTTTTGCGACTCGCCCCAAATGCTCATGGGTTGTTACCTTTCGTCCGGGCAAACCCACCGCAGAAAAAACAAGGAGGTTCCGCCAGTCCCATTGCGAAAAACATTGCCGCACTTCATTGCAAGCCGGATCAAAAAAGGTAACCCCGCCGTTCCATTGAGCCATCAGATCTACTCCGCTCGGCGGTAATGGTTCATCTGACATCAAATCACGGTAAAACTGACGAGCGCTCACGGCGGATAACTCCAAACCAAAACGAGAAGCGATCGCGCGATAGAGCAAAGCAAATTGCGCAGTCGAAGCCCCAAACCCCCCCGTACCCCGCAAAGGATCAACAAATTCAAACCCAAAATCCGCCGCGCTCCCTGGCTCCTGACCTTTTGCCCACTGCAGGAGACGCCCTGCCGGACTTTGCGGATGAACATTCACTGAGCCTGAGCTCAAGCGCAACTCAAACCGAGGCCCCACGGCCGCAACCAGACCAGGATGTCCGGAAAGCACGGCATACTCCCCGAGTAAAAAAACTTTTCCAGGTACAGAGAGTACCGAAAAATTTTCAGTAACTAACGGCACTGCGTTCGGAGACACGCAAAGCCTCTAAAATCTGCTTGGCGTGCGAAAGATTGATGTGTTTTTCAACCCGCAAAACCTCGGCCAGACGCTCACGCACCACCGCAACCTCATGAAGATCCGCGCCAGCGGCGATCGCCAAATTAGCCGCATGGAGCTGCATATGACCTTTAACAATTCCCACGGTCGCAAGCGCCTTGAGCGCGCCCAAATTTTGAACCAAGCCCACCGCCGCGCAAATGCGGGCGAGTTCTTCGGCTTTATTAACGCCCAACATTTTTAAAGCTACCCGGGCCGTAGGATGCAACCGCGTGACTCCACCCACAGTACCGACCGCCAGTGGAATCTCAATCCGGCCCACCAGGTCGTTGCCCTCCAGCTTCCAGTCGGTCACGGGTTGGTATCGCCCTGAGCGAGTCGCATACGAATGCACCCCCGCTTCGACCGCGCGCCAGTCATTGCCAGTGGCAATCAGGATCGGATCAATTCCATTCAAAACACCTTTATTGTGAGTCGCCGCGCGATAGGGATCGGCTTTAGCAAAAAGTGTGGCTTCTTCAATGCCCTTGGCCACGGCCGGATCCACATTGCGAATCACCACTTCGGCGCAGGCCAATTTTCCATCCACTAAATTAGAAAGAATACAAAGCCCCACCCTCTCATGAGTCAATTCTTCAATCCGAGGCTTAAGAGCTTCACAAACCTGGTTAATGAGATTAGCACCCATCGCTTCACAGGGATCGCAGAGAATATGAACCACCAACATCATGCCAGATCCATCGGGTCGAGCGACCTCACGAACCGCGAGATCGCGAACGCCACCTCCACGAGCTACCAATCCTGGCACACAGGCATTAGCCAGCCCCATCAAAAGCTCGCGTTTTTCGTGCAAAATACGCCGAGCTTGCTCGACGTTTCGGACGCTGGGCAGTTGAACCTGCCCAATAATCAGATTGCCCTTTGAATAAGTCCGAATGCTGCCTTCGCGACGGATCCACTTAGCAGTCGCGCTCGCTGCGGCAATAATCGAAGTTTCCTCAACCGCCATCGGGATCAGCACATCTCGACCGTCAATAGTAAAATTAGTTGCTACCCCTAAAGGAATTGGAAAATATCCCACCACATTTTCGATCAAATGTTCCGCAATCTCGGGCGGCAGAGTTCGCTCGCCGGACAGAACAGAAATATCCTCGTCTGTTAAACTACAAAGCTCCTGCACCCGCTCGAGCCGCTGGCCTCGAGACAGTCGATGAAATCTCTCGGTCAAATGGCGTTTACTTTCCATACTTCCTCTTTTTTCCTGAGTTGAATCGGACTGACGCAGCCGGTACACCACAAAGCCACACGAAGCTCAAATTCTCGAGCTTCCATCCACTGCCGTAATTTAAAATCACTGTCTAAAGCAGCCTCTAAAGCCGGTTTTGCAAATCCCACTTGATGAGCCCCTAAGGCAAGCAGCTTTGCTGCGTCCAGCCCAGTACGCACGCCTCCCGAGGCCCAAATTTCGACTGACTCGGGTAGCGCACTTCGAGCAGCCATCACCGAATCAACCGTGGGTTCTCCCCACTCCGCAAAAGTTTGAGCAGCAACCGCCCGGGAACTTCCCTCGGGTGCTCGAGCCCCCTCGATCCGCCCCCAATGGGTTCCACCCAGGCCGCTGACATCAACGGCAGCCAGCCCAATCGATCGGAAACGCCGCAACGTTTTTGCTGAAAAGCCGCAGCCGGTTTCTTTCAGTACGACTGGAACCCCGATTTTGGCGCAAACCTGCTCAAGTGCTGAAAAGGCGCCCTTGAAATGGGGCGTTCCCTCGGGCTGAAGTGCCTCTTGCAGCGCGTTAGCATGAACAACCAAAGCATTAGCCTGAATAGCATCCACCAAACGCCTCAGTCTTTCAGGGGTGCCTTGAATCACCTGAGCCATCCCAATATTGGCCAAAAGAGTCAGGCTTGGCACTGCTGCACGAAGTGGCTTCCAGTGATCAACCAAAGATTCGGCCTGTTCCTCGAACTCACGCCGCTGGGAGCCAACCCCCAACATCCAACCTGCATTTTGACACACTTCGGCTAATACCTGATTGATGCGAGAAGCACCTTCATGCCCAGCAGTCATCGCAGCGACATAATAAGGAGTGCGCGATTTTCCGCCCAAACAAAGAGATTCTAAGCTGATTTCATCGAAATTGAACTCGGGCAAAGCTTCGTGAACCAGATGAATTCGGTCCAACCCACCCAAACCAACTGCTTGGTGAGCAGGATTGAGGGCGAGCTGAATGTGCTCTTTTTTTCGCCCTTCGAATTCGATCGTCATGAATCCCTATCTCCCCGTCTCTTGTTTTGGGGCACCTTATAACGTCTAGTGTCTGAATTCTAGACGATTTTCCTTCTGTTACCTGTTCTTCAGAAGAGGTACTGTAGAAAGGAATGCCTCCTCTGAAAATTTTTGGAAAGCTGATCAAGCCGCCATCGCGACGGCATCTGCGCCCCCTATTTTTGTGGATCGTTGCTGGTCTGGTAATCACTAAAATCGTTGTTCTTTCGCCGACTTCGCTTGAGGAGACGGGCGAAAAAAACACGGCTGTTGATCCCGAAACCCTCCTCGAGGACGACCAGCAGGCCACCTTGGCGTCAGGAATCCCTAAAAATAAAATCCCAGAATACAGCATTGATCAGTTCCAATACGTTTCGACCCAAAGCGGGGTGAAGCAATGGAAGCTGGTGGCTGAAAAAGCCTTCCTCTATAATAAAGAAAAAATCGTCCATTCACGGCAGATCCTGGCCTATCTCTATGATCCTGATGGGAAAATAACCGTCGTCCGAGGCAGAGAATCCAAGTATTTTATGAATCAACGTGACCTGGAGATCTTTGGCGAGGTCCATACGGTATTTCCGGACGGTTTTGAGCTCAAAAGTGAATACCTTCGATATAAGCCCAATGATCGAAAGGTCGAAATCCCCATTCAATACGCAGTTCACGGCGACGGCCATGAAAAAGAAGGACAAAACATCACCTTCGACAGCCATGGTCTCGACTTTGCGATGGCCAAATCCCAGATTATTTTGCCTGAAGCCGTCCATATGATTTTCGAAAAGCTACCGGATGCCCCTGAAGTGAGCGCTAGCGCTAGCCCCAACCCAGGGCCCAGTAAAATACCCCTGCCTAGCCCAACGCCTGAGGAGGCTTCGGACGATAGTCCGACAATCATTGACTCGGATCATGCAATTATTCACCGCGACAAACATCTGGCCTTTTTTACGATGCACCCCAATCGACCGCTAGAAAGCCGTTTTGTCCGCATTACCCAGCCCACCCTCTTTACCCGAGGGAGACGTGCCGTGATGCATTACGGGGACTATTCACAGCTCCTTGAATATATGATTGCCTATGAAGACGTTTTTATTAAAGAAACTCCAAATAAGACGAAAGGAAAAGACACGCCGCCAGGAAAAACCCCAGTCAATCCCCCGGTCAACCCCAAAGACGCCCCCCCTTCTCTTCGTTATGCGACAGGAGGAAAAGCGGAGTTTGACACTCAAAGCGATGTCATTCGTTTGACTGAATTTCCGCAGGCCTATCAAGATAACGATACAGTGACAGGTGACATTATCTTGATGCATCGGCATTCTGATTTAATCGAAGTCGAGCACAGCAATTCGTTTAGCGAAGGAAATAACTGACTATGAGCACCCAAATTCACCACCTCGTCGCGAAAGACCTCAAGAAATCCTATAAGGGGCGAACGGTAGTCAAAGGGGTCAGCTTCGAGGTTGAGTCAGGCCAGGTGGTAGGCTTGCTTGGACCCAATGGCGCGGGAAAAACGACATCATTTTACATGGTCGTCGGATTAGTTCAGGCAGACGGCGGTTCAGTCACGATCGACGGTCAGAATGTGACTTCGTGGCCCATGCACAAACGAGCACTCAATGGGATTGCCTATCTGCCCCAAGAAGCTTCGGTTTTTCGACGCATGACAGCTGAAGAAAATATTTTAGCGGTTCTCGAAACACTCCCCCTAACAGACACAGAGCGTCACGAGCGACTTCAGAATTTATTGCTGGAGTTCAATATTCAACCTATTGCGAAGCAACAAGCTTATACTTTATCAGGAGGCGAACGGAGACGAGTGGAAGTCGCTAGAGCTTTAGCCCTGAATCCGGTATTTCTTTTGCTAGATGAACCCTTTGCCGGCATTGATCCGATAGCAGTGGGGGACATTCAAAGAATGATCCAAGTATTGAAGAAACGACAGATCGGTGTTTTAATTACAGACCATAACGTTCGGGAAACATTGGAAATTTGTGATTTGGGTTATTTATTAAGTGGTGGTAAAATTTTAGAAAAGGGGACCCCGCACGAGATTGCCAACAGCAAGACAGCGCGAGAGCAGTACCTAGGAGAGAATTTTCAATTCTAGTTACAGCAGAAAGTACATCAACTCCATCATGGCATTGGAAATCAAACAGAGTTTAAGACTAAGTCAGCAGCTGGTGATGACCCCCCAGCTCCAACAGGCAATTAAGCTTCTCCAGCTCAATCGCATGGAGCTCCAAGAAGTCGTTACCCAAGAAATGATGGAGAATCCCATTCTGGAAGAGATTGCGGACACTCCTGAAGGCGAACTCACAGCTGCACCCGGCGAAGATAGTCCCGATGTCGACCCCGAAGCCGCCCAAATTCGAGATGAACAGTCCTTTGAAAAGCCTCAGCCCCAAGAAGAGCAGATCGTTGCAGGCAAGGATGATTTTAATTGGGAATCCTATGTTGAGGATTTTAATTCATCCTCAAGCTCTGCGCCCTCCATGAGGGAGATCAACGAAGAACTTCCGACCTTTGAAAACATCCTCACCAAAACGACCTCACTTGAAGACCACCTCGCCTGGCAATTATCGATGGGCCAGCTCACCGACCAAGAAAGAAAACTCGGGGAGCTCATTATTGGTAACTTATCAGACGATGGGTACTTTAACGCAGATCTTGCTGAGATCTCCAAAGAAGTGGGGATGGAACTCGAGGATGCCGAAGAAGTCCTGAAGATCGTGCAAAATTTCGATCCCCTGGGAGTCGCCTCGCGCAATTTGCAGGAATGCCTAGCGATTCAAGCTCGTTTTATGATGCCTCGGCAACCGCTGGTTGAGCAGATGATTGCCCACCACTTGCCTGACCTAGAGCGCAAAAATTATCAGGTCATCGCCAAGGCTCTGAACCAGCCCCTGGATAAAATCATCGACGCTACGCGACTCATTTTAGAGTTTGAGCCCAAGCCAGGACGCTCTTTTCACTCAAGCGATACGCAGTACATTAGCCCGGATATTTACGTGTACAAAGTGGCGGACGAGTTTGTCATTGTGCTCAACGAAGATGGGATGCCAAAATTACGCATTTCGCCCTATTACAAAAACATCCTAGCAGCAGCACAAGGCGGCGCTGATAAAGAAAAAAACAAAGTCACCAAAGAATATGTTCAAGACAAGCTCCGCTCGGCTGTCTGGCTGATTCGGTCGATCCATAATCGACAGAAAACAATCTACAAAGTGACTGACGCGATTGTGAAGCGGCAGCGAGATTTTTTCGAAAAAGGCGTCCAACAGCTCAAGCCGATGATTCTCAAAGACGTCGCCAACGATATCGGCATGCACGAATCGACGATTTCACGTGTTACGACCAATAAGTTCGTTCACACACCGGTAGGGATCTTTGAGCTCAAATATTTTTTCAATTCCAGTATCAACGCTGCTGATGGTGGAGATTCGCTCGCCAGCGAGGCGGTCAAAGAGAAGATTCGCCAGATGATCTCCAAAGAGGATCAGAAAAATCCGCTTTCAGACCAAAAAATAGTCGAACTTCTAAAAACGGATAATATCGATATCGCCCGCCGTACGGTGGCTAAATATCGGGACATGCTCGGAATTCTATCTTCAGGAAAACGCAAAAAAATCATCTAAATTCAACAGAAAGAGAGAGAGGGGCTTCGCATGAACCTAAACTTTAACTTCAAGCATATAGACGCGAGCGATTCACTACGCGAGTACTGCACGACCAAGTCCGAACGATTGAAAAAATTTTTTAACGGAAAGATCCACGTCACATGGAGTCTTGGCCAAGAAAAGCACAACCGAATCGTTCATTGCCATCTGCTCGGCAATCAAATGGATTATTTCGGCGAGACGAGTTCAGAAGATTTCCACGAAGCGATTGATCTTGCGATCGACAAGATTGAAAAACAGATTCGAAAACACAAGGAAATCGTCGTCGATCACAAGCAAAAGGTTCGCGAACCCAGCCAAACTGAGTAAGCTGAGTGATGCGCATCGCGATCCTTTCGCGCAATAAAAACCTCCATAGTATTCGTCGCCTTCTACGGGAGGCCCGAAAGGCTCGCGTCCGGTGCGATATCATCAACCCTTTGGAATGCCAAGTGGTGGTGGATGGCAAGCGCACTCGAATCATGGTCAATGGCAGGGCCATTCCGCATTTCGATGCGGTTTTACCCAGAATCGGGGCTTCCATCACGACCTACGGGTTGGCGGTGGTCAAGCAATTCGAAGTCCTGGGCATGTACACGGTCAATAGCTGTGAAGCCATCGGAAATTCGCGCGATAAGATGACCTGCCTTCAGATCCTGACTCGTGCGCGACTTTTGGTTCCCGCCACGGTCCTCAGTCGCAGCGCACGAGGACTGAGAGCTGCGGTCGAAGCGGTCAACGGAATGCCTGTCGTGTTAAAAGTTCTCGAAGGCACCCAAGGCGTGGGGGTGATGCTCGTGCATACCCCGGTATCGCTCGGCTCGGTGCTCGATACGCTCCACGGGCTTGAGCAGGAAGTGATGATTCAACGATTTATCTCCGAAGCCGCTGGCCGTGATTACCGCGCTTTCGTGATTGGCGACAAGGTGGTCGCCGCGATGATGCGCACGGCACCTGAAGGCGAGTTCAGATCTAACATTCACCGGGGCGGCGAAGGCAGTTTAGTGCGACTCAATAAAGAATACGAAAAAGCCGCTATACGTGCCGCAAAAATTTTAGGATTAGAAATCGCCGGGGTCGACCTCATGGAAAGTCACGAGGGACCACTCATTTTGGAAGTGAACAGTTCGCCCGGGTTTGAGGGAATCGAAAAAGCCACGGGGCTGAATATCGCGGCGATGATGATTCGCCATATGCGCAAGAAATCTCGCTAAAGGGGGTCGGGGTCGGCCATCCTAGGCCTCCGCGCTAAAAACGCGCATCCTGCGCGCGCGGATCCCCTCCCCCTTCAGCGGAGATTTCTTCATGTGGGAACCGGGGACACGGTGCCTCGGCACACTGCACCAAGGCACACTGCACCAAGGCACACTGCACCAAGGCACACTGCACCAAGGCACACTGCACCGAGGCACACTGCACCAAGGCACACTGCACCGAGGCACACTGCACCGAGGCACATTGCACCGAAGCAGACAGAATGTCCGGGGGGGTGGAACAACCAGGACCGTGGGACTGATTCCTATCCGAACATTGCTGGTCCCCGACGACGTGTCTAAAAACGTCTGGAAACCTGATGCTTACCAGGGGCTTTTAGGCAGGCCACCGGAGATAGGCTCTTAGGCGTAGGCAACACCTAGGCAAAAGAAAGACTCAGTCTTTCGACCGCGAAGCGGATTGATGGATGTTGTGCGCCAGACCTCGCCGCTACTTCGACAAGAAAATCCAAGGACATCTTTTCAATTTTTCTGTGCGTGATGAGAGATCCCTGCGCCGGAGTAATGCCAAGACAAGACGAAAATTGTTCATTAGAAAGCTTAGCTTCAACTTTTATCTTTGTCAGCGCACCGCAAATATAAAATTTAATACGCCCTACGGTGTCGTCCGATTTAACCATATTGACCGATTCTGCGCCATTTTCATTCATTTTTTGAAGTCTCTTCTTAAACCCAGGGGTTTCTGTCTTCTCTAGGCTTGCCAGGAGCTCCTTAGATCGCTTTGTCATGATCACACCATCCTAATTTCTTTCACGTTGAAAACCCCATGAACTAGATCGAAATGTAACGTAAATGTAATGTCAATTTTTTGTCCGTTTACTCCTATAATCACCCCATAAACGTCGATATCCCCTTCTTCTTTGGCAGAATCTTTTGGTTCAATGAAACTATCATCGAGGGCATTCTTAATCGCTATCGCAACAGGTTCCCGTCTGAATGGTGTTTTTAAAATCTCCCGCTCAGGCAAAATGACATAACTAATGGTTCTGCCATTCAACGTAAAATTTACCTCAACCAAATCATTGTCGTAGTTCATAAAACCTCTTCCGTTATGGTATCATTTATGTTTATTAAAACAAACACTCCATTACTAGTGAGTGAATTTACTGTCTTTATTTGTTTTATTTTTCATATATTAACAATCACATATCAGCCCCAACTAAAATCCACACCTTTCTTAAAACAATAGAAGCCTTCAGTAACACAGGTCGGGGTCGGCCTTTCGCGCGAGGGTCAAAGGCGCAAGCTCATCGGTGAACTCGGGGCGGAAATAGAAAATTTTCCATCGGTATCGATACTCAAACCCTTGACCGGGCTACACAATTCCCCCAATTTTTCCTGCGCTTGCTGCAGGTTATGGCATTTGCAGAGAGCCCTGAGGTTATCTCGATCATTGGTTCCACCAAGAGCAATAGGGGTTCGATGGTCGAGTTCAAGTGCAAACCGAGAGGTGCACCGGCGACCTTGATAGATATATTCACACTGTCCTTGCGCACGCGAAAAAACTTCACGCCGAAGCTTGATCGGCAAATAAACCCGTTTTCCTGCCGGAAGCGCTTTCGCTGGCGCAGCGGGGGTCGGCACTATCGCTGCGGCGGTGGTTTGCGCCTCGGGTTGCATGGTCACCATACCCTTCTTTTTTTCAAGGCGCGGCAGAGTTTCGTTCACCAGGTATTCAAGTAATTCCCCCAGGGTTGCATTGGGTTTGGCGTGCGCGAGGAGTCCCTTGATGAGCTGCAGATTCTGATAAACTTCGTCTGAGATGACGATTTTGAGTTCATGGTCTTTCTGAGCCGAAACAATCCGCTCGCGTTCGAACGGCAAGGCGTCGGGCGCAATTTCATGAAGTTTGGCCTCGCACTCTCGCTGAGACATGGATTCAACTTGCTCGATGAGCTCCCGCGCCGGCATGGGGCTTTTACCCTGTTTTTTCTGATTTTGCCGAAACGAATGGATTTTTGCCGCATTACTGAGCGAAAGCGCCCCTGATTCGAGCGCAGCCTTCGCCTCCGGCGCGTCGTGCGCGAGTCTCATCGCCGCAAGTCGGCGTTGCGCGGCTCCTTCGCTTAAGCCCAAAAACCGAGTGCAGAATTCCCACATCGAGCTAAAGCCTTGCGCGGCATAAAGTCTGCGCGTCTGGATTTCTTCGAGGTGCGAAATGAGTAAAACCGTGAGCCGACGTTCTTCTGCTACGAGATTTTTGGTGCGACTCAGGAGTTCATTAGCGGAAATGTTTTTGAGATCGGAATTAAGATTCTTCATAAAACTCCGTGTATCACGGGTTTTAGGGGGCCTAATTTTGTCGCAAGGATCGATTTGCGCCACCCAGGGAGGGTTTTATTTGAAAATGAGATAGCTTTTCCTGTTTTTGGCCGATTTACGGCCGTTTTATGGGGTTTTAAAAGTCACCGACACCCCGCTCAAAATTTAGCGGCAAAAATCATGTCAAATAGAAATTCAGGGAAACCAAAAACAACTAACTCACTTTACGCGCCTTAGTCTTAGCCAACCTCGTATACCTCGAGCGCGCCTTCTTTTTGACGGGGGCGGGCGCCCCCTTGCGGTAATCGTCAATACTCAGACATCCATAGATCTTTTTAACGAGCATCGAGTTTACTTGGCCCGCCAATTCTTCAACGATCGAGGATTCTAAAGATTTCGGAATCGCGATGTTCATTTTGCGCAAATAAGTGAGATAATCGTTAATAATATTACCTATAAAGGTTCTTCGATCCGCATCTGATTCCTGGAAGTTATAAAGATGTTGTTCGAAGATGACATAGAGCGGATCCAAATCAGTTCTCATGAAGGATTCTTCGGAACGGATGGTGTCGAGCTTGAGCACGAAAAACAAAGAAGACGAACTCTCGAAAAATACGAATTTTCAAGATTTTAAAAAGAACCTGGAACAGGCCAAGCGTGTGTTAATTTCGACGCATGCGCTTCCCGATGGCGATGGGCTCGGCGCGGAGGCGGCGCTTGTTCATTACATGAAACGCGCACGCAAAGCATGCCGAGTCTACAACCCCGACTTGCTCCCAAAGCGATATCGTTTCTTAGATCCGAAGCAAACCATCCTCCTCGGACCGGGCGAGGTGGAACTTTGGGATACTTGTGATCTTTGGATCATCGTCGATACCAATGACCCTCGCAGACTCGGAAAACTTTGGGGCGAGCTTTCTTTACGCGCAAAGAAGATCGTCTTTTTAGACCACCACCCCAATATTTCCGGCCAAGACACCATTACCTACCCCCCTCACGCGACCGTCGTCTCGGACACCGAATCCAGCAGCATTGGTGAGCTCCTGCATCGTCTTTTTGCAGAACTCAAACTGACCAAAATGAACAAGGACGTAGCGCTCGGCTTGTACGTCTCAGTCATGACCGATACCAACAGCTTTAGGTATGCGCGAACAACGCCCAAAGCTCATTTAATCGCGGCTGAGATGATCGAGCATGGCGTTAACCCTGAAGAGGTCTATCAAGCCATCTACTCGTCCAAGGAACTCTCCCATCTTCAGCTTCTCGGAAACATGCTTCAAAACGTCAAGGTGACTCCCGGTGGTGGCAAAATCGCCTGGCTGGAGATGCCCCTCGAACTTCGAAAAAAGCATAGCGCCTCCGCCGATGACACCCAGTCTTTTTTGAATCTCCTGCTCTTACTCAAGGACGCTGAGGTGGTGTGTTTTTTTCGCGAAGAAGATGACATGCAAGTCCGAGTTTCGATTAAATCCAAGGGAAAAGTGGTCATTAATCGAGTGGCTATGGAACTCGGAGGCGGGGGCCACGATTTTGCGGCCGGCTTTGCGCTCACCGCCTCTTTGGACAAAACAGTCGAGGCGGTCATTCAACGCCTTGACACTCTTGTGCAAAATTACGAAAAATTTGGGAAATGAACTTCTTACTTTTTATCCTTGGTTGTCTGTTTTGTAGCCACTCTCACGCGTTCGATCTCAACGAAGCCCACTTTGACAACGCCCCGAAGTGGCTCAAACCATCGACTGCCCAACGCGTGGTCGACGCGATGGATGCCAAATTGGAATGGGACATCCGTAAAATCCAAGTCCAGTACCATGAAAATCAGGAAGAGTTTCGAAAACTCCACGGTTTTGATGACTCCGTCCTCGCCTTCACTCGGGGGACCGACACCTCGGTGCACTTGGGGCCTCGGGTGGTGGAGTCGAATTTTGAGAGCGTCTTTGGCCATGAGCTCGTTCATGTGATTTTGCGACAAAAATACAAAAATGCGATCCCTCGGTGGCTCGAGGAAGGTTTGGCCAATTACCTTTCCAAACATGGCAAGGTCGATTACGCGTGGCTGGCCTCACAACCCACCCGTGATGTTTACAGCTTGGCGCATCCTTTTGCGGAAGCCCGGCCAGTCAGCACTGAGGGGGCGCGGGGAGGCGCGCGCTACCACTACCAAGCATCGCAAGCACTCATGGAAATGCTAGCGACTCATTGCCCGCCCCAGGATCTCTTGCAACTTTCAGTGGGAAAGAAGCTCGAATCTTATTTACCCACCCTTTGCGGAATTCAAGATTTAAACGCTGAGTTCAAGGCTTGGCTGAAACGTAAAGGAACTTAAGTCTCAGGCGGTTTTGTGCCAGTTCGGCCTCGATGCAAAGGCGGCGTTGACGTGCGATTTCTCCCGAATCGATGTCGTAGGGTCCTTTCAAGAGCCGATTCAATTCCATAGCAGCGTAACGGAGGGTCGAGAAGGCGCTTGAATAAAGCTGTTGAACGCCCTTGTCCTGGAAAAACGGATTTTGAGCAGTTAATTGCGTCAGACGTGATTCAAGAGGTGCAACGTGCTCAAGAAGTTGTTTGACATAGGCAGGGACTTTTTCTTTGGCCGTAGTCGAGAGGTGATGGTCCGCTTTGAGTGGGTCGAAAAGAGAGTTTTCGAAACTTCTGAGATCCGCGAGTGCTTCTCCGAGGATTTTTAGACTTTCCAGGGCGAAGGCATGGGACTGTTGCTGGGATCCCTCCAGGGTTTGCGAGTAGGCTTTCAGTTGGGAGCGAAATTCCGCACTATCCGCACCGAAAAGAAAAGTTTTTCTGGCAAAAATCAGCTTATTTTTTGGCGATTCGCCATGCAAATCGGAAATCAACGCGCTGGGTACCTGCATGGACCTGAGATGGGGAAGCAGCGCAAGTCCCTCGGGGCGCGTTTGAACGGGAGCTTCCGTGAGGATAAGCCAGTATTCTCCGATAGTTTTTTCGTCGGGAATTCTTAACTGAGCGTAGCCCTGCTTGAGCGCGAGGGGCAACGTGCGCTCATCGGAGGGTTTGCCGGTAATTGAATGGGGAACCGAGACCATTCGAACCTGCATATCCAGGGTCATGGACGACGGCGCGGCAATCAGCAATTCGGGATGGCGGGTTTCGGCGTACCGAATTTCTAGCGCGAACTGCGGCATGAGTGGGTCCCCGCGACTGGAGGAATCGGGGAGGGTCAGTGGAGAGGTGCGGGCGTTCAGGAGATTTTGAAATTGTTGTTCAGAGATTCCCGCCAGCGGAGGCAGTGGGAGAAAGGTAGATCTTATCCAGGAAAGGGGTGGATGCCCCAAGAAGGGCGAAGTCTGATCGTAGACCCATTCTCCGTAGCTTTGCGCCAAAGGCATATTAAAGCGGTGAGCGAGCAGTGCCCAGTGAGCGCCAACTATCAGAATGAATAAGACGCTGAGACCTAGGAACCGGCCACAAACCCAGGAGGTGAATGAGTCAATATAGGGTCGGATAAGCATTATTGCCCCCGCTGAACACCCAGATCGGCAGGGCGCTCCAGCCGGCTCCCGTAAAGGTCGTCGTGGTCTGCATGTGCGTGGTGTTGTACCCGGTACCCCCGGAGCTACCGGTCGTGGCGCCGTCGCTGCCCTTGCCAGAGGTGGTGATATCCCAGAACGAGTTGCTGACTGCGGTGCCACTGTTAGCGCCCACCAGTCCGCCTCCAGTCCCAATGGAGCCCTTGGAATAACAACGTATAATGGTCGAACTAGACGTATTGGTGCCGGCAAAGCCCCCCGCATTGGCGGCGGCAGTTCCTGTTACCGTCCCCGTGGCATAAGAGTCGTTGATCAGACTCGTGTTCTGGTTGGTGCCGACGAGTCCACCGACGAAGTTAAGACCGGATACATTGCCGCTCGCGTAGCTCTGGCTGATGGTGGAGAAGGTGTCGTTTATGCCGACCAGCCCACCGGCATAGCTATTGCTGCTCGTTCCCACTCCGGATACCGCCACTCCCGCAAAAGAGTGATAAACCGTCGAGTAGTTGTAAAGATAGCCGACGAGCCCACCGACGGAGGAGTATCCTGCAACGGGTCCCGCAGCGCTGGTGCTGACTTGGCAGTTGGAAATGGTGGTTCGAGTGCTGCCCGTCGAGCGAACCTGTCCGACCAGGCCGCCCACGTAATTGGAGGCAGAGGTGGAGGTGATTCCTGCCGAAATGCCTCCTGCGGCCAGTGTGATGTTCAAGTCGTAAATCTGAGTATTGGTCGTGGAGCCGGAGTCGACATAGCCAAAGAATCCAATATTGTCTCCCATCAAGACCGCGACCGCGACATTGGAGATGGTTTTGCCATTTCCATTGAAATCCCCTTTGAACGGATAAGCAGCGTTGCCGATGACATAGTGGTCGCCTGCGACATCGAGGTCATTGAGTAATAAATAAGAGGCATTTTGCGCGGCTGAACCCAAGTACATGGCCACGCTCAAATTCTTTAGATGCTGGACGGTGGAGATCAGGTAGGGATCGCCCGAGGTTCCTGATCCGCCGCCAAAGAGCGAGGCGAGGGTTGGGGCAGAGGGGCTCCCGCTATCCCACTTGAGAACGGGCAGTCCGCTCATCACCCAGGTGTTGGCAAAGTCAAAAGTGTGATTGACCCAGTGAGACTGCTTTTGCATCGTGGCCGTGCTCACGCCGTTTCCGCCTGCGCCGACTTTGGCGGTGGCTCCGGTATTCCAGAAGGAATCGATCGTGGTGGCGCCCCCGTTGTAATTACCGACAACCCCTCCAAGGGTGGTGGTGGCGGCATTGGTGTCCGTGAAGCTGCTATTAGAAGCATAGACGCGAGAGAGAGTGGCTCCGGCACCGGTTTCACCGGCAAAACATCCGACCGACGTGTTGTTACCGGTACTGGTGACGGAGCCCGTAGCATAGGAGTCCGTAATAGAAGTAGTGCCAGTTGCATAGATTTGTCCGACAAAGCCGCCGGTATACATAGAGCCCGTGACATTGCCGGTAGAGTAGCATTGGGACATGGTCATCCCTGAGGGGGCAGAGTAGATATAACCGACCACGCCCCCGCTATAGCTATAGCTAGTGTAGGTGCCGGTGACGGGGACCCCGACATTGGCGCATTGAGTGACGGTGAAGGCCGAGGAGAAGGAATGGCCAAATCCACCAAAGAGTCCGCCGACGTACTGATATCCACTGATGGCCCCCGATCCGCTCTTGGTGAGTTTGAGAGTGGTGTAGGTGCCGCCGCCGGTGGCGCTGCCGTTATCCCCGACGATGCCGCCCACATAAGAGGTTCCTTGCACGGTGCCGCTGAGGGTGACATTGAGGTTGGTCAAGGTGCTGTTGGCCGCGAAGCCGATGAGGCCGCCCACGCCAGTGGGACCACTGGTTGAGGCCGTGTTTGGGGTGTTCACGGTACCGATGGTGGCGGTGATGTTGCTGATGGTGGAGGAGGTGGCCGAGCCGATGAGTCCTCCGGTATTGATGGCCGTGCTGGTGGTGCTGTAGGTCGAGGTGACTGCCGTGATGTTTGCGGTGATATTGGTGATGGTCGAAGAGGTGGCGAAACCAACGAGCGCTCCAACGTTGGGAAAAATCGTCGTGACGGAGGTGACGTTCAAGGTGAGGTTCTTGATCGTGGCGCCAGAGATATTGCCAAAGAGGCCGGTTTTGGCTTCGACTGCGACCAAAGTGACATTGGAGATCGAGAAACCATTACCATCGTAAGTCCCGGTGAAGGGGGTACTGTTGGTGCCGATGACGGATGGAATCGTGCTCGTGAAGTCCAGATTAGAAGTCTGTTTATAATAGGCGGCACGCGGCGCCGTAAATAGGCTCATGGCCACGGCAATGTTTTTGAAGGTGGCGACGTCCCCGATAATATAAGGATCGCCTGAAGTACCGGAGCCCAGAGGCAGCAGGGAAGCCAGCGTGATACTAGGGACAGTGGCGTCGTATCTGAGAATCGGAAAGCCGCCGTTGACCGAACTGGGGCTGGGCATGGCCCAGGTCGAGGCAAAATCCCAGCCGGCAGGCAGGAAGGTGCTGATGTCCTGGAGCTCCGCGGTCGTATGCCCCATTCCGCCTGCGCCGACTTTGGCGGTGGCTCCGGTATTCCAGAAAGAATCGATCGTGGTGGCGCCCCCGTTGTAATTACCGACAACCCCTCCAAGGGTGGTGGTGGCGGCATTGGTGTCCGTGAAGCTGCTATTAGAAGCATAGACGCGAGAGAGAGTGGCTCCGGCACCGGTTTCACCGGCAAAACATCCGACCGACGTGTTGTTACCGGTACTGGTGACGGAGCCCGTAGCATAGGAGTCCGTAATAGAAGTAGTGCCAGTTGCATAGATTTGTCCGACAAAGCCGCCGGTATACATAGAGCCCGTGACATTGCCGGTAGAGTAGCATTGGGACATGGTCATCCCTGAGGGGGCAGAGTAGATATAACCGACCACGCCCCCGCTATAGCTATAGCTAGTGTAGGTGCCGGTGACGGGGACCCCGACATTGGCGCATTGAGTGACGGTGAAGGCCGAGGAGAAGGAATGGCCAAATCCACCAAAGAGTCCGCCGACGTACTGATATCCACTGATGGCCCCCGATCCGCTCTTGGTGAGTTTGAGAGTGGTGTAGGTGCCGCCGCCGGTGGCGCTGCCGTTATCCCCGACGATGCCGCCCACATAAGAGGTTCCTTGCACGGTGCCGCTGAGGGTGACATTGAGGTTGGTCAAGGTGCTGTTGGCCGCGAAGCCGATGAGGCCGCCCACGCCAGTGGGACCACTGGTTGAGGCCGTGTTTGGGGTGTTCACGGTACCGATGGTGGCGGTGATGTTGCTGATGGTGGAGGAGGTGGCCGAGCCGATGAGTCCTCCGGTATTGATGGCCGTGCTGTTGGTGCTGTAGGTCGAGGTGACGGAGGTGACGTCCACGGTGAGGTTCTTGATCGTGGCCCCTGATACGTATCCAAAGATGCCAGCATTGCTGTTTCGGGCGACCAGGGTGATATTGCTCAAAGTTTTAGAGCTGCCATCAAAAGTCCCGGTGAAGGGGAAGGTGACGCTTCCGATACGGCCGAGAGCGATACCGGTAAAATCCAGTGGAGCTGCCAAGGAGTCCGAAAGCTTGTAAGTCGCGGCTCGTGCTGCCACAGAACTCGCCAAAGCCAAGGGGATATTGCTGAATTGAGTCGTGTTGGCGATTATGTACGGATCGGCGGCGGTTCCAGACCCACTTGCGAAAAGTGCAGGGACTGAAACCGTTGGAAGCGTATTGTCCCACCGGAGAGCCGGCCAGTCAGAGGACAATTGTCCCCAAACCGTATAGTCCCATTCAGAATCCGCGAAGGTGAGAGGGTTTTGCATGAGTGAGGTGATTTGCCCCATGCCCACGGCATTGGTGCCGCTGGTCCCTTTTCCGGAAGTGGTGGTGTCCCAAAGAGATAAAGTCACTAGAGTCGGGCTTTGGGAGTAACCGATGAAGCCGCCAATATCGCTCGTGGTAGTGGGGTTGACGATACCTCTTGAATAGACGCGCGTCATGGTTGCGCCTTGGTATCCTGCAAAGCCCCCAATTTTCTGGTATCCTGTCGTCCCGATGAGATTGCCAGTAGCATAGCTATCGGTGATGGTCCCGGTTTGTTGGTAACCGACAAAGCCGCCCGCGTATTGGGTCGCCGTTACATTTCCGGTCGCGTAACTTTTCGCGACGGTTCCGCCATTCATATAACCGATCGCTCCACCGACGTAGGTCGATGTCGCCTGAGTACCCGTCACGGCAGGTGCGGCGCGTCCCTGGGTCAACGCGACATTGTTGAAATATCCAAAAAGTCCACCGACATTGGCAACCCCAGTAATGGTCACCGCTCCGAGGACTCGGGCCGTGGTGACAAGCAAGGGGGCGGTATTGGCGTATGTTGAGCCAACAAGCCCACCTACATAACTTGAGCCCGTGATATTACCCGTGAGGTTCACGGTAACATTCGAAATCGTCCCGCTATTGGCAAACCCGACTAATCCTCCTACGTTGTTATAACTTCCGGCGCTGATCCCAGCCGAAGTGATCGAAAGATTTTTGATCGTGGCTGAATTGATATAGCCAAAGAACCCCACATTGACCGCACTGCCCGTCATGGCCGCCAGATGGGTGATCTGGAAGTTATTGCCGTCAAAGGTGCCGGTGAAGGGGGTGGTGACGCTGCCGATCGGGGTCGGGGTGAGGCCAGTGGCATCGACGTCTTGGCCCAATTTATAATACCCACTCCAGGAAGCCGCAGTCGTGGTGGTCATGAGCGCTGAAAGCTGAGTGGCGGTGCAAATGTAATAGGGACTGGCGGCAGTACCCGAGCCGGTCGCATAAGGGGCATTGGTCAGACCGGTTCCGGTGCAGACATTCGCCACCGCAGAGAAGGAAGTCGAAACTCCGCTGGAAGCTTCGGTCGCGGTCACATGTTGAGTAATGCCGGTCGCCGAAAGATTCCAGGTGTTAGAAGCCAGCCCCGAGCCATTTGAAACCGAGGAGGCGCTGCCCAGAGTGCCGGCACCGGTGACGACTAACCAGTTGACGGTCGCACCGGAAACCATATTTCCGTAGGCGTCTGTGACCAACGCGACCAAAGGATTCGTGAGATCGCTACCACTGATGCCACTCTGATTATTGCCCGAATAAACCGAAATCAAAGCGGGTGCACCAGCGGTAGACGAGAGCGAAAAGCTTGCCGATGACCCGAAGCCCGAAGGGGTTGCCGTGACGGTGATCGTGTTTGATACCGTTCCGCCAAAAGTTGCCGCCATGGTCGCGACTCCGCTGGCGTTGGTCGTCGAACTCGCCGAGGTGAGCGTAAGACTCCCGGCCGTGACTGCCCAGTTGACCGTAAGCCCAGGAATGCCAGTGGCACTTGCGTCCAAGACCTGTACGGTCAAAGCGGTGCTCGCGATCGTGCCCACGGTGCCCGTTTGGTTATTGCCGGCGGTAATATTGATCGCATTGGTGCTAGGCAGGGTCGCAGTTTCTGAAAAAGCGGTCGAAATCGTGGCGTCGGAAGCAAGCGCGGCTTTGACGGAAACTGTTCCACCGGCGTTTCCCAGTGTGACCGTAATGACGGCGTCGCCATTCGAATCCGTAACACTGGTGGCGGCTCCCACCGTTGCGGTTCCCTGAATGACCGTCCAATTGACTGTTACACCTGCGCGAATAACCGAATTCGTATCTTTGACCCTCGCTTTCAAAGCGATCGGCAGCACTGTGCTCTTGACGGCGGTCTGGCTATCTCCCTCTATTTTTTCAATCGAGGCTAGCGGTGGGAGGCCGGCAGTGGCTGTGAAGTTTTGGGATATGGCTGTGCCATTGATTGTCGCGGTGAGAGTTTCGGCTCCTACCGTGCTTCCAAGCGTCCAGGTCATTGAAGCCAAGCCATTAGCATCAGTGAGAGAAGTGGCACCGCTAGGAGACCCGTTCCCCGCGGTCGTTGTCCAGTTGATCGTGGAGCCCGCAATAGTTTGGCCATTGGTGTCCAAAACTCGAACGGAGAGCGCGGTCGCCAATGCAGTTTGAGTGTATCCAGTTTGCGAATTGCCCTGAACGATTGCAAGTGATCCGGGAATGGGAGTGGCAGTGGTGGTAAACGTGACGGTGACCGCCGTTCCATGGACCGTGGCCGTCACGGTTTGGGTACCGGCAGCGACCCCAAGTGTCGAGGTGGTGGAAACCTGCCCAGAACTGTTGGTGGCACCGGAAGCACTGCTGAGCGAGCCCCCTCCAGCGGTGATACTCCAATCGATGGTGGCGCCCACAACGACCAGGGCCCCGGCGTCCTTAACGGTGACCGTAAAAGGCGTGCCCAACGTCGAGCTGACGGGCGCGCTCTGACTATTTCCGGATGTCGCCACGATCGTGGAAGCCGTCGGAACGGTCGAAGTGAAATTAAAAACCTGCGTCAGTGCAGTATTGCTCGCAACAGTTGCCGTGACCTGAATGGTGGAGGCACTCGAACCTACCGTGACCGTGCTGGTGGCTTCGCCCGCAGAATCGGTGACGCTGCTTGCGGAGCCTAAAGTGGCAGTCCCGGTCTTGGTCCAGTCGATAGTCAGGCCTTCAATGGGGCGCGAAAGTGAATCTCTCACTCGAACTTTAAGGGGCAGTGCCAGGTCCCGGCCCGTGTATGCAGTTTGGGCATCACCCGATACCAAGATGACTGAGCTGGCAGCAGGATTGGTCGCAGTGGCGGTGAAGGTGACGTTCAGAGTGTTGTTTGTCGTTATGGCCGCCTTAACGCTTTGAGCACCGACTAATGTTCCAAGCGTAAAGCTAATGGTGGCGTAGCCGGTCCCGTCGCTCACGCTGGTGGCAGCGCTTACTGATCCACCTCCGGTAAGAACGGTCCAGTCAACCGAGGCTCCCACCACCGGCGCGCTCTGCGCGTCGAGGACCCGAACTTTGAGCGCGGTCGCCAGCGTGTTACTGCGATTATCGGTCTGAGTGTCTCCATCTATTTTGCTGATTGAACCCACGGACGCAGGAGAAGGGGTCGCGAGATCCGTTGCACTCAGCCAGCTACTGTCGCCGGCCGAATTGCTGGCCCGAATTCTGAAACTATAAGTAGTGCCCGCACTCAGACTGCTTGCGGTGTAGGAGGTCTTATTCGCTGCAAAGGGCGAATTGGTGACCGCCGCGAAGTTAGAACATCCGGCGCCCGTACAGCTTTGAATCACGTAGGATGTTTCGTTGGTGGCGTTATCCGTCCAACTCATCGACAAGCTGGTGGGGGTTCCACCCAGAGCAACGAGAGCCGTCGGAGCCGCGGGAGCCGCAAGGGCGGGTGTGGTGACCGATACATCGTTGACATTGAGTTCAGTGACTGCACTGGAGTTCGTAGCACGCAGGCGATAGGTATAGTGGGTCGAGGGAGTGAGGCCTGTCACATCATAGGACGAAGCCGCTCCTGCGATGCTCGTCACAAAGATCGGGGTACCCAAAGTGACATCGTAGAGGGTGTAGTAGGAGGCGAGTCCGGCGTTGTTCCAGGTCAGGTGGACCGTGTTGGCATCCGATGCCGTTGCGGCACTCAGCCCTGCGAAGGTAAAGAGGTTGCCGCTAATCAGTGAGCTGCTACTTCCCCCTGAATTACTCGCGGAGACTCGCACTCGATAATAGGTGGCAGCAGTCAGCCCCGAAAGAGTAGCCGAGGTCGTGTTCGCCGCGAACGGTGAACCGGTGATGGGCGTGAAGTCCACGCATCCCGCCGTCTGGCAGCTTTCCACGACGTAAGAGGATTCGTTGGTAGCGTTATCCGTCCAACTGAAACCGAGGGTAGTCCCGGAATTTACGGTCCAGGCCAGCGTAGTCGGCGCATTGGGAGCGGTTTGTAACGTCGTCAAGTCACTCGAAGTGAGCCAGGCACTGGAACCCGCACCATTGGTGGCTCGGACTCGATAACGATAGATTGTGTTCGGGGTCAGGCCCCCTTCTGAAAAGGCAGTGAGATTGATCGCAAAGGGATTACCCGTCACATCCGCGAAATTAGAGCAGCCGGTACCGGAGCAGCGTTGGATCTGATAAGAGGTTTCGCTGGTCGCGTTGTCCGTCCAGGTGATCGGGATCGAGGTGGTGGTAATCGTACCGGCGGCAAGCACAGTGGGTGTCAATGGTGCGCCAAGGTCAGCGGGTACACTCGGCAGGGTGGTGACTTCCACGTCGTGGGAGTTGTGGTCGAAATTTCCGGCTGCATCCACGGTCTTGACTCTCAGTTTATAGGTCGTCGATGGAGTCAGCCCCGTAATCGTCGCGGCACTGCTTCCGCTGTTCACGGTGGAGAGCAACGCGGGAGTGGCGCCCGTGGCGTCATAGATCAAGTAATTTGCGGCGGCGGCGGCGGCGATCCAGCTCAGGTGTACGCTGGTGGACGAAATCTGGTCAGCCAAGGCCAAACCCGCGAAGGCGATGGTGTCACCGGACTCAATCCAGGGGCTGGGTGATTTGCCGGCCAACGCCCGGAAGCGAAAGCGGTAGGTGGCGCTGGGAGTGAGGGACCCGGCAGTGTAACTGGTCAGGTGAGCGCCGAAAGGAGACCCAGGAACCGGCGCGAAATCTGTACAAGCGGCGCCAATGCAACTCTCCACTTCGTAGTTGGCGCCATTGGTGGCGTTGTCCGCCCATGAAAGAGCAATAGAAGTTCCACTATTGTCGGTCCAAACCAGCCCAGAAGGTGCCAGGACGGTCGGTTCCTCACCCGCTCCACTACTTGTCACCGCGAGTGGCGTGAACGCATCGTTTACCTTATTACAGCCTGCTGAAAGCCCCAAAAGGAGCCCGTAGCTTATCGCCATCAATCCTGTTTTCACATTTGTGAAAGTCATGCTTTACATACGTCCTATATATTTAATTATCGGCAAGATGAGTTGACTTCTCAAGTCAATTAATTAAGCAAAGAATATGTAGAGTTACGGCAAAGTTAAGAATGGGTCTGGTAAGAATGGGTCTGGGATGACACAGTGGGTGCCTATTTTATCGTAATTGCGGAATTGAGAATCACCACGCCCTGGTGATTATAACTAAAGGTAAGACTGCTACCATTCCTTGAAAGAATACCCATTGAATATGCCGGACCCGGAGAGAATGCTGTGTTGGTCGCGGCATTTTGCACGCTGCCTCCCACGGAACAACCGAGCTGAAGAATTCCGGCAGTGACCAGAAGGCCCGGTTTATAGGCGATCACGGAGAAGGATTCCAATCCAAAATCCAGAACAAGTCTGACCCGCCGAGAGAGATAAAAGGTGAGTCCCGCACCCAGGTCCTTCAAACCGTAGACCACAAACCCAAATTCGGTCGCACTATTGACAGAATAAAGCAGGCCCAAATTCACTCCGGCACCAGTCTCCATCGAATACAACATTCCCACGCCGAGGTGAAAGCTGTTTTTAAACGCATAACTGCTTCCGAGCAAAAAGTAAGTGCTGCTTGAACCCAGAGACGGAATGGAGAGCACCGAGCCCGAAAATCCGAATTTTGAACTAGAGGCCAGCATTCCCGCGGCCACGCCCGATTTCAAAAACTGCAGGGAGCTCGAATAATAACCAGCATTGAGCTGAAAATCGGTTTTTTCAGAAAACACTGCCGGGTTGTCGAAAACGCCACTCGACAAAGCAGGGGAACTCACACCAGCTCCTGCGGGGATCAGATAGTCCGAGCCTTTATAGGCAAACGCCAGCGTCTGCACCGAAAGATGCGACAGCCAAAGTAATGCAAAAGTGAGGCGAAAATGAAGGACGAATCTGGGCATGAACCCTCTTGTTATTTCAAAATTTGTTGACCCATAGCAATTCGGGCCCGAGGTAACTTTCCTTGCGTTCCAGATTTCCCGACTGGAAGATCGTGCCCATCGTGGAGAGTGCATAATATTTCAGCCGAAGTTCAATAAAGGAGTTACTTCCCCAGGGAGTGGAAAGCGAAGCGAAAAGTTCAAGTGGCTGAGAAACAAAAACGCTGGTGGTCGAGTTGGCCGTCGAGGGAAAGGTCATAGCGCCTCCCATGAGTCCGAATAATTTTTTGGTTAAGGGATAGCCGAGGCGTGCGGAAAACACAAAGCCAGAAAACTGCTCGATGTCACCGGGCCGGGAGGTGGTGAGCATCGGTGCAAAAATACTGTATCCCGTGCCGAGTTCGATACGGAGATCACTTGCTTGAAAAAGTTCGAAGGTCATGCGAGCGTCGCCCCAGAAGGGCATTCCCTGCGCACCTTCGTCTCCCCCCATCGTTTTTCCGAGAGTGCCGGAGCCGTCGAAAAAAATCTTGATCTTCGCGGGGAGGCGGTCCGTGAAGTTCTTGAAAAGCCGCCGTCTGAAAATCCCACGAAGTCCCGGCATCATTGCAGACGCAGTGCCCGGATCAGTAATCGCGCTGCCTTGGCGAGAAATCGACCGTTGGTAAACCAGAGGTGCGATGATAAAAAACCCGCGAGGATCCCCTTGTTCGGGAGTCAACAACTTCACGTCTGCAATGACCTCATAGTCGGCGGTCGCCCCCGTGGCCAGAACAACGGTTATTTTGATGCTATTGCTCCCGGTCTGAATCCGTACCGGCAGAGTCACTTCACCACGTTTCAAAAATTTGACTTGTTGGCCTGAAAGAATATTGAGTTCGCCCAATTCTGAACGAAAGCGGAGGGACAACAGCCATCCGCCCTCGGGAGCTTTCTCGAGCAAAATCGGAACATTTTGTGGGACTAATTGAACGAAGGGGGCTTTGCTGCCTCGGGAGACCATTTCAACCCGGGTCAGTTCAGCGGTGGCATCTGAAGAGACTTGATCGGCTCCCCACGTTGGGATTGGAAAACAGAGCAGCGCAAGTAGAAGCCAGAAGGCGACGATCATTGCCCCTCCTGTTCGCCGTTCAAGAGTTGTTCAAGAGCTGAAAAGCGTTCAAAAAGGGACGATTTTTCTTTGGCCGAAATCGCGACCTTGGCCTGAGCGGCTGAGCGCAGGTAGAGCAGGCCCACTTGAATGGGCGCATCGGGAGATTTCAAGGCATTTGAAAATCCGTGATGAGCTTCAGTGAATTCACCTATTTTGAAAAAATATTGGCCGATGGTGTACCAGGCATCCCAGTCCTTGGGGTCGGTGTGGGCCCTTAAATCCGCGATCATCAGATTGGTTCGATCACGATTTTCCTTGTTTTCGAGTCGCTCCAGGTACCATTTGACCAGGGCGAGACGTTCGGCAGAATCACCGGGATGGAAGGGGGATGTAATTGGAGTTCTGGTCGATGGGACCTCGGTTGGTTTATTGGGGAGGGGCCTCTGGATCGAAGTGGGCGCGGGTTCTTTCCGATTTATCCCAAGCCACAATGATAAAAGGCGTTCCTTTTCCTGGGCGTCAGGGATTCGCGGCAGGATGAGGGTTTGTTTCGCCCGGATTTGATCAAAGGAGACGGTGGGGTTCAGCTTGCACAAGCGGTTGAAATTATGGCTCCCCGGACCGACCCAAAGTGCCGAAATTTCGCCCAAAGTGTCACCGGTTTCGACGCGATAAACTGGCGCGGGGTACCGGATTGTCACGTCTGCCGGGATCGGGGCGGAAAGTTCGGGATTGGAGTTTATTAAAATTTTTGCGAAAGACGGGTCGCCGCCATAGAGGTACTTGGAGAGTGCCGAAAATCCGGAAAACGGCTGATCATAAGTCTGCTCCAAAAATACTTTTCGTCTGACGCTCGTCTTTTGCTTGCTTGCAAAAGCAGGGTAAGTGCAAAAAAGCATCTGAGCGATGATCCAAGTTGAAACCACACCCCTGAATTGCATGATCTCAATTATCTCTCAGAGTTAGCATTTTATGCAGTATAAAACGCAACTCGTTGGAGAGCTGTCAGATACTTGACATCGGAGGCGAAAAGCGTCTGGGTTTACCCCATTCATAAGAAATTCGATATTGTCCCAGGTTTGTAGGAGACCATGCGCCACCAGGTAAAGTGACGATTAAAGACGGAGTGAACTCAAAGCGGTTTTGAATCGCGAATCAGTCCCTGCTTTTGCGCTGTATAAGCGTTATGGCGTTTGCACCGAAGGTGCAAATTTTCTACAATTGTCTCCCCTCCCCAGGCGAACGGATGGATATGGTCATACTCAATCGCAAAGCGACTTCCACAACGCTTGCCTGTGCTCTGATCTTGATAGGTGCAACATCCACCATCACGTGCAAAGACCTGCCTTTTGACCTCCGCCGGAATGGTGCGGGACCTCTGCGTTTCCAACGTGGAAACGGAGGGGTTATTTGCGTCATCGTTAGACGTTTTTGGAGACGTTTCTGGATTTGGTTTCTTAGGCTCGATCTTTTTTAGGGCCAACTCGGCTAGAATCTCAAACAGCCCTTCGTAACTGCCATCGGGATTTTGATGAGCCAGCAAGCCTTTAAGTTTCTCGATCTTTTCCATCAATTCTGCGTCTGCGGAAAACTGGATCAAGGTCTTACCCCGTAAAAGTTCCCTTGTCTTCTCGGGTGGAAGAGCAGACTCAGGCGAAATCTTCGTCAACTTTTTTTCACACTCCCGCATCGAGGTGCCGAGCATCGACTGGGCGATTTCTTGTTTGGCTTGCAGGCCAAGTTTTTCGTCGCCCTCGCTTTTACGTTTCTGATCCTCGGTACGAAAAAAACTCTGGGTCTTGGCTGCAACGCAAAGAGAGAGGCTGCCATCCTCGATCTTACTCTCCATTTCTGGCAAAATTTTGAGTAGCCGCATGGACTGGATGCGGCGATGGGCGGACCAGAAGAGTATCCCAAGGCTTGTGTTGCAAACTCGAATAAGGATGGGTAGCCCATCTCCAGATAATGTCCGTCGCGTTCCACTTCGCGGAGCAGATGCAGCACCTTGAGCTGACACTTCCGTTCTTCCGCGACTGCGTTTTTGATCTCCGCTAAGACGATTTGGTGATTTCTCATAGATGAGATGTCTGTAACACGAGTTTTTTTAGAGCCATTTTTGCGAGGTCGACTGAGCACCAAAAAGATCGCCCCATAAAGCATTTAAAGCCCATCATTGGGCAAGTGGGTGGGATTTTCGTCAAGGACAAAATCAGAGAGATATTTGGTGAATAAATTCTTGCTCGAGAAGTTTAACGCCCTTCGTGGTTGTTCCTCTCTGACTCGCTCGCATCCCGCTCGCACCCGAAAAGAGTGTCTATTTGATGGGGTGAGTTCCTACGAAAATGGGTTGACCGAATGTTTACCTCCGTGAACAATTTATATTATTATCATGCAATATCAGTCACTTATATATTATATTAAATTAGTCAAGTTAAGGTATTTACGCTAAACTAGGGGTATGCGGTCTGCGTTTCTTTTTCCAAAATCTCTCCGCGCGTTTGGCGTAGCACTCCTGCTCCCTCTGGGACTCGGGGGATGCTTTAAGGCGGAGATGGATTGGAGCGTTGAAGATTTTTCGCCAACGACCAGCACTACCAATAACGATGGCCCGACGATCACAGGGCCTTTGATTGGTGGTCCGGATTCATCGCCAAGCCCCCTGCCCTCGCCCACCATTCCACAAGCTTTGATGATCGAACCGCTCAGCTTGCTTTCAACTGATTTTGGATCACGATATGCCGGTACACCCGTGAGTCGGTCGTTCATGCTGAAAAACCAAAGCAATAGCCCGCTTATACTTTCATCGGCTCCGGGTTTTGCATCGAAACCCACCCTCGATTTTCTGGGGCATTCATTTCCGGGAGACGGGGGAAATTGCGGGATCGGATTAACCCTTGAGTCTGGCTATGCATGCATCATTTTTGTATCCTTTGAACCGCCCAAAGACGGGCCCATCGTAGATACTTTGCAAATCGAATACAGCACCCAAGGAGCCACGCTAGTCACCTCTCAAGTTTTTTCAGGGCTAGGCACCCTCGACATTCAACCGTTACAAATCGCCGCAGGGGGTAACCAAACCTGCGCCCTTTTAAATAACGGCGCTCTCAAATGTTGGGGAAATAACCTATCGGGACAACTGGGAATTGGCGATTATAACAGCCGTGGAGACTCGCCTAGTCCAGGTTCACAAATGGGCTATGAGCTTCCTGCGGTTCCCCTCATTGCGGGAAGTGGTTTGCCCGTATTCATCACTGTAAAAAATGAGCATATGTGCGTCCTTTTAGAGTCCGGCAAAATTCGATGTTGGGGTAATAATGGCTATGGGCAACTCGGATATGAGGACATCACCGCAAGAAATTCCGCCGCTCAATCTCCCGACATCAATCTTGGAAGTCAAGCAACTGCCTTTGCCGTTGCAACGGGAGCCTTTCACAGCTGCGCCATTGTCTCTGATGGTTTGGTCAACCGCGGAGTTAAATGTTGGGGCGGTAATGGCTCTGGCCAGCTCGGTTACGACACCACTAATCCCTTTGGTTCCAGTCCAAACACAATGGGAGATGCTTTAGACTTTGTCTATTTGGGTTCCGGACGGTCAGCAACCTCCCTTGCGTTGGGGCAAGACTTTAGTTGCGCACTTTTAGACGATGGATCGGTCAAGTGCTGGGGCAACAATGTCTATGGACAACTCGGCCAAGGAGATGTCATCGGTCGCGGCGATACAAATGCGGCAGATCATACCCTCCAAAATCTAATCCCTATTAATTTAGGAACAGGACAAAAAGCAAAAGCGATTGCCGCTGGCCTCTTCAGTGCCTGCGCTCTATTGGATAATGGCACTGTCAAATGTTGGGGCAATAATGACTATGGGCAACTCGGCCAAGGAGATAAGAATAATCGTGGAAGTACCGTAGCCACCATGGGCGATGGACTCCTTCCGGTTTCCTTGGGAAGCGGACGAATCGCAACATCTCTCTCCATGGGAAACTGGCATGTTTGTGTGCACCTGGACAATGGACTGATCAAATGCTGGGGAAACAATAACGCTGGAGAACTAGGGCTCGAAACAATGGATACACACGGCGATGACAAGGCCGTTGCCGGGCATGAAATGGGAGACCTACTCTACCCCGTCAATCTAGGAACCAACGCGATCGTCAAACAGATTACAACTGGGACTGAACATACATGCGCACTTCTCATGGATAGCCACATCAAATGCTGGGGCTCTAATGGTAATGGCCAGCTCGGCCTCAATCACGCCTCACAACTCGGTTGGACTAGCAACCAAATGGGAAATGCATTACCTGCCGTGCAACTCGGCAGCGGTCGTCGTGTTCTGAAGCTAGAAATAGGTTCGGCTCATGCCTGCGCAATTTTAGAGAGCGGTGATCTTAAATGTTGGGGCCAAAACGGGGATGGCCAACTCGGACTTGAAAATAACGTTTCGCGTGGAAACGGCATCAACACCATGGGCAACAACCTCCCTCCGGTGCAACTCGGCAGCGGTCGAAGAGCCGTCCAGGTCGCACTGGGCTATTACCATACCTGCGCCTTGTTGGATAATAGCCAAGTCAAATGCTGGGGAGGGAACACAGATGGCCAGCTTGGGCTGAACCTCTCAAACGGCACCAAAATTGGAGATCTACCGGGCTCCCTGGGTGACATCCTACCTGTCGTGGACTTAGGCGCGGGTCGAACCGCTCTCAAAGTCACGGCAGGAAACCGCCATACCTGTACACTCTTGGACAACCATTCCGTCAAATGCTGGGGATACAACGGGACAGGTGCACTTGGGCAAAACGACACTCTTTCCAAAGGAAATGATGTCAATTCTATGTCAACAGTCCTCCCCGTTGACTTTGGCGATGCCGGACTCACCATGATCGATATCGCCTCCGGTGGATACCATAACTGCGCACTCACCCAAACAGGTCAAGTCCGTTGCTGGGGAGATAACTTGTACGGCCAATTGGGCGTCGATGACACCACTTCACGAGGCTACACTGCCACGCCTCCTTACGACACCCAATCCATTCCATCTGTCAACCTGGGTGCGGGCCGAACCGCTGTAGCCATCGCGGCGGGGTCTTCAAGTACCTGTGCCATTTTAGATAACGGATACGTCAAATGCTGGGGCTTGAACGGGGCTGGCCAGCTCGGGCAAGGAGACACAACCAGCCGAGGAAATACGAATGGATCAATGACGGGTCTGAGTGCAATTAATTTGGGAGCAAGTTTTGCGGTGACCCAAATCAGCATGGGCAACGCCTCTGCCTGCGCCCTATCCTCCCCACAGGGAGCAATCAAATGCTGGGGTTTAAATTCCGCTGGCCAGCTCGGCCTAGGAGATGCAATGACCCGCGGCGACGGAGTAGGCCCAATGGGAAATGATTTACCCCCTGTCAATCTCGGCAGCAACCGCTATGCCCTCAAAGTGGTCGTTGGTGACCAAAACACTTGCGCTCTCTTGGACGACCAATCCCTTCGATGTTGGGGCAGTAGCGGATCGGGGATCAACGGTAAATTTCCGTGGAGTAATCTCGGCGACACTCCAAACAAGATGGGCGATTTTCTATTCCCGGTCGAGCTGTAATTAAAAAATTTTAATCTCCCACCCCCCGAAACCACCGATTTCATGGAACATCTTGATAACTTTTGGTTGACGTAGACCCTAGAATTTATCATGATCGAAAACTCAAAGACGTAAACAACCGTGAGGTCTATCCAAGATGATCCATGTTTCGCATCTCACCAAAATGTACGGCGCTCGTACCGCAGTCAACGATTTGAGCTTTGAAGTCAAAAAAGGTGAAATCGTCGGTTTTCTCGGTCCCAATGGCGCCGGAAAATCCACCACGATGAAAATTCTGACGGGGTTTATGCCGGCAACGAGCGGCAAAGCCACCATCGCCGGCCATGATGTTTTTGAAGATCCGATCGCCGTCAAACGGCAAGTCGGTTTTCTTCCTGAAACTCCCCCAGTCTACCTGGAAATGACCGTGCGCGATTATCTCGAATTTGCCGCAAGCCTCCATGGAGTCGAAAGATCCAAACTTCGCTCGGCCGCTGATAACGCCATTCAAAAGACCGCACTCGGGGACGTTCGAGGCCGCCTCATTGGTAATCTCTCAAAGGGCTATCGTCAACGTGTCGGTCTCGCTCAAGCCTTGGTTCATAATCCACCCGTACTGATTCTGGATGAAGCCACCGTCGGCCTTGACCCCAAGCAGATCATTGAGATCCGCGAATTAATTAAGAGTTTGGGTGGGGAACACACCATCATTTTGAGTTCCCATATTCTTCCTGAGGTCACCGCCACTTGTCAGCGAATCATCGTTATCAATAAGGGCTTAATTGTTGCTGAAGACACGATCGAGAAACTCACCTTGCGCCTGAAAAAAGGGCTGATTTACTCACTTGAGGTGAAAAACCCCCTACCCGCCGGCCTCGAGGCAATTCGAAAAATGAGCGGCGTAAGCAACGTGACTTCACAAAACAACAAGCTCGTGGTGGAAATCGCCCCCAATCAGAGCGAAATTCGCGACAAAATCGTCGAAACAGCAGTAACACAGGGAATGGGAGTTCTGGAATTCAGCACCGAACGCGTGAGCCTCGAAGAGATCTTCTTACAACTGACCACTGTCGAAAATCACGAAACCCACTAACCCCTCAGCCAATGGATAGGAGCGTGCCATGAGAAACATCTGGACGATCGCGCGAAGAGATTTTCGCGCCTACTTTACTTCACCGATCGCTTATATTGTCATCGCCGGCTTCATGGTCATCATGGGCTGGATGTTCTTTTTCAACCTTTCCCACTTTAATTTGCAAAATCTGCAATATCAGCAATTTAACATGGGAAAAGGAACCAGTATCACCGATGGTATTATTCGCCCGCTTTACGGCAATATGAACGTGATTTTTCTATTTTTGGTGCCATTCATCACGATGCGGCTTTTTGCTGAAGAACGAAAGCAGCACACCATTGAACTTTTGATGACGTCACCTGTGACGTTGACCGAAATCATCTTGGGCAAATTTTTATCTTCTTTCTTGCTCGTAGCGATCATGCTGGCCTTCACCTTGGTCTATCCGGTCGTGCTCTTTATGACTGGAAACCCCGATTTAGGACCTATTGTCACGAGCTATATCGGCACACTTCTTTTAGCCTCTTGCTACCTTTCTTTAGGTGTCCTTTTCTCGGCACTCACCGAAAATCAAATCGTCGCAGGGGCATTGACCTTTGCGGCAGGCTTGTTTTTTTGGCTGATTAGCTGGGCCACCCAAGCAGCCGGTCCGGTATGGAGCGATATTTTACTCTATATGTCCCTCATTAATCATTACAACAACTTCAGCCAAGGGCTGATAAATACAACGGACGTATTATTTTATTGTTCGTTTATCGGCATCGGTCTTTTCTTAACCCACCGAGCGCTGGATTCTTTTCGCTGGAGGTAATCAACTTTTATGGCAACACCTGAACAAAAAAACTCCGGTAGGTTTACTTTTCTTCTTTGGGGCGCAGCTGGATTTCTTATCCTAGCGATGCTTTTTGCGCGAGCAGTCTACCCTGAGGTACTCTGGCTCACCATCATCATTGGTCTTCCCTTGATCGCAGTCTTAGGCGTACTCGTTCAGCAAAACGCAGCCGCCCTCAGGGGACGCACAGCGGCCTACGGTCTCAATTCATTGATAACGATACTGTTGGTGATCGCGATCGTTGGCGTCGTCAACTTTATTGGCTATCGCTATCCGCAAAAGCTCGACCTCACCAAGAACAAAACGCACACGCTTTCGGATCAAACCTTTAAACTTGTTAAAGGCCTTAAAACCCCGGTCAAAGCGGTTCTCTTTGCTAAAATGCAGGGACGCGAACAGTTCAGACCCCTTTTGGACAATTACAAGCAAATCAATCCGGGCAAATTTGAGGTCGAATATGTCGATCCAGATCGTGAACCCACCCGAGCCAAACAGGTTGGAATCAAAAAATACGGCACTCTGCAGCTCGTCGTAGGCGCACGCGAAAATAAGCTTGAAGAACCGACCGAAGAAAAGGTCACTAACGCGCTCATTAAGTTGACCAAAGAAAAGACCCCGACTTTGTGTACGGTGACAGGTCACGGCGAAAAAAACTTTTCGAGCACTGAGACGGATGGCTACGACACCGCCAAAAAAGCATTGCTCAATCAAGCATACGAAATCAAAGATCTCAATATTGTTCAAGAAGGCAAAATTCCGGATACCTGTGATGCCGTTGCTATCGTAGGGCCGCAAAAATCCTTCTTTGACCCTGAAATTAAGATTCTTCGTGAGTTCCTTGCAAACGGGGGCCACCTGTTTTTGGCACTCGACATCAACATAAAGGGGGGCGAGTACGCTCCCGAGCTCGCCGCACTCCTGAACACCTGGAATATCAAGGCCACCAGCTCGATGATCGTCGATCCTCTTTCGAAAATGCTGGGAGTCGATGCATCAGTCCCCATTCTGGCGTCGTTTAACAAAGATCAGGCAATTACCAAAGACTTTCAGACCAATTGCTACTTTCCTTTTAGCCGTCCTATTGAGGCTGCAGGAAATACCGCAGCAGGCGTCAATCCCGTTTGGCTTGCCCAGACCACTCCCAAGAGTTGGGCAGTCGCGGATATGAAAGAACTCGCTAGCGGCCAGGTACGCTTCACAGAGGGCAAGGATCGCAACGGCCCCTTATCGGTCGCCATGGCGATTGATGGCAAACTCAAGGACTCAAAAGCCACCAAAAACACCCGTTTAGTGGTTTTTGGAACCTCACTTTTCGCAAGCAATAACTACCAGCGCTTCGGCGGCAACCTCGATCTCTTTCTCAATACGATCTCTTGGATTATGGAAGACGAAAGCTTGATCTCGATTCGAGCAAAAGAAGACGGACCAGGCAAAGTGGAGCTTTCGCAAAAGCAAGGAACCGTGATCTTTTTAGTGACGGTCGTTGTGCTTCCACTCCTGATTTCCATAGCTGGTATTGTGATTTGGATTTTACGACGCAGACTCTAGGATTTTAGTAAAAAAAGGCGGTGACAAATGGCACAAGTCAATTGGACCAAACAAGCTATTCTAGCCGGTGCCCTGTTCACCCTGGGCTCCGCTACTTATTGGCTTGAATACAAGCACAGGCCCGAGAAGGAATCTCGCGAAGAGCAGAATAAAAAACTCTTTAACCTCAAAGACCTTAGAGTTAATTCTGTTGCCCTTCAGGATGGAATAGGTCACACCTACGAAGTCCGATGCTCGGAGCAAAACGCGGCGCTATGCAAACCTGGGGATCACTCCAAATGGGAACTCACCCAGCCACTGAAGCTCAAAGCGGACGAAGCCAATGCCAATGCTTTGATTTCGGCACTGAATAATCTCACCTCCAGTGAAGTCATCGAACTCAAAGAAGAAACACCCGAGAAACGTTCAGCGCTACTGAAGGAATACGGCCTGGATGCTCCCTCGCGGGCGCAGACCTCGATCAAAAAAATTGAAGTAGCCACCCCGAACGGGGCAACCGTTTTGTATCTCGGTCTCAATCACCCGATCGGAGAAACTATTTTTGCCGTAGCCGAAACCGTGGGAGCGGGTCAGAAACCTACCGGCAAGGTCGACGAGACCAAGGTGTATCTAGTACCCAATTACTTCAAGAGCAACTTTGATCACGACCTGAACTATTGGCGCGACAAAAAACTCATGACCGTTTCAGCCCACGAAATTGATGAGTTCACGCTGTTAGGTTCTAAGACAAAAATTCATGGTGTTCGCAAAAACGGACAATGGACTCTCAATCTGATTGGCAAAACCGAGGAATTCCCTGGTGATATTGAAGGTATTGATAATGTCCTCACCGCCGCAACCTATTTGACAGCCAAGAGTTTCGTCGCAGACACCCAGACTGACCCCAAGGCACAATTGGCCCTCAAAGGTGCAAAAAAGGCCTTGAGCCTGACCCTTCGGCCCGAGAAGGGAACCGCTAAAGAAGCGCCCGCTCCGGTCACCTTGACTCTTTTTCAAAAAAGCGAAACTTCGGCTAAAAAGGCGGCCAATGCAAAGCCATTACCCACCACAAAGCTTTATGCCACAGTCTCCACCCTCGACCCGGTATACGAGTTAGACGCAAATTCGATTGAACGCTTGGACAAGGAATTCAAGAGCTTCCGGCTCGCTAAACTCCTGACGTCAATGGAGCGATTTGGGGCGAAGCGAGTCGAATTTACGAGCAAAGCGCTCGGAAATACTCCTTTAGTCCTCAAAAATCAGGATGGCAAATGGTCAATCGAGGGCGAGAAGACTGAACCCAATAACGACAAAGTTCAAAACTTTTTGGATCGCATCTCTGGAAATCGCATTCAGGACTTCACCACCTCGATTCCACCCGGCGAGGCCGATGGTACAACGATCAAATTTGCGGACGAAAAAGGCGGCAGCAAGCGACAACTCGTTTTCTGGAAAAATGGAGGCAAGCTCTACGCAAGAGACCTCAGTTCTCAAAAGAAAGAAGTCTTCATCATTGATCCGGTCATCGAAAACGAGCTTCCGCGAACCCGCGATTACTTTATCAAAAAAGAGACGCCAGCTGGACTCCCTACGGGCATGCCTTCTCTGCCCCAAGCTCCAAATCCCCTATCCGGGGCCGCTGGCGCTCCGCCTGAACCAGGTAAACCATTAATTCCGGTTCCAGAACCCATCAAAAAGAAGTAACCTCGGCCCTGCCCGAGGAGAATCTATCATGACGTCGTGTCCTAATTGTGGCCTACAGTTCTCAGACCCCTCGCTCAAGCCTTCCTTTTGCCCAAACTGCGGCGAGAGATTCGACGGCGAGTTCGGGGCAACGCCATCGGGACCAGCCCTTATTGGCGCATTCTGGGGGCGCCTTTGGCAAATCCTCACTCGTCCGACGGAGTTTTTTCGGCAGATGCCCGTTCGAGGGGGGCTCGCCGGGCCTTTGGCTTTCGCGCTGGTAGTCCATTGGATTGGAGCGTCGGTTACCTTCATTTGGAATTCACTTCTCGGCGGCGCTATCGGATCGTACGTCAATCAAATCATTCAGATGGCTGGCGATGTCGCGGAAGTCGACCATCCGGGGCGAACCGCGCAGCTTTTTGAAATGAGCGAGCGGATCCAGCACTGGGTCTGGGGCGCTGGCTCGGTGATCGCGGATCCATTCCTCACCTTAGCCAGAATTCTCTTTATTTCATTTTGGATCTACTTGGGCGCACGAATCCTCGTCACCCCGGGCAAAAATCAGGCCCCTCGTGAAATCACCTTTGAATCGGCCGTTCGCGTGATTTGTTATGGCCTTACTCCTTCAATTTTAGCCGCTCTTCCACTCTTGGGCGGAGTCATTTCGGGATTTTATATTCTTGCCGTGACCGTGATCGGCGCCAAGGAAGTCTACCGAGTGAGCTCGGGACGGGCCATGTTGATCGCCTTGTTTCCTCAGTTTTTAGTGCTCTTTTTGATCGGCCTGATTTTCTTGGTGTTTGGCTTGGCCCTGCTCAAAATGTTTGCGTCCGTATTTTGACATAAAAATGTCATTTATTTGACATCATTTACTACATACAATGAATTAAATAAATCTCTTCCACCCTCGCCGTATTTTGACGATAATAAGGCATAGGACGGGGATGGATAAAACGATTTCAAAAAAACTGAAGCTGCTCCTCGGGCTCATCTTATTGGCAGCCCCCCTCTCTTATTTTGTCCCTTCGTTTCGCACGCCCAACCCAATCCACGAAACTGATCCCGTCCTCGCCCCGCCTTCGCCCGCTACCAAACCGCTCACCGGATCCCACGCCTTTTGCAGTCAACTTTACCGCAATATTTGCGGAAAACGCGGTGAAACGCGCGACCCTACGGGGGCCGTTCACCCTGATGCGGATGGCGAATTACAGGCGCTCCGAACCTATGAAGAGATCATCCACCTGCACCCTGACTGGGCCAGCGACCAAGTGGACGAAGAATTGGTACGCACCATTTTTACGCCCAAGCGCCGTGCGCGAATCGAAAACACCTATCAGTGGGTACGTGGCACCATTGAACGTTTTATTGACCGCCAACCTTACAACGTCTTTACGAATTCTCAAAAAATGAAGCTCAAGACACGTCTCCGAAAAACGGAACTTCAACTCCCGCCTCCCGTCTCTGTCTATTCAGATGAGCCTGATTTGTTTACTAAAAATGATGTTTATTATGAACGGACGCGCGATGGAAAATTACGCATGCGTGTCGGTGGTGCATACGTCCTCAATGCCAAGAGCCGATTCAATATCATTTTCACTCTTGCCCATGAGTTCGCCCACTCCATCGACCCGTGTGAGCTCCGCAGCGCGCAGATCAAGATACCCGCTTATGACCGAATTTCGACCTGTTTTATCCGTACTGGCTTGATTACTACCCCTCCCAATCGTCGTGAATGCGCCGAGAACGACCAACTTTCGGAAACCTTTGCCGACTGGATGGCAGTCCAAGTTGTTGGGGAAGCCCTGAAATCGTTTGCAACTGAGTTTCATGGGGGGCAAATTCTCAATGCCGCCACCAATGCTGTGCGAGATCTTTGCGAGCAGGACGAAGATGACGAGTTCGACCTTCAACACCACCCCTCTCCCGAAATTCGAATCGAGCGAATTTTTGGACAAAATCCAGAGGTTCGTGACGTCCTTCAGTGTGGCCCAACTTCGCTTTCAGTCCGGGCACCCGCCCGAGAATTCCCCTATTGTGATTTTAATTTTAATCCTGGAAGGCATCTATGAGCACACAGCCTCGTACCCTCATCTCCCAAGTCTGTCACATCCTCATGGTATTTGAACTCGGTACCCTGCCCTACTGGGGGACAGCCTGCTCCTCGGTGCCAAAACAAGGAACTCATGAACAACAAAGAGTCGCCCTTCAACAACCAGCACTTTCAGATAGTAGTGTCGAGATCCACTATGTCCTCGGGCACAGCCACCGGCGTTTTGTGGCAAAAGCAAAGAACGAATCCTGCATGGCGCAAACTTATTTGGATCGACAAATCCTGAAAGAAACCTCAATTGACGGAAAGCGTTACGAGGACTTTTTCACCAAAGCCACTCAGTTTATTCAGAGTCCACACCGAAATCCAGCCGAACACACAGCCTCCCTCGAAGATCCTCGCCCTGAGATGTGCCGATCCCCATTTACGGTGACCCTACGCACGGGAGCAAATACCGAAACAGTCAAAGGCTGCCGAGGGATGGATGATGGATTCTTGAGTCATTTAATCAGAGAAGGGGAATTTCTCCTCTTTTCAAAGAAATAAAGACCCCAACTGGAGTTAGTATTTTTTCGCCCCAAATGATATGCCCCAGAAAAGCCATTGGTGTGGATCGCGCGTGAGCGCGCAACGGGGAGTAAGTGGTGTACCATCGGACTTTACATGGATTTATAGAAGTCGTTTGTGGAAGCATGTACAGCGGCAAGACGGAAGAACTGCTTCGCCGGGTCAAGCGTGCGCAAATCGGCCGGCAAAAAGTTCAGATTTTTAAACCTATTATCGATGATCGATATAGTGTCGAACATGTGCAAAGTCATGACGCGAATCGAATTCTTTCAAGACCTGTCGAAAAGGCGCGAGATATTCTTAAGTTCGTCGAAGATAATACCCGCGTGGTCGGGATTGACGAGGCCCAGTTTTTTGATGACTCTGTCATCGAAGTGGCCCAAAAGCTGGCCTATCGGGGAATGCGAGTCATTCTCGCCGGATTGGACATGGATTTTCGAGGCCAACCCTTTGGTCCCATGCCTAAGATCCTAGCAATCGCCGAACAGGTGACCAAGCTTCAGGCGGTTTGCGTCGTTTGTGGCGGCCCTGCTTCACGAACCCAACGCATCGCTGCGCCCAAGGGCCTGTCCAACGCTCGTGTTGTGGTCGGAGCCAAGGACATGTATGAAGCCCGTTGTCGCTTCTGTCATGAGCCCCATGAATCCGAAGAAGGGCTGGATCAGCCTGAACTCGGTCTGCCGATGGCCAATGCCGACCTCAAACCCGCTAAAAAAGGAAACGTAGGATGAAAACGGTGCACGCCGACTCGCAGTTTCATCACGTCAACTACCGGCTTTCAGAGATGGACCATCGGTATGGACCCCGTGTTCACCTACTTTCTGACCCTTTTCTACTCTCCCATCTCGCCCGCCTTTGCGCTGAAGACACCTACCAACCCGTCATCAACGAGCTAGTGACGACGCTTTATTCATCGCTCCTAGAAACGGTGGTCAACCACGAATTCCCGACTCGGCGGGCAGCCATCCGAACTCGGATGGCCCAGCACCACGCTGAAGGCGTCTTTCAAGGGCCTATTATCGATCCAGACACTCCCGTGGTCACGGTCAACTTGGCTCGCGCTGGCACCTTACCTTCACATATCTGCTACACTGCTCTGAATTATTTCATGAATCCAAAAACTGTCAGACAAGACCACATCAGCATCGGTCGCACCACCGATGACCAAGATCAAGTCACCGGCTCTCACGTTTCTGGACATAAAATTGGGGGCGACGTCGATCGTGCGATTGTGCTTTTTCCGGACCCCATGGGCGCTACCGGCGGCACCCTGGCCGAAGCGGTTCGAATTTATAAAGCCCGCCCTGGGCAAGCCCTACAATATGTTGCGCTCCACTGTATCGTTACACCGGAGTACTTAAAACATGTGCAGGCCACCCACCCAGACCTCATTGTCTACGCCCTCCGGCTAGACCGCGGCTTGTCCTCTTCAGAAATCCTCGACACGGTTCCGGGTACTCATTGGAACCGTGAAAAAGGCTTAAATGAAAAACACTACATCGTCCCAGGGGGCGGTGGCTTCGGGGAGATCATGAATAATGCCTATGTCTGATGATCCAATGCTCAATCAAAAACCAAAAATGCTCATTCCTGAAGTCAAACTTCAGGCGCGAATCGCCGAGCTTGCCCAAGAACTCAATCAGGACTACCGGGGCAAACAAGTCGTCGCAGTCTGTATTCTCAAAGGAAGCTTTATCTTTTTTGCCGACATCATCCGTCACATCGATGTACCCTTGACCTGCGAATTTCTTGCTTGTTCAAGCTATGGCGGCAAAACGGTATCCTCCGGCGAAGTCAAAATCACCCTCGACATCAACGAGCCGCTTGAAGGCAAACATGTGATCATTTTCGAAGATATTGTCGATTCAGGTCTGACATTAAGCTATATTTTAGATCTCTTTAAAGCCCGTAAACCAGCTTCCATCAAGGCCTGCTCACTGCTGTTCAAGCCCGACGCCCTCAAAACGCAGGTCGATGTCGACTATATGGGCTTTAAAATTGGCAACGAGTTTGTCGTAGGCTACGGACTAGATTACGCAGGCAAGTTTCGCGGGCTGCCCTATATCGGATATATCGAGCATGAGCATTGAGCGTCCACTCAGAATTGACGCTCAAGCGCCGACCCGAATTGACTTAGCCGGGGGGACCGTTGATTTATGGCCGCTCTATCTCTTTCTTGAGCAGCCCGTTACTCTCAACCTGGGGATCGATCTTTATGCCGAGACAACCCTGGAAATTACCCCCACAACCGATCCGAACAAGGGTACGGTACACCTTCGCTCAGATGATCAAGGCCACTCGCTCAAAATGGGTTGGGCTGAGCTTGACACCGCCACCGCGCCCGCTCCGCTTGAACTTCACCTCAAGCTTCTGCGCTATTTTGCCCGTGAACGATTAGAACAGGCGGGTCGCAAGAACCTAGGTTTTGACCTGACCCTCAGCTCACGCGCCCGCAGTCCTGCGGGGGCCGGCCTAGGTGGCTCATCCACTTTAAGCATCGCCATGGCGGGCGCGCTGGCAGGTTGGGCCCGAGAAGGAACCCAACGAGAAACCCTGGATATTTTGCGCGATGGTGAAAAACTCATCGAAATCGTGCGGGATATCGAAACCACGGTGATCCAGGTTCCGGCCGGCATTCAAGACTATTATGGCGCGATGTTCGGAGGTCTCCAATCCCTCAGATGGCGCGCAGGCCAACACGAACGAGTTTGGTTACCCGAAGGAATTTTGGCGGATCTCGAAAAACATATCTTGCTGTTTTACTCCGGCCAATCGCGTAATTCAGGAATTAACAACTGGATGCTCTTTAAGAGTTTTATTGATGACCGTGGGCAAGGCGGCGTACGTACTAAATTTGGCCAAATTGTGAAAGCCACCCAACACCTCGAAACCGCGCTGATGACTCGAAATTGGCACGATGCGGGGGTGGCGATCGCGGAAGAATGGGCGGTCCGTAAGACGCTTGCACCGGGAATTACCACTTTAGAAATGGAACGAGCCTTTGAAGCTGCACAGAAAATCTCTCCCATTTCCGGAAAAGTTTGCGGAGCAGGCGGCGGCGGCTGCTTTTTTGTTTATCTAGATGACGTTCTGGGAGAACGCGCGGAAGCCATCAAAACCCAAACTCAAGAAGCGTTCGCGCAACAGGGAATCAAGCTTCTTCCCTTTCACGCCGTGCCACGCGGCCTTGAGGTTCTGATCAGCCGTGGGTGAAACACGCCACTATCTCGGAATTGAACTCGCCGGGGCAAAAAACCAAAAGACCGCGCTTGCCGCACTTGAATATTTTCCCAAAGAAAACAAGGTGTTTCTCCTCGATATTTACGATCGCCTCACCACCCATGGTGCGCATCAAAATATGATCACCGCGGGCGATGAGGCGCTTGTCGAACTCATGAACGAACTAGCAGGCGCCCAGGAGCCCAAAACTGTACGTGTTGGGATCAATGCTCCCTTAGCTCTTCCTCCTTGTATTTCCTGTACTCGAAAAAATTGCCCACAGCCCGCCCATTGTACGGTCCCCAGTGTCAAGTGGATGCGGGAAACGGCCCGCAAAGCCGCCAAGACCTTCCGAAAAGAGGGAGATCGCGTCCGAGTACTGGAGTTTACGCCTTACACGCAACGGCCCGTCGAACTTTGGATCCGTTATCATGTTTTGCCTAAACTTCCCCTCTCTCATCGATTTGAGATCGATGAAACCTTGGGAGGAACCAAAGCCCCGTTGACCGCTCGGATGCATTTTCTTCGGCACCATTTGGGCCCCTTTCCGTTATATGAAGTGTGGCCCAAACTGACTCTCGCCCTTCTAGCCCTTGAACTTGAATTATCGCGCCGGGTGATTGAAAGCTATCGGCGGCTCGAGGAAGGAAGCCACGCTCGAGAACAAATCTTAGAGACGCTCTCAAAACGGCACGACATTTTTATTTACGAACGCGACATCAGAAAATTATCCCAAAGTTTACCGGCATTTGACGCTTTTCTTTGTGCCTATACCGCTCTTTTGGCGGACAACCATCGATGCGCAAAAATGCCTACTGGATTTCCAATTTCAACAGGATGGGTACAATATCCTCAATGTTGATCTACGCGGCTCGCCGGATATTAGGAGCAATCCCCACGCTGTTTTTACTTTGCACGCTGACCTTCTTTTTGCTGCGTTTGGCCCCAGGAGGGCCCTTTGATTCGGAGCGAGTCTGGCCACCAGAAATTCAAGCCAACATCCAACACAAATACGAGCTTGATCAGCCGCTAGCTGTTCAATATGGACACTGGCTGAAGGACGTTTTACGCGGCGATTTGCGCGAATCCTTCCAATACGTTGGGCGACCTGTGGCGGACATCATTAGCGAGGCTCTTCCCACCTCGGTTTTTCTAGGAATTATTTCGCTCGTGTTCGCAGCTGTCTTAGGTATTCCGCTAGGAGCCATTGCCGCCGCCAAGAGAGGGAGCTGGATCGACGCTTCGGCGGTCTTCGTGGCTGTAGCGGGAGTCAGTCTGCCGAGCTATTTGGTCGCAAGCCTTTTGATTTTGGTGTTTTCACTCTGGCTTCATTGGCTTCCTCCCGCGCTTTGGGAGGGACCGAGCTCCTGGGTGCTTCCGACAATCGCCTTGGGCTGTCGCCCCTTATCGATGATAGCCCGACTCACCCGGGCTTCGATGCTCGAAGCGTTGCAGGCGGACTATATTCGCACCGCCTATAGCAAAGGGCTCTCGCAGACACAGGTGATCTTTAAACATGCCCTTAAAAATTCGCTCATTCCAGTCATCACGGTCTTAGGCCCTGTGGCGGCCAATCTCGTCACGGGATCTTTTTTAGTGGAAATCGTTTTTCAAATTCCAGGCCTCGGAAAACATTTTGTCCAAGCCGTCGTCAATCGAGACTATCCATTAGTCATGGGGGTTACGCTGGTCTATGGCATAGTATTGCTATCGTCTAACCTCCTGGTGGACCTCGCTTACGGCTGGATCGATCCTCGAATGCGAGCAAACGAATGACCTTTTTAAAACGATTTTGGGTCCACGCCCTTCGACATAAAATAGCCGTGATCAGCCTGGTTTTTATTTCGGGAGTCAGCGTCATGGCAGCACTTGCTCCCCTGGTGACTCATTTTTCTTACGAGGAACAAAACATCTCTCAACGCCTTGAGAATCCTTCATGGGAACACCCCATGGGGACTGATTCGCTTGGCCGCGATCTTTACAGCCGGATCGTCTATGGCGCACGAATGTCGCTGGCCGTAGGCGTTTGCACAGCCATTTTCGCTCTTTTAATCGGGACCCTCACGGGAGCTCTAGCCGGATATTTGGGCGGATGGACCGATCGCATTTTGATGGGCATCGTTAACCTATTTTACACTTTCCCGTCATTGCTTCTCGCCATTTTACTCACCCTTCTTTTTGGCCGAGGGTTTACCGGGATCTTAATTGCGATCAGCCTCACCGCTTGGGGCACACACGCCCGATTGGTTCGAGGCCAAGTCTTGCAGGCCCGTAATCTTGCCTATGTCGAATCGGCACGCGCTGTGGGGGCCCATACGCCCGAAATCATTTTTCGACACATCTTGCCTAATCTTTGGGGACCGATCACTGTTTCCCTGACGATTCAAATTCCAACCAACATCATGACCGAAAGCTTCCTTTCATTTATTGGGCTCGGCCTTCAGCCGCCTTTTTCGAGCTGGGGTACCTTGGCCAACGAAGGCTTTAGGGCCATGCAAAGTTTTCCACACTTGATTATTTTTCCGGGTACAGTACTTTTTTTAACGATGCTCGCGTTCAATTATCTGGGTGATGGCGTCCGAGATTGGCTGGATCCTGTATCATTGAGGAAATGGCATTCATGACCAAAAAACACTGGTTCTTTGCTTTAACAATCGTTTTGATCTTATTCATGCTTCCGTGGTTAGGTGGATATTTTTCGTGCCTTCCCTCCCCCATCAAAAACGGAGATTGGGACAAACATCTCGAACAAATTCACATTTTGGATGATCAGCTCAAAATGCTTGCGGAGAAAATTAAAAGCAATACAAGCTCCCTGGAGTGTGAAGACTCGAGCGAGTGCCGCGTCATTGGCCTCGGGCCAAAACTTTGCGAAGGCTACAATAGCTTTTTAATTTATTCTACCACAGGGTCCGACGAGGAATTTCTACTTGAACTCGTAAAGCGCTTCAATGTTATTTCCGAGGAACGCAATAAGATCTCGTTTACCGCTGAACGTTGTGGGGTAAGTCCCGCGGCTCCCTATTGTATCCGAGGGAGTTGCCAAGTGATTACGAAATGAAAGGTATAGAAGGTAAAGAATGACTCAGTCGCCTCATGATAATATAAAAAAGCCCTCTGAACTCGCGGCCTATTCGGACCTGTTTGAGCGTCTTTTAGACGCCACTTTTCTACTCAATCCGGAATCCTACGAAATCATTGAAGCCAACGCGGCCTGTGAGCACGTTCTGGGAATTCCGGAAAATGAAATCGTCGGGCACGTCGTTACGGAATGGGCTGAGAACGATTGCCAAGACGAGTTCAACAAGGCGCTACGGATCACCATGCGTCGATACTATCCGCGGCAATTCGAGACACGCTGGAAACTCAAATCGGGCAAAGTCCTGAATATCGAAGTTCATGCTTGTCCCCTTGACCTGGGGGGTGGAAACCGCGTGCTTCAGATCATTGCCCGTGACATCACCTTTAGACGGGAAGCCGAAGCTAAAATGCGCGCACTCCTCGAGGAAGTGCAAGTCGCTAACGGTAAACTGGAAATTTTGAGCACCGTGGATGACATGACTCAGCTTTATAATTTCAGATATTTCAAAACCGAATTAGGCAAAGAGCATACGCGTTCCAATCGGTATAGAACGCCTTATGCGATTATTTTTTGCGATGTGGATCATTTCAAAAAATACAATGACCGCAATGGCCATCCTGCCGGCGACCAACTTCTGAGAGAATTCGCGGCCCTTCTTAAGGGATGCTGTCGAACCACCGATCAGGTCGCCCGATACGGGGGAGAAGAATTTGCAGTGATCTGCCCGGGCATTGACTTTCAAGGAGCGCAAGTCTTAGCCGAACGAATCAGGACAACCATCTCCCAAACCAAATTTGCCCATGGTGAGCATCAACCGCTTGGGTGTATTTCGGTCAGTATCGGTTACTCAAGTTTTCCAGACCACGGCAAAACCGCTGAGGAAATTCTTAAAGCCGCTGATGAAGGTGTTTATCTTTCCAAAGCTCAGGGCCGCAATCGGGTCAGCATGATACCGCCGGTCACGGCCCTAAAACTTAGTTAAGAACTGGCAAGTGCAAGTGCTTGCGATTCTGGTTGAGTCTTTCCTTTTGGCTAGGAGTGAGCTTGCTCAAATCCGTGATCACCACCGGCTTCGCGCCGCGAAGTTTAGCCGTTCCAGGGAGGGATCCTTGGATTTTGGCCATCTTGCTTGGTTTGCCGCCAGGTGAAGGCGCGATGTAGCTAGGCAGAACGAGCACGTTCGTATCAAACTCATCTTTTTGAACAAAACGGTTTGATCCGTCGTGATAACTACTCAACACAAAGGAACTCTGGAAGGCCACGTAATCGTAGCCGGTATCAATCCCAATCGTAGCGGAAGTATTGTAAATTGCGTTCGTGTCGAGCTGAGCCGAATAACTACTATCGTAACAATCCGTTGCATAGACCGTGCATCCATAAGCATCGTAGCTCACACAAGAATCATAACACTTGACGCCGCCGTTATCGACAAACACCTGAAGATTCTTCTCATCATCGCGCCACACCCCATTGACGTCCGTCTGTTGGCGATCCATGTGGAACACGAGATGATCGCCGTTTTTCATAAAAAGATCTAAATAGTAATCAAAAGGATAATCAAGCGGCATGCCGTTATAATCAAAGACATTGGCTTCCAAGCTGACATATTGTCCTGTATCGATAATACCACTACTGGAACCATCAACCGTAACCTGACAACCCGAGGTCAAGGCCACACAAGCCGCACTCATAGAACCCAACAACAAACTGGACATCAATTTCTTAGAAAACATTTTTAACTCCTTATTAAATAAGTTCAATACCTTGAATTCAACATCACGTTTTCACGCATTTGAAGCATACCCAGCTCAACACGACGGTTGAACTCATTTTCGCTTTCCTGCAGATCTCTCACCAACATCGTGAGTATCGTACCAGGCCGGCAACTTCCGTATTGTGCAGCCACGACTTCAACTTGTGCGGTCTGACCAAAGAACACTGGCGCCACGAGACGAACAATATCACCGCCAGAAACGGTGCAATTATCGTAAGAAGAAGGGTAAAAGACCTCAGGCACGCCATCGACGATAAACAAATGTCTGGGATCGCCCTGGGCGTCGGTAAAATAAATAGGCTGATCATTCTGATGCGCAATCATGGAAACGTCGATTTGACGCGTAATCTGATCGCGAATATCTCGCGTCACAAGCACCCTTTCGGAACGATCAACAACATCCATTTGACGCTCGAGATATTCTTCGCGTAAAACTTCGGCAAACATCCAGTCTGTCAGCCACATCGACGGACGCATATAACACTCGGTATGAGGCCTGAAATAGTAGCGTCCGTAATGATCGGCCCAAGCTTCATTTTCCCAGCCCCAATGGTATCCGCAAATAGGCTGATCCCATGAACGGAAAAGCCAACCGTAATAAAGAGGCGTAAATCGATGACGATGAGGGGAGGCAAAAATCCATTCATTGCCCATTTGCCGGCCTGGGTAAATGACCTCGACTTCGCGGCCACCTTCAAAATAGGTGCGCCTCATATGAGCGCGATCTGCCGCAACAACCCGCTCCTCTGAGAAATGTCGTTGGCCGCCCACATAAACGGTTCGCTCGCCGTGTTGGCCATATCCATAACTGGAATGTCCACGACGAACAACCACACCCCCATTTGGCCGAGGCACACGTTCTACTACGACCGGGGGAGGCTGGACGGGTGGGTTGTGATGCACAATTACGGGAGGAGGAGTGAACGCGGGAGGCGTATACGTTGAATGCGGCGTATACCCTGGGGCGGTCGGCCCCATCGGTGGATGAAATCCGCCGCCGCTTGGAGCTGGAGAAGTGGGATGAGGGCGCGAAACAGGGAGAGGGCGCGAAATCGGACTAGGTGCAGGCACTCGAATCGGTCCGCCGCCGCCACGATGATCCGCCCAGGTCAGCTGTGAAAATGAAGCGAGGGTTGCTCCAACCAAAGAAAGAGTGATCCAAGTCCGGTTAATAGTCATCATGTCATGCCTCAAGAAAACGATCGGTTAATCTAACGCAGTGCGTTATACAGGAATGAAAAACAAACCTCAATACAAATATTCTAGCCATGTGTATTAAAGTTCATCAAAACACCCTTGAGGCCTCTCACGTAACAACACGTAACTCATTGAAACTATTAAATAAAGAAAAGACATGGAACGGCACACCCGTTGCATCATCTGCGCTGAGGACTTTTTATGAAACTCAACCCAGGTTCCCGACCTTCCTTCCAATTCTTAGTCATCCTTCTTACGACAGCATTGAGCACTTCTGCGATCGCACAACACATAGACAATGCCTCTGTTCATTCGGCTTTTCGATATCCTCACGAAACCCTTGATCAGGCCCTTCAACGCTATTCAGTTCGGTTACACCAAGCAGGAGGTTCTCCCGCCTATTGGATAAATGCTCAAACTGCAGCCGTACCGCTTCCTCAAGTCGACTTTTCTAGGGTTCCGACCTTGCCTTCTCTTTCAAATATGTATCAGGCCTTCGCACGAGTCCGCGATTCGCGCATGATTGAGGACCCAAATCATTTTAACACCCTCCGTCGTTTAACCTGGCTGTTCCCCGATGATGGGTGCTTTGCCCGCGCGGCATTCGGGGCGCAAGCAATGAAGAACTGGGGTTATGTTGAACCCGCCAAAATTTTCATTTATGGAAATCTCACTTTTTCCACCCCCAATGCTCCGCAGGGCCCAGTTCACTGGTGGTATCATGTGGCCCCCATCGTTCGAATCAAGGGAGTTCCATACGTTTTTGACCCCGGGACCGACCCTAAAAAACCTCTGAAAATCGACGAATGGCTCGCTCACTTCGATTTTGACCCCAACCAACTCACCGTCAGCATTTGTCGAGCCAGTGCCTATGTGCCCGCGAGTCCCTGCTATATGAGTGCGAATCATTTTGAAACCTATGGCCTACGCGATGAACAGTCATTTCTCAATCTGGAGTGGGAACGGGTCCTAGAACTCGGCAAAGATCCTACCGAATGGTTGACTGGGGATTCGCCTTGGAATCCCTCAATTTCAATGCCATCGTTGGGGTACGTTCTAAAATAGAAGGAACTCCCTTTATGCCCCATCCCGATTACCTCCAATTCATTAGCCTCGTAAAAGAGTTCAAGGCGCTGGGCGCCGCTGGGGCCGTGTTGAGTTGGGACCAAGAAACCTACATGCCTGCCAAAGGGGCAGAAATACGTGCCGACCAACTCGCGGTAATTTCTGGTCTGGCACATGAAAAATTGGTTTCACCCCAAATCGGCGACCTGCTCATTCGGCTTGAAAAAGCCCCCGGCCTCTCTCAGGTCGAGCAGGTCAATATCCGTGAAATTCGCCGTATTTTCAATCGCGAGAGAAAGATTCCGAAAGAGTTAATACAGGATTTTGCAAAAACACAATCACTTGCCCATGAGGCCTGGGCTAGCGCTCGCACCAATAATGACTTTGGGACTTTTGCACCCTGGCTCGAAAAACTCGTCAACATGCGCAAAAAGATGGCGGTCTTAATCGGCGGCAACGATCCCTACGATGTCCTGATGGATGAATTTGAACCCAGCGCTCGTGCCGCGGACATCCAGCCGATATTTGAAGCCTTACGCAAAGAACTCGTACCCCTGGTTGCCAAAATTGCGGCGTCTTCCAAAAAACCTTCGCCGCTCTCAGGCCACTATCCAGTAGAAAAGCAGCGGGATTTCGGAATCGAGGTGGCTAATGCCATGGGATTCGATTTTGATGCTGGGAGGCTCGACCTTTCGGCCCATCCTTTTTGCACCTCCTTTGGGCCAAATGACGTTCGAATCACCACCCGTTACAATGAGAAAAACTTTGCCAGCGCTTTGTTTGGCATCATGCATGAGGCTGGTCATGGACTTTACGAACAAGCGCTTGAAACCCAACATGCTTGCACGCCTCTTGCGGAGCCGGTTTCAATGGGCATCCACGAATCGCAATCGCGCCTCTGGGAAAATATGATCGGGCGCTCCAGGCCATTTTGGAATCATTTTTATCCAAAGCTCCAGGCCAACTTTCCTGAAACGCTCAATCAAGTTCCGCTCGAGACCTTTTTCCGTTCGATCAACATTGTCCGACCCTCACTCATTCGCGTCGAGGCCGACGAAGTCACCTATAATCTGCATATTCTTTTGCGCTTTGAGCTTGAGCACGCCTTGTTTTCCGGTAAGGCTTCGGTCAACGATCTCCCTGAACTTTGGAATCGCAAGATGGAAGAATACCTCGGCATTCGGCCGAAAAATGACAGCGAAGGCGTGTTGCAAGATATCCACTGGTCGATGGGATCCTTTGGCTATTTTCCAACCTATGCTCTGGGCAACCTCTACGCCGCCCAATTTTTTGCGGCTGCAAAACGAGAAATGCCCGACCTCGATCAAAAGATCAGAGAGGGAGACCTTCGTCCCTTACGGGAATGGCTGCGCGATAAAATTCACCGCCATGGTATGACCTGGCATGCGAGCGAACTCTGTCAACGTGCGACCGGCGAGACCTTGAATGCCCAATATTTTTCGACGTACCTTAAATCAAAATTTGAGGAACTTTACGAAATTTAGAGCGAACCGCCGTTGTCGTCATTTTTACGTGAAATTTGACGACAGAGGTAAGGCGTTTGAAACTTATCGTCATCATGAAATTCGGACTTATTGTGATCTGAACGGCATCCATGATCTTTGTTACTGGCGCAGTCAGCAAAAGGACGAGGTGGATTTTATTTTAGGCGGAACTTACGCTTTTGATGTCAAAGGAAAGGCCACGATTTCCATTCAGGATCTCAAAGGCTTGATCAGGTTAAAGGAAGAGCATTTGCTCAAAAAGTACTTCGTCATCTATACCGGTCGGGAAATTCGCTATCTGCTTGAGGACCGATCAATTGTCGCGCTCCCCTATGAGGTTTTTTTGGAGCGACTTTATGACGGAGAGTGGGGTAGGTGAAATAACCAGTTTTCACGGACGCGACGAACCCCTTAAAAACCAATGTACTCTTTTTAAACAGGGCCCCGCCTGCTCCTCGACCGCCATCGCTTCAATCTCGGCCATGGCATCGGAGGAAATACGTTCCATTGGAGTGGGTTCGACCACAATTCGAACTTTTGAAACTTGTTTTTTTGGACCAGAACTGTGCGGATCGAGCGTTTCAGCAGTCGTTTTCACGATTTCCAACAGGTCCTCGGAGACCCTTTTCAATCCCTTCATTTCGAGTGCATCTCGTTGTAATTGCACTCTCATCTTTTCAATTGCCGCAAGCTGACGGTTTTTTCTCTCTTGAGCGCTCCATTTTTTATCGTATAGATCTTGGCGCCATGAATCCCACTCAGTTTGAGCAAAGTAGCCCGGAATGGCGGCCACGAGACTTGAGACGAAAATAATTGCGGCATGTTGAAGCTTTAGGTGATCCACCAAAAGGACCTGAAGGACCGCTGCCAACCCCGCACCCGCTAGCATTCCTCGATACATCCTTTTAGGCTGCTCCCAAAATCGAGGTGCCGCTTTTGGTTTTGCATGAAAAGCCAACGCTAAATCAATGCCTATTTCGCCGGATTGGCGCAACGATTCTTGCATCCCTTCCATCCATCGATCCGTCGCTTGCCCTCTTCCGTTTTGGCGATAAACCGACTGGCGGCCTTGTGCGGGAGGCTGCTTTTTGACCTCCGCCAAAACCTCCTCACTTATTTTTTGTAACTTTTTTGCCGAATCCTCGACGAATGATTCCAATCGCTGCTCATTGAGCGATCCATCAGAGAGCAATACGCCTTGGTCCTTCAAAGCCTGCAGTCGAGCATCGAGATGCTGTCTATATTCGTCTGTCGAGGGCATAGAGAGGTCGTCCGGCCCCGGGTTCCAATGCAATCGATGAGAATAATCTAAAACCGCCTGATCGATAAATTCCTTCACCCCCCAATGGTTCATATCCGCTCGCGCCGAGCTACAAAACGCCATCATGAGAGATAAGACGAGACCCAACCGCATTCCAATTTATCGGATAAAAGTGACCACTCGATGCGGCTTGAATATCCAAAAGAGGCACGGCCAGGCTAATCAGAGAAAGGCCTTCGACCACAGGGTTGGGTGGAGCACACTCTGAATCCAGATGATGCAGTCGAATAAAGGTGGACGCACCGCCAGACGAAATCACCCCCATCACATTCCAGGTGAATTCATGGGCGTCTTTGGTCGACAGACCAGCCGCAATGAATGATGTGTAAATATCTTTAAAAAGATCGCCTGTCGACTTACCGGGTCCGACATTCATCCGACTTCCAATTTTCAAAGCTGCCAGACGGACTCCTTCCATGTATCTTGGATCGGTGAGTACTGTTTGGATCGTCGGAAGAAGGCTAAAGCCAAATAATCGACCTGTTTGATCCACTCTATCCAGTCGTTGCGTCATCGTCTCTCGAATTTGGTCAATTCCATCGGAGCATTTGAGCGCGGAGGACAGACTCAACGTACCACACGCAAACAATTTTCCGGCGGATTCATTGACTCGACTCAAAGTAGCATCTTCGGTAGGTGATTTTAATAGGGCGTCGATCTTTGCACGAATTCGATCGGCCTTCTCTTTCGGTAAAGACTGTTGTGGCTTATTTAAGAATTCTGCCACCTTCTGAGGCGAATCAAAACAATGAAAACCTGGTTTTGAATAGCCCAAAGCCAGAGCGGTTTTAGCCAAATCTTCCTTTGGAAATACAGAAACCTGCCATGGTTCGTAATCGACGCCCATGTATTTTTCAAGAATAGTACCGAGGCTATTGGTCTTTATGACAGCGTCAGCCTCTTCTGGACTCCATCCAAATCTAAGATTACCGACCCCTCGAAATGTTTGAACTTCACAAAATTCACTCATTTTACCAATCGTCGCAGACTGAAGCGCACAAGCAATTTTGCTAGATTTTTCAATTGCCGACGGACTGGAGTTTACGGAAAGCGGACAAGTGCCGTCCGCCAAAGCAAAGGGGCCAGAGCCAGAGGAGGAAACCAAGAATATGAGGAACAACGTGAAGTTCGTACGCACCTAAAATACTTATCGGTCCACAAACATCCGTCTTTAAAAAGAGAATCATAAGGTCTATGGAATGAGAAAACTCGGGGGTCGCGCCATAAAAATGTCGGTTTTATCGGGCTTCTGTGGGCTTCTGTCTTTTCAAAGCGCGTTGCTCCAGAGGCGTTCTGCAAAATGCTTCGCCGGCAGTATTTCAATTCCATCTTCTGTGATTCTTGGTTTGGACTCAAGGCAGATGACCACTCGACGTCTTACCGACGGGTGATCGGTTTTGAGTTCGCGAAGGCCTTTGAGATGGTCCGAGGTCAACCTCGAACTCGATTTGACTTCAATGGCGATCTCCATGTTGTTGACGATAAAGTCGACCTCCACGCCACTGGTTGCACGCCAAAAGGACAGGTCCGCGAAGGTTTCACGATACGAGTGATAGGCAGTCAACTCATGAAAGACCCAATTTTCAAACGCCTTTCCATAAAGTTCGGTTCCTGGTTCTAAGCGATTCCGTTTAGCTAGAAAATTAACCACGCCGACGTCAGAAAAATAAAACTTGGGTGAAAGGATCATTCGTCTCTTAGGTCGTTTGCGATAGGCTGGAAGCCATCGCCCCAACAAAGTATCAACGAGAATATCAAAATAGCCTTTGACCGTCGGACTCGATACGCCCACGTCCCGGGCGATGGTCGAGAAATTGACGACCTCCGTGTCCGAAAGTGCTGCAATATTCAAAAATCCCGAAAAAGAGGGTAGATTACGCACCAAACCTTCGGCGGCAATCTCTTCTTTGAGGTAGTCTGCCACGTAGGAATTAAGCAGGCGAAGAGGGCTTGCGCTGGAATAATGTCTGGGTAAATATCCATGATTCAATATCCTATCCAGATCAAAAGCGTCACCTAGTTCTGAGGACACCAGGCCAAATAGTTCAAACCGCACCGCCCGTCCACCTAATAAATTAGCATGACCTTTGCGAACTTTTCGCGCGCTCGAGCCACAAAGTCCGAATTGAATATTACGATTTTCGATGAGCCAGTGGACCTCATCGAGTAGGGCAGGGACTTTTTGAATTTCGTCAATCAACATAAGACGAGTGCCCTGAGGCATTTCTTGTCGAAGAAGCTCTGGCCGTTCGAGATACCGTCGGTATTCATCGGCTTGGAGTAGATCGATCTTGCGCACTCCCGGATAGGTCGATTTGAGAAGCGTTGATTTTCCAGCTTGCCGCGGACCCCAGAGAAAAAAAGAGTCAGAGGGGTGAAGGGGTAAGTGAAGCGCGCGGTTAAACATCAACTTTAAATTATCATGAATATTTAAAATAGTACTTTAAATATTCAGTTAGTTAGAAGTCTTTTGAATACACCTAGTTAAAGATAATTGGGGCGAGATGTTTGACTTGGACCTTTTTTTGCATAAACCCAAACCAAAACTAGAACCCCTTTTCCAGGAGAAACTCTCATGAATCAAGAACAACTCGTCCGGTCCTTTTATGATGCAATGAACAGCCATAATTTTGAAAAGTTTACGTCATTTTTTTCAGATGACGGACAATTCAAAGACGTTTCGACAGACCACGTCTATCGGGGAAAAGCCGAGATTCGCAAGATGGCCGAGGGCTGGCTCAAGGCATTGCCTGATATGAAGTTTCAGGTCTCAAACGTCATTGGAAGCGGTGATGTTCTCTGTGCTGAACTTTCATTAGTCGGCACTCAAACCGGCCCAATGCAAAGCCCACAAGGGCTTCTTCCCGCCTCCGGCAAAAAAATCAACGTCCCGAGCTGTGATATCATTCGGCTAAAAAATGGCAAGATTGAGTCGCTCAGTTGCTATTATGCCGCCACGATCCTACTCAATCAAATCGGGGCAGCCTCGGTGAAACGAGCAGCGTAACAAAGCCTCTGGATGAAGCCTCGCAGAAAGGGGCTTCATCCGGGGGTCTTCCTGTTTTGCTCCTTGCCCCCCCTCGCCCCCATACGATACACGTCGTATCGACCGTGATCCAAAAACGCGATATCGCCATCATTCTCCGTGTCACCCCCTTTGAAGAACGCCACCGCATTGTGGTCGCGCTCACCGAGGCGCATGGCAAAATCACGGCTATGGCAAAAAACTCGGTTGCTTCGCGCCGTTTCGGTGGAGCGCTCGAGCCCTTCGCGGCAAGCGAGTGGCTTTTCACTGAAAAACCGGGCCACGAACTCGTTTTCTTAAGCGAAGCGCACATCAAGAAGTCTTACGAAGGCTTGCGCAAAGACTTTGAGCGCCTTTCCATGGCGAGCGTGCTGAACGAACTCATGCTTCGCGTGGCACCCCAACAGGAGCCCTGCGAGGAACTTTTCAGGCTTCACGCCAACGCGCTCGCGACGCTCGAAGAGGTCTCCATTGCCAAAGGAGGTCTTCCGCTTTCGATCCTGAACGCCTACCTCGCCAAGGTCCTGCAATGGAACGGAAGCCAACCCCGCCTGCACGCTTGCCTGGGTTGCGAAACTTCGATCGAGACCCTCGACCTTCGGCTTTCACTCAGTTGTCGGGTAGCCGACGCCGGTTGGGTTTGCGAACATTGCCGAGAAAATCATACCCACACCATTGAAAACCGAGGCGCCTTTGAACACTCACTTTTGAGAATCACGCCCGCCGCGATTCAGGATTTTTTCTTAAGCCTGAGATTACCAATCCGACAAATCTCGGCGCAAGCCACCGCATCGAGGGCGGAGCACCAGGACCTTTTTAAATTTTTAGAAGCCCTGTTTATTTATCATGTCCCAGGCTTTGATCAGCAACCTCTCAAAGGCCTCCGGTTTCTTGACCTAAAATCCAGCGTACTACCTCACGCAGAGAATTTCCGATAAAAGCGACTTGCCCGGGAGTCAGCTGTTTTTCCGTATCCATGCCATGGCCGGTGCGCACCAATAGACTCGCCTTGCAGCCCGCTTGAATCCCACTCAAGATATCCGATAATTTATCGCCGACCATGTAAGATTGAGCTAAATCAATTCCCAGCGCCCGCGCCCCGTCTTGAATGAGTTTAGGTTTGGGCTTGCGACATTCGCAATCATCCTCAGGCCGATGCAGGCAGAGTTCATAATGATCGATTCGTGCGCCCGCAGGAGCAAGCAACTCCTCCATGCGAGCATGAATTTTTGGCAAAATTTCCGGTTTGATCACGCCTCGGGCAATGCCCGACTGATTCGAAACCACCACCAGCTTAAAACCAGCCTTCATCAGCTGGGCCATGGCCTTACCGACCCCCGGAATCAACTTCATTTGCGAAGGGTCCGAAATATAGCCGGGATCCATGTTGATCGTTCCATCCCGATCCAAAAACACCGCTCGAAAAGACTTACGTGAAACCTGCGCCCGAAGCCCTTCCCAGTTCCAAGCCGACGAAAATATTCTTTCAAGTGCGCCGTCCATCGGTCTAAAGCCCAAAACCTCCCGCGCACGCGAGGCATCGGCCACCAGGCGAGCGGGATCACCCGAGCGTCTCGAGCATGCCTTAAATCGTATTTTTTTGCCAATCGCCTGCTCACAAGCGCGAACCATCTCCAAAACCGAATAGCCTCGCTCGCTGCCCAGATGATAAACCTCAAAGCACCCCGCCTCACCTAACGAAAGCAGCCGCTTCATCGCTGCACCATGTGCCTCCGCAAGATCCCAAACATGGACGTAATCACGAATCGCAGTTCCGTCCGGAGTGGGATAATCGGTTCCAAAAACTTCGATCTCTTTTTCCGCAAGCGCTGCCTTAAGCATCAGCGGAATCAAGTGCGTTTCAGGGTCATGCCATTCACCGACGCGACCCTTGAAATCAGCGCCTGCCGCATTGAAATACCTCAGCGCAATCGCCTGTAACCCTCGGTCGCGTGCATACTCCTCGAGCATGCGCTCGACTTCAAGCTTGGTGGCTCCGTAAGGGTTCATTGGATTTTTGGGCAGCCCCTCGCCCATCCGTTCAACCGTAGGACCGGGATCACCAAAAACCGCACATGAGGACGAAAAAATGAGACGACGAACTCCCGCCGAAAGCATCGCCTCCATCAACTCTTTGGTTTGATTTACATTATTTTCATAATAAACTCGAGGACTTACGACACTTTCCGCGACAATCGCTTTGCCCGCAAAATGCATCACACAATCAAAACGCTCGCGCTCAAGCAGGGCCTGCACGACCTGACGATCCCCTACCCGCGCATCAATAAACGCCTGGACTCCGGGCAGACGAGCCGTCCATTCGCGATGGCCTGTCGAATAGTCATCTAAGACCCAAACAGAGTGCCCCTGATCTAAAAGCCAGGCGCACACCGTCCCTCCGACATAACCTGCGCCACCGATGACCAAGACTTTTGCCATTTTAAGACCATATGTCTGAAGAAGCCGTGTGTCTAGACGCTGGCGAATTTGACCAAAATATGTGACTGATAGACGAACCATGAAATCCCTTCTCCGTCTTAGGCCGTATCTCGAGCCCTATTGGCCGCTGATTTTAGCAAGCACCTTACTCGCGATCCCGCTTTCAGCCCTTCGCGCCACGCCGGCCTATCTCCTCAAGATTGTGGGTGACGATCTCCTGGTGCGCCGGGACACCTCAATCCTCGCCTATTTGCCCTGGCTCATCATTGGACTTTACCTCGCCAATTTTGTGGTTCGGTTTTTTCATTATTATTTACTGCGCATAGTCATTGGACGCGTGAATCAAAAACTCAAAAACGAACTTTTTGAACACGTCTTGGGACTTTCTGCTGACTATTTCACTCAGCAAAGCACCGGCACCCTCATCTCCCGGGTGGGGGTCGATCCTCAATTCATTGATGGCGGTCTTTCCTGCATCAATATTATCGTCCGAGAGCCGATTACGTTTATCGTTCTCTTTGCCTATTCACTCAAACTCAATTGGCGTTTAACTTTAGTCACTTTATTAGTGTTTCCACCTCTCGCCTGGGTTTTTGCGGTCACCGGCCGAAACCTCAAGCGTTATATCGGAAAACTCACCGCCGAAAACGCGCGGCTCTATTCCACTCTCCAAGAAAGTTTTGTCGGCATTCGCACCCTCAAAGCCTTTAAACTCGAAAAATATTCGCGCAAAAAATTTCGGGAAAAAAGCGAAAATTTCACGAAAATTTACCTCAAAATTGCCGCTCTTGAAGAGGTCGCCCACCCCCTGGTGGAGTTACTGTTCGCCTTTTTAATGGCCATTATGGTCTATTTTGGCGGTCGCCAGATTATCAAGGGGTGGATGAGTCCGGGCGATCTTTTGGCTTTTTTTGGAACTTTCGCACTGATGACCACTCCGCTTCGCAATATGAACGAAGTGAACATCAAGCTCAGCCAAGCCGCAGGCGCATGCCAACGTATCTTTGAATTGTTTGACTGGGAACCCCACCTAAAAGAAACTGTTCAACCCCGAGTTTTACGAACATTTGAGCAAGATCTCCAATTTGAAAATGTCAGCTTTGCTTATCCTGATGCACCGGCCCGCGAGATTCTGAAGAAGGTTAATTTTACCGTCAAACGCGGACACGCCATCGCAATTGCGGGACAGAGCGGCGCTGGAAAAAGCTCACTCGTCAGCTTATTGCCACGAATTTTTGATGTCACCGGAGGCCAAATCCTCATTGATGGTCACAATATTCGCGAATACACTCTCGAAAGCCTCCGCAAGCAGGTCGCGGTGGTCAGCCAAGATGTTTTTTTGTTCAACGACACCATCGAAGAAAATATTCGCTGCGGACGTCTTGGGGCGACCAAAACAGAAATTCGAGAGGCGGCCCGCCGGGCTCATGCCCTCGACTTTATTGAAACCCTTCCAGAGGGGTTCCAAAGTATTATTGGGGATCGTGGCCAAAAACTCTCGGGTGGTGAGCGTCAACGAATCTCAATTGCGCGCGCCTTTTTACGCGAAGCGCCGATCCTCATTCTCGACGAGGCCACATCCAGCCTAGACACCAAAAGCGAACGAGCGGTTCAGGAAGCATTGGACGAGCTGATGGTCAACCGAACCTCGATCATCATTGCCCACAGGCTATCGACCATTCGACATGCAGATGCAATATTAGTCCTCAAAGACGGCGAAATCGTGGAAAGAGGAACTCACCAGGAACTCCTCGATCGAGGCGGCGAATATGCCCATTTTCATCAACTTCACCAACACTGACCTGTGAGGATTCAAAATGAGTCCATGGACCGCGCTTCTTGAATCCCTTCACTCCGCTCTGATCGATGAGCTCATCCAACGTCACCCCGAGCCAAAACCCGAACTCGGCATGCCCATCCGCCAACGAGAGCTGGCATTTCCAGCTTCTGGCCTCCCCGACGCTCTGCTTTGTTCGATCTCCTTTGCAACAGGACAAAGCGAATCTCTGGGGTTTGCACTTTTGGGCGTAGACACAGATTGCCGTCAGAAATTGGGCATCGCCCCTCAACAGCTTTGGGATTCACTCATTCGCCGCGCAGGCCAAGAGTTTTTTTATCGGGGAATCAAACCACGCCTCGGAAATCCGGTCGAAATTCAGCGGGACGCATCGCCCCTTTTACCCAAGGGCTTTCCTATTCCTGGGCGCGTTATTTGGGTTCCTTTTCGGCTCAACCCTGGAGTTTGCTACCTCGGAGTGGCCACCTAACTTGATCATTGCCTGTCCGTTGGGGCTCTGCTATCCCGAAGAGATCATGAGTGAAACTATCACCCCACCGGCTCAAGACCTCAAAGACATGGCCGAACTCGTCTCCCTTTGTAAACGACGCGGATTCGTATTTCCTTCGAGTGAAATATACGGCGGTATCAATGCCTGCTGGGATTACGGCCCGCTGGGCATCGAACTGAAGCGCAATGTCAAAGAGGCTTGGTGGCGGTGGATGACCGATCGTGAAGACATCGAAGGCCTGGATGCCGCGATTCTCATGCACCCCAAAGTGTGGGAAGCCTCGGGTCACATTGCTGGCTTTTCAGATCCGATGGTCGATTGCAAAAAATGTAAAGGCCGCTTTCGCGCTGACAAACTGGATATGGCCGCTTGTGGCCAAAAACCCAGTAAACATCCCGGGGAAACGTCGGATTGCGAACTGACAGAACCCCGCAATTTCAATTTGATGTTTAAAACCTTCATGGGTCCGCTGGAAGATGCGGCCTCAGTGGTTTTTCTTCGTCCAGAAACCGCGCAAGGTATTTACGTTAATTTTTTGAATGTCCAGCAGTCTGCGCGGCAAAAACTTCCCTTTGGCATCGCCCAGATTGGCAAAGCCTTCCGTAACGAAATTACGCCTGGAAACTTTATTTTCCGCACCCGGGAATTCGAGCAGATGGAGATGCAGTTTTTTGTCAAACCCAGCACCGACATGGAGTGGTTTGAAAAATGGAAACAAGCCCGCATTCAATGGCATTTCGACTTGGGCATTCGTAAAAACAAGCTGCGCTTTCACGAACATGGCCCGGGGGAGCTCGCCCATTATGCCAAGGCGGCCTTCGATATTGAGTATGAATTTCCATTTGGGTGGCAAGAACTTGAGGGGATTCATAACCGTTCGGACTTCGACTTGACCCAACATCAAAAATTTAGCGGCAAAAAGCTGGAATATTTCGACGAACAATCCAAAGAACGCTTCCTGCCTTTTATTGTTGAAACTTCGGTAGGCTGCGATCGTTTTGTTTTGGTTTCACTGGTTGATGCCTATCGTTTTGATGGAGAACGCGCTTGGCTGCAGTTTCATCCCAAACTCGCGCCTTACAAAGCCGCAATATATCCCCTCATGAAAAAGCCCGAACTCATGGAGTATTCGGATAAAATTCTCACGCAACTCAAAAAACGATTCCGCGTCACCACCGATGACGCAGGATCGATCGGCAAGAGGTATCGCCGGCAAGACGAAATCGGTACACCCTTTGGAGTCACGATCGATTATGACACACTCTCCAACCACACGGTCACGGTCCGCCACCGCGACAGCATGGCCCAAGAAAGGGTCAGTGCTGAAAGCCTCAGCTCCTACCTCGAAGACAAAATCGAAAACTGGCCCAATGGCAATGCGTAAACCAGCCAAAAAATCGGCGAAAGCATTGCCCACTCGCTTAGTTTATTCCTTTGGCGCCGGCAAGGCCGACGGTCACGAAGGAATGAAAAATCTCTTGGGTGGCAAAGGCGCGAATTTGCATGCCATGACTCAGTTAAAGCTGCCGGTTCCTCCGGGGTTTACCTTAACGACCGACATCTGCTCTCATTTTTACGCCAATAATAGGACTTACCCTAAGGCCCTCGACGCACAAGTTCGGACCGCCTTGGTCAAAGTTGAAAAGATCATGGGGCGTAAATTTGGATCGAAAACAAATCCGCTCCTGGTTTCGGTGCGTTCCGGAGCGCGTGCTTCAATGCCTGGCATGATGGACACGATCCTCAATCTGGGTCTCAACGACGAAACCATTGAAGGCCTGATTGTCGAATCCAAAGACCCCCGCTTTGCCTACGACAGCTATCGTCGCTTTATCACCATGTACTCCGATGTGGTGCTCGATATCCATTCTAACCAATTCGAATCCGCGCTCGAAGAGCTCAAACATGAGCGTAATGTGGAACTCGATACGGAACTGAGCGCTGAAGATCTCAAGGAGCTGGTCGCCCGATTTAAGCATTTCGTGCGACTCGCCGGTAAGAAGTTTCCAGAAGATCCGTTAGAGCAGCTCTGGGGTGCCGTGGGCGCGGTATTTGGTTCGTGGATGAGCCCGCGCGCCATCACCTATCGCAAACTGAACGAAATCCCGGAGAACTGGGGCACGGCCGTCAATATCCAATCCATGGTTTTCGGCAATATGGGGGATGATTGCGCCACCGGAGTCGCGTTCACTCGCGATCCATCGACCGGCGACAAAAAATTCTTTGGGGAATTTTTGATCAATGCCCAAGGCGAAGACGTCGTGGCTGGTATTCGCACTCCGCAACCGATCAACGAAGAATCACGGCAGGCGAACGCCGACAAGCTCCCCACGCTTGAGCACGTCATGCCCAAGGCCTATGGTCAACTCGTCAAGGTCTATCAAAAACTCGAGAAACACTATCGCGACATGCAAGACATCGAGTTTACGATCGAACGCGGCAAACTCTACATGCTCCAAACTCGAAATGCCAAGCGTACGGCGGCGGCTTCGCTTAAGATCGCAGCGGACATGGTTCGCGAAAGGCTCATCACCAAACAAGAAGCAACCATGCGCGTTCAACCAGAACAGCTCGATCAGTTACTTCACCCCACACTCGATCCCAACGCTTACAAGGATGTCATTGCCAAGGGCCTTCCGGCTTCGCCTGGCGCGGCTACGGGCCAAATTGTTTTTGATCCCGATACCGCCGAAGAATGGTTCCAAAACCGCGGAAAAAAAGTCATTTTGGTGCGGCTTGAGACATCCCCTGAAGACATTCACGGGATGTCCGCGGCGGAAGGGATCTTGACCGCTCGAGGCGGCATGACTTCGCACGCGGCTGTAGTTGCGCGAGGAATGGGCAAATGCTGTGTTTCGGGCTGTTCAACCCTCAAGATCAGCTACGACCGCAAAGAACTTCAGGTCGGTAAACTCACCTTAAAAGAAGGTGACTTTATTACCTTGGACGGCTCCACGGGCGAAGTGATCAAGGGCCAAGTCGATACGATTGTCCCCACCGTCAACAAAGATTTTCAGGAACTTATGACGTGGGTCAACCAATTTCGTCAGATCGGCGTCCGCACCAACGCAGACACTCCGAATGACGCTAAAGTTGCCCGTGAGTTTGGCGCTGAAGGAATTGGCCTCTGTCGCACAGAACATATGTTCTTTGATACTCAGCGAATCGATGCGGTTCGGGAGATGATTCTGGCTGATAACGAAGCCGGACGGCGCAAAGCGCTCGACAAGATCCTTCCGATGCAAAAAGCGGATTTTAAGGAAATTTTCCGTGAAATGAAGGGACTTCCCGTAACGATTCGACTTTTGGATCCGCCCCTTCATGAGTTCATTCCACAAAAAGATTCTGACCTTCAGGAACTCGCAGCTAAAATCGGAGTATCCTTTGATCGAATTAAACGAAAAGCTGAAAGCTTGCATGAGTTCAATCCCATGCTCGGTCATCGTGGCTGCCGGCTGGGCGTCAGTTATCCCGAAATCTATCGCACCCAGATCCATGCCATCATGGATGCGGCCTGTGAGCTCATGAAGGAAGAGGGGTTTAAGATCGTGCCTGAGATCATGATCCCTCTGATTGGCGATTGGCGTGAACTGAAGTTTGTCGGAGACTACTGTCGCGACGAAGCGGACACGATCGTCAAATACTACAAGGCCAGTGGTCTCAAAGGAAACGTCGATTATAAAATCGGCACAATGATTGAACTCCCGCGAGCGGCCCTGACCTCCGCTGAAATCGCAAAATACGCCGACTTTTTCAGCTTCGGCACCAATGACCTCACACAAACCACGTACGGTTTATCGCGGGATGATTCGGGCATCTTTTTAAAGGATTATATCGACGCAAAAATTTATGATCGCGACCCTTTTGCCTCGCTCGACCAAATAGGCGTAGGCCGACTGATGGCGTTTTCCATCAAAGAGGGTCGGGCAACCCGTCCTGATCTGAAGGTAGGAATTTGTGGTGAACACGGTGGCGATCCCCAATCTGTGGAGTTTTGCCACCGCGCCGGACTGGATTACGTGAGTTGTTCGCCCTATCGAGTGCCCATCGCCCTTTTGGCAGCCGCCCAGGCAGCGCTTCGGAACCCACGAGCCGCACAAAAAAAGGCAAAACCCGCCCCTAAAAAGGTCGAAAAAAAAGCCAAGAAACGGTGAAGAAAGCTTAAATATTCGACACTTACCCTTTTAACTCTCTGTTGTTAGTCGACTTTAAAAAAAGTTAAATTGCATAAACTTTGTCTATTGCAATTAATACCATACCAATATAGTCTATTAATTATGAAACGGAGGGCAACTAGGAATGCTAAGAAAGTCGTACGTTTACATCTCTTTGATTGAGTTTCATGATATCGGTCCACCACGCCAGTGAAAGCGTGAGCCAAACCGCCCTCAGGCGTCTGCGGAGCTCATGAGCCGCCGAATCTTAAGTGGCCACTTAAGACTGCGTCGGAAAAAAGCAGTAAAAAAATTAAAATCTACTCTGTCCCGGGTTTATTACGAGATGTCAGGTCGCCGTGAGGCGTGCCCGCAGGGGTTCATAAAGTGCCCCGAAATCTCCGACCGGGCAAAATATAACGGCACTTTAACGTGTCGTCCCAAATAGAGCCGGTGGTTTTATCACGACCGGCGTAGTATCGCCCCCGAGGGTTTGATCGACACTCGGGGGCTTTTTTTTATTGCGTCACCTTGTCAGTATGAGGGGGGGCCACAAAAACAAAGGCTTCATCTCCAATCGATTTGCCAAGCTCGATTTTTGAGAGCGAAATTTCCGCGCGATTTCCACCTTCATGAACCAAAATCACCTTTTGAATGAGTTTTTTTCCAGGGCTGACTTCAATTTCAGCATGCTCGACGGTCCCTGCGGTGCCGCGCCGGGGAGTAAGAATAAACCGCGAAGAATTTTTTTGGCGAATCTTCATATCCCTAGCTACCGAAAATCGCCCCGAAAGTAAGGCTTTCGCCAGCTTGGAGTTAATCTCATCGGTCTTTTTCTCAATGACCTGCCCGTGTTCGCCTTCATCAAACGGTGGCGTATAAAACCAAAATTTGTGGCCATCACTCACGAGGAGATTCATTTCGGGGTGCAGCGTTTCCCATCTCAGCTTGTCCGGCCTTTTAACCATGATCACACCCGTGGTGGTCTTTTTAGACTTAAGAGCGGCTACCTCGATGACCTGCGTAAAATCAGCCTGTAGCGTGGCGGCCTTGGTATACTTAGCCTCCACTTCTTCGAGCAAGGCAGGCAAGTGCTTGGGTTGAGCTTTTACGACTTGCCCTTGAGCCATCCCACTCAAAGCCAATAGCAGACCTAATGAATACAGCTGAATTTTTTTCATTGAAGTTCAATCGAAATCATTTTGGAAACACCAGGCTCTTCCATCGTTACCCCGTACAGAGTGTCATTGAGCTCCATGGTTTTTTTATTATGCGTGATCACAATGAACTGGCTCTTCGCCGACATCTCGCGCAAAAGTGCATTAAACTTTCCAATATTCGCATCATCCAACGGGGCGTCAACCTCATCCAATAAACAAAACGGAGAAGGTTTGACCATGAAGATCGCGAAAATAAAGGCGACTGCGGTGAGGGCCTTTTCACCCCCGGAGAGCAACGTCATATTGACGACCTTTTTGCCCGGCGGTTGGGCCAAAATGTCGACACCGGCCTCTAACACATCTTTGGAGCCTTCCGGATAAACCAACGTAAGTTCGGCCTTGCCTCCCCCAAAAACGATAGGGAAGAGACGCTCAAACCGATCTTTGATGGCCTCAAAGGCTCGCACAAAACGCTCTTCGGAAGTCTTGTTGATATGCTCAATGGCATCCTGAAGATTTTCCAGAGAACGCTCCAAATCGAGCTTTTCACTTTCAAGATGATCAAAGCGCTTTTTCGTATTTTCGAATTCTTCGATGGCTCCCACGTTCACTTCGCCCAGACGCCGAATGCGTTCGCGAAGACGTTCGACTTCCTCGCCCAAAACTTGTTCCTCCTCCGCCGTCATTTCGTGCGTGACGACAGGATCGGTCATTTCTTCCTGAATCGGAGAGGTCACCGGAAGCTCAAGACAACCTGGACCGTATTTTTCTTCCAGATTTTGCACAAGATGTTGTAAATCCCCAGAAATACGTTCGATTTCGAGGCCGACCTGATTACTTTCAGACGTTTTGTGGTCACCGGTTTTATGGAACTGCTTGATGCGCTCCAAAGTGCGATTGAGCTCGGCACCGGACTTTTCAAGCCGATCCTTCACCTCAGAAAGCTGCTCACGTGCCGTTGATAATTGAATCGTCAGCTCTTCGATCTTTTCTTCAATCCCGCCCTCACCACCGGTATGCTGCTCTCGTTCGCGGGTAGCGCGGTCCAGGGTGCGGTCAATTTCCGCCAAGCGTCGTGCGCGATCCGCAATGAGCGTGCGCCCCGTTTCAAGCTCGCGCTTCAAACTTTGGGCTCGCTCCCGAAGCGTGACCTCGTTCATTTTAAGCGCTTGCGCTTCGACCTCTTGCGCGCGGACTTCGGTGTCCCGAAGCGCCATTTCGTCATCTCCGGCCGAAATCTGGGCCTCCAAATCCGAGCGCGAAGAAACGATCGCGGCTAGTTCATCTTCAATATTTTCGCGTTCGATACGGGCCGATTGCCCCTGTTCTTCCATCTGCAAAAGATCGCTTTGTAACCGCTCTGCGTGATTCTCCGCCTCGCGCAAGGCCCGACTCATTTGATGAACATCTCGTTCAAAGGCAGCGCCTTGAATTTCAGCCTGTTGAAGTTCGGTCTGAACGGTTTGAAGCCGAGTTCGCGCTTCTTCCAGTTCGACTTTAGCGGTCATGGCTGCGTTTTCAACGGACTGATGCGCTAATTCCGCTTGTTCCACCTGGGCCTGCAAATCCGTGATGGCTCGCTTGCGTTTGAGAACGGTTGCGGCCCCATCGGACTCGGTGCTACCGCCGCGAAGAGTGCCGTCATAATCCAGGGCATCACCCTCTTGGCTGACAACGGACCAACCGGCCAACTGCTCCATTGCAGTTCCACCCGCAGACCCCGAAATAAACCGCGCCATGGGTTCGAATGATCGGACCACAGCCACGTGAGCAATCAAACCACTGGCGATGGCCTGAACCTTTGAATCGAGTTTGGCGTTAATCGTCACCTGATCAGTGAGCTGACCCAGAACCTCAAATCCAGATTGAGTGAGGGCATCCCGAACAGCATCCCAAGCGCCAGCTTGACGCCCCTCAAGCCCCGAAGCCACTTGAATGGCAATTCGGCCTTGCTTAGCATGAGCGACATGTTGAATCGCGCCCAGCGCAGCGTTGGTATCGCGGGCAATGAGATTTTCGAGCCGTTTTTCGAGAAGGCCACCGAGTGCGGTTTCGAACTCTCCGGTGACATCCAAAGCGTCGGTCAGCGCCAAGAGCTGATCGGCCTGGCCATTATCGCGTGCCCATTCGAGGGCGGCCTTAGGGCCATCACCCAGTCCTTCATAGGCGGCAGCAAGCTCTTCGAGCGATTGCAATTTAGACTTAAGCTGAGTCAGTTTGCGATGACTGTCGTCACGTTCGCGATCGAGTTTTCTCGTGTTTTGATCAGATCCTTGAACACGATCCGCTTGGGCCCTTTTTTCGACTTGCAGCTCTTCTCGCTTCATTTTGACCGACTCGGCGTTTTCAGAAGCCCGCTGAGTTTCTTCGCGAGTGACGGCTAATTTTTCGTGTTGCTCACTGACTTGAGCTTTCAGACGTTCGGCCTGAGCCTGGGCTGATTCAATACGAGAAGCCAAGGAAGCGGCACGTGAAGTGAGGTCCGAAGCCTGCGAAATTCCCTTCATGAGCTCGCGCTTGCGATTTTCGAGGTCACGCCGAAGTCCGTCAGCCTCATTACGTGCCTGACGAGCTTTTTGGTCGGCCGATTGAGCTTGAACAGAAGCCTCTTGGTAGAGGTCGTTTGATTCGGAGGCTTCGATTTCTCGGTTTTCGAGCTTGAGACGCTCCTCTTCGATGGAGTTTTTAAGCTCGGACTTTTCGTGATCGAGTGCGCTGAGTTGTTGATGCAGATCACTTTGCCGTTGCCGAGAAAGCTCCAAAGCACTGCGCTCGTGCGCCAGTTCACTCGAACAGTGATTGATCTGGGCTTGGAGTTCTTCAGCGGCCTTGGTATCAGTGACTTGATCCACCCGATCGGTTTCGATGGTGTTTTCAGCAGTTTGAAGTTCAGCTCGAAGACCCACTAACTCTTGCTCCAGCTGCTCTTTTTGTTTGGCGAGCATCTCGAGTTTTTGCCGTAAAACCGTGTTTTTACGACGACCCCAGGTCATTTCCTTATCGAGCAACTCCTCTTTATACTTTTTGTACTGGCGGGCCTTTTGAGCCTGCCGATCCAAAGAACCTAAACTGCGCTCGATTTCTTGGATGACATCCGTGAGGCGCGAAAGATTGCCCTGGGTGGCTTCCATTTTGCGCAGAGATTCTTTTTTGCGTGCTTTGTACTTGGCGATTCCGGCCGCTTCCTCAATCAAAAGACGGCGTTCCTCAGGCTTGGCTTGCACAATCTTGCCGATTTGGCCTTGTTCGATGACGGAATAACCTTTGGCGCCCACGCCGGTATCCATGAACAGGTCGTGGATGTCTTTAAGACGCGCCGGGACACCGTTAATAAAATATTCGCCCTCGCCCCCGCGATAGAGGCGGCGAGTCACAGAGATCTCTTTTGAACGCAGATGAACCGGAATATCGGCAGCGCTGGCGCCTGCGGGTGCGCTTTCGGTATCCGCTGCGTCCGTTTCAAGCACGAGCGTCGCTTCGGCCATACCGAGCGGGTTATATTTGGAGCTACCGTTAAAGATCAAATCGTCGCTCGAGCTGCCGCGCATATGCTTATAAGACTGCTCGCCCATGACCCAAAAGAAGGCGTCAACGACGTTGGATTTACCGCAGCCGTTCGGCCCCACGATCCCTGTAATGCCATGATCAAAATGGATCAAAGTCTTGTCTTTAAAGGACTTAAAGCCTTGAATTTCGAGTCTTTTAATGCGCATCGTCTCTAAATTCTCCCAGAGTCGTCGTAGCCGTGGATGATCGAGTTGTGAAGCACCCGACTCTAGCAAGGGAACTCAAAAAGGCAAGAGCAGGAATTTTTACGTGGGGCAAGCAACGAACAAGGCTGTGCGACTTGGTGCACTATGAGCGGTGGGTTGACAAAGTTATCAGGCTTGCCTGTATCATTGGATTTATGAAGCTACTTTCTATCGGTTTATTCTGTATTTCCGAAATTCTTTTCGGCGCATCCTACGCTACGGCGCAGAAGACAAGCCCGCCTCCAAAGAAAGTTAAGTGCATGATTCGAGGTACCGATACTCCCGAACAACAGATTGAAGGGGCCATTTCCAAGGAAAATAAAAATTCCGTCGAAAAGGAAATTAACGGCGTCTTTGTCTATGCCGCCATGTCAGACGGCTCAAAAGTAATGACTATGGGAATCACGGATACGATAACAAAAGCAGTATCTACGACGCTTGTTACTGAGAGGAAGCGATACCAGCAATTGAGTTATACCCGAGGGGGCAAAGATCTGGATGTATTTTGCCGCTTTGACTGACCTGCGACTTGTGCACACCCTATTGGTCCCAATTTCGAATACCCTCACCGAAATCCGGACGGGTAACGGCCCTGAAGCCTCGTAATTTCGAGGTAGCATCGGCACTAGATTTGCTTTTGAGGTCCCTGCCAAACCGCGCAGAGTAGACGGAAATACCTCCCTTCTTCGTCAAAAAGAAAGGAGGCATCCTATGAAAAATAATAGAGCAACCTATTATGCTCATCGGACGCGACTTGAAAAACTGAAATTTAAATCTTGGCGTCTTTTTGTCCTCGCCAAGATCTTGGTTTTTCTGGTCAAAACAATAGCCGACTATTTAGGACAAATCTGAGGTGATCCGGGTACAGCATTTAACCGGAGATCTCAGGATGAGAATTCTGCTCGGTTTGGTTTTAAAACCCTATGCTGGGTTTCTTATTCATACTGAAAAAATGTCACAGTTAATCGCGACCAACTCTTGAGGAGCAGAAGGGCCAGCAATACGATTGGCTTGCTCTATAGCATCCAGAAAAAGCTGACGAACTCGAGGCAACACGTCTCGACTCACGGATTGAACCATCGTGTAATGAATCCCCTCGTGATCCGAGGCCTGTGAAGATAAAACCGACCGATCTCGCCAATTCCGATGATGAAAGACCACATAAGGCGAATCCTTTGGCACATGAATACTTTCTTGCCTGAAACACCATCGATCTTTTTCTTGAGTGACCAATTTCATCACAGCCAATCGTTTAAGGCTGTTTTCGACTGTTTTTTCATCAAGAAACAACTTTGCCGCAATTGACTTCACAGTCTGAAAGCCCGGAATAGAAACTAAAATATGGATCGCGCTCCAATACCACGCCGAATAATACTCCATCGCAAAATCCTCAGACTCGATCCGCTTACGCGTGGTGCGTTCCGAAAGATCCTCGGACCTTTGTTTTAACATTTTTCGCTGCGACTCCAAATTTTCCCGATATTTTTTGCTTCCCGCGCGCGCGAGATCGATCAACACCATAAAATATTGCGACTCAAGATCCTTAAAACCAAACAAAGAACACAGACCCCACGCCTGCTCCCGTGTTAAATGCACATGAGTGCCTAAAACTTGGGACATGTAGGATCGCTGACAACCCGCCGCTTCAGCCATCCGCCGGATACTGCCCCGCTCTTTTTTGTGAACATCCACATAATGACAAAGAAACTGCTTATAGTCTGAAAAAGAAAAAACACTTTGCTCACCCATATGAGTAATAATTTATAACAATTAAGGTAATAAAAACATAATTATTATCTAGTTTAGCTCCTAAAAATCAGCCATTTTTTACGTGGCGAAACGCTGCTAAATGATGCTCCTCTTGTTAAATCGCAGCGGAAACGGAAAAATGTATGAAATCCTCTGCCCTAAAATTTCTTTCAACCGTCGGATTCCTTTTGGTGTTTTGCGCCTGCAGTAAACAAGGGACCACGCCCTCCCCATCCGATCGCCCACCCGCTCTGGGTACCTCAGTAGTAACCGAAAAAATCGGCGGAGGCAGAACGAGCACTTCAACAGGGCCGGGCTCGAGCGGAGGCGGAGCGTCGGTGGTCTGCCTAGGAACTGATCGCAAGGTCGTTTCCGCTCACCTTCTCGACCTCTATGAAGCCGAAATTCGTTTTGGCCTGACGATTCCGCAATCTCAAGACAGCGCTGATGCGCAAATCAATCAAATCCAAGCACGATTAGCCCAGTGGAATCCATACATCGGACAGGACTTTGTGGATCTCCTCATAAAATTCAAGACCCAGGTCAATTTCCTACCTGCTGGTGTCACGATGCCCGGGGTTTCTGATTTAGGCTCGCACTTTCCCGCTGTGATCCCAGAAGGGTGCGAGCTCCAATACGCAGGATTTTACGAATCGGATGGCACACTCCGGATCTCTAAAACCGTATTTGATAAATTCACACCTACCGATCAAGCCGCCTTTTTTGTTCACGAAGTGCTTTATGGCCTAGCTCGTCTTTACTACGAAGCTCATGACTCCGAAGAAGCCCGAAAGATGGTCGGCTTTTTATTCGCCCCCACCTCTGACTGAAACAAACTTCAACCCATTGCGCCCCATTTCAGCTGGCAGGTTTCTGTGGAAAAATCCGGCAATCAGCCATTACCCGTCATTTATCAGCCAGTCTCAACCGGCGGCGCCTGTAAAACCATTGGCTTAGATTTTATTAGATATTGGGAGGAAAAAGAAAGTGATGCCTATCCTTCGGGAGTCCCGAATACCGAAAAGGATATGAACAATCAATGCGTCGCTGTTTGTCGTGATTTTTTTGGAAACGCCCTCCTCACCAAAACCGTGAAAGCGATTGGAGTCGTTGACCATCTTCACGTCGAATTCTCGAATCCTGAGTGCCGAACTTTCGGATTGGTTTGTTTCACTCAATTCGCCCCAGGACAGAAAGAGGCCGGGGGACCCTTTTGGCCTATTGAATGCTCAGCCACCTCATGTACCGATACTCCGGAAGATTGGCCATTGGGTGGGATATTTGATCAGGGTGGATTTCGCACCGAAGTCAGCTGTGACGGTAAAATCGTCAGCAAACAAAAAGCACCTTGGGGACGTCGGTTATTTTATTCAAAAGCCCCTGCTGCTCCCTTTGGAATTTTGCCGATTTACAAAAACTAAAACTGCGCCCCTCCTTCCTGGTCGCTGCTTTTGGGCTGGGAAGGGAGGAGGGGCTTTTGAACTTTCCGGGTCCGGATTCTAGTCACCCTCACCGAAATCCGGACGGGTAACAGCCCTGAAGCCTCGTAATTTCGAGGTTGCGTCGGCATCAAATTTGCTTTTGAGGTCCCTGCCAAACCGCGCAGAGTAGACGGAAATACCTCCCTTCTTCGTCAAAAAGAAAGGAGGCATCCTATGAAAAGTAATAGAAACAACTATTATGCTCATCGGATCCGACTTGAAAAACTCAAATTTAAATCTTGGCGTCTTTATGTCCTCGTCAAGATTCTGGTTTTTCTAGTCAAAACTGCAGCCGACTACTTAGGACAAATCTGAGTTGATCTGGGTACAGCATTTAACCGGAGATCTCAGGAAGAGAATTCTGCTCGGTTTGGTATATGATTCCACTCGTGGGACAACATAGACAACAGCACAAGATCATAAAACTTACCGTCGCGATAGTTGGCGTGCCGCAGACGCCCCTCTTCGCGATATCCTTGAGACAAAAAACAACGAATTGATCCGAGATTTCTTTCAGAAGCCACGGCCAAAACCCGGTGTAAACCCATCTCCGAAATGGCAATGTCGGTGATCTTTCGACAAACTTGCTTTCCGATCCCCTTTCCCCAATATCCTTTCTCACCAATAATGATGCCGACTTCGCATTTTTTATTCAGAACGTCTGACTCAATCAAAGTATATCCGATCACCTGCCCGTCACATTCAATCACAAAAGTCCGATCTGTCGTCGAGTCAACCTTCTCCTGAATGAACTGCCTGACCCTTTCCTCAGACATCGCTTGAAAAGCAAGGTCACGCGTCACTTGAGGATCATTGCGCCACTTCAAAAGCAATTTCCAATCTTTGACATGGATGGGGCGCAGATCAATATTCATCGACGTTATATAACATCATCCACGACTTGTGCACACCCTATTGGTCCCAATTTCGAATACCCTCACCGAAATCCGGACGGACCACGGGATAAAACCTTTGTAAGTTCCAGCAGGCATCGGCATTAATTTTGCTTTTGAAGTTCCTGCCAAACCGCGCAGAGTAGACGGAAATACCTCCCTTCTTCACTAAAAAGAAAGGAGGCATCCTATGAAAAGTAATAGAACCATCTATTATGCTCATCGGATCCGACTCGAAAAACTTAAATTTAGAATTTGGCGTCTTTTTGTCCTCGCCAAGCTCTTGGTTTTTCTAGTCAAAACAATTGCCGACTGCTTAGGACAGCTCTGAGGTGATCCGGGTACAGCGTTTAACCGGAGATCTCAGGACGAGAGTTCTGCTCGATTTGGTTCAATTTTCCGACTAAAAACAGCGACGGTTTTTTCCAGTTGCCTTTATCCGACCATTTCTGTATTAGATTACCGATTTCCGTGGAAATTCCATTTTAACGAGGAGAATCGACCTTTTATGCCTTCTTTTGATGTCTCTGCTGAAATGAACTGGCAAGAAATGGATAACGCGATCAACCAGGCCACCAAAGAAGTCGGCCAACGTTTTGATTTCAAAGGCGTTAAATCCGAAATCAAGCTCGACCAAAAAGAAAAAACCATCACCCTTTGGTGCAGCGAAGAAGGCAAACTCGAGGCCGTGAACGACATCCTTCAAAACAAGCTCATCAAACGAGGCATCTCGCTCTTGTCCTTGGAATACAAAGACCTTGAGCCAGCATTCGGCAGCAGCGTGCGCCAAGTGGTCCTCGTCCAAGCCGGCGTTTCCAAAGAAAAGGGCAAAGAAATCATCGCCGCGATCAAAGAATCTAAGCTAAAGGTCCAGGCCCAAATTCAAGATGAGCAAGTCCGGGTCACCGGCAAAAACCGAGATGACCTCCAAGCCGCAATCGCCCACCTTCGCGGAATCCAGGACAAACTCAAAGTCCCGATGCAATTCGGAAATTTCAGGGATTAATCGAAGTATGAGCAGTACCCCAAAATCGAAGTCCCCAGTTCATTTTATCAGTTTGGGTTGTCCCAAAAACCTCGTTGATTCGCAGGTCATGCTCGGACTTCTTCAAAAGGATCGTTACTCGATCACCACCAATCCCCAAGAAGCCGAAGTCATCATCGTCAACACGTGCTCATTCATCCAGGCTTCCAAAGAAGAATCCATCGAGACCATCCTCGACATGGCCGAACTCAAGCAAAGCGCGCGGTGCAAAGTTCTCGTAGCCGCAGGCTGCTTGCCGCAACGTTACTCCAAACAACTCGAACTCGAGATGCCCGAAGTCGACCTTTTTATCGGCACTGGCCAGTACCATCGCATCACCGAGCTTTTAGATGCCCGCGCCAAATCGGTAGAATTTGGGTCTCCCCTTCCCAAACGCTCTTACATCGACCAACCGGCCTTTATTCATTCTGAAAAAGATCCGCGCATGCACACCGGCCCGAGCTATACGGGCTTTCTCAAACTTTCAGAAGGTTGTAACCGACGTTGCGCATTTTGTATTATCCCGACCCTCCGAGGCAATGTTCGATCTCGCACCGTCGAGTCGCTCGTCGAAGAAGCGCAAGGCATGGCCAAACGCGGAGTCCGCGAACTCAACCTGGTCGCGCAAGATCTCACCCATTATGGAATCGAGGGCCGCTACAAAGACAGCCTGCTCACCCTACTGCCTGCTCTGTGCAAAATCGACGGCATCGAGTGGATCCGACTGCACTACGTGTATCCTGATGATTTTAGCGATGAACTGATCGATATCGTCGCACGCGAGCCCAAAATCGTCAAATACCTCGACATGCCCATTCAGCATACCAATAACGACGTTCTCAAGGCGATGGGTCGACGACTTACCAAAACTAAGCTTTTTGAGTTGATCAGTAAGCTCAGAGCCAAAGTTCCTGGAATGGTGTTTCGTACGTCGATGATCGTGGGCTTTCCGGGCGAAACCGAGGAGCAGTTCGAAGAGATGGCGCGCGATCTCGAGGACCTCAACCTCGATTTTGTCGGCGTGTTTCGCTACTCGAAAGAAGAAGGCACCAAAGCCAATGATATGCCGGACCAAGTCCATCCGGCCACTAAACGAAAACGCGCTAAAAAGCTTGCGGACATTTTGCAGAAGCAGGCCCAGGTTCGAAACGAAAAACTTGTCGGCCAAACTGTGCAGGTGATGATCGAAGGTCCGAGCGACGAAACCGAACTCCTCATTCAAGGCCGGATGCCCACACAGGCGCAAGAAATCGATGGTCATGTGTTGATCAATGATCTCGGGGACAGCAATGCCTTAGAAACTCTGAAACCGGGGGACTTTGTGCAGGTGCTTCTCACTGAAGCCCAAGGACATGACCTCATCGGTCGTATTCTCAAATCACCCTAAATCATCCTAGATTACACGATGGAAGCTGCTGCTGATTTTTACTCCCTTTTGCTCGCAAGCGCCCAGACTGAGGGCTTTTCATGCGCGGGCGCGGTAGATCGTGACCTCAGCCTCGAAGCCATTGCCCCCCATGTTGCACGTTACGACGAGTGGCTTGCACGCGGCTACCCAGGCCGCATGCAATACCTCGAGCGTGGCCGTGACCGGCGAGCTGATCCGCGCCTAATGTTTCCAGAGACTCAGAGCATTTTCTGCGTACTAGCGCCTTATCCTCGGCGTCCGTACGGGGCAGCAGAAATCAGCGAGGGTCCAAGGTACGCAAGATACCTTCGCGGCTTAACCGGAACAGATGGCCTCGACTATCACGATTCGCTGGCGCAACGCTTGGAACGAATGATGGAGCAGACCAAACAAAACTACCCCGAACTTCGTTGGAAAATCTGTGTCGATACTAGTGCGGTGCTCGAGCGAAGTTGGGCTGCGCTGGCCGGACTCGGTTGGATTGGCAAAAATACGCTTTTGATTCATCCTAAACTAGGAAGTTATTTTTTTATCGGCGTCGTGCTGATCAACCAAAAAACCGGACGAGGCCCCACACCTTTGCCCGATTATTGCGGCAGCTGCACTCGATGCATTCAGGGCTGCCCAACAGGCGCACTTCGAGACCCTCACTGGCTAAACTCTGAACGTTGCATCAGCTATTGGACTCTTGAAATGCGAGGCGAACTTGGCCTTTCTGAGCAAGATCAAAAAGCGATTGGCCCGTGGGTCGCAGGCTGCGACCTATGCCAAGAAGCCTGTCCGTTCAACATAAAGCCAGTTCGGCGGGAATTAGAACAAGACGGGGGATCATCTCGTAACGAACCTCCAAGGTTGTTGCAGGATTGGGATGCGCTCCTCGCGGAGGACGCAGCCGCCTATAAAGCCCGCGTCGCCCACTCGGCACTGAACCGCGTGAAACCAGCCGATTTTAGACGAAATTTAGAAATTTCTCGACAAAACATCACCCAAAACCACAACTAATAACCGATCAATTTTGATTAACTATTGCCATAAAGTGATTATAATCTATCATTAATGATCAATTCTAGGACAGGCCTTGAATCCTATTCAAATATCCTTTTAGCGATTGGTCAACGCACTCAGGCTCTACGACTCTCTCGAAACTGGACCCAACAGGAGCATGCGGACCGCTCCGGCATCGGTGTTGCAACGCTTCACCGCTTTGAAAAAACGGGGCACGTCTCTGTTGAAAATGCCTTGCGGATCGCCACCGCACTTGGGGCCGAAAGCACATTCGAGCGCCTCTTTGAAACGCCCAAATATACCTCCCTGGATGAGGCACTGGGACAGAACAAAGTCACCTCACGGAAACGGGCCATAAGAACCGGAGGGACCGGAGTGGAATGATGATACTCAAAAAAAACCGCGCACCTATCCAACTCCTTACAGTCTTTTTAGAACTCCAAGAAGGAGTTCAGCAAAAAGTTGGAAGGCTCGCACAAAAAAATCGAGAAATTCTCTTCGAATACGACGCCGATTTTATAAACCGTGGCCTCGAACTTTCGCCGTTCAATCTACCTCTTGCTTCCGGGGTGAAGGTCGGTGATCCAGCTATTTTTCAGGGCTTAATGGGGGTTTTCGAAGACAGCCTGCCAGACGGCTGGGGGCGTTTGTTGCTGGAACGACGAATCGCAAGGGCCGGGCGCCTCCGTCGGGATCTTTGGGGCCCCTGGATCGTCTAGCCTACGTTGGGTCGCACGGAATGGGCGCTCTCACTTATGAGCCAGAATTCGAACAAGACCAGCCCTCAGTCGTTGATCTCGACGAGGTCGCTTCAGAGATCCAAATGGTTCTAGATCAGGTGGAGGGTCAGGACCTCGACCATTTGATTGCCCTCGGTGGATCCCCTCAAGGGGCACACCTACCCTGCTCTTGGCTATCGCGAACTTTTATTAGTGACTCGCAAGCTGACTCGAAATGAAGCTGACGTTTCAGAAATGTTTCGACGTGCCTGTTTCAATGTTTTCAGCAGAAACCGCGATGATCATGCTCGAAATTTTGCATTTCTCATGAATGAAAAAGGGATTTGGCACCCTAGTCCCGCCTACGATTTGACCTACTCAACAGGGCCGGGCGGGGAACATATGATGCTGGTTGCAGGCGAAGGACGCAATCCTACTCGAGACCATCTAAAAACCCTCGCGCTAGAGGTCGGATTAAAACATTCACCTCAAATCATCGATGAAGTGCGGGATGCTATTGGCCAGTTCTGCAAATTTGCCGACGAAGCAGGACTGCCAAAAAAACCGCGAGACTCCGTAGCAAAAGTTCTTAAGAACCTAACCTGATCCCATAAAGCGCTACAGGAAACCGCTCGGCATCGGGAAATTTAAGAGTTATTTCCCGCAAACGCTCCGGCAGGTTCACGAGCGCGTGATAAATCATGGGTCCAGCCACCTTGAGCTCAGACGAACCATCTTCGGCCATCGTCAAATCCGCACCGGAGATCGCCTCGAAAGCCGAATCCCGATTGGCCTCGATCTTAATTCGCGAACGCCGGTCTTCCGTCGAAAGACGCTCCGCTACGAACGAGATCCGAGCGGAGGGACTCTTAAACCGCATCACGGCTGTGCCATCGCGAGCGACGATACAGTCCTGCTCTTGGGTCCATTTTCCACCAAAAGCCAAACCTTTGGGGCGAGTGGAGCGACCCAGCTCCACTCGAAGTTGATCAGCCGGCAATTCATGGGTTCCCTCAAAAGGCAGGTTAAACGGCAAGCCCGGATCCGACTCCCGCAAATAATGTTGAAGCAGACTTTCAGCACCTTCAAACCATTGAGGTCCAACTTTTTCAAAAATAATTTTACCTTTAGCATGAAGAACAACTTTGGGAATGGCGGGAGAAGCATTGAAAGCACGATACAAAAGCCCCTCGTGATCCAATACTGCCGGAAAAATCAACCCATGTTTTTTGAACATCGGCTGAAAAGTCGCAATGGTATCTAAAAATTTGTAAGTCGAACGAGTGATCAAAACAAAATTAACGCTGTAACCTGAATAGCGCCGATGCCAGTCCCGCGCGATATCTAAAGCGGACTCGCCGGAAAAAGTCGTTAAATCGACCAGTATAAAGATCCAAGCACTCTTTTCAAAAGTCAGGTCCAGCGGATGAACACTCACCCCCCCCTCAGGCGTCACGACTCCGGCCACGAGCGGCTCAGACCCGACCCAATACGGCGCAAATTCTTTTTTGGCCGCGGCCACCGCCTCCTCACGGCTGATGAGTTTTTCCTTCTTTTTCCACGCCATCTCAACCTCTCCGCTTACTCAAAGCCGCTACCATGGCCCCCAATGCCAGAACCCCCGCTACCCGAAAGGTCAGATGCAATGAATCCACAAAGTCCTTGGTCAATTCGAACCGCAAGGTAAACAACGTTGTGGCCAACCCCGTGCCGGTCACTAAACCCAAATTTCTCACCGTCGCTAACACCGCCGACGCGACACTGAGCTTTTCATAGGGGACCGCACCCATGATGGCGTTATTATTAGGAGACTGAAACAACCCTGTGGCGATGCCAATAGAGAGCAAACCCAGCACGATCCAAAAACCGGCCACTTCTCCATGCAATCCAGCCCCGAATAGCCCCGCCATCCCGAACAGACCCACCGCACCAATCAGGGTTCCCATAAAACTCAGTTCATGACTCCCAAAACGATCGGAAAGACGTCCGGCGATCGGCGCAATGATCAAAATCGCAACAGGCATGGCGGTCATAAACAAACCGGCCTGGTGGGTGTGATACTTCATCACGCCTTCCAAAAAAAACGGCATCAGTACCGAAACCGACGAAAAAGCCACGACCGTCAAAAACCCCGCTAAATTTGCGGTCCAAAACGTGCGGATTTTGAGTAAAGACAGGTCAAAAAGAGGTGCCTGGACATTCGCCTCGACTTTGATAAAAGCCACACCAATCAATAACGTCACCACCGCCACCCAAAAGCGCGAAACGGTAAAGGGAAGCCCACCCGAAATTGAAATACTGGGAGGAGCGAAAATAATGATAAAGAAAAGTAATAAGAGTGTCTGTAAAACAGCCCCGGCCCAATCAAAAGGGGCGCGCATGCGAATTTTAGAATCGTAAGACACGTGATATTGAACCAAAAAAGCGCCCAACAAACCAATCGGGATGTTCACAAAAAAAATGCTGCGCCAACCAAAATGGGAGATCAAAAAACCCCCTGCACCAGGTCCTGATAGCAAACCGACGCTCACGACCATCGCAAGAGTTCCTAATGCGCCTCCTCTTTCAGTCGAAGGGAACGTCGCTGTAATAATAGCGGGACCATTGGCCATCAGCATGGCGGCACCCACCGCCTGAATCATTCTGGAAAAAACCAACCATCCCAGCGTTGGGGAGAAACCCCCACAAACCGAACCGGCCACAAAAGTTAAGAAACCGAGCTGAAACACCTTTTTACGGCCAAATTCGTCCGAAAGGCGCCCAAAAGGAAGAAGTAAACAAGTCAGCAAAAGGAGATAAATGACGATCACCCATTTCACTCGGGGGAGATCGGGACCTAACTCTTTGGTCAGAGTGGGAAGGGCAATATTGACGATGCTGGAGTCCAAGGTAGCCATGAAAGTGCCACAGGCCACGGCCGCGAGGACCCACCATTTCCGCGACATAATGAGACAAATTGTATCAAGAATTACGGGAAAGATGCAATGCGTAGCTCTCAAAAGATCGCTTTTACCTTGGGGCAGTCATTGGTAGAGTGCGCCAAGGAGACTTTCATGGCCAACCCAACCCCGCTCATAGGTATTGCCGCAGAACTTCGCACCTGGATCATTGATATGATTACCGAAGCCAAATCGGGACACCCGGGTGGGAGCCTTTCCGCCATCGATTTGATTACGGCACTTTGGTTTCACGAAATGCGCGGCGTAGAAAACGCCAATGCTTTGGCGCCAGATCGTGATCGTTTTGTCCTCTCCAAAGGACATGCTGCTCCCGCCCTTTATGTCGCACTCGCTAAAAAAGGGTTCTTTCCCGTCGAAGAACTTCACAAACTCCGAAGAACTGGGGCCCTCCTTCAGGGACACCCCGACCGCGTGCGCTTACCTATTGTAGAAGCCTCGACGGGTTCCCTGGGGCAAGGAATGTCGGTCGCCCAAGGCCTTGCACTTGGACTGCGAATGGACGGCAAAAAATCGATGGTCTTCTGCATGATCGGCGACGGTGAAATGCAAGAAGGCCAAATCTGGGAATGCGCCCTGTCGGCCCCCAAATTTGAGCTTTCCAACCTCGTCGTCATTTTGGATAACAACGGCGGACAGATTGACGGCCCCGTTGAAAAAGTCATGCCGCTTGAGCCCATTGCGGACAAATGGCGCACCTTTAATTGGGAAGTCATTAAAATCGACGGCCACAATATGGATGAAATTACCCAAGCCTATGCGCAAGCCCGTAAACTTCGGGACGGTGGATCCAAAAAACCAGTCTTTATTCTCGCAAAAACAATCAAAGGCAAAGGCGTCTCCTTTATGGAGAACAAGATCGAATGGCACGGGGTAGCACCTAAAGCTGAAGAAGCCGCTCGCGCCAAAGCTGAAATTTTGAAAACCCTTTCTCAAGGTCAGGAGTAATTTTTTATGTCTCAATCGACACGCCAAGCCTTCGGTGAAGCCCTTGCTCAACTCGGCGAAAATCACCCCGAAATTGTGGTCCTAGACGCCGATCTTGCCAAATCCACTAAGTCAGAAATTTTTGCCAAGAAATATCCGGCTCGATTTTTTGAAATGGGCATTACCGAAGCCAATATGATCGGAACCGCCGCCGGACTCGCTTTTACAGGAAAACTCCCCTTCCTCTGCAGTTTTGGCGCATTTCTCACGGGCCGTTACGATACTATCCGGCTCAGTGTAGCTTATGCGCAGGCCAATGTTCGCCTGGTCGGCACCCACGCCGGCATCGGAATCGGTGATGATGGCCACAGCCAAATGGGACTCGAGGACCTTTCGCTGATGCGCTCGCTTCCCACGATGGGTGTTTTTCAGCCCATGGATGGCCGCGAAACTCAGCTTTTAATGGATTACTTAGTCAATGAATGGAAGGGACCGGCCTATATTCGGCTGACTCGCCAAAACCTTCCAGACCTTTATCCCTCGGGGGCGCCCTTTCGGCCCGGCAAACTCATGGAAATCCTCTCAGCACCCAACCCCGAGGTCATTGCGATTGCCTCGGGAGCCACGGTCGCTGAAGCCGTGGGTGCGGCAAAAATTCTGGCTGCCAAGGGCATTCGGATGGCTGTGTGGAATGCTCATTCACTCAAACCCTTTGATGATCGAACCACGCTTGAATTGGCCGGTAAGGCAAAGCTGATGGTCTCAATAGAAGATCACTCCGTCATTGGCGGACTCGGCAGTTGCATTGCTGAAGCCTTAGCTTCAACGGGAAAGGCCCAAGCCCGGCTGCTGAAATTAGGAATTCAAGACACCTTTGGCGAAAGCGGAGAAGCGGCTGAACTCTACGACAAGCATGGCATTTCTGCTCAAGCCATCGCAAAAACGGTGGCGCATGCGTGCCTGGCGGATTGAAAAACACGGTGGTTTGGACACTCTTGTATCCAGGGACATTGCCACGCCCGTGCCCGGCCCCATGGAAGTGCTCGTCCATGTGGAGGCCGTGGGTCTCAACCATTTGGATCTGTGGGTCAGAAAAGGCGTTGAAGGACATCGCTTTCCACTTCCCTTGACCCCAGGTTGTGATGTCGCTGGTACCATTGCGGCTTTTGGACCGGGTGCCAAAACCGAGCCTTTGATCGAAGGTTCGCCAGTGGTTCTCAATCCCGGAATTTCCTGCGGCCATTGTGTAGCCTGTCTTGGCGGCTTTGATCCGCTTTGTCTACAATACGGGATTTTGGGCGAAACTCGAGATGGCGGTTGCGCTGACATGATCGTGGTACCAGCGGCAAACGTCATTGCTCGACCAATGGGCCTAAGCGCAATCGACGCAGCAGCACTCCCGATCCCCTATCTCACAGCATGGACCATGCTTTTCGAAAAAGCCCGACTCAAGCCCGGTGAGGTTTGCCTGATTCAAGCGGGAGGAAGCGGCGTCTCTGTTGCCGCGATTCAAATGGCCAAGCTGGTTGGCGCCACCGTGATCACAACTGTGGGTAACGCCGAAAAGGCTCAAAAAGCTCGCGCCCTCGGCGCTGATCACGTGATTTTGTACCGAGAAAAGCCTTTTCGACAGGAACTCAAATCGATTCTCAGCGCCTTAGGGAAAAAAGGCTGTGACGTTGTCATCGATCACGTCGGTAAAGAGACCTTTACAGACAGTATCAAATCGCTCAGCTGGGGAGGCCGCCTAGTGACTTGTGGCGCTACCTCGGGTTCCCAGATTGAGGTCGATCTCAAAGGAATCTTTTTCAAAAATATCTCGATTGTTGGCTCCACGATGGGAAGCAAAGCCGATTTATTGAAGATCATTGAGCTTGTTTCGCGAGGAAAACTGAAAGCGGTCGTCGATTCGGTATATGATTTGGATCAAATTGCCGAGGCCCACCAATACCTTGAAACACGCCAAGCCTTTGGTAAAGTGGTTTTGAGTACGGGGCGCTCCTAGCATGCTCCCACTCGGCCACATGGGCGTGGGGTCATGGCTAGTCACTCCAGCCACGCGTCACCTTCGCCAATCCTGGGTGATCTTTGGAGCCATTTTACCTGATCTCATCGACAAGCCCCTGTATTACGGCCTTTCTTGGTCCCGAGGATTATCTGGAACAGATTTAGGCTTGATCAGCTGTACGCGCACGTTTGGCCATAGCGGCATCGTGCTTTTGCTGGTCATCGCTGCCGGAATTTTTCGTCAGTCCACGGTCCTTAAGGCGATTTCATGGGGACTGGCTTCTCACCTTGCTTTGGACGTACTCGCCGATGGCTTGGCCATGTGCATTGGCCCCATCACCGAACGCCCCCAAGAAAGCTCAGCCCTCATTGCGCTCGCCTTCCCTTTTTATCAAGCGCGATTTTCAGCGGCCCCCTTTGTCGACATTGGAGAGCACGCGCGGGCTTCCTTGAATCCGATCTCGCTGATTTCGGAAGTCCTGGGAGCGGGACTATTGCTTCGTGCCTATCGGAGGCACATTTAACGTCAACATTCTGACCTTTCCAATCCGACGAACCCCTGGCACCATAGAAGGTATGTCATCTCCCATCCGCTCCTTGAAATCCGGCGAATACCTGTTTCATGAGGGAGATGCATCCCACAGCATGTACCTGATTAAAAAAGGCACGATCGCCATTCGGAAGGCTAAAGGGTCTGCCTTTGTGGAGCTAGCCCGCGCCTACACGAATGAAGTTGTAGGCGAGCTTTCGTTTTTTGACCGCCAACCTCGAAGTGCCGCCGCGATCGCCACCTCTCCCACGGATGTCCAAGAAATCACGTTTGAATCCCTCGACAAGATCTATAAAACCGTGCCGGACTACCTCAAAACCATCATGGCCTCGGTATCCGAACGACTCAGAAAAGCGGACGAAACGATCCGCCGCCTTCAGCACAATACCGTCGAGGCAGAATCCGCAGAGACACCTCCGGTCGAGGAGCATCCAGTCACCCCTTCCGAAAGGGGCAAAAAAGATGGCGAGTCGGAAGAACCTTAATAGTGAAGAATCAGTTTCGTCGAAAATGGATTGCTCTTTGGCCTATCGTCGTGTTCGTCGCGGTGGGTGCGGTGGCTGCGTCCGCATTGGCCTTTGAATATCAGGTTGAGCCATACGAAGTGACGGAGACGGATACTCTTTCGGAAGTGCTGGAGAAGAAAGTCAATAACCCTGCTATTCGACTTTATGGTGAAAAGGGTCTGGTCGCGCGCAACCAGAAACTCAATCCAAAAGTAAAAAATTGGCGCCACCTCCGCCCGGGTACCACTCTGAAATTAGAGCTGCCGGTTATTCCTAAACTCGAGAGCCCAGTTGTCATACCACCCCCGGAGGTTCTGCCAACGCCGGCGCCTCTGCCGATACCCACGCCTACGCCCACAGTAGAGGTATCGATAGACAATACCCAGGCGTACTTTCACACCCGTTTTAGGATGGGGGCCGAACGCGCTCATTTAAGCGAGACCGTCGCCGATGCCGTCACCGAAACAGGGGGGCTGTGGACTCTGCCCTCTTTTGCATTCGAAATCGAAAGATTTAACGAAGCTTCCTCTTGGCGGCCCGGGGGGCAATTCGCGCTCGCTCGCGTGGCGGCGCTCGATGACGTCAGTTTTCCAATGACCTGGGCCGTGGGGGCGCACGTGACTTATGCGGCTGACGGGGTGTTTTCGCCGTATGCCCTTGTTGAGGTCGAAAAATTTGTACAAGCGACGGTGAGCATTTCGCAAACCGTGGTGGCCTATCAAGTGCGCAGCACCACTGCATTTTGGCCCGAACTGGGGGGAGTTTTTACGACAACCTTGGGTGGGCAATGGGTCGAGACGAAGGCTGGAATCTCGTATTCGCCTCTTATAAAATCCTCGTCAGATGCTGTCGGTGCCGTGCCTATTTCGTTAAATGGGTTTCGCGGAACGCTTACGCTGAACGTAGGATTGACCCCCCATCTCTTTGGCAGCATGACCACAAAAATCATTCGGTTAGGCGGAGACGCTACGCTTTCAGGCGAATGGTTCGGCCTGAGTCTGGGACTCCGTCTTTAATCGGGTTCCCACTGATCAGGGGAGCATCAACGCGCCGTTGACTTCTTGACTTTTCCAGTCAACAATAAGATGTGGCTCCGATCTGCAGAAAACACGAGGGTCTGAGCTGACACACAGGGGGAAGGATGGGTAATCCCATGCGGAAAGTTTCTAAAATCGTCCTGACCGGCATCGTTGCAACGACCCTTCTTGTGGCGTCTCTCCATTTGGCATTAACGACTCATCAAAAACTCTCATCATTCCTGTCGCCGAGCAACACCTCTGAGCGAACGGAGCTTTTCGTCTCCTGAGAAAAAGTCATTTCGCTCACTCCGGCTGAGCTGGCACCTGACAGCGAGAGGCCTTTTTTTCTTGCCAAGACAGCCAGCGAGGCAGGAGAGAATTCCTCGGTGCCAACCATGTCATTTCAAAAAAATGATGAGCCCGGCGACAAGGCACTTGCCGCGCTTTACGAGGGGCTCTTCAAACATCCGACGCCAGGTGATCTGACTGAATTGGAAAAGAGCAGGACTTATTTGCTCATCAGCGAGAACAGCGACAAAGCCACCGAAACAGTAATCTCTGAGCTCAATAACCCCATAAATAGTGAATACATTCGCCATGTCGCCCTTACTTCCGTTCTTGCCGAGGTAGGGAACATCAAGGCGGTGAACTACCTTGCAAATGTACTCAACGAGCCAGTGAGTGCCGCATCGCCTTCGGATTCCAAAAGTGAGTCCGAAACCCAAAATTGCGGCCGTGTTGACGTAATCGCCCTCAAAAAAACCAATGCTATAAATGATCTTTTCATGATTGCCACGAGAAACCCCAACCGGTCGGGACCAAGCAAGCCCACCGAGGCAATGATTGCTGCAAGACAGATAGTCCTTCAATCGGTGAGCAACCCGGATCCGGGCGTCCGGAGAGGTGCGATTGCATATAACTATCGCCTCATCCGCAACCGTGATGAGCAAGTATCTGCCGGAAAACGAATTGTATCTTCTGTATCAGTAGAAGGGACACACTATGTTGCGTCAGCTCCCCACTTTCATCTGCATCCTGTTTTGCATGGGTGTTCTCGCTGCTGAAACAGGTCGCGCGGATACCTGTCAAATCGACCTGAATGCCCAATCCGGTAGCTTTGAGTCATTGTATACGCCCAAATGGACCTATAACCAAGCCATGATAACCAACCTGTGGAGCAGTTTCAATTTCGGAAAGGGCGACTGGCACCATGGCTGGGGAGCTGACAACCCTTGGGACAACAACTATCTCCTCACGCGTGCCATGAACGGCGCATATCTATTGTATGACTTCCAACATGCGCATGTTTGGCACACAAACACGGACCCCAAGGTACTCACCGCCTTTGATTACGTAAAGGAAGAGTCCACTGAGGGCTATACGCCCACCTGCGATATGACTTTTGTCGCAAAAACCGGCACTTCGGGTTATATACCCGCCGTGAAATTGTCCGTCTTGTTTGGATTCGACATGCCAAATCCGAATCTTCCCGGGCAGAAATTGAGAGGCGAGACCGTCGCAGAGCGTGCCGCAATTTACGTCCATGAGATCGTTCACGCCCATGGAAAATCGCACGACGGAGAGGGAAAATGCGCGGACCCAACTAGTAAAGGCAGCTGTGACTGGTGGTTCGGTGATTACAACGCGAACACCATGGCGACGCTCTATCTTTACGACCTTTATGCCGCTTATCGGTTAGACGTGAATAATCATCCAAACTACATTGCAAGCGGTCCGATCGGAAAGAGAGTTTGCAAATTAGACACCTACCTAACCGAACTTGAGCGCAAGACTGCCCTGCTTAAGGTCAAGTACAACGCCACGTTAGAGTTTGTCGCATTTCGCCCCGGCTACAGCGACTCATGGGGAGCAAACCTTGACTATACCGACACGACGAATTGCGAAGTCTGCTCACCAAACAGCTATGTATGGAATGATAATCCAAACTTGCGCGGCAATCTCGCCTGCCCGGAATACTTTATCGAGGCCGCTCAGACCAATAGCTCGAATCGCAACGTATGCACCAAATTAAGCGATCCAAAAATCAATCCCGATTTACTTTCGGTTCAAAAGAATCGCGCGAGCCTGCAAATGCTGCTGCAGCCTTGTCCGGCGCCGAATCAGAACGAACTCGTGAATTACTGTTCGAAAAGCATACCTTCCGCCGCCACGACAAACGACCTAGATCCCCTTGACTTATTTCCAGCCAACACTGCGGATCTGCTCAATTGCCAGGAGGATTTCTGCGCGAGCTTGCCGGCGGCATCGCGATCATCGTCACGGGTGCCAAAAAGGGCGCCGCATTAGCCCGAAACAAAACCGGACGCGGATTTTGGGATCACCTAGCTTTCTCTCGGATCGTTCAATTTGGGCGCGATTTCGAAGGCATGGGCCGCTATCTCATCAAAAATCTTTTTGAGGCGGCCGGCATTCCCATGAAAAAGCTCTTGGCTCGTGGCTACCGTGTTTGCACCACCAGTAAAGATGGCGTGATCTGGGGGATGCCCTAGAGCCATGAACAGCGGGGAGATATACTTGATGCCCTAAATATTTGAACCAGCCGCACTGTGAACGGAAAAATCAGTGAGTTGCGAGTGTTATCATAGAGAAGGCTGTAACCACTGCAGAAGATCGAGGCGATGGGCCACGCCAGCGAGCTTTCCGTGCCTGCCGTGATATTTTTTCTCTGTAAAGTACCGGAATTGGAGTTCTGGCAATAATACAGGTATTCGTTCGAACCCTCTTTGCGATAGGTAAACGCCCCAATCTGATAGGTAGTGATCGTGAGGGTACTGAGGTTGCCGCCGATATTGAGCGCGCGCACAGCCCCCGGTTTGTTCTGGTCTCCTGGCTGTGGTATCTTCCTTAAGAGGCGCCACCAGTCTGGTGCGATGCGTAACTTACTTAAAAAGAAGGACTACAAATGGAAGCAAAACTCAAGGTCATTCAAAAATCCGCAGAAGTTATGGGTGGAACGCCAGTTTTTGAAAACACTCGGGTTCCTATTCAAGCTCTTTTCGATTTCCTAGAAGCTGGAGATACGATTAACGAGTTTCTTTTAGATTTTCCGACCGTAACCAAAGATCAGGTTCTCGAAGTCATGGAATATATTCGCAAACAAATCTCCGATGTGGCTTGAACCGTGAAGCTTTTACGGTCCCGGAGATGGGATGGGCCGGCGTTAAAAACGGAAAACTGCTTGCGCTGCTTGAGTCGAAGACTCGCCTTCACGGCGTATTCTGCCGAATTTAGGCTTGCCCCAGCCGAAGCCGCGCCTGCGACCTCAGCCAGCGACCAAGACCAAGCCCAAGGTTGGGTCTATGGCATGTAGTAGTTCTTCGAGCTTATCCAGTTTTGGCATTGCCCGGCCCTGTTCATAACGAGCATAGGCGTTGGGCGAGGAAGACTGCAACCGCTCAGACATCTGCCGAGCGGTTAAGTTGTGGGCCACACGAAGGCGTCCAAGAATGAATGCCACGAAAGTGGCCGAATCGTTAGCAGTCATCATGAAGCGGTTTCCCTTGCTCGGCACACAAAACGCCTCAAAACCCTTCTTATCTATCAAGGATTCAATTGCGTCTTTCGCCATTAAATAGGCGTCCGCTTTGGTTTTACCTTGGGTGTAGATCTCCAAAAGTGGAATTTCAACACCCCAATACTTGTTCTTAGCTCCACGAGGAGGAGTCACCTTGCCTTCAACTTTCATCGGGGTTCTCCTTGTGTCCCGTTTCTTCACTTTTAAAGCGTACACCGGTATGTGTACATGACCAAGGTCATAAGATGGGCGGCCAGATCATGCAGGGTTGATTGACGTAATGGGGGGTCATCAATGCGTTGCCGATTTCCCGACTTCTTCAGTCAACAATAAGACATAACCCTGAATCTTCTTAAATATGTAACACTACGTTATGACTTGTGTTTTCCGTTGTTTTCCCTATTTTGAATGCTCAAAAAATGGCAAATAGTGGCTGGGGTTTCGGCGCCTTTGGTCCTAGTGGTGACTAATAAGGGCTAATATTGACTAATGACGCCTAGTGCTCGATATTGCCCAAGCGCGGTCGGTAATTCCGCGCAGTAATCGCAAATGGAGCGCGCCTCATGTCACTGAAATACAACCCGTTCAGACCCAACAACCTGATTCATCCAGGCATGTTCAAAGGCCGAGCGCAGGAATTATTGGGCATCGAAAAAATTCTGTTCCAAACAAAGCACGGAAATCCGCAGCATTTTGTAATCGAAGGGGAGCGGGGAATCGGCAAGTCCTCACTGATGCTATATATCGAACACCTCGCCAAAGGAGCCCTTCCCTTTGTGCAAGATCCGAAATTCAGAGCCTCGTTTCTTGTCGTTCCCGTTGAGCTGACGGCAAACATGACCGCACTAGACGTGGTCGTTACTCTGGCCACGAAGTTTCGTGAACAAGTCGACAAAAATTCCGAACTAAAAAGTGCGGCCAAAAAGGCCTGGGAATTTCTTAGCAAGTGGGAAGTCCTTGGCGTCCGGTATCACGGACCCGGCGCGCAGATGGAAAGTGAACCGTTCCCCGTTCTTGATAAATTTTGCGAGACCGTCGCAGACTTCCTCAAGGGCGCCGCTTCTCAGGCATCTTCAGCAACGCGAGTCGATGGTGTTATTCTTTTGATTGACGAGGCAGACAAACCGGACCCCTCCGCACGCCTCGGAGAAATTATCAAGTTGCTCACAGAGAAGATGACGCGCCTTGACTGCGAAAACCTGGCGGTTGCGATGGCGGGATTGCCCGTTGTTCTAGAGAAGCTCAAAGCATCTCACGAATCTTCTCCGCGACTCTTTCAGATTTTCACGCTAGGGCCGCTGTCCGAAGAAGACAGTGCCGCGGTCGTCGACGCCTGCATCAGGGATGCAAACAGCAAAAACAAAGACCAAACGACTATCGACCAGGACGCCAGAAAGCAACTTTGTGCCTTGTCCGAGGGCTACCCGCATTTCATTCAACAGTTCGGATACAGCGCATTCGACGCAGATTTCGATGGAAGCCTCTCGACCGTTGATGTTGAAGAAGGCGCGTATGGAAAGAACGGTGCATTGAAACAGCTCGGTCGTAAGTTTTTTCAAGAGATGTTCTTCGATCAGGTGGGATCAGATGATTACCGAAAGGTGCTTAGGGTCATGGCCGAGAACTCTGATCAGTGGGTTACCCGGTCGCACATCATTCAGTCATCAGGACTGAAGGAGCACACGGTAAACAATGCTATTCAGGCGCTAAAGGGTCGGAATATTATTGTGGTCAACGATACCATTAAGGGCAGCTATCGCCTTCCAACTAAGTCCTTCGCTGCATGGATCAAAGCACTTAGCAATGCCCCATCATCCCTTCCTCTTTTTGACGAGCAGCCCGCGAGTAGTTCTGAAAAGTGAAATAACGCCGCCCTGGAGATCCGACAACGGCAGCGCCCGAGCATAACTGCGACACTAATTGTGAGTCCAAGCCCCCGCAACTACGGTATCACCCAAGTTGCCCGCGCCATCGACACCGGTGAAAGTATAATTATAGACGTTCGCGCCAGTTTGCGTAGGTGTCGCGTAAGACCAACTCCCATTGGTACATGCGGTGGTGCCCGTCGAGGTGCCGGTCACGGAGATCGTGCTGACGTTGGCGCCACACGTGCCGTTAAAGGTCACGGTGTTGACTCCGCTCGCGGTATTTTGCGTGCCATTTGAAATCGCGATCGGGCCAGGCAGGATGTACTCTGCCACGCCGCCCAAGCCATTTTGCGTGAACGGAAAAATCAGTGAGTTGCGAGTGCTATCATAGAGAAGGCTGTAACCACTACAGAAGAGCGAGGAGATGGGCCACGCCAGCGAACTTTCCGTGCCTGCCGTGATATTTTTTCTCTGTAAAGTACCGGAGGTGGAGTTCTTGCAATAATACAGGTATTCGTTCGAACCCTCTTTGCGATAGGTAAACGCCCCAATGCCATAGGTAGTGGTCGTGAGGGGGCCGAGGTTGCCGCCGATATTGAGAGCGCGCACAGTGGTCTGCGCCACCGCCCTGTCCACCGAAAGCCACCTATTATTAGGGCCGTCCCAGTACGCTGGAATCATATTAAGAGTTCCTGAGGTATTGGCGTGCGTGCCACTGCTCGTGACGGGAGTGGTATCGGCATTCAACCCGCCGCATGAACTCCCCACAAATCCCGCAACATGCGATTGCGTGCCATTAGTAATGGTGTAGTTCTTAAGGAAACAGTCGAACACTCCGGCGCTATAGCGACCTTGCACCATCAAGAGATTTGTGCCGTCAAATCCGAGAATACCACCGGTATAACTTCCCATGCTGATGTTGGTTCCGGTGAGGCTGTCCGCCAAAGAATATGAAGTAGCCCCGCCGCCAACAAGAGCAACCCATTTACTGGTGCTGCGATCAAGCTTCATGATGTAACCGTTGATTGTGGAAAATACGTCGCCAGTTGACGGATTTACCCTGATCAAACCAGCAGCCGTACTAGCTGCATATATTCCTTGCGTGGTCGCGGCAGCGGTTGTGTTTTGAGTCTGAGGATTGCCATTTCCGGCGATGGTTTGAATCGTTCCGCCAATCGTCAATTGGCGCAGTCGGTTTTCGCCACTATCATAAACGATGATGTCATCGGCGGTGGTTTTGTCCAGCGAGTAGATGCTGTTGAATCTAGCCGAGAGCGGGTTACCCCCATCGCCAAAGGACCTCAACTGCCCAATGATCGTGACGACCTGGTTCGAACTATCCAGTGTTCTTAGTCGGCCACGATCCATGAAGTAAACCTGGCCCGTGGCCGTCACAAACGTATCTTTTGGATCAATATTACAAGACAGTGCGGCGGTACCATCCTCGCACACCCCGACAGTGCCTGTGCCGACCACAGTGGTCCAGGTATTGGTGCTCGGGATATATTTTGCGATATTTCCAGAGAAATCACTGGTGATCCAAATGTCGCCTGTTCGCGAAAGTGTCTTATAAGTGACTCTACCATAGGTAAATACCGTAGGCGGATGCGGTGCCGTCGAAACAAAAGTGCTTGGATTTAAACTCACGTTCGGATCACTATTAGCGTCATAGCAAATCATTTGCACGGAAAGAATGTTCGAGGTGAGCGGATCGAAGGTGAATCCAAAATGCTCGAGTAAGCAACCCGCAAGGGCAAATGCCGGATTACCGTAAATACCAGTACCCGAGGGCGTGATACTCGTCACTGTATTATCCTGAGCCTTGGCCGGAGTACTCGGGGCGTGATAGACGCGCACGCGGGCGCCAGCGCTAATCAGAGCGTGATAATTTTCAGATTGAAAGTAAAGGTCGCCATTGGGCAGCGGGAAAAAAGGCATCGCCGCAGTAGTATTTATGGCGCCCATGACACCCGGCGATGTAATCAAAACATTGGTGGGCGCGACGCCGTCTAACGTGGAGCCGCCCCCCCCGATGAAGGTATTGATGGTGATCGGTGAGGCATTCAGGTCGATCAGACGAATGCGATCATAATCAAACACCAGAAGCCTATTTTGATAATCAAGCGCGATCTTGTTCGGCTGCTTGACGGTGGCACTGCTCACGGGGCCCCCATCTCCATTATTCGAGGCTTGGGTCGAATCCATCGCTACTAGTATTTTCTGAATACCGTTACTGGGATCAACCACCAGAATACCTCGATTTTTGTCGCGAAAGTAAACCACCCCAGAGGGGGTCACCACAAAACTTTGAGGATCTGCGCTTTGTATAGTTTCTACGTTAAAAAACATCGCCGCGCTTGCGCTGCCGTTGGTGCCGGGGTCGGTGTTTCCGGCAAGAATATTGAGGGGCGGAAATACATTCAGCGGGTTGGACGTCGCGACCGTGGCCATCCCGCTTGAATCCAGGACCGACACTCGAACTTTATAATAACTGCTCGTCGGTGAGCCATTCGTCCAGACATAGCAACCCGTATGCGACCCATCGACCGTGCAGCCATTGGCGGCATTGGCGACGTTAGAGGCAATTTCCGTGAAGGTGCTGTCGTTGGTCGTGTAAGCAAGAGTGACGGGATTGGCGCCCAGACCATTGGCAGCGGTGGCGACATCCCAACGAATATAGACCGTGCTGCCCGCTGTGACATAGAGATCGGTCGAGGCGAAAGGAGAGGCTGGCACATCGGTGCTCGTCGCACTGACGTTAATCACCGACGGAGGCTGCCCCGGACTGTAGGTAATTGTGGCTTTATCCACGCCCGCCGTGCCTGCGCCAGCACTGGTGAGAGAGGAGATGTTGCCGAGTTGATCTTGCACCCAAGCATAAAAGGTGTAATTCCCTGTGACAAATCCAAGCAGGTAAGAAAAATTCGTCAGATTGAGACTTAAGGCTGCCGTGAGCCCTGGAGTAGGTGCGTTGACCAACACCCAACAGGCATCCGAGCTCGTGGGTTGAGTCGTGCTGTTTGTCTTGAGGCAAAACTGGGTGATATTCGTCAACGAGTCAGTCGCCCTAAGAGAAACCTGCACGTAGTTGCTGGTCGTACTGGCGGCTCCCCCATTAATACTCATCTGGCCAGCCGTGAGTACGGGTGCCGTGCTATCAATCATGAAAGCAGAAGTTGTTGCCGAGTTTGAGTTTCCGACGGCGTCCACCGCAACGAGTTTTAACTTGGCCGTCGCGACCGCATCACCCGGGATCGTCCAGGTGTACGTCGTAGCGCTCGTCGCAACCGTGGTGACGTCCACAAACGTCGTGCCGTCTGAGGCGTATTGAATCGTGAGCGATCCTGACGTCATGCCCGCGCCGGCGTCTGAGGCCGCAAAACTTAAACCCACCGTATTGCCGCCTTTGAGCGGGCCAGTCGGGGTTGTGATTGAAACGGTAGGAGCGGTGCTGTCGATGATGAAGGCTGAAGTGGCGCTTGAGGTGGTGGAGTTTCCGACGCTATCGACCACGATGATTTCAAGTTTGGCGGTTGCGACATTGTCGCTCGGCACGGTCCAGCTATAGCTGGTGTCGGTGATGGCAGGTGTGGCCACGGTCGTGCTGAAAGTCGAGCCATCACTTGCGTACTTAATCGTGAGACTCGCCAAACCGCTGCCAGCGTCACCCGCCGAAAACGCAATAAAATAGGTGCTGCCACCCTTGAGCGAACCAGGGGTGGTGATCGAGGCGGTGGGACCGGTGGAGTCGACGACAAACGCAGAGGTCACCGTGGTGGTGGAATTTCCGACGTTATCGACCGCGATGATTTCGAGTTTTGCGGTTGCGACATTGTCGCTCGGCACCGTCCAGCTATAGCTCGTCGCACTGGTGGCGGGCGTGGCTACCGTGGTACTGAAAGTTGAGCCGTCGCTTGCGTATTTAATCGTGAGACTCGACAGGCCGCTACCGCCGTCACTTGCCGAAAATGCGATCGAATAAGTGCTTCCGCCTTTGAGTGACCCGGGCGTTGTGATTGAGGCGGTGGGTACGGTGCTATCAATTGTGAATGCTGTCGTCACCGTGGTTGTTGAAACGCCGACATTGTTGACTGCGATGATTTCAAGTTTTGCGGTTGCGACATTGTCGCTTGGCACGGTCCAGCTATAGCTCGTCGCACTGGTGGCAGGCGTGGCTACGGTCGTGCTGAAAGTCGAGCCATCGCTTGCGTATTTGATCGTGAGACTCGCTAGGCCGCTACCCCCGGCGCTTGCTGAAAACGCGATAGAATACGTGCTCCCACCCTTGAGTGACCCAGGCGTCGTGATCGAGGCGGTAGGTGCGGTGCTATCGATCATAAACGCAGAGGTCAGCGTGGTGGTGGAGTTGCCGACGTTATCGACCGCGATGATTTCAAGTTTTGCGGTTGCAACGTTATCGCTCGGTACAGTCCAGCTATAGCTCGTTGCACTGGTGGCGGGTGTGGCTACCGTGGTACTGAAAGTCGAGCCATCGCTTGCGTATTTGATGGTGAGACTCGCCAGGCCGGTACCGCCATCACTTGCCGAAAACGCGATCGAATACGTGCTCCCACCTTGTAACGATCCGGGCGTTGTGATCGAAGCGGTGGGCACCGTAGAATCGACAACGAATGCTGACGTCACCGTGGTTGTTGAAACTCCGACATTGTTGACTGCGATGATTTCGAGTTTGGCGGTTGCGACATTGTCGCTTGGCACGGTCCAACTATAGCTCGTTGCATTGGTGGCAGGCGTGGCTACGGTCGTGCTGAAAGTTGAGCCGTCGCTTGCGTATTTGATGGTGAGACTCGCTAGGCCGCTACCCCCGGCGCTTGCTGAAAACGCGATCGAATAAGTGCTCCCACCCTTGAGTGACCCAGGGGTAGTGATCGAGGCGGTGGGGGCGGTGCTATCAATTGTGAAAGCAGAAGTTGTTGCCGAGTTTGAGTTTCCGGCTGCGTCAACCGCAACGAGTTTTAACTTGGCCGTCGCGACCGAATCACTCGGGATCGTCCAAGTGTACGTCGTAGCGCTCGTCGCAACAGTGGCGACGTCCACAAACGTCGTGCCATTTGAGGCGTATTGAATCGTGAGCGATCCTAATGTCATGCCCGCGCCGGCGTCCGAGGCCGCAAAACTTAAACTCACTGTGTTGCCGCCTTTAAACGGGCCAGTCGGGGTTGTGATCGAAACGGTAGGAGCGGTGCTATCAATTGTGAAAGCAGAGGTTGTGGCCGAGTTTGAGTTTCCGGCTGCGTCCACCGCAATCAGTTTTAACTTGGCCGTCGCGACCGAATCACTCGGGATCGTCCAGGAGTATGAAATAGCGCTGCCTGCAACCGTAGCGACGTCCACAAACGTCGTGCCATTTGAGGCGTATTGAATCGTGACCGATCCTGACGTCAGGCCTGCTCCGGCGTCTAAGGCCGCAAAATTTAAACTCACCGTATTGCCGCCTTTAAGCGGGCCCGTGGGAGTTGTGATCGAAACGGTAGGAGCGGTGCTATCAAACAGGATGGAGAGCGAACTCGGGACGGGGCCAATGTTACCAGAGGCATCCATCGCCCAAAGTCTTAAAGTCTTCACGCCATCCCCGATGGTCGCTAAATTGTAGGGGACCGACTGTACCGGCGCAGTCGCGCACAAAAGAGTATATGCGCTGGGCGAGGTGGGAGCCGTCAGCGTGTTTTCAGTGAGCGCAAGACCGGTGAAGCTGGCACAGTTACCAAGCCCCACTCCCGTCTCCAAATTCAACACCAGTTGTCGGGTGTTCACCGGAGCGCTGGCGGGCGTACCCAGTGTCAGATTCAGCGGCGTGGCCATCACCGTATCATGGACCAGCAACGAGTAGGTCTTGTACACGTAGGACTTAGTCAGATCAGGTACCCCGTGACCATTATCTTTGCCGACCAGTAAATCAATCGTGTGCAACCCCTGATCATTAGCTCCAGGCGTGTAGGTCCAATTGGCATTCGTAGAAACATTGACGTCGTCTTTTTTCCACTGATACGCTTTCGGATATACCGGCGACCAGTGCGAGGCGCTGACTTGATAGAGTGCCCCTACTCCTTCGTCCGTGCCCGTGGGGGCGTTGATCTCTACAATGTTAGGCGCCGCATCTTCCAAAACAGTGACGTCCGCACCAAACAGATCTGTAAAAGCCGCACCTAGCGTGGGGCTGTTCGAAACCGCCGTATACGCATTGTAAATCGTCGTATCCGAGAGCTTTGCCATAAAATCATTCAAGGCCCCGCGATTGATCTGGCGCAACGTATGGGACATCTGGGTTGTATTGAGCGCAAAACTGACCAACGAAGTGCCAGCCGTTACCGTTTGGGCCCAAAATTCCGTCACGGGTCTGGTGTACAGAAAATTGCAGCCGGCGACCTGCACCACGTACCTCACGTTCGGATCCTCGCGAATGTCTACGCCCAGTGAAGAGCGGACCTCGCCAAATGAGTACGCACCATCATTGGTCTTGAGCAGGCTCGTCGCCAAAGCGGTGCTTGAGATCCCCCCCGTACCGTCGATCGCAAAAAGTGAGGCATACACCGGCCCGCAAGCCGCGCCGTAAGCGTCGGGAGGCGTGAAAAACTGAAAGACATCCTGTGCAAACGGACTGGAGAATTTAAAATTTTGTTGGGCAATAACGCCCTGAAACGGAACCGCGACTCCAGACAGCACACCACTCTGATCAATCGTTGCCGTCGTCGTGATGCCGCTCTGACCACAGCCTGTAGTTCCGATAGTCCCCAGAGAAAGGAGGCCGAGCACAAGAAGCGCTCGCACGGCAAGGTGAGGAGAAAAACGTGGGGTAATCATAATAAAGTACTCATTTCTTAATCTTAATACCTGAGTATTATTGTATACTTTGTGCCAGCATCTGCAAATAAATACGTAACACTACGTTATTACTGGTGTATTTTTATTAAGTTTGTATTTTGAATACTCAGAAAGTGGCAAAAAATCATCAATCCCTTTGCCGGGGTCCCAAAACGACCCACTCAAGACCAAAAATCACGCATAAAGTTCATATTTCAATCTGTTATATGATCTATTTATATAAATTATTCATATTTATTGACGTGGCATGAACTTTGTGGCATCTTTAAAATATAAGAGGTCACATGCTGAACCAAACCGCTACAGCGTCACAGCTCATTCAGAGCATCTGCGAAACCCTTGATTGCCCTCAGCGAGTGATCGCTAATCTCATGGGATTGGAACCGCACACTCTCTCCAAAAATCAAAATAAATCCATCGAAGAACTGACCCCCCGCACTCGCCAACGCTTAACTGGACTTTATTACGTCGTCGTTTCAAAACTTGGAATTCTCCGCCCACAAGCGATCTATGCGATTATTCAAACTCATGTTTTTCCTGACCTACAAGATCGTATGGATTCAGTAGTGTCTGCACTCCAGCAAGACAAGTATCCCATCGAAACACTTTCCCACATCGCCGAACTTTCCCTAAAAAAGTACCAAGAGAAAATCGCTGAGAAAGAGATACCGATTTCCAATGCCAAGGCAATATCGGCGTAGTCTCGCCCCCTCACTCCGAGCAGAACTCATTCGTCTCGAATCAGGCACGAAACTGGAACAACAGCGTTCGCACAACGCTACGAATGCCATTCTCAAAGTGATGGCGAATCCGATTTCGCGCGACTTCAGCAAAAATCTGCCTGAAAACTATAAAGCCGTAGACGTTCTTCAACAGTATCGTTTATTTTTCAAGGTTATCGATGCCCCACTTACCCAAGATTCAGTTGTTCACTTTGTATGGATTAACGCAGAAGACTCACTCCACCGAACTGGAAAGCCTGATGACTGCTACGAAGTTTTCCGCAAAATGGTTGAGTGTAGAGAGATTGAAACATATCAGCCACCTCAAGAACCAGAACGAAAATATATCCTGCATGGAGCGTGGACTACCCCCGTTATCTACGCGAGCTATACGAAGACATTGAATAATAACGTCGAGCGAGCCGACGGGCATCTTCATTTAAGTCAAATCAGCGCAAAGGAGTACCGAATCGAATCCATTTCAGTTTCCCAGGAAAATGTAGGATTGGCATCGGAGCTACTCGTCCGTATCTGTGGTGACGCAGACGTAGCCGGAATCACGCTCACTCATGATTTATTTCCGAAGTCCTCAAAGGCTGATAAAACTCGAAGTCTACTGAAGAAATTCAACTTTCAGCTACTCGAAACTATCGACGACCTAGAACTCTGGGTCAGACCCACCCCCCAGTAACCTTGAGCGCCTGTGGTTATTAGGACGGTTTTCACGCCCCCAATTGCCGAATCGCCTCGTAAACCCCGACACTCGCCGAATTTGCGAGATTCAACGACCGCACCCGTGCGTCGTACATCGGGATCCGCACAGTATCCATCGGATAACGGTTGACGATCCAGTCGGGCAATCCGGTTACTTCGTGCCCAAAAATCAAATAAGTCCCTGGTTCAAATTCATGTGCAAAAAGAGTATGACCCGATTTTTTTGAAAAAAAGACCTTAGGTGCATCAGGCGCGAGACCTGCGATAAACTCTTCGACACTCTTGTGCTCGACGACTTTGAGATGCTCCCAATAATCCAGGCCCGCACGCCGAAGTCTCGAATGAGTAATTTCAAACCCCAGCGGATGAACCAGATGGAGTGTCGTCCCCGTCGCCAGACAAAGACGCCCGATCGAACCCGTATTTTGCGGAATTTGTGGATTAACTAAAACAACCTTTAAATCATGCGGCACAGAATCAAATTCCTACGGTCGCAACGTATTGAGCATGCGTGGAAACGGAATCGTCTCACGAACATGTTCAACGCCCGTCATCCAAGCAACCGTGCGTTCCACACCCAAGCCAAACCCGGAATGAGGAACCGACCCAAACCGCCTCAGATCCAAGTACCAATTGTAATCCGCTTCATTCAACTCATGTTCGGCAATACGACGCTGCAGCACCTCAACGCTTTCTTCGCGCTGACCGCCCCCGATAATTTCACCGTAACCATCCGGCGCAATCAAATCACAACCCAGTGCATACTTACCCGTTCCGGTAACGCCAGGTCCCCCGACCGTATCGGATTGCTTAAAGTAGAACGCCTTGATCTGCGAAGGCATGTGATGAACAAACACTGGCTTGCCAAATTCTTCGCCCAAAGCGGTCTCATGAGGTGCACCAAAATCTTCGCCCCAAGGAATGGATACCCCCCGCTTTTCGAGCACTTTAAGAGCCTCGTCATAGCTGAGACGTGGAAAGGGGCCTCGAATCACTTCAAGTTTACTCAGATCGCGTTCAAGAATTTTGAGTTCGGGCGCCCGATTGGCGAGCACGGACTGCACAATGTGCTCCATGAATTTTTCGGCCAGCCCCATATTGTCTTCGAGGTCGTAAAAGGCCATCTCCGGCTCCACCATCCAAAACTCGGTCAAATGCTTGCGCGTTTTCGATTTTTCAGCCCGAAAAGTAGGCCCGAAAACATAGATTTTACCGAACGCCATCGCGCCGACTTCGCCATAAAGCTGGCCGGACTGCGTAAGAAACGCCTTTTCGTCAAAATAGTTTGTACCAAATAACGTCGATGTCCCTTCGCAAGCACTGGGGGTCAAAATCGGCGCATCAAAACGAATAAAGCCCTGCTTATCGAAAAACTCGTTAATCGAACGCATGATCTCATGACGGACGCGTAGAGCCGCCCACTGGCGCTGACTCCGAATCCAGAGATGCCGTTTCTCCATCAAAAATTCGACTCCATGGTCTTTAAGAGAAATGGGATAAGCTTCGGCCTTCTGAAAAACTTTAAAAGACTTCACCCCTAATTCAAAACCACCGCGGGGATTGGCGCGCAATTGCCCCACCACTTCCACCGATGACTCTTGAGTCACCTGCTCAAACTGATCAAAGGCCTCATCGGTGCATTCCCCCTTAAAGAGAACGCCCTGAATCAGGCCTGTTCCATCTCGTAAAATCAAAAACTTAATTTTGCCTGAACTTCGTTTGTTATAGACCCAACCGCGCACGGTGACAGTCTGGCCGACATGTTGAGAGGCATTTTCGATATAAAAGCGATCAGGGGTCATCAGGAAGTTCTCCTCGAAAACTTATATGCGGAGTACCGGTCGAAAACAAGAACCACGCACAGCAGCGTAAACCACTCCATTACAATACCAGTGCTCCCTGCCCCTCCCTTGCCCCCCCTCGATCGAGGGCCCGACTGCGTGATCGTCCCGCACCCCAAAGGAAGCGAGTTGCCGATTTCATGGCGGGGATAGAGGTAGGTCACCCCCTCGATATCATCCTGCCCGAGCGAAAGTTGTTTTTTAGCCGTAGCATCGTAATACATCAGGGTATTGGGATCGACCGAATGCCCCAGCCCAAAAACATGGCCCACCTCATGCGCGATGATCAAAGCCAAAAGGTCCGGAAATTCATTCACTCGCTTGACGTTGGCAGCCTGAGCGGTATCGGCATTGATATACATCGCGGCCAATGCAATGTGCCGCTGAGAATCCAGCCGAAGAATTCTCGTCACCGCTGGAATATTACTGGTCTCAGAACTCTCGTAACCCAGATCCTTGCCCATATTGGCATCACAAAGAATCAAAGGATTGCCCTGCGAAGCCTGGCTGGTGATCTCATCCGAAGTTTTTGTCACCTCACCCCCTCGAATGAGTTTGAGCGCCGATGCCGGAGAGGAATTCCAGACCGCAAAACCCCGATCAATCGCGGCATTCAGCGTTTCGGCAGACACGCCCGCGGCAACACAATCCTTGGAATTAACATCGACCGTGATCTCAGGAGACACCCAAGCCAAAATCTGAGCGGAGGTTCCGTCCTCGACTTGAATCGTAAAAGCGAAGGCACCCACGCTCCCCCAAATAGAAATCAAAAACGTGCTAAACCATGCCAAAAACAGTCGTCTTCGCATTCAAAACACCCCAAAACTGAGCTGCGTTGTAACGCTCACCGCTCGTCGGGGGGACAAGGCCCCCGTCATCAAAATTGAGCTCTCCCACCTGAAACGCCACCGTTGCACCCCTACTCCCAGCTCACCGTAAAAAACACGTGAAGTGGAAGTCTCGGAGGGCAGACCGAAAATACTCTTCGAATTACCATTATTGAGTTCAATCGTGCCCCCCATTCCTCGGATCGTCCAAGCCAACACGCCTAACCCACCAAAAAGCCCCACGCTCCAGGGTTCAAGGCCTAGATCCCTTTGAGCCCGAACCGCCAATCGCAAGAGCTGCGTTTTTTCGCCTCCGTCAGCGGTAGTATGCGCAAAAACAGTCGCGCCAGTGAATGGAATCCCGGGCGTGAGCGCCAAAAAAGGCGACAGACTCCACGGGCCCTCATCCACAGGCAGCCAAGCTGAAAGCACAAGCTCAGGAAAGACAGAGGAAACCAAGGAGGTCATCCCACTCGGCTGGGTTGAGTACTGACCCAAGTTATGGGCTAAAACTCCACCTCCCACAAAAAAACGAGGAGGCTCATCCCCCCACGCCAACCCTCCGCAACACCCGAACCAGATCAACCCACTAAAAATCGGCCGCAAATTGAGCCAGCGTGCGCACATAAGCGCCGGTCGCGCCTCGACGAGGAAAATAGGGAAAATGAGGGACATTGGCCGCCATCGCGGCAATATCCAGATGTGCCCAAGGCAGTCCTTTTTTGATAAACTGCTTCAAGAAAATCGCACCTCGAATCACCCCCCCGTAAGCGTCATTACAAGAGTTTTTCATGTCTGCGGTATCGGACTTCATGTCTTCAAAATACTCGTCAAAAAGCGGCAATTGCCAAAGTTTTTCGCCACAGGCATCCCCTGCTCGTCGAACCGAATCAATCAACGCATCATCATTGCCAAGCACCGCGCAACATTGCTTACCCAACGCTATACCCACTGCACCCGTCAAAGTAGCCGCGTCGATCACCACATCCGGCTTAAAATCTTGGACAAAATCTAGAACATCGGCCAAAACCAAACGCCCCTCGGCATCCGTGTTAATAATTTCAACCGTTTTTCCGGAACGTGAAGTCAAAACATTGCCCGGTTGAATGGCTTTTCCATCGGGCATGTTTTCAGTGAAGGCCATGACTGTCACAATTCGATTGCGAACTTTCAGGGCAGCCGCAAGGAGGGTGGCGCCCATGACAGTAGCCGCGCCCGTCATATCATGCTTCATTTCTTCCATGCGTGCCGAAGGCTTGATGGAAATCCCGCCGCTATCAAAAGTCACACCCTTGCCTACAAAAGCGATGGTTTTCGCGCCCCTGGCATTGACCGCCTTCGAAGGTTGATACTCAAGAATCACGATTTTTGACTCTCGCTCCGCCCCTTGCCCCACTCCCAAAAATAACCCCATTTTTTGACGCTTAGCTTCTCGCTCGCCCAAAATCGTGCACTTCAGCCCATATTGACGAGCTAATTTTTTGGCTTCATCGGCAAAATACTCCGGAGTTCCAAAATTAGAAGGCTCGTTCGACCAATCCCGGGTCACATGAACCGCCGCAGCGATAGCACGGACAGCTTCGAGCTCTCTTTCGATTTGCGCCTTCAGTGACGGATTCCCCGTCACAAAGAGAATCCTCCCCGGTGGGGTTGGATTTTTGTCTGAGGATTTATGTTTATCAAACTGATAGGCGCTCAAAGCAAAGCCTTCGGCAAAGGCCTTGATTAACCGAGGAGCGGTGAGCTGGGCACTCATCCCTCGAATACCCAGCAAAGCGTCCACCGAAATGGCAGCCCCCTTGCTCTTTTCAGCCAAAAGCTTTGCCCAAGCCTGCGCGCCAGCCTGCCGGACTCGTTCTTCCGTGAGTTCTGTGGCGCTCCCTAGCCCTACGAATAGGACGTTGTCTGCCTGCGCCTTGCCTCCTAGCCTGACCCACTGCACAGATCCGGATCGAGCCGTGAAGACCTCTGTTTTTCGAAGCTTTTCAATGGTTTGAGCATAAATGGTTCGTGGGACGATCGCCTTCTTGGCGTTATCCTGAAGAACGACGATCACATCGGTGTCTATTGTACGTGGTGCACCACGGGCAGCACCACGGGCCCCATCCGACGCTGATCGAACCTCAAAAACCAGGGTCTTGACGTGTTTTGCCTGAATTGCCATGAAGTTTTCCTTATAAAATGAATCACTTCTCGATAACATAGGCCTCAAACATGTTGAAGCGCTATCACCACATCGTCGGCGGCATCTTCCGAATGGTAGACATCTGCGTCATTGGCGCAGCTTGGATCCTTTCCTATTGGCTCAGATTCTCACTTCCCCTCATTGAGGTCACCAAGGGCTTCCCTGGATTCAGCACCTACGCGGCACTCACGCCTTTGGTGATGTTACTCTGGGCGTGGGTCTTTTCCTTCATGCGAGTTTACCAATCCAAGCGAATGCTCCGACGCACTCATGAGGCCCATCTTCTCCTGAAAGCCCACTTTGCGGCGATGCTTTTGTTTATCGCGCTCACCTATCTTTTTAGTGAGTACAAGTACTCCCGCGGCGTGATGATCTATTTTGGAATTCTAGGGGCCATCTCTCTCGTGTGTTTTCGATTGGCGCTTCGCAATTCCCTGCGATATCTCAGGCGGAGCGGCTACAATCTCCGTCATGTACTGATTGTGGGCGAAGGAAGCGCCGTCGACACCCTCGTCTATCGATTGGATAAATTTCCAGAACTCGGCCTCCGCGTCATCGGGGTTGTGGTCCATGAGCAATCCGAGGCCAAAACAGTTGCGGGCAAACCCGTGCTCGGCCACCTGAACGAACTCCGAGACCTTGTTCGAAAAATGCAAGTCGACCAAGTGTTGATTTCGCTCCCGCGTCGGCAGGCCGACGAACTGGATCGTGTTTTGGTCGCGCTCAAAGATGAAACGATCGACCTTCTCTTAGTTCCGGATATTCATGAGTACGTCACCCTGGGTTGCGAGATTGAAGACTTTGACGGCTTACCCATCGTCAACCTCAACGACTCTCCCTTGGATGGCTGGGGCGCCTATGCCAAGCGAGCCACCGACCTATTTCTCGCGGCGGTCGCTCTCATCCTGCTCTCCCCCCTCCTGCTTCTCATTGCCTTAGCAATCAAGATTACATCGCGAGGGCCCGTTCTCTACCGTCAGGAACGCATGGGAATGGACGGCCGCACTTTCAACATTCTGAAATTTCGCTCGATGGGCACCCATGCCGAAACCCACTCTGGCGCGGTCTGGGCAAAATCCGGTGATGACCGCCGCACCCCAATCGGGACCTTCCTGCGTTCGACGAGCTTAGACGAACTTCCTCAACTCTGGAATATCCTGATCGGAGAAATGTCGCTCGTAGGTCCCCGCCCCGAACGCCCCATCTTTGTGCAGCAGTTTCGCAAGGACATTCCGGGCTACATGTTGCGTCACAAAGTCAAAGCCGGCCTCACAGGCTGGGCCCAGATCAACGGCTGGCGTGGTAATACGTCTTTAGACCGACGCATCGAGTGCGACCTCTATTATATTCGAAACTGGTCCTACTCGTTAGACTGGAAAATCATGTTTCTGACCCTTTGGAAAGGCTTCATTAACAAGAACGCCTATTAACCATGCCAAAAAAAAGAATCTTCACCAGTCGCATTGATCGCTACGTCTTGACCGAGGTCGCCGCTCCCTTTTTGGGAGGCACGATCTTCTTTATCTTCGTATTCATGATGTTCCAGGCTTTACGACTCGCCGATTTTTTTATTATTCACGGCGTCTCCCTCCCGCTCCTGGGTAAAATGGCCGGACTCATGGCGCTTTCGTTTATTCCCAATGCTTTGCCAGTGGCTTTTTTAATCGCCGTACTGATCGGCTTTGGGCGACTTTCAGCGGATAGCGAATTAGTGGCGATGAAGGCCAGCGGCTTTAGCTTATACCGCCTAGCGGGCCCTCCTCTTTTTCTCGCGATTTTGGTTTCAATGGGGTCGATCGCCCTTAACCAAGAATGGGTTCCCTGGGGAGAACGCGCGTTTAAGGATACGCTGATTCGAGTCAGCAACACAAAAGTGGTTTCGTCCATCAAACAAGGAACTTTCAACTCTGGATTTTTTGACCTTTTAATTTTTGCCGACAAAGTGGATGCCAAAAGTAATCGTCTGGAACGGGTCTTTATTTTTGACGAACGGGAACCCAAAAACCCGCTCACCGTGGTTGCACAATGGGGTGAAATCGTTCAGGTTAAAACCGAATCTGACCTCGCCAATGCCGTCATGCTCAAACTTTATGACGGCAGTATTCATCAAAATAATCAAAAAGAGAGCACCTATCAAAAGATTGATTTCGGAGAATATAATCTTTATCTCAAAATTGACGAAGGTGCCGGAAACACCTCGATGAAGCCGCACATGTATTCGCACGCGGAACTTCTCAAGTGGATCTCAAATACAAAACTCGAAAACTTTGACGGTCGCGAATCGCGTGGCGAGTATTGGCGTCGATACGCAGCAGCCCTGGCTCCGCTTCTTTTTGTCTTTCTAGGCATTGGGTTTGGAACCGTTCGTACGCGCGCAGTCCGCGCCGGCGCTGCCCTGACCGCTTTTACGGTTTTTGTCTGCTACTGGGGTTCACAGACTGTAGCGAGCGTTTGGATGCAAAGGGGCTGGCTTCCGCCGTGGTTTGCCATGGAAATCCCGAATCTTTTGATGCTGGCCGGCGCAGTGGTCAGTTTTAGGCGTGCGGCCTGGTGAGAGCAGTAACGCTCGTCCTTATTTTTAAATACATATCGATGAAGCCATCGTTAAACCCCGCTCCTATTCTGACAATTTTATGACAGTGTCATGAATAAAATCACTCAAACCGCTCTGGGCGGGCTTTTGGGGATAACTTTCTAACCGATGCATCAAAAATGGGGATATAAGGAAAAATATTTAACAAAAACAATAACTTAACAGCTGTGGATAACTCCTGTTTCCGTGTGGATAACTTATGGGCTTACTGGGGGTAAAGAAACAGAGGGGGATGGAGACGGACGAGGGGAAGGTATGACGCGCCCAGCTATTGGCCGCCAGGTTGGAAAAGGTTCCTTAATAGAATCAGCTAGTTCAAACGGAAAAAAGAGTGTCGCATCGCCTTGACGCGTAGTGAGATTTTGATCACCTAACATCGGCTTAAAGGAACTGCCTTTGTAACTGAACGTAATCGATTTGGGCGCTGAAACCTGAAATCGAATCCCCTCGCGAGCCCGTAAAACCAAAGCATTGCCAGAACGAATGATAAACTGGGTAACCGGACGATGATCGCACTGATACCTCACCCAAACACTATCCAAGGCTCTAAACACTACTCGCTGGTGAATCTCCGAAGACTTCAACTTAATGCCCGAATTCAGCGGATCATCCGGCGAAGCCTCCTCGATTGCTTCATTCACAGCTTCATTGTCAACTTCAGTGGAGCTCGGATTTGGGCTTGGACTCGAAATCACCGCCAAAACAACACTGGGCGTCGGTGTAGGCACTGTCACAATGGCCGCCACACTGAGTGTTGGAGTAGGACTTACCGAAACACCAGGACTAGGGGCTACCCCATAGGCCGCCCTCAACTTCTCCGCATGAGAACCATGATGACGCCCACCGAGCGGCTTTTTAATAAAGATCGCAGCCACCCCCCCAGCAACGACAAACGCTCCCATGACGATCCAAAGCAAGGTACGACTTTGATCGCCTTCGCGCTTCTCAAAAGCATAACCGCTATGGCCGGATTCGCGATTAGGTCGATCATGCGCCTTGAGATCAAGAAAATCCCCGAAACGGGTCAGGACTTCTTCAGCGTCCACGCCGATAAAGCGGGCATAAGATTTTACAAAACCTCGTATAAAAGGCTTAGCAGGCAAATCCGCGTAATGATCCCCCTCCAGGGCATGCAAGGTTTTGATGCCTACCTTAGTGGCTGAGGCCACTTGCTCAATAGTAATTCCGCGTTTTTCACGCTCTTGCCGGAGAAACTCACCTAAGCTGAGAATTGCGTCAGCTGACATTCAGGGTAATAACCTCAAATGAGTCACCGCTTGTTCGGCTACTTTCGTGTTGGGGTAACGGTTTTGGATTTCCAGATATTTTTTGCGGGCGAGGTCGTATTGTTTGCCACGTTCGTAAGCAATCCCCATCGCCAGATGAGCATCGGCAAAATTGGCGCACACTCGCTTAGCCGCATTATCATAATCCTTAACGGCATCCTGAAGACGTGATTCGCTCAAACGAATATGTCCCCGATAGTAAAAGGCCACGCAGGCAACCATCGGTGCCGACTCGATCGCTCGCGAAAGAAACCCTTCGGCGCGAGTCAATTCGCCGCGACGATAATAAAGAACACCCAAGTTAGTGAGGGGCTTGTAAGCCTCCCGATAGAGCGGATCGTTCGCCGCTTGATTCAGAAAAGGCTCGGCTTCGCTCCCTTTGCCCGCATCAATCAAGAGTTTTCCCAGAGTACTGTTGGCGTCTGAATAATCCGACTTCAGCTCCACCGCTCTTCTGACCGCAACAATTGCCGAATTTAAATCGTGCTTGCCATAAAAGGCGAGGCCTTTTGAATGATAAAGTTCAGGCAATTGATTGTCTTCTTTTTCAGCCGCCATGAGACTCTGGAGTGCGCCGGTAGGATCATTTTCAGCGAGCGCTCCATTAGCGATTTCAATCAACATCTGAGCACGCTCAGTGTGACTCAAAACTTTTTTCTCAGAGTTCGTGGTCGCGCAACCCAACTGCGCACCGAAGAGCATCACGCCGAACACGGCAGCCATGGATTTTGAAACCCAACGTCTCATCGCATTCCCCTGTATTATCAGGGTAAAAGGCATTTCGTTCGGTGTCAAAGGCCAAACTCATTATAGTGGAAGATCTTATGATAGCCGCTTCAGGTGCGCCAAACTTTCGACATGCGGAGTTTGAGGAAACAAGTCCAAAAATGCCACTTTTTCGAGCTTCCAGCCGCGTTGCAAAAATCTCGACAAATCCCTCACCCACGAGTCCGGATCACATCCGACAGCCACCAACTCAGAAACCCCTAGAGTTTCCAAAGATTCCGAAATCGCCACAAAATCCGCAGAAATCCCCTCGCGTGGGGGATCTAATAAGGCTGAAGAAAACCGGGCTCGCGGCGTCGACCCCGCCTGCCGCACCAACCAACGAACCACGGATTCGCGCTCAAAATGGTAAGAGCCAGGAGTTCCGGTCCATTGGGGGACGAGTTGAGCGGCTCTCTCCTTTTGGGGAGCGCCCATATCCACACAACGCACCTCGGTTGCGATCGCTCCTAAACCGAGCGACAAATTTCCAGCACCACCGTAGAGATCCAAAACAGCATTCCCGGGAGTCAGCGCTCCCTGAACCCAGGCTCGAAGTTTTTGGTTTTGCTCATCGTGAACTTGCCTAAACCCGGCTGCCGCATGAGGAGAGTTCCAAGTTCGTCGAATTTCGCCATTTTCGAGAACCTCCACTTCGACCTTATAGGGCGCTGAATACCGCCGCCCCTGTTCGCGAGTGTCTTCCCAAACCGCATTAATTTCAGGCCGCGCAATGGCGCATCGATCCACTGCAATACGTTGATTGGATCCCGCCGCATAAAAGCCAATTTGATCACCCAACCCTCTCAGTTGGATCCGATTGCGATATTCCCAAATTTGCTCGGCCGGAAGCAACTCGACCTGAGACGGGCGCTCTATCCCGGCACGTGATAGAGCGTGCAAAACCCCTTCGAACTTGGTTTTCCACTGAAGCTCATAAGGGAGATGCTGCCATTGGCACCCACCACAATGCCCAAAAACGGGACAGGGAGGGGTTTGACGGATTGAAGAAGGCTGGAGCACCTCCACCAGGTCACCTTGGGCGTAATTTTTCTTTTCTTCGACGATTCTAATTCGGACCTCGTCGCCGGGGGCCGTAAATGGCACAAAAACAACGCGCCCTGTCCCATCTCGGGAAACCCCAGCTCCACCGCGGGCAAGATCTTGAATTTTGACAATCATGGTATTTTCATTCAAATTTGACACACTGAATCTATCCTCAAGCGGAACGCCAAAGTCAATAATAGAAATCCTTGCGGAACACAGACCCGCTCTGCTAGTTTGCCGGAAACTCTCACATGGCTAAAAATATCCGTAATTTCTGCATTATCGCACATATCGACCACGGTAAATCCACTTTAGCCGACCGGCTTTTGGAACGAACGGGAACTGTCACCGCCCGTGAGATGGAATCCCAATACCTCGACAATATGGATATTGAGCGCGAACGCGGAATTACCATCAAAGCTCAAAGCGTCAGACTCAATTATACGGCTAAAAATGGACAAAAATACGTCCTCAATTTGATCGACACACCGGGTCATGTTGACTTCACCTATGAAGTCTCCCGCTCACTTGCCGCCTGCGAAGGCGCCATCCTCGTTGTGGACGCTTCACAAGGGGTGGAAGCCCAAACGCTCGCCAATGTCTTCTTGGCCCTCGACAACAATCTCGAAGTTTTTCCAGCCATTAATAAAATTGACCTCCCGAGCGCCGACCCCCAACGGGTCCTTAAAGACATTGATGAAATGATAGGGCTAGTGGATACGAGCCATGCCGTTTTTTGCAGCGCCAAGTCTGGAATCGGTATCGACGAAATTCTTGAAGCGATTGTTCATCATTTTCCTCCACCTAAGGATGCGGACGACGAGCCTTTACGAGCCATGATCTACGATAGTTGGTTTGATCCTTATCAGGGTGTGGTCGCACTTTGCCGGATCATGGAGGGACGCGTAAAAAAGGGCACAAAAATCCGTCTTTTTCACGTCGGAAAAGAATTTGAAGTCCAACGCGTGGGAACCTTTACACCCAAATACACCGATGTGGCCGAACTCACGAGCGGCGAAGTTGGCGCGATTGTCACCGGTATCAAAGATGTTCGGGATATGCGTGTCGGCGATACAATCATGGATGCTGCCGAGCTTTCTCAGAAACCGCTCGAAGGGTTTAAGGAAGTCAAACCCATGGTATTTTGTGGCGTCTACCCCATTGACGCGGACCAATACGGGGATCTCAAAGAGGCGCTCGAAAAACTGCGACTCAACGATGCTGCCATCAGCTGGGAACCCGAGACCTCAAATGCTCTAGGCTTCGGCTTTCGATGTGGCTTTTTGGGTCTGCTTCACATGGATGTGGTTCAGGAGCGCCTGGAACGCGAATACAATCTCAATCTCATCACAACCGCGCCCTCCGTGATTTACAAAGTCACCCAGACGGATGGCTTGGAAATCTGGATCGACAATCCTGCCAAGCTGCCCGATCAAACTAAAATCGTTACAATTGAAGAGCCCTTCATCAAGATGACCATTCATATGCCTTCGGAATACGTCGGTGCGGTCATGACGCTCCTGAACGACCGGCGAGGAATCCAAATTAAGATGGATTATATCACCGCCGATCGAGTGGCCCTCCATTATGAAATGCCACTCAATGAGATGGTTTTTGACTTTTTTGACCGCCTCAAAAGCACCACCAAAGGCTATGCGTCGATGGATTACGAACTGGCGGATTACCGTGAATCTAATCTGATCAAGTTAGATATCCTGGTCAATGGCGAGCCGGTGGATGCCCTTTCGTTGATTATCCACAGAGACAAAGCTGCTCACCGTGGACGAGAACTCGTCAAAAAAATGAAAGAGTTGATCGACCGACAAATGTTCGAAATCGCAATTCAAGCCGCTATCGGCTCCAAGATTATCGCTCGAGAGAGTATCTCCGCCCTTCGCAAAAATGTGACAGCCAAGTGCTACGGCGGCGATATCTCGCGTAAACGCAAACTCCTCGAAAAACAAAAAGAGGGCAAAAAACGAATGAAGCAGATCGGTAACGTTGAAATACCGCAAGAGGCATTCCTTGCGGTTCTTAAGGTGGAATAACGAGGGCACAAACGTGAGACCATCGACCCGGAAAATCTTTCGAGACTACGGGATCGCGATCTTCGCGGCTGTGATCGTCGCGCTGTTCATTCGTGGTTTTATTATCGAAGCCTATCGTATCCCAACCCCTGCGATGCGACCCACCCTTGAACCCGGTGACACTATATTTGTACTTAAGTGGCCCATCGGTTTTGACCGCAAAGTTAAGGCGGGCGATGTCGTGATTTTTGCGGGATCCGGCGAACCTCCTCGCGAATACATCAAAAGAGTCGTCGGCCTTGCGGGCGATTTGATCGAAGTGCGCAAAGGTCGCGTATCGCTCAATGGCAAACCGCTTGCCGCCGCTGGAGATCGCCCCCTCGCTCCCTGCGGTCAAGAAATCATCGCCGCTCGAACCTATCCTGTTTGTTGGGAACAACCGTTAGTCGAAGACTTTGGCCCCGAGAAGGTGCCCGATGGATCCGTTTTTGTGATCGGTGATTTAAGAACCCAGAGCCCATCGGATCTCAAAAAGCGGCGAAGCTGGGGCATGATTCGCATCGAGAACATAAAAGGCCGTGCGCAATGGATTTGGCTGTCGATTCAACCCAGTGCCCCCAATATCACGACAGCTCATTTTCCCACCCTTCGTTTGGACCGTATGTTTAGGAGGATTGAGTGACCCCTACCCCTATTCGCCTCTCACAGTTAATTGCCGCCGCAGACCTGAGCAAAAATGAGATTCGATATCTTCTGATGGCCGCAAAAAAGTTTTCTCCCTTTGTGGAACGGGGAGAAACCGTCCCCCTGCTCCAGGGAAAAACGGTGGTTACCCTGTTTTTTGAAAACTCCACCCGCACTCGAAACTCCTTTGACCTCGCAGCACGCCGACTGGGGGGCTCTACGCTCTCGATCGCCGTCGCGAACTCCAGCGTCGCCAAGGGAGAAACCTTGATCGATACGGCCAAAAATATCGAAGCGATGCGGGCTCATTGCTTTGTCGTAAGGCATTCTTCAGCCGGGAGTCCTCTTTTTTTAGCCAAAAACCAGCGTGTCCCGGTGGTCAATGCCGGCGATGGTTTTCACGAACATCCGACCCAAGGACTGCTCGACGCTTTTACGATGGAAGAAAAATTGGGCGATCTCAAGGGAAAACGCGTCGTCATTTTGGGTGACATCGCCCACTCGCGGGTGGCTCGCTCCAACATTCATATTTTAAAAAAACTCGGCGCTCGCGTGGCCGTTTGTGGACCACCGACTCTCTTGCCGCCTCAGCCTGAGTGTTTAGGCGTCGATTTTGCCTACCGTCCGGAAGAACTCCTCCCTGAGGCCGACGTAGTCATGGCGCTTCGAATTCAACTCGAACGCCAAAACAAGATGCAGGTGCCGTCCGTGGCCGAATATGCGCATTTTTGGGGTATCAATAAAGAACGCGCCAAACTTCTCAAACCCGGGGCTATCTTGTTGCATCCCGGCCCAGTCAATCGCGGGGTCGAACTCGATCCTGAGGTCGCTGATGGTCCGCATTCTGTCATTTTAGATCAAGTGTTTAATGGAGTACTTGTGCGTATGGCCGTCTTAGCGGCGGTCTGCAATCCCGAAGGGCTAAACCAATGGCTGACACCCGTATCCTGATCCGCGAAGGCCGGATCGTTGATCCTTCCCAAAACTACGATTCGCCGGGCGATCTTTTGGTCGAAGATGGCAAAATTGTCGCGATCGACGGCCCGGGGAAAATCCCTCTTTCCCGGGCTGGACAAGTGATTGAAGCAAAGGGTTTGCTCGTCATCCCTGGCCTAATCGATATCCATGTTCACTTGCGTGAACCTGGCCTGGAATACAAAGAAACGATTGAAACGGGAACAAGGGCGGCAGTGGCGGGTGGCTTTACCAGTGTTGCTTGCATGGCCAATACCCATCCCGTAAATGACAACGCCTATGTCACTGCCTTCATTCGCGAAAAGGCACGAGCGTCCGCTCTTTGCCGCGTTCATATTATTGGAGCCGTCACCAAAGGCCTCAAAGGTGAGGAGCTCGCCGAAATCGGTGGAATGGTTGCAGAAGGCGCCAAAGCAATCAGCGACGATGGCCTGTCCATCATGAATTCGTACCTCATGCGAAAGGCCATGGACTACTCCAAGGCTTTTGGAATTCCGATTATCAGCCATGCCGAAGATGCTCATCTGGTCGGCCAAGGGGTGGTCAACGAAAGTGCGCTTTCCAGTGAGCTTGGCCTCAGGGGAAATCCCGCCGCCGCAGAAGAAATCATGGTTGCCCGAGAAGTGGCCCTCTGTCGATTGACCCGTGCGCCGATTCATATCGCCCATATCTCTACGATCGTGGGCTTAGAACATGTGAGACGCGCTAAAGAAGCGGGACTTCCTGTCACAGCCGAGGCATCCCCTCACCATCTCACACTCAACGAAAGCCACGTGCGCGGATATGACACTCAATTCAAAATGTGCCCGCCACTTCGCTCGGCGCAAGATGTCGAAGCTCTCGTCCAAGCCGTTGCTAGCGGTCTAGTCGATATCATCGCCACCGACCATGCCCCCCACGGAGTGATTGATAAAGCGGTCGAGTTTGATCAGGCAGCTAATGGGATTATTGGCCTTCAGACGGCAGTGCCCGTTACCTTTCAACTGGTCGAAGACGGCGTGATCTCCCTGAATCGCTGGATCGACTCCCTCACTCGAGCTCCAGCGAAACTCCTCAACCTCCCTTATGGAACTCTTCGTATCGGATCGGAAGCCGATATCACGATTTTACGCACGGGAACCGAATGGGTTTTCACCAAGAATCAAATCTGTTCTAAAAGTCATAACTCCCCATTTTTGAATTCAAAATTCAATACCCAGGTAGCCCACACCATTGTGGGCGGAAGGCTGGTTTATCCATGACCGCGGTGGCCCCGTTTTGTCCGGGCATCCTCATCCTCGAGGACGGCTCTTCCTTCGAAGGTTTGATGTTTGGAGCTGCTACAGCTTCAAACATCCGAGACCGAGGTTACGGCGAAGTTGTTTTCAATACCTCGATGACGGGTTATCAAGAGATTCTCACGGATCCCTCGTATTACGGACAAATTGTTTGCATGACCGCTTCCCACGTCGGCAATACGGGCGTGAATGCCCAAGATGCCGAAAGCGCTCACCCCTGGTGCGCTGGCTTTGTGATTCAAGAAAACTCTGAAACAAGTCAACATTGGCGTTCAGAGAGCGATCTCCATTCCTACCTCATCAAACAGGGTATTCCTGGTCTCATGAATGTGGATACGCGGGCCCTTACCCAGCACTTGCGCTCACAGGGAGCGCTACGCGGAATGATCCTTCCCATTCAGGAACGGGACAAAGCCAAAGAGTTATTTGCCGAACTGCCCTTATTCGAGGGACGTGACCTGATCGACGAAGTGACCACTCAAAAGCCCTACTTTTGGAGCAGCATTAGCAAAACTCACCCGCAGCCCACTGCGACGGGAAAGCGCTACAAAGTAGTGGCGCTCGATTTGGGTATCAAATGGAATTTGCTGCGCAGCCTTGAGGTCCTCGGCTGCGATATCGAAGTCGTGCCAGCCAAAACTTCAGCTCAAGAAATTTTAGCCCGACATCCAGACGGAGTGTTTCTCTCCAACGGTCCGGGCGATCCCTCTGCCGCATTATATGTTGCAGAAACTGTCCGAGCAGTGCTGGGCAAGGTCGCCTTATTTGGGGTATGCATGGGTCATCAGATCCTTGCGCTCGCCCTGGGTGCTAAAACCTATAAACTTAAATTTGGCCATCGTGGAGGTAATCAACCCGTCGTGAACCAGGATACCCGGAGGGTGGAGATTAGCTCCCACAATCATGGTTACGCCGTCGATGCGCTATCCCTTCCCGCCAACACGGAAATCACCCATATCAATCTCAACGATAAAACCGTCGAAGGTTTACGAGTTTCAGGCCAGAGAGCTTTTTCGGTTCAGTACCATCCTGAGGCCTGCCCTGGGCCTCACGACTCAGTGGCACTTTTTGACCAATTTGTCGCCGAAATGCAAAAAGGGCGTTTATAATTCCATACCATCAAAATAAAGGCGAACTCCTCGGCCAAGGGGGCGGACTTTGCCTTTTTCGACTACAATTCCCGCACCATCAGGACACGCATAGATGGGATAGACGCTGCGGCGCGAATACCTCTGAATCGCCGCCAACTTGCCAGGGGATTTGTCAAAATGCGGCAGCACCTCAAATGGCACTAAACCTAGGGCCTTGAAATTTTTCAGGCCCACTTCATTTTCATCAGGGTCCAATCCGACCGCCCCCGCTAAGCCAATATGCGGACTCAGAATATGAGCGCCAGCGCTCAAGCCCGCGAAAATGCCACCCTGGTCCGCAAAGTCCTTAAGAAATGAAAGCAATCCCGAACGCCTCAAGGCTTGTAAAAAATAGAAGGTATTTCCGCCTGCCAGATAGACAATATGCGTATTGAGCGCACTTCGAATTTGACTCGCCGATGGCCGCTGATCTGCGCGCAGGCAACAAAACGAATCCACTCCGAATCGCGCATACCGTTTCACGGAGCGCATAAAGTAAGTCTCGGATCCATCCGCACAAAACGGAAGGTAGGTCATTCGCAAGGGGCCGTCAGTTTTTTGACGAGCCAAGCGAATCAATTCCTGATGAAGCCGAACATTTGCCCGATTTTGTCCACCTGAATAGAGAACCAATGAGTATTGAGTCATCTGAACTTTAATTTTATTCGAAATCTTCCGATAAGCCGAACATGAAACTCCAGAAATCGAATCTTTCACAAGGGGAGCAGCCCTATCAGGAGTTCGAAAAACTCAATGGCGAGCATTCGTTCAAGAGGGCGGTCCCCTCAGGGGCCGTTGAATACCAGGTCCGCACCCGCCGTGGAGGCCAGGTGGTCTTCTTTAACTTTCCGCTCGCCAAGGAAATGGGCCTCATTCCGCCTGATCATCCAGACCATATGAATGAACGGCTTGAACGAAAACTACTTGATACATTTAGTCTAGTGATCATCAACGAATACGATATCGCCAAAAATACCCATTTTAACGAAAAAGACATTCGACCCAATCGTTATATGGCGACCCGCTACCTCCAGCTTCAACATCCCAATAAACAAGGTAAGACCTCCGGCGATGGCCGAGGAATTTGGAATGCTGAATTTCGAGGCAAAAGCGGAATCACCTGGGACATCTCGAGTTCGGGCACCGGAGCCACCTGCCTTAGCCCCGCGGCCGCCCTCACCGGAAAGAACTTCAAAACAGGCGATAAGCGAGTGGGCTACGGAAATGGTTATAATACCCTTGACGAAGGCATGAGCGCCGCGCTCATGAGCGAAATTTTCCATCAAAACAACGTGGCCACCGAGCGAACCCTTGTGATTATCGGATTTTCTGGGGCTGAAAAAGGCACTTCAATCAATGTCCGCGCGGGACAAAACTTGATCAGACCCTCTCACTTCTTTTGTCACCTCAAACAGGGTCAGCTTGAATCCCTGAAGGCCACGGTGGATTATTACTTCGCCCGACAGATTCAAAATTCAGAATGGCCGAAACACCTGGGCAGTGAAGAAAAATATCGGTTTTTTTCAGATGAAATCGCGCGAACTTTCGCGCGCTCAGCGGCGGTTTTTGAGAGCGAATATATCTTTTGCTGGATGGATTGGGACGGGGACAACGTCCTCGCCAACGGCGGCATTATCGACTACGGCTCCGTCCGACAATTTGGCATGTATTATGGAGACTACCGTTACGACGATGTCGATCGGTTTTCGACCTGCCTTCCAGAACAGCGGATCAAAGCCCGATATATCGTTCAATGTTTCGCCCAAATCCGAGATTTCCTAATCACCGGTTCCAAAAAAAATATCCGAAAATTTCGGCATGATCCCGCATTGAAAATCTTTGACCGGGAATTCGAACTCGTTTACCTGCAATGTCTTTTGAAAAAAGTGGGATTCTCCGCGAAAAATAGAACTATTCTCCTTGAAAAGCACCTACAACCAGTAATGAATTTCAGGAGAATTTTCAGCTACTTAGAACGGGTTCGCTCTAAAAAAGGGGTCTACTCAGTCCCCGATGGCCAAAATCGCGATGTTGTTTTCTCGATGCGGGATCTACTTCGTGAATACCCCAGACGACTACTCGAACAGATCAAACAAGGCGGGAACCCCACCCTCGAATCTCAAGTTTTTACCGATCTCATGGCCTCCGGTAGCGCTCGGCCCGAGGATCTACAGATTTCTCCCTTTCGCGAGCGACGGATCAGTGAATTTCAAGCCGCCTATCGAGACTTGCTCGGTCGACTTTCGTCACAAGACTTCAAGGCCCCCAGTACCCAGCGGCTTTTGCTGGAAACGATGATGAGATCCTCACTCATCAATCAGCCCGATCGGATTACCGGAGACGCGGCGGTAGTCATTACAAATCATCTCATCCGCTGGCACAAAAAAATCCCGACGCGGGCCCTTCATGAGGTCTTTCGTGAACTCGTGCAACATCAACACTTTACCCTAGTCGAGCAACCTCAAATCAGTGTGGAGAAGGCCCTCAATCTGTCGCAGGAGCGAGATCCTTGGAAACGCCATTCCAAGGGTAAATCCAAAAAAAGTGCCCTTGTGCTGGGAAGTCTTAAACTCATCCGAAAATATCGGAAAAGTCTTTAAAAACACCTGCGTACCCAGTATTGTACGTTTGACGGTGGGAAGCCGCCGGAGAATGGACCATGTACCAGAAATATCTTGAACCCATCATCGAAGAATTCACGACCGGCGAATACTACCGCGAGGTATACAACGCCAAGCAAGAGTATTTCGAAAAGGCGGGCGTGGTCTACGAAGACGATGTCGAATTTGAACAACGCATGTGCATCTTCATGGATTGGTACCTCTTTGAGAGAGACCTTCCTGGCGTCGATCTTCCACCGATCAAATACTACTTTCGCAGGAATAAAGAGCGCTTCAGCAATGAAGAACTCAATATCTATCGCGATTTTTGCTCAACCATTCACTCCCTTTTTCGGTTAAAGCGCTTTACCTGGAATCGCAAAGGCCTCGTTGTACAGGATTTATTTTCCAACAAAACCCATACTGTCATCGATGCTGAAATCAATCAGGGCTTCGCACGCGGAGACATTTTTGAAGCCCGGATTATTCCATTCAAGGGCGGTTTTGAATTTTCGAGGGGCTTCTGCTTCCACCCGGTCGAAATGGAATCCTTTATTGTGAGCGAAATCAAAAAAGTGCGTTATCAAGATAAAAGCCGGCAAACTAAGCTCATCCACCAGCTTGCAGCCATGAAACTCAAGCACTTGCGCTTTCAACACATCGATATTCGACATATTTATACACTTAGCTCGAAGTTTTAATGAAGATCACGCACCCAGTCAAATGAGTGCTGTATTTCGCAACACTGTCTCAACATTCAACAACCCATTGAAAAGTGACTCTTTTTTGATTTTTTTTGGTTGCACACACGCGCGCATCCTCCTAAATAGAGAGAACGGAGCTCATGCGCCGTAAAACCCTTAATTAGGAGATTCAAATGAAAAAATTCATTATTGCTATGATCGCTGCTATGGCTTTCTCGGTTGTTGCTATGGCCGAAGACACTGCCCCAGCAGCAGCTGCCCCAGCTGCTGCTGCCCCAGCTGCTGAAGTCAAGGCTGAAAAGCCTGCTAAGAAGGCTAAGAAGGCTCATCATAAAGCCGCCAAGAAGCATGCTAAAAAAGCTGCTGCCGAAGAAACTGCTCCAGCCGCTGATGTCACTAAGTAATCCTTAGATCTTCGATTTTAAAACCCCTGGTCGTTATTCGCGCGCCAAGCGTTCGACTAACGACCAGGGGTTTTTTTTTGCCTCGAGCTAGGCTAGTCTTGTTCCAATGCCTCCTCGCAAAATCTTGGCCGTCAAATTACGCGCACTCGGTGATACAGTCTTAATGACCGCTCCACTCACTGAACTTCGAAAAACTTTCCCGGGCGCCGAGATTCACGTTGTTGTTCACACCCCGTGGGCATCCATTCTCGAAGGACATCCTGCGGTTGACCGAATTTGGCCCTATGAACGCCACGAGGACCGTGGCGCTCGCGCTAAAGCCATCGCCGGCCTAGGTTTTCGCCTCAGAAAAGAGCATTTCGATTGGGCTGTCAATTTTCATGCGAGCCCATCCAGTTCCATGCTGTCTTTTGGAACAGGAGCTAAGGTTCGCGCGATCCACTTTCATGGACATCGACAAAAGAATCGATACTCCACAGTTTCGGTCCCAGGCAAGGGCACACTCAAACCCACCATTGAACGCGACATGGATACCATTCGCGCCTTAGGAATTCATGTCCCAGCCGGCAGACTTCCCCAACTCTACCTTTCAGCATCTGAACAGTCCGCGGCCAAAGAACGGTTTTCAAAATTAAGGCTCTTACAACCTGTTCTAGGCCTGGGTCTAGGGGCAAGTCGCCCGGCAAAAAATTGGCCGATGGATCGCTTCGCCTCGCTGGCCGTCGAGTGGTCGAGACAAAAAGAAGGCGGAGTGCTTGCGATAGCCGGCCCCGATGAGGCCAATCGAATTCATGAGTTTCTCCAAGCCGTCGATGATGCCTTGGCACACTCCGTCCCTAACACAGCCGAACGAGTAATGATCCGTTCTCGAATCGTCACCGAGGGCCAACTTTCACTCCGACAAACGATGGCCGTCCTTAGTCTTCTTTCAGTTTTTGCGGGAAATGACTCCGGCCCTCGCCATTTAGCCGTTGCCGTCAATACTCCCACGGTGACTATTTTTGGCCCAGAACATCCCTTTGAGTGGCATCCCTATCCCCCAGAACGCCATCCCTTTCTCTTTCTTGATAATCTCGCCTGCCGACAAGACGCCGACCCCGGCATGCCGCCGTGGTGCGCGACCGAGCCTTGCATCATCGAGCAGCAAAAGTGCATGCGAAGCATTGGCGTTAATGCCGTACTCGCCGAATGCCTGAGAATTGCACGATGAACCTTCAAACAAGCCAGACACCCGTCACCGCCGCCATTATCACGCACAATGAGGGGTCCCATATCGCACGATGCCTGCAGTCGCTCACCTGGTGTGACGAAATCTTAGTCATCGATGCCCATAGCGCGGATGCGACTGAAGCTGTTTGCCGCGACCCCGCCGCCCCTTGGGCCCCGCGCATACGTTTTTTGCAACGCGCTTGGAGTGGCTTTCGCGAGCAACGCACCTTTGCGATGGAGCAAGCTCGCAATCCCTGGATCTTGGTCGTCGATGCTGACGAATGCTGCAGCCCCGAATTGGAAGCGCGAATTCGCGGTTTTTTTTTGAATGGACAACAGCCCCCCCATTCGGCCTACAAAATTCGACGGATCGAGTACTTCTTGGCTCGACCGATCCACTATGGGATCTGGAACCCAAGCTATCAAGACCGATTTTTCAATCGCACCGGCGTTCGGTATGTCAACGATATCCACGAGTATCCGATTTTTCCAAAGCCCCCCCAAGATATTCATGAACCTCTTTTGCATTCACCCGATTTTTCGCCTGAAAAATTTCTGGCCAAAATGAATAAATACACCTCAATTGAAGCCCGCGATCGGATCAATCAAGGCCAACGCACCAATGGGTTCAAATTGCTGGGGGCCTTTCCATCCATGTTTTATAAAAACTACTTCTACTACGGCGCCCGAAAAGACGGCATGCACGGTTTTATTATTTCACTTCTTGAAGGGGTCTCGCGGGTGGTGAGACACATCAAAATGTGGCAAATCCAACAAGAATTTCACAACAGCGGAACGAAACGATTATGAAGGTTTCTGGCTTTTCGTTGGTCCGCAACGGCACTCAATACGACTACCCCTATCTTGAATCATTCAGGTCATTACTGCCCCTGGTGGACGAGCTGATCATCAATATTGGAAAAAGTGACGACGATACCGCTGAAAGAATTGCCCAATTTGCCCAGGAAGAAGGACAAGGCAAAGTTAAGACTTTCGAGAGTCTTTGGCCCTTGAATGATCCCGAGAAAAAAAAAGGTGGCCTCATTCTTTCCGAACAAACTAACCTTGCCCTGGATCGTTGTACGGGCGACTGGTGTATCTACCTTCAAGCCGACGAGGTCATTCATGAGCAAGACCTGCCCACTCTGAAAAAGGCGCTTCAGACTTATGCCAACGAACCCGAAGTAGAAGGTCTTTTGTTCGACTACGTTCATTTTTATGGATCATTCGATGTCATTCAACAAACCCGAAGCGCCTATCGCCGTGAAGTTCGCGTTCTTCGGCGTTCCAGTGGCGCTCGTAGCATTGGAGATGCCCAAAGCTTTCGAAAGACAGACGGATCAAAACTCAAAGTAATCCGACCCGGAGTCCGAGTCTTTCATTATGGTTGGGTGAGAACGCCCGAGGCCATGAAAGAGAAGACCTTCTTTATGGACCAACTTTACCATGGTTCTCCAAAAGACCAAGATGCCGAAAAACGCACGCCTCATACGGGGGACAACTATCGTTATAAACGGTTCTGGGGTTTGAAACGTTATGGAGGCTCGCATCCGAAAGTCATGACCGAGCGAATCCACTCTCACGGATGGGCTTGGGACCTCGAACATTCGCCGCTAGCATGGAACTGGCGCGATGCCAAGAAAGTCATCCTCGACACCATTGAAGCCATCACCGGACACCGCTTTTTTGAATACCGCAGTTATCGCCTGATTCAGCCATCCCCAAAACACCATGCCTAAACCCAAAGCTTCGCTTTTTATTGCCACCTACGAAATGCCACGCCACCTCGCCCTCGTTTGCGCAGCCCTACAACGACAAAGCGAGCCTGATTTTGAAATCCTCTTTTGTGATGACGGCTCCGGCGACCAGACCCACAATGTCATTGACCAATTCAAAGCCCAGTCCTCCATTCCAGCTTACCATTTATGGCAAGAGCATCAGGGCTTCAGAAAATGCCGCATCCTCAATCAAGCACTCCGGTCCGCTCAGGCCGATACCTTTATTTTTCTGGATGGCGACTGCATTCCTCATCGACACTTTGTTCGAGATCACCTCGCGCTTCAGGAGCCCCAAAGATACCTTGCCGGCCGCAGGATGGAATTAGGCCCTGACCTCAGTGCCACTCTTACCCCAGAGCAAATTCAAAAGGGCTTTTTTGATTGGCCCCATCTCGATCTGATTGTCAGTGCCCTCAAAGGCGATAGCGAATTTATTAACCGAAGCGTTCGAGTACCATTCCATTCACTTCGGAAAATTCTCAAAATGAATCACATTGTTGATCTCAAGGGATGCAATTACTCCTTACCCCGCCAAGCGATTGAAGCCATCAACGGCTTCGACGAACAGTATGAAGGATATGGAAGAGAAGACACGGACGTCGAATTCAGGCTTCAAAACCTCGGCTATCGAATCAAATCACTCAAAGGACTCGCACTTCAATTCCATGTCTGGCATCCACGACGTGACTTCACCCCAGCCAATGAGTCTCGACTGGATGAGCTCAAACAGAGCGGCCGAATTCGCTGCTCAAACGGGCTCACGCCCGATCCCGTGGTACTCAAACCCTAATGCCTGCATCTTTTCTGGGGCATAGAGATTGCGGCCATCAAAAATCACGGGTCCACGCAAGAGCGTTTTAACCTGGCCAAAATCAGGGTGGCGAAACTCATTCCACTCCGTCACGATGAGCAGAGCATCTGCTCCTTCAAGAGCTTCATAGACGGAATCACAATAAGTAACTAATCCTCGGCGATCATCAATCAACTGACGTGCATTTTCAGTAGCGACAGGATCATACGCCCGGATTTTTGCACCGGCCTCGGTCAGCTCCGAGATGACCGTCAAAGCGGGAGCTTCACGCATATCATCGGTATTCGGTTTAAAAGCCAGCCCCCAAAGCGCAAAAGTTTTTCCAACTAAGGCCGATCCAAAACGCGCACGAACCTTAGCCGAAAGGCGACGTTTTTGTCGAGCATTGGCATCCTCGACTGCGCCGACAATTCCCATCGGTACATCATTGCGACGCCCCGTCGCCATCAACGCCTGAACATCCTTTGGAAAGCAAGAGCCACCATATCCGACGCCGGCGTAGAGAAAATGCTTGCCGATCCGAACATCGGAAGTCATTCCTTTGCGGACCTCTTCGACATCACCCCCGACCTTTTCACAAAGAACGGAAAGCTCATTCATAAAACTGATACGGGTCGCAAGAAACGCATTACATGCGTATTTGGTGATCTCGGCCGAAACCGGATCCATCCGAATAATGGGGTTTCCCTGACGCACAAAAGGAGCATACAGGTCAGCCATCTTTTGAAAGCACTCATCTTTTTCAGTACCGATCACCACGCGGTCAGGCTTAAGAAAATCGTCAACTGCAGAGCCTTCCTTTAAAAATTCGGGATTACTGACTACATCGAACGGAAACTTGGCAAAAGGCCCCATCCAATCTGCCACGACACGATGAGAACCAATCGGCACCGTTGACTTATTCACTACGAGTCGATAGCCCGTCATGGCACGAGCGACTTCTTCGGCAGCGGACTTTAGATATTGAAGGTCAGGTTCTCCATTCGGAAGCGGCGGTGTGCCCACTGCCATAAATACAATTTCACTCGCAGCGACGGCTTCAGCGGTGGAGGTCGTGAAAACTAGCCGCCCCTCTGCAAAACCCCGTTTCACTAATGTTTCCAAGCCGGGCTCAAAAATTGGGATGATGCCATTCTTGAGTGCCTGAATTTTAGAAGGGTCCTTATCCACACAGTAAACCGTGTTTCCGGTATCTGCAAAACAGGCTCCGGCGACCAAACCTACGTACCCAGTACCAATGACGGCAATTTTCACGTTTTTAGATCTCCCTTAAATTTGCCCAGATTCCACATTTCTTCCCAAAATTCGCACCATTATGCTAGTTTTTTCGAATTCCATGTCACGCCTGCCTATTTCCGTCACTATCATCACATTGGACGAGGAGAAACATCTCCCGCGAGCGATCCATAGCGTCCGATGGGCTGATGAAATCATTGTTGTCGACTCCGGAAGTACTGACTCTACCGTCGAAATCGCCAAAAAGCTCGGCGCTCGGGTTTTTGAACACGCCTGGGGCGGCTACGGTCAACAAAAAAACTACGCACAGCAGCAAGCCCGGCACCCATGGGTTCTTAATATTGACGCCGATGAGGTCGTGCCCCCCGCCCTAGCGGACGAAATCAAACAAGTCCTTGAAAAAGTTGACACTGACAATGATGACATCCGGGGTTTTGCCATTCCCAGGCGAACCTTCTACCTCGGACGCTGGATCCGCCATGGTGGCTGGTATCCCAATTATCTCGTGCGTCTTGCCGATCGACGGCACTCTCGCTGGAGCGAGCCCGCCGTTCACGAGGCCTTGGAGGTACAAGGCCGGATCCTCCACCTTCAAAACCCGCTTGATCATTTTTCATTCGACAGCATTTACGATCAAGTCGTAACTAATCTCAACTTTTCTAAACTAGGCTCCCAACAACTCGTTCAATGCGGAAAAAAGCCGAGTCTCCCTCGCCTTTGCCTCAAACCGCTTGGTAAATTTATCGAAACCTATCTATTAAAACGTGGTTTTTTAGATGGTTTGGCCGGATTTATTATTTCGATCAACGCGGCGTATAGCGTTTTTTTGAAGTACGCCTACCCTCTCGAAGACCGGATACGAAAGAATGCGAATTCTCATCATTGACAACACGATCGACACTGACAGCTGGGGTGCCACCGAAATTCGTGAACTGGCGCATACAGCTCCTGGTGCCATTATCGAAGTACGGAGGGCCCCTCAAGACGATCTTCCACGATCCTGCCTGCCCTACGATCGCATCATCCTCTCCGGATCCAAAACCCAAGCAACAGAACAGGCCCCTTGGATTAGCAGACTGGACGAACTCATTCGAAAAGCAGCTCATGAGTCCCGGCCGATTTTAGGCATTTGTTACGGTCATCAGTCGATTGCTCGCGCCCTCGGCGGTCTGCAAACCGTTCGTCAAGCCAACCAGGGTGAATTCGGGTGGGGCAAGATCGAACTCACCCCTGAGGGGCTTCGATCTTCCTTGACTCGCCGGTTACCCAGGTCTTTTCATACTTTCCAATGGCACGGCGACGAGGTTTGCTCGCTTCCAGCCGGCGCGAAGGTTCTCGCTCGCTCCCAAACTTGTGATATTCAATGTTTCGAACTTGAAGGTGAGGCTGTTTACGGAGTTCAATTCCATCCCGAGCGCCAACTCGAACAGGCCACAAAAGCTATCGCCGGCCGACGCCATCAACATTCTTCCATCGAACTGCTTAATCCAGATTTAGGACCAAAAGTTTATAGTACCGAAATCGGAAAAACTCTTTTCCACAACTTTCTCGCCCTGGGGTCTTCATGATCATCATAAAAAAGTCCTACCTCAAGACATTCCTTAAAATCGGTTTTGTTGCCGGCTTGCTTTATTTCCTGAGTCAAAAAGGCTTTATTTCCCTTCGCCAAACAGGCGAGGCCTTTGCTCATTGGAAACAATCGGGACCGGCCATCGCAGCAATGTTCTTCACGACTCTTTTGGGCATCCTCAGGTGGCAACTTTTGTTACGAGCCCAAGGGATCTCCCTCAGCCTAGGGCGTGTGACACAGTTGACTTTGATCGGAAATTTTTTCAACATCGCCCTTCCGGGTGCGGTGAGCGGCGATTTTGTTAAAGCTTTTTATATTGGAAAAGAAATAGGCGGACAGCGGGCTCGCGCCTTTGGAAGTATTCTTTTTGACCGAGTCGCTGGCCTTTCTGCACTCGTTTTGGTTTCTGCTTCGGCGCTCTTATTAGGCCTCGGTGAGTTCAGGCACTCAGCACTGCTAGCGGGAACGCGATTTTTCGTGGTCTGCGCGGCGCTTTGTGTACTCGTTTTTTATGGTTATTTATTTTTGGTTCGCGAGCACCACGACCCCGCGCTCCGAATTTTGCGATCCATCGAAGCTCGATTTCCAAAAGTCAGCTCAGTAACCCGAATCTACGAGGGTCTTCGCCACTATCACAATCACCGCATCACCGTCCTTCAGGTCCTTGCGCTGTCTGTTGTGATTCATCTTTTCATAGGATGGGCATCCTATCGATTCGCCATGGCCCTAGGTGAAACAAATCTAGCGCTCCTTGCCATCTATGTGATCGTACCACTTGGCTTACTCGTCACCGCGGTACCCGTCGCACCTGCGGGAGTGGGGACCGGCCATGCTGCCTTTTTATTTCTGTTTGGCCTACTCGGTTCCCAACGCGGCGCGGATATATATACCTTGTTCGCACTAGTCAATATCGCTATTGGTGCCATAGGTGGGCTCGTTTATTTGCGCTTCAGATCCCATGAGCCAGCGGTCCAGTTCTAGCAATGCACTGCCTTCATGCAACTCCGTCCTTTTCAAAAAGAGGCACTCACGGCCCTATCCCAACCTGGCCATGTTCTTTGTATTGCCCCTACAGGCTCGGGAAAAAGCCTTATTTATGAACGGGCCGCCGTTCAATCAGGACGAAAAACCTTACTTATCTCGCCGCTCGTGGCGCTCGCGCGACAACAACAGGCTCGACTCAAAGACTTACCCCTTGCTGGCGCCCAGGATCAAATCCGGATTATCAGTCCGGAATCCCTCCTTAATCCAGCGCGAATCCGTGCTTTACGACATTGGCGCCCCAACTTTTTGGTTGTGGACGAGTGCCACTGCCTCTGGGAATGGGGCGAAAGTTTCAGACCTGCCTTTAACGAAATCCCCAAGCTGATGACCGCTTTTTCGATTCAGTCCAGTCTGTGGCTTACCGCTACGCTTCCACCCGAGGCACGACTGGACTTACGCACCCGACTGCCCGGGCCCCTCATAGAATTGGGAGCGTTTAATCTTCCTCCCCATCTTCAAATCACGCTCAAGCGAATCCCCTGGTCAGACCGCGCCAGCGTTCTGGTCACTTGGATTCTTCAACAAAAAAGCGCGGGCATCGTCTTCGTGTCCACGCGCGAGGCCACGACTCGAGTCACTCGCCTGTTGGAGGCCGCCAAGCTATCGGTCGTAAGCTATCATGCGGGGTTAAGCCAGGACGAACGTCGCAACATTGAGCAACAGATCACCCTTCGCCAGGTCCAAATCATCGTTGCAACCTCCGCCTTTGGCATGGGCATGGATCACGCGCATCTACGTTGGGTCGCTCTTTGGCAAGCTCCGCATTCGCTGTTAACCTTTGCACAAGCCATTGGACGAGCAGGCCGCGACAGGGGCTGTAACCCTAAGGATGCACACAATCCACAAGCGCTCGTGCTTTGGGACTATGACGACTTCCGACTTCTCGATTGGAGTGTCCGCAAATCAGAGCGCCAACAAGCACAACTCCTTCAGGTCTCACAATACCTAGAATCACCGGGTTGCCGCCGCGTCAACCTCCGTCAGTATTTTGAAGTCACCCCAGCAGGGGTCGATCACGCCCCTTTTCGCTGCGGCGCCTGCGATTTTTGCGTAGCAGCGGAAACTTTTGCCCAATTTTAGACCAAGACCGTTTTAGTTCATTTTAGTTCGTTTCCCTCAAGTAAATCCCAAAAGAATCCGAGAGTTTATTCAGAGCTTCTTTCGAGGACAGGGTTAATTATGTCTCGCCCTTTAGGAAAAAAATCATTTCGCTGGCTGAGATTTTCGATGTCATTAAGCGTGACCATAGGGCTTCTTTGGGTCATTGGCTTAGGCTGTGGAAAGGGGCAAACTGCAGTTCCAGGCCTCGATCATTTTCGCGTTGGCGTCCAACAAAGTCACCTTTACGTCAGCTTTATCTCAACCACACTTCAATGGGACATGGGTCTCACGGTCCCCATCCCCGGAGTCGATGATTCCACGATCAGCGTAGCACCCAACCTCAATTCGCCAGGCACGGTTTTTCAATTTTCAATCAGTTTAGCGGCTTTGCTCAATCAGGGAAAACCACTCCCTAAAACAGGTCTTCCCGATGGGCGCCCACTGCCGGACATCCAAGGCGGAGTGTTGCCTCGATGGGATTCTCAAATCAAAGATCTGATGTTGAGCCTCTATCTATCCAACGAGGCCTTTGGCCTTTTTGTCCCGCTACAACTCAGCTCAAGCACAGGCGTCTCTCTTCCCTTCATGGTCTCCGTCAGCATTCAAGACGAGCGAGGAAACCTCCTAGGAAAGGCCTATGCCATTCCATCAAACGAGAGTGGAAGCGGAAGCGGTCTTTTTGTCTTGTTACCCTATCTGGGTGCTGAACCCCCCCCAGCTGGAAGTCCATAAAGCCGCCCTCTGCCCGGTGTGGCAAGCGGCGCATGATGCGGGATGACCCCTTAAAAAGGTGTAACTTTTACACTACCATGCTTTAAAGCGACAATAATCTGTTGATTATCCGGTGCCAGGATCTTTTTTTTACGCGAGGATTGTCGATGGCCTGGATCATGCTATTCTTAGGGGAACTACCCGAAGTTGAAGTCCCATTAGGATCCAATTTATTTTTTTCGGAAGGATCCGTAGCGCCACTCATGGAGGAGCAAGATGCGCAATTTTCTGATCGTTCTTTCAGCTGTATTCAGTCTGAGTTCGATATCTTTAACACCCTGGTCGGTTTCAGAAGCCCAAGCCTCCGATTCGCAAGAGATGAAGGAATGGACTTTTTTGGTCTACCTCAATGGACATAACAATCTGGACCACTTTGGTGCGATTAATATCAACCAAATGGAACAGGTTGGATCCACCAAGGATGTTAATATCGTTGTCCAATGGGCAAGCAACCAAGGCGGCTCGACCAAAAGACTTTTGGTAAAAAAAGACAATGATCCTAAAAAAGTCACTTCGCCCGTAGTTCAAGACATGGGTAAAGTCGATATGGGTGATTGGCGAAATATCGTCGAGTTCGTAAAATGGGCACAAACAAACTACCCCGCTAAACATTACTTTCTCAATATCTGGGACCATGGAAGTGGCTGGCATGCTATGCAGCTCCAAGATCTTGCTACAAATTCACCGGGTCGGGCCTTCTTTCCGATGGATATCAGCTGGGATGATGACTCAGGCAACTCAATCACGACCGAGCAGTTGGGCCAAGCACTTGCCGAATCCGCCCAAGTCATTGGTCACAAAATCGACGTCTACGGCAGCGATGCCTGTTTGATGGCGATGGCGGAAGTTGCCGGGGAAATGGCTGATAGCGTTGAATATTTCGTGGGCTCTGAAGAAGTCGAACCCGCTGCTGGCTGGCCTTACGACGCACTTCTGAAACGGTGGACCGCTAATCCAACGGCTTCTGGAGCTGATATCGCCAAGATCCTCACCACTGAATACGTTAAGTCCTATACTAATGGATCCAATGGAAACCAAGACGTTACGTTTTCGGCCTTTAACCTCGCTAAGATGGGTTCATTCAATGAATCCATCACAGCATTAGGATCTAAACTTCAACACCTGGACGTGGGTGGTCGTAAAAAGGTGGTTTCGGCCATCAACGAGACCCAATACTTCACGGACTCGGACTATGGCGACCTCGGGGATTTTTTAACTCTAGTGGAACGAAACAGGACCATCGACGCTGATGTGATTGGCCAGGTTCGTAACAACATCGACGAGTTTGTCATCGCCAATCAAACCAGCCCACGCTACTCCAAAGCCAAAGGGGTCGCCATCTGGTTACCGGGCTCGAAGGATCTCTACCAGAGCTACTCCAATCGCTATCAGAAGATGCATTTCAATCTGAAAACGAATTGGGGCCAGGCGCTTCAGTCCATCCTTCAAGAAACGAACTAAGAACTATACCTAGTCCTTTCGTTATTAAGCCCTCCTGTTGAAAAACGGGGGGGCTTTTTGTTTGTCACGCTGTCTAAGAATTAGACAGTTGCCAAACGCACGACCACCCAAAACGAAGCCAGACAAAAACTTTTGCCTTCTTTTCAGTTACTTACGAAACTCAATCACTGGCACTACAATTGCTTCCCCCGGCATGACCTTAAAAATGAGGGATGTTGTATGCCAAAGAATGAAGCTGACCGTCTCAATAGAAAAGCCATGGGAACATTCGCACTCGCGGCACTCATATCAGCAATCTTGGCCCGATTTTTTTCAGTCCTAGCCCTGGCCGACACAAGACCCATTTTACCGCCCCCGCTCGACCTGGGGGCTCAAAACATTGGCTTATACCAGGTCAGTTCAGTTGAGTCTGACGGTGGTGACGAGACGAGCTTGCGATGGTTGCATAGCAAAATCTGGGTCATTCGGTTTGATAAACAATTAGCCTTGCTGAATGTGAACGAAACCTCAGAAACACCCATTTCCTCGGCAATCCTTCCCGGACCTTCAGGAACCTTCAGCTGCTTAGCCGCGCTACCTTCCGGAAGTAATAAAACGTCCCTGTTTCAATCCAACTTATGCCGAGGTTTTTTTAATGAATCTAACGAGGAAAATGATTTCTTTCGACTCTCCGAAAAAATGGACGTCACCAATGGAGCCATCGTCATTGCGACTGGGGGTTTAGCCGGAGGAAACATTTCGTTTAGTATTTCGGTCCCAAAAGGCGAACAAAAACCAAAGGAAATCAGAGTTCGAAGAAGCGAACCCGTTGCTTTTATGATTCCCGATAACGATATCTTTATCCTGAGTCGTATTCAGGATTAATGTCCGAAGGGGTTGGGTACTTGAGGCAAAGCAGGGGCTTTTGGAATTTCCGGCACAGATGGGACCGAAGGCACAGAAGGTAACGCCCCTCCCCCGCCCGGCAACTTACCCTTCAGCTTTTCAAGCTCTTCTTGCGACTTCGGGGCAAGCGAGGCAAGACCCGGAAGATCAGGCTGACGTTGCTTCAACGTATTCATAAATTGATCACGATCAAAAGTCTTTGGAACGGATATCTTTCCACCCGTAGCCTCGACAAATTGATCACGCTTAACCGCCAGCCCTTTTCCAGATAAAACGGATTGTTCATCCTTTGCGACATCCACTTGGCCATCCAAAGTGTGCATTTGAGTGGACTGACCATCAGCTCCCGTATTGACCGAAAAATCGGTTCCGCGCACTCCCATGGTCATGGTCTTAGTACGAACGACGTACTTGATCTTTTTCTTGCCACTGGTCTCGGGCTTTACAATCGCGCGAACCTCTCCATGAGCCAAATGAGTCGACTGAGCTGCGGACTTTTCGCCCAAAATTTCCACACCCGACGAACGGCCAATCATCAGTTGCGTGCCGTCTCCATACACCAAGCGCAAACTCGTCGAAGCATTGGTCTCAAGCTGATCTCCTTTGACCAATTTTGCCCCCACGGCTTCGTTTCGCTTTCCCTTGGTACTCGCCACTTCAATCGAATTTGCTCCCAACAAGGACTCAATCACCGGGCCATTGGACTTGGTCTTAGTCTCAACCTGAGCCTTCGATTTGGCTTTGGCCTTTTTTGCCGCCTGAGCGAGGTCCATTTGGAAAAACGAAGTCAGAACGACCAAAATCCCCAAGTACGATTGCCAATTCTTCATATCATCATCCCTTCAAGTTGTTCCCGACTCACCTGGTATTCCTGAGTACAAAAATCACAGCGCACTGACGTTGATCCTTCCTCTTTCAAGATCGCTTGAAGCTCTTCCTTGCCCACTAATGCTAACGCGCGCCTAACGCGCTCTGAGGAGCAGCTACACTGAAATTCAAGCTTTTTTTCTTCCAAAAGCATGAAAATCCCGCCCTGAAAAATCTGCGACAGTAAAAAATTAGGCTCCCCATGATTGGCCACGGCCTCAGCCAACGAATGAATTTCATGAATATGCTCTTCAACCGCCTTAATTTCTTCAGGCGTTGCGCCAGGTAAAACCTGAACCAAAAAACCACCTGCCGCCTTAACCTTCCCGTCCTCTAACACCACGGCTAGTCCGACCGCCGAAGGGATCTGTTCGCTCTGATGCCAATAAAAAGTCAAATCTTTAGCCAAATGGCCCGCCACTAGCGGCACAGTGCCAATATAGGGCATTTGTTTTTCGGAGGTCTTAGTCCGCAGAACCGACAAAACCCCTTCTCCCCAGGGTCCGGAATCGTCGCCTGGAAGACTCTCGGAAGGAATCTCCTGATTTTCTATGACGTACCCACGAACTGTCCCATCTGGATGCGCATCGACTAAGGCCTGTCTAATCCGTTTAGAACCACGGACATTCAGATTGATTCGCTCACCCTCCTTGCAATACGAAGCCAAGAGCAAAGCGCCCATGACGGCTTCACCTAGACGGCAAGCACTGTCACCCGTGAGTCCATGCATCTGCGTCATTTGCTGAATGAGATCAGTAGCTTGAATGGCTACACCCCGAATATTGCTATGCGCAGAAATACATTTCAGCCATTTTGAGTCCATCGCGTAGAATTTAGCATAAAGCAAAGGGCCCTGGGACCAAAATCCCAGAGCCCTTTTTACTTTTTAGGATGAGCTAATGAACTCAACGGGTGCCCGTTGAATTACATCATGTCGCCCATTCCGCCCATTCCACCCATACCGCCCATTCCTCCACCACCCATAGAAGCCGAACCTTCCTTCTTAGGCTTTTCGGCAATGAGGGTTTCAGTGGTCAGCATGAGGCTGGCAACCGAGGCTGCGTTCTGCAAAGCACAACGAGCAACCTTCGAAGGATCGATCACGCCAGCGGCGATGAGATCTTCGTATTTTTCGGTCAGAGCATTGAAGCCCCAAGCAGGAGTCGAATTATTGATCACCTTATCGACCACGATCGAACCTTCGTGACCGGCGTTGCCGGCGATCTGACGAAGTGGTTCTTCGAGGGCGCGACGGATGATGTTCACACCAAACTGCTGTTCCGCATTCGAAGTCTTGAGAGTATCAAGAACCTTCGAAGCACGGATGAAAGCAGTACCGCCGCCAGGGACGATCCCTTCTTCAACCGCTGCGCGGGTGGCATTCAACGCATCTTCAACACGGGCCTTCTTTTCTTTCATTTCAACTTCGGTGGCAGCACCAACGCTAATGACGGCCACTCCGCCCACGAGCTTAGCAAGACGTTCTTGCAGCTTCTCACGGTCGTAGTCCGAGGTGGTTTCATCGATCTGAGCGCGAAGAGTCTTCACGCGGCCTTCGACATCGACTTTCTTGCCTGCGCCATCAACGATCGTGGTGTTATCCTTATCGATCGTGATTTTTTTGGCTTGGCCGAGGTCTTCAAGACGAGCGGTTTCAAGCTTATGGCCGAGATCTTCGGAGATCACGGTGCCACCGGTGAGGGTAGCAATGTCTTGCAGCATTTCCTTGCGGCGATCACCAAAGCCAGGAGCCTTGATAGCAGCCACTTGAAGAGTGCCACGGAGCTTATTGACCACGAGGGTGGCCAAAGCTTCGCCTTCGACGTCTTCAGCGATGATCACGAGCGGCTTACTGCGTTGAACCACGCGTTCCAGCAATGGAAGAAGATCCTTCATCGAAGTGATCTTCTTGTCGTAGATCAAGATGTAAGGACTCTCGAGAGAGGCTTCCATCTTTTCAGGATTGGTCACAAAATAAGGTGACAGATAGCCGCGATCAAATTGCATCCCTTCAACTACATCGAGGACGGTTTCAGCGGTTTTGCTTTCTTCAACCGTGATCACGCCTTCTTTGCCGACTTTTTCCATCGCTTCAGCAATAATTCTGCCGATATTTGGATCATTGTTGGCAGAAATCGTTCCAACTTGAGCGACTTCTTTTTGGTCTTTGATTGGCTTGGAGATCTTCTTGATTTCGGCGACAATGGCTTCAACAGCAGCATCAATACCACGCTTGATTTCCATTGGATTGTGGCCTGCAGCAACAATCTTAGCGCCTTCGCGATAGATCGCTTGAGCAAGAACGGTGGCGGTTGTGGTGCCATCGCCGGCATCGTCATTGGTCTTCGAAGCAACTTCGCGAACCATTTGAGCGCCCATATTTTCGAACTTATCAGAAAGCTCGATTTCCTTCGCTACCGTAACACCATCTTTGGTGACGTTTGGAGCGCCGAAGGATTTTTCAATCACGACGTTACGGCCTTTAGGACCGAGGGTGACTCTGACTGCATTGGCGAGAGTATTCACGCCATTCAAAATTGAGGCGCGGGCCTCACCAGAAAACCGAAGTTCTTTTGCTGACATCTTTTAAATTCCTCTTTTAAGTATTAAATAAAATCAATGAGCGAGAACGCCGAGGATATCTTCCTCGCGCATCATCAAAAATTCATCGCCATCAATTTTAATTTCAGTGCCGGCATATTTGCCGAAAAGAACGCGATCACCCTTCTTGACATCAAGAGGACGAAGCTTTCCATCTTCGGAAACGCGGCCCTGGCCCACTGCAATCACTTCACCCTGGACGGGCTTTTCTTTAGCAGTGTCCGGGATGATGATCCCACCCTTGGAGCGCTCTTCTTCGTTAAAGCGCTTGACTAATACACGGTCATGTAACGGACGAACTTGCATAAATCTCAAACTCCCGAAATGGTTTAGTTTAAACGTTGGTAATGCACGTTCGTATATTGGTCACCCCCCCTGAGATGTCAACGTTAGAACCGAAGATTTTCGCAAAAATATGCCTAAAACAGTACTTGACTATTTAGATCTAATATAATATCAATACATCGCTTCACGAAGGAGTGAACGATGATAACCACACGCAGTCAAACATATAGAGCCCTGATATTTCTATTGTTTTCAATCACTTTGCCGTCATCCACCTGGGCCGCTAAAGGACCTCGTATCACCAAAAAGACACCGCCCATTGCGCGAGAAATCTATTCTTCACTCGAATCGGATAATTTAAACCATGCGACCCAACCCTATGATCCTGTGCCGGTGGGCCAAGTCGAACCTTTGGCGCAGCGACTCAAACTTGTCGAAACCCTAATTCAACGCCATGGCCGCGCTTACGACTATCGGATTCATACCATCAAAGAACTCCAAGAAATTCTCAGTCAGTTAGACAAGAAATCAGAAATAGAAAATGCGCCACCTGAATTCTAATTAAGCTCAACCCTAATTGATTAAGATGGGTTGAGATTCGCTTCAAGTCGTGTCACGTCTATAGACATGCGCAACCCATCTACTCAACTCCCTCTCCTTTGGACAGTTCTCTATTCGGTTTTTATGGTGGCGTGTTCACATTCGCCGGCTTCCAAACAGGAATCGTCCCCTCTTCGATTTCCTAACGAAGCTCACTTCAATCAAATTCGCCAACTCACCCATGGGGGTACCAATGCTGAAGCTTATTGGTCCTTCGATGGAAAAACCCTCTCATTTCAGCACTCCGGCCAATTTATTGGAAAGTTCGAAGGAAAACCTGGACCTGCGTGCGATCAAATTTATTCGATGAATGCAACCGATGGTTCGAATCTAAAGATGCTCTCGAATGGTAAAGGGCGCACCACTTGCGCTTTTTTTGAGCCCGGTGATCAACGTGTCGTATTCAGCAGCACCTTCGCCACTCTCGAGGCATGCCCGCCTCCGCCGGATATGAGCAAAGGTTATGTCTGGCCCGTTTTCCCAAGCTACATGATCTATTCGGTCAAGCCCGATGGAAGCGACCTCGTACCCTTTGAACCAGGCGCACCCAGAGCCTACAATGCTGAAGCGACTTTTTGCGCGGATGGGAGCGTGGTCTTTACCAGTGACCGAGATGGAGATCTCGACTTATTTACTGGAAAAATCGACCATTTTGGAACTCTCGCGGACGTTAAGCGAATCACGCACACTTTAGGGTATGACGGAGGAGCGGTATTTTCGCCAGACTGCAAACAAATTGCCTGGCGCGCTTCACGACCGCGTGAAGGGGTTTCGACCAAGGGTGAATCCGAAGCGGACCAATATCGACGACTACTGGGTGACCACCTCATCAAACCAGGTGAACTCGAAATCTGGGTTGCCAATGTCGACGGAACTCATGCGCATCAAGTCACTCGAACGGCGGTGGCAAGTTTTGCTCCGGCCTTTACTCCCGACGGCAAAAGTGTCCTCTTTGCAGCCAATCCGAGAGACCCTCGTGGACGAAAATTTGACCTTTATATGATTCACACGGACGGAACCCGTCTGGAACGAGTTACCTATTCAGACACGTTCGACAGCTTTCCCATGTTTTCTCCAGATGGAAAGTCGCTGGCATTTTCGTCGAACCGAAATGCAACTACGGCACATGAAACCAACGTTTTTGTCGCCGACTGGGCGGAAACTCCGATGCGTACTCTCAGTATCACGAATGAAAATCCAGCGGATCGTTTCGCGGCGACAGCCGAGAAACTAAAGGCTCCTGAAATGAATGAAGCCACCACTCGTGCATTTTTAATCGAACAATTTAAGTCCCTAGGGCTCAGTGAGCCTGTGAATAACGTCCTCGGAAAATTGGGAAAATATTGTGGGAAAAAGAAAAATCCAATCGTGATTGGCGCTACGATGGAACCTTCTGCAATGGCTGCTTTACTCGAGGTCGCACGAAACCTGACTCAGTCCAAGGAACTTAATCAGCATGCGTGTTATGTCTTTGCGGAATTAACCCCGGAGTTTGTGCCCTTTTTGAAGACTCAGAAAACCAAACCCAAAGCCATCCTACTTTTGGGCCGGGTGGACAAAATGGAAAATAACCACCTCAAGATTTTTGAAAGCACCGGAAGTACCGCTGCAAAAAAATGGGTAATGACCACTGAAACGGTCTGTATGAAAGCTCGCTTAGACTGTGGCGAAAAAGGACGGGAGCAAAAACCTGAAATCGCAGTTGCACTCTCGAAGTTGGGTGTACCTACCCTGCATTTTTCGGCTGATTCAGGCACTCAATTCAACGCAACCGGTGCCATTCAAAGCGCAGAGGTAGTCGCAGAAATAGCCATTCAAGCTGCGAAGAAATAACTTAATGCACCGCCTTCATCGAAACGGAAATAGGCAGTTGCCTTTTGCCCGAAGATCGCATACCTAGGGAATCTCTGTCTCTTTTACTTCAAGTATGGCTTGGTAGCTCAGTCGGTAGAGCAGCGCCCTGAAAAGGCGTGTGTCGGCGGTTCGATTCCGTCCCAAGCCACCATTTACGCCATATTAATAAATAAAATCAATAACTTACGCGGACAAGCTCAATTCCACGGTCCGTGCATCCCTTTGATTCACCAACTTCTCAAGATGCTGCGTGGATTCAAGAATGCCCGACGCCTTTTTTGTACCCGTAATATGGTCAACCACGAGGCAAAGGAGGGTCATAGCCGCGAAACGATCAAGGATCGTGTTACGTTCTGCCGCCTTACTCAGCGCCGAAGAACTGAGTTTGGACTTTTTGGCCAGATCCACCACGGTCAGGCCGATGGCATCTCTCATCCAGTGGGCTACCTTGCCAGGGATTTCGAGCGTCTTGGCGTAATGGCTAACCAAGGCTTCCAGCGCCAGGTGCTTCGTGCGAGCTATGGCCATGGAGTCCATCAAAACATCGCCGCACTTGGAACACCTTAGGACAGGAACGCCCTTGATCTTCAACTCAACGCCGCCATTGATCGTGACGACATCGGTTATCTTTTGCTGCTTCATAACGCCATTTTCACATTCCAAGCACTTCATGAGTTTAACCCTCCGTTACATTACTCCTTTACAACTACAATCCTTCGCTGAGTACCTTTCCGCTCGCCAATACCTGCTCCACATGGAAACGGCTGATCTCGCGATGCCTGCGCTCCTGTTCGATGTGCGTAGTACGAACAAGAAGTTTCCCAGCCTTGACCAGAGAACGAATTTTATCCGTGTAAGCAGTTAAAAGAGCCAGCGCCATGAATACCACGCCTGCAAATCAGTCTGCCCAATAATGCTCACACCCGTTTGCACTGCTGATGCGACTATTCCCCCAAAAGTTTCGCTTCGAACAAGCAAGCCCTCCCGCAATTGTCATTGAAAGCATATGGATCGAAGTTGCAATTTTATATTTGGGGGTTCTAGATGGAACGCTATCTGGAAAAGTCGCAGCTTTGATTTCTATCTGGGCCACCATTGGAAAGTTGAAAAGCCCGTGCTTCATCACTTGGGCCATCAGTTCCGTTCCGCTGCGACTGGTGACAAATGAGACACTCCCTGACCACATCACCATGTCAGCGTCGACCTCCCTAAATGGCGAGTCGGAAAAAGCACCCACGTCCACTTGTTCAAAACTACTGTATAGTGAAACATCACTTTGCTCGATGACGCCCTTCTCAGCGTTCCACGCTGGATCAATCGGGAAAATGCGAACACTTTGCAACTTGACGTAATTCCAGGCCTCATTGTTTGCCTGAAGCACCCGATAGAGGGCTCTCCTTTCTTCACCGAAAACCCCTAATTCGAACTCTACGGTCACATAATCATATTTGCCGAATAAATTTTTATGGATCACTAAGGCAGGGGTGCCATTCGGATTCCTTTTAATTCGAATGTGTTTAGGGGCCACTTCTACCCCGAAATACGGTCGATAGATGGGAATGGTTTTGTAGACGAAAGGCCTTCTTTCTGATCCGGACAAATGCTCACCATTCTCACAAACCACATCCCCTTTCTGAAAGAGTGGATACTCAGTCGGAAGATCCACAATCCAACTCGCAGCTAAGGGCATGAAACGGGGATCAATGGTAATAGTCCCTTCGCGGCAGGCATCCCTATCGAAGGGCGACTCAGGGACATTAAGGGTCGATATATCAGCCTGAGCAAGTGTCGGTGCGAAAATAAAAAATAGGATGATATACCTAAACATTTGCATAATCCGCCTCCACTAATTCCCGATCACTATGGACTGACACTCCCGGTAGACCGCCAGTAAATCCTGTTCACCAATCCCTTTTAAACCCTCGGAATTAAGGCGTCCCATTTCAGCAGCTCGATACTCGAGGTCTCCTTCCTGAGAGACAGATTTCAGCGCAGGACATTTAGACTGAACCTGAGCCTGAGGCAAAGCGGGCGCGTTTCCACATCCCGTTAACATCATGGCTAAAATCACTACAGCGAATCGCATGTTCGTCATCCTCACAGGATAAACTCGTATGATTTCTCAAAGGTCACACCAAGACGACTGATCGGTTGCGACTTAAGCATAAGTCCCCCCGAAATCTCGTTGAATAAGCCGTTCAAAGCACGCCTGTAAAATCCTGCTCGATCCGCACTGTTCAATTGCGAAAGGCGTTCGCTCACTTCCGCTATTCGTCCTGCGGCAAGGCCAAGGAGAAAACTTGCCTCTCCTCGACTCAGCGATTGAATTGTGCTCAATCCAAGGTCATTGGCCAGATAGGTCTGCAAGGGCACCCCAACTGGAGTAAGTTCTGTCAGCTTAACCTTGATCGGTGACTCGATCAGCTCATGCGCCTCAGCCTGCTGGCTCAGCGTCTGAATCAAAGACTCAACCTGAGCTGCCTCGCCACGAACGGCCAATCCAAAACTGCACACTACCCCAGAGTCTCCAGCCGGGGTCATCCCTTGCACTCGAAGCTTCAAAGCGGCATTAGACTTAAGGCTCGAGATCGGCCGTGAATCCGCCGAATTGCGCTTCAATGCGCATTCACTTGAAGGGGTAAAAGGGTAGAATTGAGTATTGGGTCCCAATTCAGCAGGAGCCAGACCTTCCCTGACTAGCAAAATTGTACAGGTCCAGAAATTAGAGCGGTTCGAGAGCGGCTTCTCGCATTTGACTTCTTCATGAGTCTTGGGAATATAGTAGGTAGTCTCCGGATGGTCAGCTGGGTGAAAACTGAGGGCTTGTGCCGTCTCGCTGAACTGATCAACTCGGATTGTTACATCGTCTGCCTGGGCGCCACTTCCTAAAATTGCTGTGATGAATCCAATTCCGAACAATGCAACAGATGTACGAGTAAACTTGCGCATAAAAATTTCCTCCTTTCCCGGTTCTGGTTAATAACGACCACGGGCTAGGCGATTCAAGATGTTGGTCATATCGTCGCCGCCGTTCCAGTAGTTCTGACAAGCCCCGGCAGTTTCTTTCGTAATAACCCCGGTGGGGCTTACGGAAATGCAAGCCGCAGTGGCTACAATTGTGGTCTTTTTCACGTTAACAGCTCGAGGACTCTTGAACTGAAAAACCCCGTGCATTTCTCGCCTTAAGTTTTGGTATTTCGCACTGACGTGAAAGCCCAAGCCGTCGCTTGTTTTTGCCTGGCCATAAACAGGGGTAATAGGAGTAAGCATGTCGTCTTCAAGCTTTTGCTTGAGCCTCTCGACCGCCTGCCAGACCAGGTCAGCTGCGGGGTTGTCTTTGTCGATAGAGAGGTTATCAATAGCACGACCCCGACCGTCAGTGAGATGTACTCGTACGGCGCATTGATCGGCGGGCTTGCCATAACAGAGACCTTCTCGTCGCCAAATGCCTTCTGCCTCCGCTGAGGTGAACCATCCTTTAGCGCTAGCCGCGACACTGAACTCCTGGAAGAGGCGTGAGTAGTTCACTTCAACCTCGGCCGTGAATGCGTCGCCGGCGGTGTAGTACTCCGCCTCGAGCGCAACTTGAAAAGCATTACCACCACGAAGGAGGTTGCCAAACATATCTGCCCCATCAGGGCTGAGTTGGGCAGAGACAGCTATGTTCTCTCCTAGAGTCGGACCATTCCTGACATAGGTGAGAATATCGTAAATCGACTGGTCGCAAACCTTGCTGGTCAATCCGGTTGAGAGATCCGTAACCTCCTGACAAGTACGCTGGCCACTTTCTGGATCGTATCCCTGGATCAATGGCTTAACGGTGGTTTTGTTGTAGGGGAACGGTACTGGCGTGTAACCCCCGGCGCGGATGGCCTCCAAAAGGTTACCGCGATCTTCGGGCGAGATCTCGAACTCAAACTGTGCCTGCAGGTAGCCCTTGCCATTTGGGACTCGAGCAAAGCCAATCGAAGGGAGACCGTTGAAGCTGGCTAGACGTCCCGACTTAGGAGAATAGTACACAACACTTTTGTCGTTGGAATCGTAAGCCAGCGTATAGCCTGTTCTGAGCCTAGAAAGGTCGACGCCGGTAACGGGCACCTTAGCTGGGTCAACGGGGAAAGCCGATGCTTGCTGCGTGATGGCTGAGCCAAAAAAGGCCAGGCCGGAAATGAGCAATACTTTATTGGTCGAATTCATGATCATACTTTTTCTCCTTGCCCCTCTGGGCGATGCGAGCCCTAGAGCAAAGTACGGACCATGAACTTTAATTTTTTAAATAGCTTAAATTATTAATGAAAAAATCAGGCAATTTTTTAACAACGCTGGCAGTGTAGGCGTTCCACTTCAATTACTTGGGATTAGCCCACAACCTGAGTCGACTTCCGATTTTAGCTTGCATAGTCAGCGCCCCAAGCCCTTGATCCGTTTTTGGGTCGCGGGTAGTTGCCATGAGCTGGCGGATTGCCGACACCAATGGAGAGATTGCAGATCACTACATCACGGTGACCAGGGAAGAGTTGAACGAACCCAACACAAACATCTGCGCGGGTATTCGGTGGCTATTCCATAAACGCGCTCTTCTCTCGAACAAACTCCACCGGCCCGGTTCATGGGAAGACACTGTCTACGATTTCAAAGGATGCTTGATAGCCTCCAAGGCCAGGGCCAAGGCTCTCATGGATGAATTTGACAACGCTTACAAGGTGCTCAAAGAATGCAAGCGCTCCTGACCTTACTCTTTGCCTTTTGGATATCTACTGGCGCGACGGCTGACGTTTCCGTCGATCACCCCCAGCAAGCCAAGATCAGGTATCCATACAGCCTGATCGGTGATGACCACGGGATATTGAGTGAGCAAGATCTTGCCATGAGCACTTGCCATAGTATGCCCATCAGTCCTTTTGTTCCGCATGACCCCGGGGGGGGTGCCTACTGGAAATGTTTTGAGAGCAAAACCGTCTCTGTCCAATGCGAAAGCAACGGTAAAGCGGATGAACATGAAGGAGTCATGGGTCTCATCGTCCTGAGTGCCACGGAAGGAGACGACGCACACGACTACATTGGCCGCAGGCCTTGGCCGATCCAAGAATGTCGTGAATCTATCCGAGATGTTCGTAAGCGACTTCGTGACACTCATTACGCGTGCATTATGGGTACATCTCTGTCCTTGGAAAACACGCCGCAACAACACTCAAAGTACGTTTGGCTCTTTGATGCGGTCCGAACTCGAAGGGGCTGCGAATCCTATTTTCAGCAATGTGATCTGAACGACCTCGTCAAGAACGGAGGGTGCAGGCCAGCTCCTCTTCTTGGCCCAGTCCGCCTTCCACCAGATCCAAATTTCTGGATTCTTCACAAAAGCCACTCATGAGATCCGGTCATCGCCTTGCTGGGTTCGTCCCTAATTTTTCGGGATTGCCTGTTCTTACGCGGACAATCTCAATTCCACGGTCCGTGCATCCCTTTGATTCACCAACTTCTCAAGATGCTGCGTGGATTCGAGAATGCCCGACGCCTTTTTTGTACCCGTAATATGGTCAACCACGAGCCAGCCTAATCACCCTTCACAATCGCCTTGAGGATGTGTCCGGCGATTTCTGGATTTTCTCGCAACCGACGCAGCGAATAGCCATACCAGTCATTCCCGTAGGGCACATACACGCGCATTTTATGGCCGGCACTCACGAGTTCATCGCGCTTAGAATCCCGCACCCCGAGCAGCATCTGAAACTCATATCGATCCTTTGAGACCGCATGCTTGGCAATATAGTTTTGCGCAAAATCGATGAGCGGATCATCGTGAGTGGCAATCGCCACGTGCATTCCATTTTCAAAAAGGAGCTGAAGAAGACGTTTATAATTTTCGCGGATTTCATCAGGCTTCTGAAAGGAAAGCTCAGGCGCCTCGCGATAGATGCCCTTGCAAAGGCGCACGGAAGCATTCAAGGACGCAAGCGATTGAATATCAGCTTCGCTTCGGCGCAAATACGCCTGAATCACGACTCCCGTATTATTTAACCCCTCGGCCCGCAGTCGGCGATAAAGATTCAACGTACGGGTCGTGTACGGCGTATTTTCCATATCCATACGCACAAAGCGCTGACACCTGCCGGCCTGCTCCACAAGCCCTCGCAGATTTGAAAAACAAAACTCATCGTCAATATCCAAACCCAGCGAAGTGAGCTTGAGCGAGATTCCCGAGCCGAGATTTTTGCCAGAAATAGCCTCCAGGGTCTGACTCGCCATGTGCGTGGCTTGCTCGGCCATCGCGCGATCGCTGACAAATTCCCCCAGAAAGTCGACCGTGGCTTGGATCCCTTTACCATTCAGAACGGTCACCACTCGCATGGCATCGTCCAGAGTATTTCCTGCCACATAGCGCCGAGCCACTTTATAAACAATCGCCTTGGGAACCATCGGAAGAGTTTTAGCAATAAGTTGGTTGAGCATTTGGATACTCCTTCTAACAAGATTTAAACGATAGGATCAGAATAGGCCAGTCACTTTTCCGTGTTCGTCGAGGTCAATTCGTTCGGCGGCCGGAACCTTAGGAAGTCCTGGCATGGTCATAATCTCGCCACAAACCATCACCACGAAGCCGGCACCAGCCGAAAGACGCACTTCTCGAATGTCCAGAACATGTCCAGTGGTGATGCCTCGCTCGGCCGCATTGGTCGAAAAAGAATATTGCGTTTTAGCGATACAAACCGGCAAATGGCCATAACCGCCCTCTTGGAGCCGAGCAATTTGAGCACGGACTTTGGAGTCGGCCGACACCCCACTAGACCCATAGACCTGCTTGGCCACGGTGTTGACCTTATCCCAAAGAGGCATGCTATCGGGATAAAGAAGCCGGGGACTCGAGGGTTTATCCTCAATGATTTGCACGACGGTCCGGGCTAAATCCTCGGCGCCGGCGCTTCCATTTGCCCAATGCTTACAGAGAACGAGAGGCACATTGAGGCGCTTGGCGTGCTTTTGTAAAAGCTCAAGTTCCGCCGGGGTGTCACTGACAAAATGGTTGAGCGCAACCACGCAAGAAAGCCCGTAATGTTTTTGGATATTGTTGACGTGCATTTCGAGATTTGCAATCCCACTTTCCAGACTTTTTAGATCTTCCTGAATGAGACTCTTAGCATCCGCTCCGCCATGATATTTGAGCGCACGAACCGTCGCCACCAAGACAGCAGCTGCGGGCTTTATGCCGGACTTCCTGAACTTGATGTTCATGAATTTTTCAGCCCCCAAATCTGCGCCAAATCCGGCCTCCGTGACGACGTAGTCAGCCAACTTCAGAGCGGATGCCGTAGCGATGACGGAATTGCACCCATGCGCGATATTGGCAAAAGGTCCACCGTGAATAATGGCTGGATTATGCTCGAGTGTTTGTACCAAATTAGGCTTAAAGGCCTCCTTGAGAAGCACGGTCATGGCGCCCTCGGCTTTGAGGTCCGAGGCATGAATGGGTTTTAGATCGCGGTTATAGCCGACCACAATCTTCCCCAGCCGTGCTTTGAGATCGGTCAACGACGTCGCCAGACAGAAAATCGCCATGACTTCCGAAGCAACGACGATGTCAAATCCGTCTTCTCTCGGAAAACCATTCGCCGGCCCACCCAAAGAATTGGTGATGTGCCGAAGCGCGCGATCGTTCATGTCGAGAACCCGTCGCCAGGTAATTCGTCTTACATCAAAATTCAGTTCGTTACCGTGATGAATATGATTATCGATCAAGGCCGCTAGGAGATTGTTAGCCAACTGAATCGCACCGAAATCGCCCGTAAAATGAAGATTGATATCTTCCATCGGAACAACCTGCGAATATCCGCCTCCGGTAGCGCCGCCCTTCATACCAAAAACCGGCCCTAGGGAAGGTTCCCGCAGGCAAATGAGCGCTTTCTTTCCAATCCGGTTTAGGGCGTCACCCAAACCCACGGTGGTGGTGGTTTTTCCTTCGCCGGGAGGAGTAGGGCTGATAGCCGTCACCAAAATCAATTTTCCATCCGGACGGCTTTTGATCTCTTCTAAAAATTCGAGGGAAATTTTCGCTTTATAATGTCCAAAGTTGTCCAAATGGTCTTCTGGGATTCCGAGCTTTTTGGCGACTGTTTGAATGCGTTGAAGTTTTACTTGTTGAGAAATCTCAATATCGGTCAGCATTGAAAATGGGGGCTCCTTTTTTTAGTTCATCTTAAAACGTCACCCCAGCATGCAAGAGAAACGAAATGAACGTTCCGCCCACGTCGAGCTTCGTTCCATTGACGACCTGCGCGCTGCCAAAGGTGTCATGAAACGTAATTCCAGCACCAAAAAAAAGCTGGCGCGTGAGCTCGAGGTCGACGCCCGGGCCGAGATGCACGCCAAAAAGCAGAGGCGAAATCGAATTCACCTGCGCCGGCCCATTGGCCGCGACTTCGTAGCTGGGTTTATAAAAACCCATTCCAAATACAAAATAGGGAACCACTTTGTCATACCAGGCCAAATTCGTACGAAGACCTGTCAGCAGAGTACCCATCGAAAACTTACCATCCGAATGCTGCGAGTAACCGATACTCGTATCAAAGCCAAAAAGATCACTTACTCCGTAGGTATAATGAATTTGCGTCCCAATGCTGTCGTTGTACCGATTACCCAGATCCCCCATTAAAAAAACCTGCCCCACATCGAGGGCAATGTTGTTTGAAGTGGGCGAAAAAGGGGAAATTCCGTAACGCTCCTTGCCGCTTGCACTTTTTCGCGGAGCACTCGAGGCATTATCCGGAGTTGCTGCGGCCCAAGAAGGCTGCGATTGCCATGCTGAGCCAGTCGCCGCCCAAGCCAGGTTAGACACCAGCAAAACCAAAACCCCTGATGCAGTGCAAACACTCCGCAGAGCGCGGACAAAATTCGGGCAATTCATGGCCAGACCTCCTTGTCGGTCAAAAAACGCCCTCCATGGGCTCTCACCTGAGTCTATCGGGGATTTTGCTTTCTGCAAAGACTTCTAACAACACCCAGCCGTCAGAAAGTTGCCATCGGGTCCCCTAAGTACAAAAAAAATGGGCCACCCTTGTGAGGTGACCCATTTTCATCATCTTTGGCCAATGCCAATCAATTACTGATTCATTACAGCAGTACGTGCAACAGCGTTTACATCGCTGGTAGCGTCAAACTGAGCAATTTCAGAGCTGATCTTGGCATGGATGTAGCCCGAAAAAGAACCATCGCCGTGGCGAATGATTTCCTTAAGGAGCTCTACCGAAGGCTGAGTTTTTGCCTTACGCTCACTTTCATAGAGAAGCTGAGTCAGCGTTGCAGCAGTGATATCGTTTTTTGTTTTATTGTCGATCACGCGAAGGTCTTCGCCACCCTTAATCATCTTGGCGATTTCATCCAAGGTGACATAGCTGGATTCATGGGTGTCGTAGAGCTTGCGGTTTTGATAGCGTTTAATGATCTTTGTTTCTTTCATGGTTCCCCCTGATTTTTTTGGCCGCCTTTCAGCGTCGGCCTAGTTCCAAGTTGCCTGTTTTCCCTAAAACTTCGCAATTATACAAGAATTCGATCTCAACCGTGATTTCTAAAATTCCTTTATTTTCACGTTGTTACTACAGGCACAATCCCCCAAACAGTTGATTTCCTCTTGGATGATGCCAAGCGTGATTATTTTACTGCCACACCGTGTCATCAATATCCATCTAGCCAAATAACAACCCGGCGCGCCAAAGTCAAGCTTCGCTCTGAGAGCGGCACCCGAGATCTTATTTTTTTCGTAACGCGCCGAATAAACCACATCTTTCGACTAAATGCAAGAGGCTCAATCGACGCTGCGAGACTATTGCACTTGGCGTTCCAACCGAGCCGGCTTGAGCCAAAAGAACCGAAATGCGCAACTGACGTTACAGTTTTTTTCAAAGATGTCGATCCGTACTCTAGAGGGGCGTGTTTGATGAAGACCCATTTGTATCAAATTTCTTTCGGAAGCTGGATTGGTTCGATGACTTTTACCGCACTGACGGCTCTCCTCGTTGGAGCGTGCGCCAGTCATCCGGTGAGAGAACCAGCCAATCCCATTCCTGTTTCACAAACAGAAAAAATCAATAAATCCAATACCAAAGATGACCAGGCCACCCAAGGTGAGCACGAACAAATGGTCAAAACCACCCTTCAGGCAAAAAAAAATACAGAGGCTTCAGCTGAGTACCATTTCAGCCTAGCCCAGGCGTATGTGGCAGAAGGTAGCCCAGATCGGGCGATCGAAGAGTATAAGCTCACATTAATGTTTGACCCCCAATCCGCACTGGTTCAGGTTCGATTGGCGACTGAATATGTCAAGAAAGGAATGTTGAGCGCTGCAATGGACTCCTGCAAAGAAGCATTGCAACGTGATCCAAACTTTATAGACGCTCGTCTTTTGCTAGCTGGGCTCTATTCAACCACCCATGATTCTAAAGCCGCTTTGGCGGAATATGACCAAGTACTCAAAAAGGACCCCAAACATGAAGAGGCCATCGTTTATAAATCCCAAGTCCTGGTGGAGGACGGTCACGGTGACCTAGCCGTACAAGCGCTTCGACTATTTTTAAAAGCCACCCCAGAATCAGCACTGGTTTACTACTATTTAGGACGCGCTGAGCAGCATCAAAATCACTTTGATGAAGCAGTCCACGCTTTTCGCAAAGCAATGACTCTCCGCGAGGGGTTCGTCCAAGCGACACTCGCCCTCGGCTATCTTTACGAAGAAAAGCATAAAAACCCAGAGGCCATGAAGGTGTATCAGGATCTCTTCGAAGAAACCCAAGATCAAGGTGCGGCCAATCGCCTTTCGACGATTTTACTCAAAGAAGAAAAATATGAGCAAGCCATCCCTTATCTTGAGGCGGTCGTTGCATCAGACGCTGAAGACATGAGTGCGCGCGTTAAACTCGGCCTTGTTCAAATGGAATTAAAAAAGTTTGATCAAGCGATTGCAACGTTCAAACGAATTTTGGAAAAAAACCCAGAATCTGATCGCATTCATTATTATTTAGGGAGCCTCTACGAAGAAACTCAAAAAAATGAAGAGGCCATTGCTCAGCTCAAGGCCATTCGTCCCGGCTCAAAACTTTACCCTGACGCCGCGTTACACGTTGCCTATCTGATCAAACAGACGGGCAACGTCGCCGAGTCAAAAACCTTCATTCAAGAAGCCATTTCAAAATCCCCAAACACTTCCAGTTTTTATATTTTCAGCGCAAGTTTAGAGGAAGATGCCAAAAACCTGAGCGGCGCTGTTGAAGTTCTGGAGTCCGCAGTTAAGCGATTTCCTGATGACGAAAAAATTCACTATTACCTGGGCAGTCTTTATGACCGCAAAGGACTAGTCGATCAGGGGCTCGAGCAGATGGAAGCCATTTTACAAACCAACCCAGACAATGTCGATGCCCTGAACTACATTGGCTACACCTGGACAAATCGGGGGATTCGGCTCAATGATGCCGAGAAACTCCTGCGCCGCGCGTTAGGACTGCGTCCAGACAACGGTTATGTGCAAGACAGTTGGGGTTGGTACTTGTTTACACGTGGACGTCTGCCTGAAGCAGTGGTTGAACTTGAAAAAGCAGCCAAACTGAAACCCAACGAACCGACAATCTTGGAACATCTCGGCGATGCCTACCTCAGGGCTAATCTTCGAGAGAAGGCGATGCTACAGTACAACGATGCAGCCAAATATGCCGAGGACACTGAGGCAAAACGCAAACTTCAGATCAAACTAGACACATTACGAGGCAGCAACGGGCCCAACGAACCTGTGCGTATGCCCGCTGGAACGAATTAGCATTGCCAGCGGGCTAAAATTCGTAGAAACTTGCACACACATGACACAAGTAAGTTTCTCCTGGTTGCTGTTCGGTTTTTTTCTCATTTTCGAAGGATGCAGTCATGCCCCGATTCAAGAAGGCGCAAAACCAGAGCCATCCCTCCGTGTACTTTTAACGCAAGCCTGTTCTCCGGGGAAACACGTACGCTCAGCCAAGGGTTCAGTTTGGCTCAAGGCCCATTCCAAAGAAGCCTCCGGCCAATTTCCAGCCGTCGTCGACGCACCGAACGCTGAACACCTCAAAATGGAAATCACCAATCTCGTGGGGGGCACCGAAGCGGTGATTTCAGTTGATGGACGACACTATAAAATTGAAGTTCCGCACCACAAAGAAAAGTCCGAGCAAGGTGAGGCATCCTGGGGAGGCATCCCCCTTCAATGGGCCAATTCACTGTTCTTGGGAAGAATTCCTTGTCCGGATCCCAGCGCCATCGAAGACTCTGGCCTCTCGGTCGGCAAGGACGGCGAGCTGATGATTCAAACTTCTGCCACTCTCGATCGACAAGCTGAGAAATTTGTTTTTCGCTTTAAAAAGATCGAAGGGATTTCCTGGCCAGAATCCCTTCATTGGGAAAAATTGAATCTCGGCAACACCCGGCCGGTTTCAGTCGATTTTAAATTTGAAGATCCCGAGGCTAAAACCCTGAGTCCAAAAAAGTGGGAAGCTAAAGGCGCTCAGGGCGAGGTAAAAGTTCGCTGGCGAGATCGTCAAATCGAGATGTTGCCGTAATAGAATATGATCATGGTTCGTTTATTCGCTATTTCTTCGATATTCATTGGACTCGGCCTGGCAACGGCTTCAGGTTGCACCCCGATCAAAACAGAAACACCCAACACCCTCCACATCGGAAGTGACGTCAAGATCAAAGGATTGGATCCCGCGGCGGCGAGCGACATCTACTCCAGTACTGAGATCAGTCGCGTTTACGAAGGTTTGCTCCAATATCACTACCTGAAACGACCCTTTGTTCTGGTCCCTAATCTTGCGGAGTCTATGCCTCATGCGAGCGAGGACGGCACAACGTACGTGATCAAAATCAAAAAAGGAGTCCTGTTTCAGGATGATCCTTGCTTTAAAGACACGGGAGGCAAAGGTCGCGAACTCACCTCTGAGGACTTCGTGTATTCGTGGAAACGCTTGGCCGACCCAAAAACCATTTCACAAGGTTGGTGGATTTTTGATGGCAAGATCGTCGGACTGAATCAGTGGCACGATGAGGCCATCAAAACAGGGCAAGCAGACTATGCCAAGCCAGTGGAAGGAATCCAGGCTCTCGACCGATACACACTTCAAATTAAACTCATCAGACGCTCTGCGCAATTCTTGTTTCATCTGACCCAACCCTTCTCTTTTGTCGTGCCCAGAGAAGCCATCGAAACCTACGACAAGGAGTTTTTGTTTCACGCAGTGGGTACCGGCCCCTTTCGACTCCAGGAATTTAATGGTGCCTCCAAAATCATCTGGGTGCGTAATCCCACTTATCGCAAAGATCTGTATCCTTCGGAAGGCAACACCACAGACCCAACTGCCGGCCTCCTCGAGGATGCGGGAAAGCCTCTTCCTTTTCTGGACAAGATTGTCGTCCAAGTCTTCGAAGAGCGGCAGCCCATGTGGTTGACGTTTTTATCCGGAAAACTCGATCACGCGGTTATTCCTAAAGACAATTATGCGGAAGTCATTGGCCCCAACAAGGAATTAAAAGAGGAGTACAAGGCAAAGAAGCTCAAACTCGTGAAATTCCCTGAGTATGATGTCACCCATCTCTCCTTCAATATGGCCGACCCCCTCTTCGGAAAAAACAAACTTTTACGCCAGGCCCTGAGCCTCGCCTATGATTCAGAAACCTCAATTCAACTTTTTCTGAATGGTCGCGGTATTCCGGCGCAAGGGCCAATCCCCCCCGGCATCCCCGGCTACGACGAAAACATTAAAAATCCCTACCGTCAGACCAATATCGTCAAAGCTAAAGAACTTCTCGCCAAAGCGGGTTATCCAAATGGAAAAGGACTCCCTCCCATCGAATATCTGGCCCAAGCCGATAGTACCAACAGGCAGTCGGCGGAATATGACCAAAAGCAATTTGCGGCCATCGGCATTAGACTCAAGATCAACAGCTATTCGTGGCCCGAATTTCAAACAGCCATCAAAAATAGACGGGGCCAAATGTGGCTATACGCCTGGTCAGCCGACTACCCAGACGCCGAAAATTTTTTGCAGCTCTTTTACAGTAAAAATGTCTCACCGGGCTCCAACGACGCCAGTTATTCAAACCCTGAATTTGATAAGCTTTACGAAAGCTCGCTCACTCTGCTAGACTCACCTGAGCGAACCGCTCTTTACAAAAAGATGGTGCAAATCGTGATCGAGGACTGCCCCTGGATTTTCCATGCTCATCGCATCGGCTCTGCTTTAGTGCAACCTTGGGTCAAAAATTTCAAGCCGCGTGATTTTGACGTCGGACGTACCAAATATCTGCGAATTGATGTCGCGGAAGCCACCAAAAGGAAATAGGGGCAACCGATGTTCGTCTATATCGTTCGCAAGATTTTGAACACCATTCCGACCATCCTGGGCGTCGCGCTCATTATTTTTATTCTCTTCAACATGATTGGCGGCGACCCCACCTACCAAATGGTCGGGCGCCATGCAACCCAGCGCCAACTCGATGAAATTCGACGCGAATACGGCTTCGACCAGCCCAAACCAGTTCAATTCGCCCAGTACCTCAAACAAATCGTAACTTTTGATTACGGCCGGAGTTTTTCGACCAAACAAAAAATCAGCGATATGATCGCCGGCGGCATAGGACCTTCGCTGACCCTCACCCTTCCCGCCTTCTTTCTTACCACCCTGCTCGCGATCATGATTGGCCTCCTCGTGGCTTACTTTCGAGGCAAGGCGATCGATCGGATTGCCGTTATTTTTTGCGTTTTTGGCATGAGTTTGCCGATGCTAGCCTATATTCTTTTTGGACAATATTTTTTAGCCTATAAAATGGGGTTATTTCCGATTTCAGGTTTTGAAGACGGCTGGCCCGAACGATTTCAGTTTGTATTGTTACCCATGCTCATTTTCGTGGCCGTGAGCTTAGGCTACGATGTTCGTTTTTATCGGACCGCGGTTCTCGAAGAAGTGAACCAAGACTATGTTCGTACGGCGCGAGCCAAGGGGCTCACTGAACCTAGGATTTTTCTTAAGCATGTCCTCAAAAACAGCATGGTTCCCATTCTAACCAATGTCGTGGTTGAAATCCCCCTCTTGGTCTTAGGGGCGTTTTTACTCGAAAGTTTTTTTGGAATACCTGGCCTCGGAAGCATCACGATCGATGCCGTCCATAACAGTGATTTTCCGGTCATCAAGGCCATGACCACTCTGCAAGCACTCCTTTTTATATTAGGAAACTTGGCGACCGACATCCTCTATACTTGGGTAGATCCGAGGGTGAGTTTAAAATGACAACCCAAGACCAAACAATCCCCGCAAGCCGAAGTCTTTGGATTGATGCCTTTCATCGGATCAAGAGGGATAAAATAGCGGTCATTTGTATCTTGATCGTCATGGTGTACGCATGGGTTGCGCTCATGGCCAAGGTGGGTTTGATTGCGAGGCTCTGGGACCAAACCATCGGTGCGGCCTACCTTCCCCCGTCGACCGAATCGTTAAAAATGATTCTTGGAACCGACATCTTCGGACGCAGTGTCTTTTACAAAGTGATTCATGGCACCCGAATCGCTATGAGCGTGGGATTAGTTTCTTCGTTGATCAGCATGCCGATCGGTATTTTTTTAGGGGCGATATCGGGGTATTTTGGCGGCTGGATCGACGATCTAGTGGTTTGGTTTTACACGACGCTTTCTTCCATTCCTAATATCATGTTGCTCATCGCAATCACCTTCATTATGGGAAAAGGCATCACTGCGATTTATGTCGCGCTAGGAGTAACCTCCTGGGTAAGTTTAGCCCGCGTGATGCGCGGAGAATTCATCAAGCATAAAAGTCGTGACTACGTGGTGGCGGCTAATGGACTGGGGGCTTCGCATTTTTCTAGAATCTTTAAACATATTTTTCCGAATGTTTCTCATTTTGTGATCATCAATCTTTCAATTCAGTTTGTTTCAGCCATTAAAGCCGAAGTGATTCTTTCATTTTTAGGTTTAGGGGTTCAGGGGCAGCCCAGTTGGGGTGTGATGATTGACGATGCCAAGCTTGAGCTATCCCGCGGTGTCTGGTGGCAGCTGGCCGGCGCCACCACCGGGATGTTTTTCGTGGTGTTGGCCTTTAACATTTTGGGCGACTCACTTCGTGATGCGCTAGACCCAAAAATCAAGTAGGGTGAGGAAAATAATGGGTACAACCAATATCCGAGAGAAAATCCTCGAAGTCAAAAACTTGAAGACCTCCTTTTTCACGGAGGACGGCGAAGTCAAGGCCGTCGATCAAATCAGTTTTGACGTTTACAAGGGCAAAACCCTCGGAATTGTCGGCGAAAGCGGCTGTGGAAAAAGCGTGACCAGCCTCTCGATTATGCGCCTGATTCCGAATCCTCCCGGTAAAATTGTGGGCGGACAGATCCTCTATAAGGGCAAGGATCTCACTCAAATCGACTTAGCCGAGATGCGGCGGATTCGAGGCAACGAGATTTCGATGATTTTTCAGGAGCCGATGACTTCATTGAATCCGGTCTTTACCATCGGCAATCAAATTCGCGAGGCGATCGCCCTCCATCAAGATTTACCGAGAAGTGAGGTTCACAATAAAGCGGTGGAAATGCTTAAGTTGGTCGGCATTCCCTCACCTGAAAAACGAGTCCACGACTATCCTCATCAGCTTTCCGGCGGCATGCGCCAGCGTGTGATGATTGCGATGGCTTTATCCTGCAACCCCCAAGTTCTCATTGCCGACGAGCCGACCACCGCCTTAGACGTGACCATTCAAGCCCAAATCCTCGATCTTTTGCGGGACTTACAGGCCAAGGTGGGCTTGGCCTTGATCCTGATTACCCATGACCTAGGGGTGATCGCTGAAATGGCCGATGAGGTGGTTGTCATGTACGCGGGCAACATCGTTGAACAGGGGAATGTACGAGAGATTTTTGCCAATCCAAAAATGCCCTATACTCGGGGGCTCCTCAACAGTATTCCCACGCTCAGCCAAGATCCCACTGGCCGGATCAAGAAAAACCGTCTTGAAACGATTCCTGGGATTGTGCCCAACTTGCTTCATTTACCAAAGGGATGTCGCTTTCAAGAACGCTGTTCATTTGTGATGGACGTCTGCCGACAAGCCGAACCAGAATTGAGAAATATCGCACAGAAGACTGAGAATCAGGACCTTCCTCATGCGATTCGTTGCGTGAGGGATATCTGAAATGAGTGAAATATTATTATCAGTGCGCAACCTCGTTAGACAGTTTTCAATTAAGGGCGGGATCTTGGGGCGGGAAGTGGCAAACGTCCAAGCAGTCTCGGGCGTTTCTTTTGATATTTGTAAGGGCGAGACTTTAGGATTAGTCGGGGAATCAGGTTGCGGAAAGTCGACGCTGGGACGCTGTATTTTGCGTTTAATTGAGCCGACCAGTGGAGAGATTTTTTTTAAAGGACAGAACATCACCCAGCTTGGCGCCAAGGAGCTTCGCGGGCTCCGGCGTCATATGCAGATCATTTTTCAGGATCCCTACGCCTCCCTGAATCCGCGAATGACCGTTGAAGAAATTTTGGGTGAACCGCTGGACATTCATCGACTCACCCCTGACAAACACGCTCGACGAGAGCGGATTATTCAACTTTTAGATCTATGCGGCCTGAGGCGCGAGACCATTGGCCGTTACCCACACGAATTTTCGGGAGGACAACGTCAACGAATTTGTATTGCTCGCGCCCTTGCCGTTGAACCTGAATTTATTGTTTGCGACGAACCCGTGTCAGCGTTGGACGTTTCCATTCAGGCGCAAATCATCAATCTCATGCAGGACCTTCAAAAAGAGCTCGGCCTCACCTATCTGTTTATTGCACACGACCTTAAGGTCGTGGAGCACATCTCCAGCCGAGTAGCGGTCATGTATTTAGGCAAAATTGCGGAGATGGCGAGCGGCGAAGATATCTATACTGATCCTAAACACCCCTATACCAGGGCGTTGCTGTCCGCCATTCCTTTGCCGGACCCCACCTATCATAAGGAACGCATCATCTTGCGCGGAGATGTACCTTCACCCATCAACCCCCCGAGTGGATGTTATTTCCACCCTAGATGCCCGATTTCACAAGATAAATGCAGAGTAGAAGCACCTCATCTCAGAAACCTGGCAGCATCCTCGGACTCATGTCATGACGTATCGTGTCATTATCCACAATCGAAGAAATAATCTCAGCTAAGTCCTTTTTTTTGTTCTGAAACTCATCTCAAATCGAAGTTTGACCGAAAAGCCTATTAAGGGGAGTCATGTGCTCCCTGAACAAAATATGGACTTCACTCGAAGAAAGCTGCCCAAAGAGGCGGCACTCAATTTGAGAATCTGCCCGGTCGCGTCGGTTCAACCGTACGCGCTCATGTTGGCGCCCGTTTATGTGTTTATGCGAGTGAACGAAAAGTTTGTTTCAATCAAGGGCCCTCTAGATTTCTTTACCCCTGAAGAACTCGATCGCTTTAAGTCCTTTGAATCTTTTTTTCTTCCCGCTTGTGTGGACACAGCCTTGCCTTTTCGAGACACCGCAAGGCAAATGCGAATGCTCCTCAACTGGACGCCTGTCAAAGATGGTGAAGACCAGCTCCCGCCCGCGCCCTACGAAATATCGGATGCAGTGTTGCGAATGCTTGGGCCCCTTTGGGGAGAGGGCGAAGTGATCGAACCCTTTTTTGCCGCTATTTTTGCCAATGAACTTTGCGAGCCCCTGCCGCAAGAGGTGCTCAAAAAGGCGAGGGATCGCGATGTCCTCGCTTACGAACAAGGACTTTTACGTTCGGGGTGGGCGGTCTTTTTGGCCCTCCATTTAGGTTATTGCAATTGGGAATTTCTAAATGCCATTCGCACCCGGGTTTTCGAAGAATCCCTGTCACGACCTGCGATGCCACGTTCTCAGGGCGAGGTTGACGAGCTCGTCGAGATTGTCTTTGCCTCGCTTCAAGCTGATCCTCGCGCCGCGATTCAGGGCGAACTTTTTGCAAGGCATTCGGGACGCGCCGCCCAAAAACTAACCACCCGACTGCAACGTGTTCAGGGGATGATTGCGACGGCCCAACCCGTTGCTACCATTTTTGGGGAGAGGGGGTTTGTCGATGTATAGTTTCGGCAAGACACCTCCTCGCGCATTGGACAGTTTCGGCGTAGCCGGTCTTTTGAGTGACCAGAGCAAGATCTTTTATTGCAGCTTGTTCAGCACGCGGCATATCGGCCGTATATCTGATTTAATTTCAGCCCGACTCCAAGCGGAAAATCTCGACGAACTGCGGTTGCGGGCGCTCCTGCTCTTCGGCTCTTTTGAGGTTTTTCGTGCCAAAGTCTCCACCCCAGAACAAGCCTCCAAACACCGCTTAGACGAGCCACTTGTCGTGGAATGCGGGGTGGATGAAGACAAAATCGGCATTGGGATTTCGTTTACGGTGTCTGAACAACAATTCCCTCAGCTCGAGGGACTTTCTGAACGTGTTGCTCAAGGAACCACCGAAAACGCTTTTGAAGCCACCCTCCGTGAAATTCATTCCCAAGCCGATGGACTGGTCATTCGCGCTCAGCTCGATATCCGCCGAATCGAAGTAGTGGCTTTGCTCGGAATACCAGGCAAAATAGATCCATCTGCTCTTGCCCAAAAACAGCTCCCCGAGATTGTCCTCGTTGAAGCATCCAAGGCGACCGACTCTCCCAAGGTCGAAGCCTATATCGAACTCGGAGATCTCGACTATCCCCAGCTACTCCAAGACAACGCCCCAGGAATGAAAACGCCAACCTCCTCAACCGGGGAAGTATTGGTTCATGGCGCCAGGGATCTGGACGAGGCGATTCGGGTCGCCGGACGAAAAGAAGATGCCGATCGATGGTCCCAAAAAGTTCACGGCTCAGCCGATGAGGCCAATGACGAGGCGACTCACGTTAGAGGGGGACCTCAATTATCTGATCATTCGAGTATCCGAGTTTCTGGGGGAGATCACGGCGACGGGACAAGTGACGGATCCGGCATGGACCTCCGACACGTGAATAGCGTGGAACTTCGAGAAGACGATCCTGGTTTTGCCGAAAAACTGGCCAAGATGAAACGCTTCAGCGGGGATAATCCTGACGAATTTTCACTGGCAGAGGCGCCTGAAGAGCAACCCGAGGACGAAAGTGAAGAGGAAGAAGATGAGAATGAGGAAGATGAGGACTCTGAACGCAGAGGCGGAATCTTTGGCAAACTTAAGAGTGCCTGGCCCTTTAAACAAAAAGAAGAACAAGAACAAGAAGAACAAGAAGAGGACGAAGCCGCTGACGAGAGCGAAGAAGAACAAGAGGAGGACGAAGAACAGCAAGAACACAAGGCCAAGAAAAACCGTCATTCAGCCAAACCGAAAAAGAAAAAAGAGCCCGAGAAAGAAGACGGAGATGAGGAGGATTCGGACGGAAGCGAGGCCTTCAATGACTATGACGACGAAATTGATGAAGAAAAGGAACTCAAAGCTCCAGACGTTCAAGAAGTCTCCACCGAAGAAGTCGTAAAAGCGGGTGACGAACTCGAAACCGAGATTTCCACGGGCATAGATCAATCTGTCGATAAGACCAAAGCCGACCTGGATGAAATGGCCGATCCTAAGGCTAAACGCTGGGCTGACGGATTGATGTCTGAACTGGTCGCCGAGAAAGCTAAACTTCTCGAATCGGCCAAAAAACTTAACGCCTCGGTTCGTCAGAAAGAAATTGAATTCCGCAACAAAGAACAAACATTACTCAAGGAAATCCGGCGAAGAGAAGAAATTATCAAACAAAAGAACCACGCGATCACTCGGGCTAAAGAACAAGTCGTGCAAGTCAGCAAAGCAGCTGATGACTACAAGAGCGGCAAGGCAGGACCAAGCCCCCAGGACCTCATCACGAAGCAACGGCTCACACAGGCCGAAAAAGTCTTAAAAATTTCGAAACTCGATAACGCCAAACTCAAGGAAAAAATCGAGGAAATGAAGGTCGAACTCTCAAGTCGTGGAGGCGGAAGTGGAAAACGTGAAACGGTGCCACTCGATGTGCTCGCGCTTCAAACAAAATGTGACCGCGCAGTCAAACAAACCGAAGAGCTAAAGAAAATGAATCAAATCCTTTCCGATAAACTCACTGAAGTGAAGCGTGAGCGCACCGGAGCGGGAAGCGTCGAAGATCTTAAAAAGAAGCTCGACAGCTCCCAAAAAGCCATCGCTACCCATCAGAGAGAAGCCGAAAGACTCGCTGTCAAACTTGAAGAAACACAGAAGGAGCAGTTACGGCTTTCGGCGGAGAACAATAAAATCAATAATGAACTCAAGACTCTCAAAGCTTCCAATAAAGCGGGGGCCAAGGGCGGGGGACCAGCCGGGACTGCCCCACCTAAGGCGGCTTAAAACTCACGTTGCCCAAATCACCGAAATGGTTTAGTAAATCAAACAGTGCTCGCGTGGTGGAATTGGTAGACACGCTGGTCTTAGGAGAAGGCGTCCCCGCTATTTAACGCGCGAGATTTATCGTCGTAACTAATCGTAATTAAACAACAAATAAAATCAGCCCCTCTTTTTTCCTGACCATTTTTGACGTCAGCTACAGCGTCGCTAAGTCGTTGAAATGACGTGAAACCGACGTTCGACTTACTATGCTCCAGCTACAGTACAGCTACAGTTTTCAGCTCTAAATCGAGCTGAGCTCTTGGGCGAAACCGGGCTGTGGGGCGTGGTTTTTGATGTAGTTTTTAAAGTGGTCATTTCAGTGGTGTTTATTGTGGTGTTTTGGTATGCTAGTGCTCAAGGAGGCTCGCCAAAATATGCCAGCCCGTGCTCGCCATGCTATCGCCCAAAGTGAAGCCCATGATCTGAGTCTGAACGCGGCTCGAAGT
>JBBCAW010000011.1:0-27716 GCA_051382295.1 Bdellovibrionota bacterium FG-1 | reverse complement strand
CCCCATCGGCAACCCCGACCGGCGCCCCCATTGTCGGTGACAGCTGCCAAAGCAGTGATCCTCAACACCTGTGTGTGGCCCTTAAATATGTGCCCTATCTCGATGGTAACGGCGCCCCGGTTGTGACGAGCGCCCAAGCGATCGCCAATGTGACCGCTATCAATAAAGTGTGGGCGCAATGCAATATTGGGTTTCAAATTGATGAATTCGTGCCTGCAAATCCAAAAGATTTTGGATTTTCCTTTCAGACGGCCAACCTCAGCGAGCTAGATCCCATACGCACGGCCTTTGATGACGACCATACTCTTTTGGTCGTGACTACAGGAACGTGGAACCGTTCCGGCACCTTGGGCAACACCGGGGCAAATGCCTGGACCAATATGCCTGGATCGGGTCCCTATGGAGCGATTCTAGAGCAGCCCGTCGGCACCAATGCTAATATCGTTGCACACGAACTCGGGCATTATCTCAATCTCGACCATGTGAGTAATTTACCCCAACTCATGAATCCCATCATTTACGATACCTCCACTCAACTTACGGCCACCGAATGCGCGACGGCTCGTTCAGCGGTGACAGGCTATTGGAAAAAAATGATGCGTTAAGCTGGTTTCATTGTTTTGGAAAACGGCAAATAAAGCTCGCCCCTTGGCCTGGCTGACTTTCAACCCACACCGTGCCTTCGTGTCTGAGCATGATGTGTTTGACGATCGCTAGGCCAAGTCCGGTTCCGCCTTGGTCTCTGGAGCGCGCTTTATCGACTCTAAAAAAACGTTCAAATAATCGCCCCTGGTACTCGCGCGGGATACCAGGGCCATTGTCCGAAACCCTCAGCAGAACACCCTGCGTGTCGTGCTCCCAGGCCACATGCAACTCGCCCCCTTCGGGGGTATACTTATGAGCGTTTTCAAGAAGGTTGGTTAGAATCTGCTCAAGGCGACGGGCGTCGGCCATCACAACCGATGCCCCGCTGTGTTGCTGAACCACTTGTCGTTTTGCTTCAAATCCGGCCTGAAGCTGGCCCACAATTCGCGAGGTGATTTCTGCGGTATTAATCGCGGTTTTGTGAAGCACATCCGTGGACTCGAGTGAAGATAGGTCCAAAAGATCACGGATGAGATTCATCAAGCGCTCAACATTGCGCTCAATAATCTTCAGAAAGTCCGTGCTCATTGGACGTCCCTCTTTGGCGTCTAAAAGTAACGTATCGGTATACCCTTTGATCGAGGTAAGAGGCGTTCGTAACTCGTGCGACACGTTGGCGACAAAATCGATTCGAATTTGTTCGGCACTTTTAAGATCCGTGACATCATGAAAAACCCCGACCGCCCCATAAATAAAACCGGTCGCCTTGGAAAGCGGGGCCACCGATACCGAAAAAAAACGCCTGCTTTGTCCGTCTTTTTCAATAGAAACCGCACTCACCTCGCCAGTTCGCCCTTGCTCAAGGGCCAGCTTAAAGGCATCCAAAACTTCAGGAACCCTGAACATTTCCCAGAGGCGAATTTTATGTTGACGAAGCGCTTCTTGGTTTCCAAAGAGTAAGGCAAACCGACTATTGTAGAAAAGCGGCCGACCTTCGCTGTCCACGGCCAAAATCCCATCAGAAATTGCCCCCATCAGTGTCGCAAGCTCTTCTCGTTCCAAATTGAGACTTTCAGCCTTGGCCATCAAATCGCGACGAATGTCGTCGATCGAACTTTCCAGCTCCGACCACTCTCCGTAGGTTTCGTCTTCGAGCAGCTCGGCCGCAGAGGGCGTGGGTTCTCCCTTGAGCATGTTCTGCGTCTTAACCAACAGACGACCAATGGGAAAAACCAGCCTTTTCCAGGACCAAAAAGAAAAAAACCCCAAGCCAGCGGCAATGAGCAGCAAAAAAGCAAAAAATGCGAAATCCAACGCATGGACCGGGCCACGCAAATGAGCTAACGACGCCCCGGCCAGCCCACCGGCGCCAAACGCCAAGAGCACCAAAAGCGATTGGACCAAAATGACTCGTTTAAAAACCTGCCAAGGAAAGCGAGACATCAGCTTCAAGCCCGAACGCGATAGCCGACGCCGCGTATCGTCTCAACAATATCGGCACAATCGCCGAGTTTTTTTCGAAGGCCGAAAATATGCGTGTCGATTGCGCGGTCGATCACGACCACCCCTTGCCCTTGAACCAGGTCGATCAAACGTTCCCTGGAAAGCACCCGTCCTTGATTGTGCATGAGGGCGGATAAAAGCTTAAACTCCGAAAGGGTCAATTCAAGCTCGCGCCCCGAACAAAAAACTTGGTGAGTTTCGATATCCAGCGCCAGCTCACCGACCTGAAATTGCCGTACCGAAGCATCGTGCTTGGTCTGAGCCCGCCGGAGTAGAGCGCGAACGCGGGCCAAAAAAATTGGAAGCTCAAAGGGTTTGGTGATGTAATCGTCGGCTCCCATCTCCAATCCGAGCACAATATCGGTGGTATCCGCACGCGCGGTGACCATGAGGATCGGTAAATCCGAAGCGATACCGGCGGCGCCCTGATGTCGAATTCGTTTGCAAATTTCGAGGCCCGAAAGACCAGGCAACATCCAATCCAGAATCACCAAATGAAACGGGTTCTCTCGCAGGAGCCGTAGTGCTTCTTCACCATTTTCAACGGCCGTGGTTTCTAAGCCGTCCCGCCTGAGATGCAAAAGAATCAAATCTCGCACATCCGTTTCATCTTCGACCACCAAGACTTTGAACTTCTCGTTCATTTCAAAGACTCCTTGATGGTTTCGGCTCGAGGAGAATGGCGGATGTCCTCACCGGTAATCGCAAAAATGACATCTTCGGCAATGTTAGTCGCGTGATCGCCAATTCGCTCCAGGTTGCGAGCGATCAATATCAAATTGAGGCCTTGTTCGATATCACCTGGATGAGCCTTGAGATGTTCTACAACATCCCTGAAAATCTTGTTTTTGAAGGCATCCACTCGATCATCTCGGAGGAGAATTTCTCGCGACTTAAGCTCTGATCTGGACACAAACGAATCGATCGAATCGCGGACCATAAGCCGGACATCGTGGGACATTTTAGGAAGATCCACCAATGGCTTAAGCGGGGGGGCATTCAGATAGCGGGTTGCGTTGTGCGCGATGTTAACCGCCTGATCACCCATGCGCTCAAGATCCGTACTAATCTTAAGTGTGGCAATAATCAAACGTAGATCGACCGCCAACGGCTGATGCAAAGCCAGAAGTTTGACACACCCATCATCCACACTCAAATGGGATTGATTGATCCGCTTTTCGATTTCGAAAACGGGACCGATTTTTGCTGAATCCCACTCCAGCAGTGCTTCGGTCGCCAGTTCAATCGCTTTTTCCACGTTGCCGGCCATACCAATCAGTTGTTGCTTCAGTTCGTTCAGACCGTGTTCCAGTGTAGTCACCCGAACCTCCCTGTAATGTAACGCTCGGTGCGATTATCCCTGGGTGTCGTAAAGAGCTTAGAAGTTTCGTCTTGCTCAACCAATTCACCCATCAGAAAAAAACCTGTTCGATCAGAGATGCGAGCGGCTTGTTGCATGTTATGGGTCACGATAACCACGGTTACTTCTTTGCGCAACTCAGTCATGAGCTCTTCAATCTTCGCTGTCGAAATAGGATCCAGGGCACTCGTGGGTTCATCCATCAGCAAAACGTGAGGTTCGACGGCTAGCGCTCTCGCAATGCAAAGCCGCTGCTGCTGACCGCCCGAAAGGCTCGTACCCGGCGCATTGAGCTTGTCTTTGACTTCGTCCCAAAGGGCCGCTTGCTTGAGACTTTTTTCGGCCACTTCTTTCAAAAAGCTTTTTTGTCGAACTCCCGCCAACTTAAGACCGGACACGACGTTTTCAAAAATAGAGAAGGCCGGAAAGGGGTTAGGCTTCTGAAAAACCATCCCAATTCGTCGGCGTAACATGACGGGATCAACCTCTGCGCCATAAACATCTGTGCCCTCCAGGATGACCTGCCCTTGGGCCCGAGCCTCGGGGATCTCTTCGTGCATCCGATTTAAGCACCGGATAAAGGTCGACTTTCCACATCCTGAGGGTCCAATGATGGCTGAAACCGTGTGCGGTTCAAAACTCATGCTCACATCTTTAACGGCGTGCGCATGACCAAACCAGGCATTGAGTTTTCTTACTTCTAAAATTGCCATAGTACGCTCAATCTCTACTGCCTGCTGCCAAAGGTTGCAAAAACATCCGAGTGACCAGATTGACAAAAAACACTAAAAAAACCAGCACAAACGCGCCCGCCCAGGCCTGCCGATGCCAATCTTCGTAGGGACTAATGGCATAAGTGTAAATCTGAACGGGTAAAGATGCGATCGGCTGGTCCAGACTATGAGACCAAAAGCGATTATTCAACGCCGTAAATAAAAGGGGAGCGGTTTCTCCCGCCACTCTCGCTACCGCCAAAATCACCCCCGTGGCGATTCCACTTAAGCTTCCGCGAAGGACAATCCGAAGCGAAACCTTCCAACGCGGCAAGCCGAGTGCTAGGCCTGCTTCGCGGATGTGGGTGGGCACGAGACGCAAAAGCTCTTCCGCGCTTCGCGCCACGGTCGGAACCATCAAAATACCAAGGGCCAAACCCCCCGCATGCGCCGAAAAGCGCTTCATAGGAATAACCACAACGGCGTAAACAAAAAGACCAATAACGATCGAGGGTATACTTGCCAAGAGGTCTACACTAAATCGAATGACCTTTCCCAATTTGCCGTGACCATACTCGGATAGATAAAGCGCCGCGCCAATTCCCCAAGGAATCCCAATCAAAGACGCCAGCGTAATCAATATTAAAGTCCCCACCACCGCATTAGCCATTCCCCCGCCCATTTCACCCACGGGTTTTGGAAGCTCGGTAAAAAAGGATCGATCCAACCCAGGAAGCCCCTGAACCAAAACATATTTAAAAACACTCAATAACGGGACTAACGCCAGTACCGCCGCCACGACCAAGAGCCCGCACATCAAGGCATTGGTCACCTTACGACGTCGATATCGAGATTGGACGGCCTGATTGAGGCCTGATAGTTTCAGGCCGCTGGGGGCTTGCATCACGCCGCCTCCTTCTGCCGACCGACTCGCCACACCATAAGCCTAGCCAATCCATTCAATAACAACGTGACTAAAAACAAAGAAAACCCGATCGCGGCAAGGGCTGAAAGGTGCATGTCACTCGTGGCCTCGGCGTATTCATTGGCAAGGACACTGGCCATCGTCTGGGAAGGGGCAAACAACGATGCTGAAACTTCGGCGCGATTTCCAATCACCATCGTAACAGCCATCGTTTCACCTAACGCCCGCCCTAACCCCAACATGATCGCCCCAATAATGCCGGATTTAGAGCCCTTGAGGACTGAGATTCGCATCATTTCCCAGCGGGTAGCTCCCAAGGCCAAGGCTGCTTCGCGCTGAGACCGGGGTATAGCGCTAAACACCTCGCGCGATATCGATGACACCGTCGGCGTGATCATGATCGCCAAGATGATTCCAGCGGTGATCATACCGACGCCGTAAGGAGGGCCCTGAAAAAAGGGCAAAAACCCCAGAGTTTTTCCAAGAGCTGGCTCCACTACCGTTCGCATCCACGGAGCCAGCACAAAAACACCCCACAAGCCATAGACCACACTCGGAATAGCCGCCAGCATCTGAACCAAAAACCCCACCGCATTAGCCACGCGGCGAGGCGCCAACTCGTTTAGAAAAAGGGCGATCCCGATACTCAAAGGGCTGGCAAGAAGCACGGCGATTAACGAGGAGACCACGGTCCCAAAAATGACCGGCAAGGCGCCATAGACATCCTGTACGGGGTCCCAGGTGGATGAAAACAGGAAGCCAATGCCGAATTTGTGGAAAGCCGCACTTCCTCGAATCCAAAGAAAAGCTGCAATCATGACGAGTAAGAGCGAAAGGGCCATAGACATCGCGAGGACGGAGCCCGCAAAAATCCGGTCGCCCAAATGAACATCCCGGCCGCGGCCCGTACTAGCCCTATTGCGTTTGAATAGACTCAATTTTAGCCTCAACTTTTTTGATGACGCTTTTTGGAAGAGGAGCGTAGGCCAAGGGCTCCGCCATTTTTTGACCTTCACGCATGGCCCATTTCAAGAACTTGATCAGACTTTTCCCTTTTTCCGGGGAAGCTTTCATGTCTTTCCAAACCAAAAGATAAGTAAAGCCGCTGAGCGGATAAGAATCCTTGCCCTCTGCCTGAGTGATCGAAACACGAAAGTCCTCCGGAATGCTCTTGAGCGAGGCATCAGCGGCAGCCGTAACGCTCTTGGGGCTGGGCCGAACAAACTGGCCCGCCTTGTTTTTGAGCGAGGCCATCGGAAGTTTATTTTCTTGAGCAAAGATCATTTCCACGTAACCAATGGCCCCTGGCGTCTGCTTCACTAATCCCGTAACGCCCTCGTTGCCCTTTCCCCCGAGTCCCACGGGCCAGTTGAGCGCGGTGCCTGCACCGGGCTTTTGTTTCCACTCGGGACTGACCTTCGAAAGGTAGTCTGAAAATATAAAGGTGGTTCCGCTCCCATCTGAACGGTGGGTGACAAAAATAGGAGTCGCCGGCAATTTGACGCCCGGATTGCTGGCCGCAATTTTTGGATCATTCCATTGGGCCACCTTGCCCAAGAAAATATCGGCCAAAACCTCGGGCGTTAGCTTGAGCTGCTCACCGGCTTCGGGGAGATTATAAGTAACGACGACGGCTCCCAATACTGTGGGAATATGCAAGATGGGGGCGCTTGCTTTGCCCAGTTGTTCGTTGGTCATCGGGGCGTCGCTTGCGCCAAAGTCGATGGTTTTTTCAGAAAATTGCCTGATCCCACCGCCGCTGCCAATCGATTGATAATTGATTTGCACTTCGGGAGCGACCTTTTGATATTCAGAAAACCATTTAGAATACAAGGGGTAGGGAAAGGTGGCGCCTGCTCCGTTGATTTGACTTGCAGCGAAGCCCCTGGTCGAAGCTGACGCGCACAAAAGCACAGCTAAAATCACAGTTTGAGTCAATTTCATGCAATCTCTCCCAAGCAAAGCATGCCGCAATGGAGTCAGCGCTGTTTTAGTGATTTGTTAGGAATTGGTTAGCGATTTGCACTCATTCCTCTTGGATAAGGAGCTTCTTATGGATGTGTTGGATCTTTTAAAGGCTGACCACGAGCGTTTTAGATCAATGTTTGATCAGTTCAATACAGAAACTGGGAGGCAGCAACAAATTTTGATTTTCGAGAACATTCGGAATGAGCTAGAAAATTTAACCCGCGTGAAGGAGCAAGTTTTCTATCCCGTTTTCAAAGATTTCCCCGAATTCAAAGAGGTCCTCGCTGCCCTTGTTCATGACCATGCCAGCGACAGTCGTCTCATCCAGGGGGTGACTCACGCCATTGAAGCCGGCCACGATTTGCGCAGAGTCGGTCACGAACTCATTATTCACACGCTCAGACATTTTGATGACGAGGAAGCGAAGCTTTATCCCCTTGTTCGCAAAGTCATCAAACGCCCTGAGCGCGAACGACTGGGGCGTCATTTTCAAACAGCCAAGTTGGAATTCTCGCGTTCGGCTGCATGAGGGACCTCGTTTTAGTGGCCAAAGCTATAAAGCACGCTCCCAAAAAAATACGTTCCATCCATAAAGACCTGGTCAACATTACTGGGCGCTCCGGTCGCAGTTTTGTCGACCTTGTAACTGAGAGATCGTTTTTCTAAGTAACCACCTGCACCTAAACCCCAGTGTTGGGTTGCCCAATACAACACTTGCGCGCCGACGCTGAAATTACGATTGGAGGCGTCCCCGGTGAGAGCGGTCGCGTGGTTACTGGAGAGCCAAATCGGCTTAAAATACGCAATTTTAATACCCAAACTGAATTTCCGGCTCAGTTGCTTTCTGAGATCCAAGCCTACCGTCAAGCCAGAAACGGTTGAAATGTACGAAGGGGTGTTGAGTTTCAGAGGAAACGATTCGATATAATCGCGACCCTCGATGCCAAACTTGGGCACAATAGCCCAGCTCAATTTGGGATCACCAAAGCTCAAGCGACTTTTACCTAAGAACTCGTACCCTTTTCTTAGGAAAGTATCACTTTGGGTCCCAAAGTAGGTCTCTTCAAAAGCGACACTCAGGCCAAAATTGGGACGGAACCAATACTCACCGCTGAGCCGTCCCGTCAGGGATTGAGATCCAGCGGACCCACTTGCTCCCGTGCTTGGACTAATCACTTGGTAAGTATAGGGTGCCACCAGCGTAGAAAACGCGACATAGCCCGAACCTTCGTAAAAGCTTGCCGCCCGGTCCAGCTTAAAGGTGGCCGTGGATTCGGGGCTTTGGGCCTGCGCGACCTGGCGTTCATCGATATTAGCCAACGCTCGGACTCGCCACTTAAACTCGCCCTCACCCGGCACGCTTGCGATCACGGTGTTTTCATGGGATGCGATTTTGCGATCTTCTTTTCCCTTTTGCATCAGGACAAGCTGATAGCCCTCCGCACCGTCGACCTTTTTCCACTTAAATTTAACCTTGCCATCTGAGGGCGGCAGCATCGTCTCCACCGGATAAAGAGGGACCGGCGTCTCTAATTTGGCTTGATCGATCACAAATTCACTTTCCTCGCTTGGCTTACCCTCCCACTTGCGATTTTGCAGAGATGCCGGTCCGCGCTGACTTGCCTCCACAATCGGGATTACCACCCAAGTATATTGCCCGGCTTGGAGTGCCGGCAATTTGAGTTCAGCGCCGAAAATCAGTTCATCTCGGAGATGACGCTTCCCTTGGCGCAACTTGATTTTGTATTTCGAAATACCGGGCACCGGCTTCCACTTCAAAACCACAACAGCTTTGGGATCATAGAGCACCACTTTTTGGCCATCGACCGGAAAGGCCGTCTCAGGGGGCTTGGGAACCACCACCAATGGCAGGGCTGCGGTCCATTCTCCCGGGCGTTTTGCCTGATCGACACCCCGAATCTGATAAACGTAAATGCCGGCATCCAAATCGCCAGACCAGGCTGGATCGGTCAGCTTTTTACTCAAAACTGTTTTACCTTCGCGCTCAACCTTCATCTCATATTCGCGCGCACCATTCAGCGGCTTCCACTCAATATTCACCTTTTTTGCCCACGCCACGGACGAACCCAGCCACACGAACACCATAAACACCACGCACTGGAGCCTTGTGAGGAACGTCCGAAAAAGTGCCATTTATTGCACCTCCGGACTGATCACTTCGGGTGAGCGCAAAATGTCACCGTAGCTCACTGAAAACGTGCGCGGAACCATTTCATCGCCCTTGCGCTTGATTCGATCAATGGCCCGCACCGACCAAGAATAACTCGCGGGTTTGAGACCATCTAGTTCCACCGATGTTTTTGAGGTGACGGTCTTGAAGACGACGCGTTGCCCCGAAGCGGGAGCTCGCTCATTGGCGGCTGCGAATACGGTAATTTCGTATTCTTCGGCGTCCTTCACTTCACCCCATGAAGCGATCAGTTTTGCCTCGTGCTCGAGGGGATTGAAAACGGTGTAGGCACCCGGAGCGATCGCGGTCGGGGACTTCAGTGGCGGAAACACGCCATAGATGAAACGATGGGTCTCACTTGACTTAAGGACCTGCCCGGTTGAATCCACGACTTGGACTCGCCAAAACCGGGGACCAGTCTCAATCGCCAGCTTCTCTGCTTCCATCGTAGTTTCGTGAAGTCGGGGGCTCGTCTTGGAGACCTTGAAATCGGCTTCCTTTGAGGTCTCGAGCTGATACCAATATTCAGGATGTTCTCGAACGAGGTCATCCGCATCCCACTTAAACGCAAAGGGAAGCGGGTGATCCCAATAATAAATTTCCTGATCTTTGCTGGGAGACCGTAAAGCAATGCGCGTACCCTCAAAAATCGAAAAACTCCGCCAACCGCTTTGCGCGACTTCGATACCTTTGCTATACGCGGCCACGCGCCAACGGTAGGCGCCCGGTAAAAGTTTTTTGAGCATGAAGCCATTCAGCGGGCTTCGATTGGACGCAATCTCTTTGCCCTCGGCGGTTTTGACGTCGAGTTGAAACTCAAGACCCGCCGAATCGCTATTCCAGCTCAACCGAATCTGCGGCACGAGTTCAAGGGACTTGCGGTCCTCTGGATACACGAGGGCGAGGGTAGGGCGTTGCGCCTGACTGAGTTCAAACTGCTCAACGGCACTGGTGACTGGCAAATCAGAATATTGACTTCGAATACGCCAGAAAAAAGCCCCCTGTGGCAGGGGTTTCAGAGTGGCCAGCCCACTCCCCGGCGTGATGGGCTGCGTGGCAATGATATTTTTGAAGGCTGCGTCTTTGGCGACTTCAATTTGACTGTCGCCCTGAGGACCACCACTCTCATCGGGCGCAAGCCATCTAAACTGCACAGGGGCTCGATCGCCATAATAGACAATTTTTTCGCTCGCCACCGGCCAAAGGGGCTTAAGAGGCGCAGCGCCCACGACCCTGAATTGCCCTACTTCGGTGACTGGTTTTTCAGTGCCGACGATTCGCCAAAAATAATTTCCGGCCGCGAGGGTGGTTTGGAGCTCTGAAACGGATTCACTGCTAATCTGGAGATTCTGAACTCGCGAACTTTTAAACGCACGATCGGGAGAAATCTGAAGGGTGGTGCCGCCCGCATTGGGCTTGGCTTTCCAAGCAAATCGCACACTCTTGCTTTCGTGATCTCGCGTGAAAAACCGCGCCAAGGGTTCGGGCTTGACCAGGCGAATGGGCAATTCTTCAAGTTTTGCCTTTCCATCTTTGCCGACGGTGACCCGTTTATCGCCTTGGGTCGTGTGCAAAACCACAGACCCTTTTAGGAAATCGAGCGACAAATTGGTAATGTCATCGATCACAACCAAGCTATTTTCACCCAACTCGATCGAGTTTCCGTCTTTGAACCGAATGACCGCCGCGCTTGCGGTGCTCGTTTGCACGGAGTCGCGACGATAAAGATTTTGATCTTGCTGAAGATTATTCCACGCAAAACTCGAGGCCGATTTTCGCCGAACTTTGGCTTCGCGGCGCTCGACTTTGGCCATCACGGGTCCATGGCCTTCGGCGCCTGAACTATTGAAGTCTTCGTAGAGCAAATAGGCGCCCATGCCCGCGCCCGACAAACAGGCAAGGGTGACTAACCAGGTTTTAAGCTCAAACTGCCTCACAAGGCTGACTCCATGTCCTTGATCTCTTCGGCATCTCCGCCTTTGTTCTTTTGCTCTAATTAGGGCTTCAGTTAGAAAAAAATTGGCCGAAAAGAATACGAAGCCGCTTGAAACGGGGGCCTAAACGATTCATGGGTACGCAAAAAGCACTCGCACTCTTTCGCCTGACGATTGGGACCAAACTGGTCAGCCTCATCGCCGTGCTTCTTTTGGGCTCGGTGGTGGGTCTGGTTTGGGTGTCCACGCGGATGTTTACCGAAGACAATACCGCCTTGATTCAAAAGATGAATTCAGATACCGCGAGCAGTCTGGCCACGCGTGTGCGAGATGGCTTTGAGGGCATTACTAACCGCATGAGGATGCTCGGGACCATTCTGGTTCAAGATTCGGTCACGAACGAGACCCGGGCACGCCTAAAAGCTGAGTTTTTTTCCAAAGATAAGGATTTTCTTTTATTGGCGATCCAGCGAGATGTGGACACGGCCTCCCCCCAAACCATCGCCGTAGCGGGCTCCCCGGACTTAAATTCCATGGGTGATGCAGATGGCGCCAAAACTTTGGCAGCGGCCTTGAGTGAAAAAGAGTTCTCGGTGACCCGTATTGCGCGCGGCGAGGCCCTCGTGGCGACCCTGCGTTTGCCAGACGGTGGCTTGGCGCTTGCGCTAGGTCTGCCGTTTATCGCAGCAGAAAACACGAAAGATCGGTTCACGCACATTTTGACTGCGGTGGTTCGAATCACCACCTTTGCTAAAGCGTTCGCTGAAAGCGATATCATAACGAGTTACATGGTCGATCATCGCGGCCGGCTCCTGGCCCATCCCGATGCCAATCGCGCCTCGAGTGGCGAAAGCATGGCGCAAATTGAAATTGTGCGCCAAATGCTCGAGGGTAAGTTCAATAATGGCCAAACCCGTTACCTTGATCCGCAGACGGGCGAGGCGCGTTTGGGGGCGTTTCATCTCGTGGGCTTTGGCTCACTCGGCGTGGTGTCGGAGGTTCCCGAGGCCAAGGCTTTTGAAGCCGCTCAAAGCGTGAAGACCAAATCGACCTACATTGCGTTGATTATTTTGTGCCTCGCTTTTTTGATGGGATATCTTTATTCGGGTACGATCACGCGGCCGATCAAGACGCTGGTCGAGGCGGCCCGAAAAATCTCGCAGGGGGATTTTGCCATTGACCTCAAACCCCGGAGCCGTGATGAAATCGCGACGCTCTCCCTGGCGTTCAACGATATGGCCAAAGGTCTTGAAGAACGTGACCGAGTCAAAGAGACGTTCAATAAATTTCATAACAAAGAAATTGCGGAAAAACTGCTGTCCGGCGAGGTTAAGCTCGGAGGCGAGCGCAAAAAGGCCACTATTTTTTTTAGTGACGTTCGTGGCTTTACGGCAATGTCGGAGACGATGGAGCCTGAGCAGGTAGTGGAAATGCTCAACGAGTACATGACCCGCATGGTGGCGATCATTCGTGCGCACAAGGGGATTGTCGACAAATACGTGGGCGATGCCATCATGGCGATTTGGGGCGTGCCCCTTCCTGGCGAGGATGATGCCTATAGCGCGGTCCGCGCTTGTATCGCGATGCGAGAGGAGCTCTCCAAGCTGAATGAGCTGAGAATTTCGCGCGGGCAAACTGCACTGAAAATTGGGATGGGCTTAAATACGGGCTCCGTGATTGCCGGAAATATCGGGTCAAACGAAAAGATGGAGTACACGGTCATCGGCGACGCCGTCAACTTGGCGTCGCGCATGGAATCGATGACCAAGGAGTATGGAACGGATTTTTTGATTCCCCAGTCGATCTATGACGAGGTCCACAGTCGGTTTGTTTTTGAAAAGCGCAAGAGCGCTCGGGTGAAGGGCAAAGCCCAGGCGATTGAGGTCTATACGGTTGCAGGGTATATCGACGAAGCAGGTCAGGAAGTGATTGTGAAGACTCCCTATAGCTCGTATGAATCCGAGAAGAGCGATAAGGGTGTGCATGATGAGTCACCCGAAACTGGAATCACCATCCTTGAGGGCACCAGCACGGGCTTTTCGATTGCCGAGTTAAGCGAGACAAAAGCCGTGCCCGTTCCGCCGCCGTTTAACCCTGGCCGTGAGGTTACGCCACCGCCGTTTCACGCGCCCAAGTTGCAAGGGCCCCTGACCAAAAAGGCAGCTTAACTCGAGATTTTATTGTGTAAAAGCAACCCCTTGGGCATTGTATTGACACATCGTGTCATTTTGTCTATAAACACGCCTTATGATGTGTGCAAGAAAACCCGTTGTTGCAGTATTTGGTTTAACCCTCTCATGCTTGGTCGCCTCTGGCTGCGGGGCTCTGAAGAACATGGACGACATGAAAAACACGACTCAGGATATGAGCGCCACGACTGCTAAGATGAGTGACACGACGACTAAGATGAGTGATCAGATGTCGCAGACCAATAGCAAAATGGATGAAATGACCCGCATGACCGGAGAGGTTAAGGCCACGGCGAACGAAACTCTTGAGGGGGTAAAAGAAACTTTAAAGGTCTCCAAAGATCTTTACGCGGATAATCGTCAGGGCGCCTCGCTGACCATTCGGAGAAACGCCCTCATCGATATGGAAAACGCGCAGACTATGAAGGCGAAAATGGCCTTTGCTGCGGCCTATTTTATGGCTTTTGAGTATCAACTTTATAAGGCCGACGGCTTTGACACCGACGATGAACTCGCTCGGCTCAAAAAGGACGCCGTTAACGAATTTTTTCGGGTTTTAGACGGTTACAACCAAGGTGAGTATGACATTTCACCCGCCTCAACCAACAATAATATGATGAACCTCATGGCCTTGGCCACCGCCATCCATATGGTGAACACCAACCTTGAAATTCAGGGGGAAAAAAAGAACCTCCCCAAAATGTCGATGCTTCAGATGCTCGAAGACACCCTCGCCAAACGAAAACAATTTGACGCGGGTGAATTAGTTCCAGCCGATTGGGAGCACCAGATCTTGGTCAATGCCACCAAAGGGTATCTCGACTCAGTGTATTTGCTGCAGCTGAGGGCTAATTTTTTGGGAGCCATGGTTTTGGATAAGCTCACCAATATCAGCCATGCTAATTTTTTCAGGAAAGGCCTCAGTCTCCTCTTTCATTATAACGTCGATCTCACGATTCCGAATATCCAAGAATTCAGTGAGTTCACCATCTGGTTGAACGAGTCGATTCGCACGCGGGACTTTTTGTTGAACCAAGAATTTGATCCACGCATGGATAGTAAAGTCGTTAAACTGTTTCGTCATATGGATCTCGTGACCACCGTTCTCACGGAAACGCCGACCCAGGCTCAAAAGCTCCACATGGTCGCTGAAAATAAATTGATTCGCGTGATTGAGAACTTCAGAAAGTAAAACGGTCGACTCCAGCTGATCGGGCTGCCCGTTATTCCCAAAGCAACCATTCGCTGGGCACCAGGATAGTGCGTTCGGAATAGCATACCCTGGCTAAACGGATAGGGGGGGTGTAAAAAAACCATACTATGGAAAAATGGACCCACTGGAGTAAAAAAAACGGCCCCGGAGCTAACTCCGAGGCCGCATCGACTGCCTGAAGGGTGTTCGCTTTAGTTGCTCTGACGGCTTGCGGTCATGTATCTGTTAATGAGGCGCTTAATCGCACGTTGTGAGCGATAGTGTCTCGCACCTGGCCCAGTCACATGCATGACCCCGTAAGCAGGCTGACCATTAATAACGACAGGGATATGCCTACTCGCGGCGTCGACTAGCACTGCCATGCTTGGCATTTCAGAGGCCGGGCTAACCAGCGGGGATGAGGTTGGGGTTGGCATAGGCGTCGGCCCGGGAAAATTAGCTGGAAGAAAAGGCGTGATATTGGTGCCCACGAAGATTCCGCCTGAAACCACGGCATGACCATCAGGTCCCAGTTTTGGACCAAAAAACTCGATACCGATGATCGCATTGCCCTTGGTGTCATAATAACTGAATCCAACATTCGTCGTCGGAAAGGTTTCGTTGATCGCGTAAATAAGCGCACCAATTCCAATATAAAACTGATCATGATCACCAAAATAGAGGTGGTACGCGGCGCCATGCGTATTGAGTGCGGGACTCGTAAAATCAACGACCGGTCCACTCATCCAAGCAGGAAATGCCGCACCGGTGGGAAGCGTCGTCACTTCCTGAAAGTCGGTCCAGGTGTCTTTCATGAACACTCTGGTATTTAATGCGAAGCCAAAACCAAATCCCGCTTGAGGCGTTTCGGGCGATGCAAAAACCGTCCCGAGATTCATAGGCATCGTAAAGTCCAAAGAAAGACCGATCCCGTAATGTCCCAGCAACTTAAATTGAGCTTCGATCACATTAGGAGATGGTACCGTGACCGAATAATTGACCGGTGGCGGTGGGTTATTGCAGGCGATTGAAAAGCCGGCAATCAGAATAGCAAATAGGGGTAGGGTGTAACTTCTTTGAATCGACATAATGAAATCCTTTCAGAATGGTTAATAAAGAATGTCGCGCACGTAAAATGTGTTTGCTCAGTGTATACAGGTAAACACAGACCGAACCAGCCGGCAATAGCTTAACAGAGCTTGAATACCTGCATCTGTAAGTCTGCTTAACCACTCATCAATCACAAGATGTCAAAACGTTGTCAACTCGCGACTATCGATGGCACGTGCCCGTGTAAATTTGAATACTTGCTGATGATGCACGCGTCTGTAGTGTGGTCGATTGGACCAGGGTCGCGGAATTGAGGGCCGAAAGCGTCTGTCCACACGGGGCTGAGAGGTTTTGCAACTGAACTTGATAGGAGATTGTCTGTGAGTTCGTCAAAGTTTGCGTGGAGGAAAGAGGTTGACACGAAAATCCTGCGGGGCACTGAAATACATCGGTCAGTGCGGCGGTCGCGTCGATCACCTGGTTGGTCACGGTCATATGAACAGGGGCCTCAAGCGCGATTTCCCAAGGTGTCCCCTCGTGACCCAGATAATTTTCAATACTGACGAACGCGACGTTTCGGTAAACTCGATTAGGGTCGAGACCTATATTAAACTGGTAGGGATAGCAGGCACTCTCTCCTGTTTCGAGTTCGTAATTCACGAGCACATCCTGCGAAGCGATATCGTGATAATTTCCACCCACTGCATTTTGAAGGACGTCGTGGATTGCAAGGCCTACCGTTGCGGAATCCCCCGTATTGGCGACGCAAATTTGCCCGGTGACGGGACCACTAGTCGATGTCACCACGCCCGCAGCTCGGGTTGCCACAATCGTAAAATTCGAGAGAATACTCCTGCCTTGATGAATGACGTAAGGGGTTTGATTCGGCGGGGTCGTTTTATTAATACTCCAATTATAAGTAGTACTTTGGGTAAGGGTTGAACTCGCGGTTTTATAACCATCCAGGGTTGTTCCTCCGCTGGGGCCAGCGAATACGACCGTCGCCGGGCTCATTAAACCGACGAGAGCTGACAAACAAAGAATCGCAAGAAGCCGAGTTGAACGCATAATTGATCTCCATTTGCCGAGTACTCGGCAGAGCGTGCGCTACTGCAACCGACATACCAGGCGGCAGGCATACTATCTGCATTCGCTCCGTCCTTTGCTTTCCCATCTTTTACAAAAAAGGACTTTTATGTACAATGGCAACGGTGACTCCTGCTTGCGCGATGTATCGCAACCACGCGGTTGCGACCATCGACAATTTTACAGGATTTGAAGGAACGGCCCATTCGATCGACATCATCGCGAATGTCATCGTCACGCCAGCCCTGGTCGAAGTGGACAAGAACGCCAGCCTCGTGGATGTCTTCACCTGTCCAGCCGGGTTCACTTGTAATCCACTAACGACCACGTTCCCTCTTACGGGTAGCTACCCAACCACGACCTATACGGTTAGCCTGACCAACAGCTCGGCCGCGTGCGGGCAGACCCTCTCGGGGTTGAATACCGCGACGCTGACGCCGTCAACCAACCCAGCGCTGCCCTCAGCCTCGGCAACCGCTACGATCTACACTGGAACCTGTCATCCATAGAAGGTTGAAACCGGTAAGCACAGCAGCCCGGCCGCGATCTCGTGGCCGGGCATTTTCACAGGGGCAGCTCCTCGATCCTGAGCTAAGCATGATTTTGAGTTAGGAGACCGATATGCGTTCCACATTTTTTTTCTCGATCATTTGTAAAGGCGGCAGCATCTTAGCCATACCTCTCGCACTCACCGGGGTGGCTCTCGGGGGCTCGGGCGGAACCTCCCTCATGGGGACCAAGACTGCGAGCGCCACGATCGCGCAAACCGAAACCTACAACTGGTCGATCACAAAAACTACCCCGACCACCTCCCCATATTCCATTGGCATTGGTGCGGCCGTGCAGGTGCCCTTCACCATCACAGTCAATCGAACGGGACCCACGCTAGCTACGTCGAATGGCCCTATTTCCGGTAATGTCTGCCTCAATAATACCGGCGCAACGGCTTCTACAAGCGGTCTTTTTGCCACGGATCAATTGGAGTATTATACGGGTACGAATTGGGCACCATTCGGAACAGGGATTTCTTTGCCCATCGCGGCCGAACTGAGTCCACTTCAAAGTCAATGCTATCCCTATCAGTTCACCAGTCTCTCCCTTTCGGCCCAAACCCAATATCGTAACCATGCCATTGCAACGATCGATAATTTTCTGGGCTTCGAGGGCACCCCACACCCTGTGGACATTCTCGCGCCGGTGAGCATCACGCTTACGAACCAGACGGTAGATGCCTCCGCCAATCTGACCGATATTTTTCAATGTCCGACAGGCTTTACCTGTACCCCTTCCGGACCTACCCTTACCCTATCGGGCACTCAGACCATCAACTATACGGTCACGATCACAAACAATGCCGCAGCCTGCTGAGATACCTATGATTTAGTAAACGCCGCGAACATCGTAACACACGATACTCAGACCCAATACCACGCGACTGCGACTGCGTTTGTGGCAACCGCGTCGTGTGGCTGCACCGGCACCATCGGTTATTGGAAGAATCACTTAACCCTTGTCGCGCCCACCCTACCTCTCTATCTCGGAACACAAGGTGGCGCAAAAACATTGGCAGTAACGACGACCGCGATCGCCGGCGACGTTCTCGGTCAGAGTGTCTACGGAGATTCCAGTAATGGGATTACCAAACTCTATTCTCAGTTACTGGGTGCAAAAATTACGATTGCAAAAGGAGCGAGCTCAGGAACAATCAGTGCGGTCATTGTCGCCGCAGATACCTTTCTTGCCACTCATAACTATCTAGACTGGAGTTCACTGAGCGCCCCGGATCAAGCTCAAGTGCTCGGCTGGCAAGCCACTCTCGCCGATTATAATAACGGCCTGCTGGGTCCGCCTCATTGCTGACTCGCCCATTCGAAAAGCTTGTCGACGATCAGGCCAAGCGGTTGAAGATACTGCCCGGATGCCCTTGCTGCCGTCCTCCATGAGGTGGGCAGGGGTTGCCGTGGTCTCCATTGATCTCCTGGGTGGACCAAGGCGTCGCCGCTCGTTGCGGGATGCGATCCCGGCAGGGCAACCCAGAGCACGTCCGGATGTAAACGGGAATACCACTCCCCGCCGATGATCTGCCCGGCGTCATCGAGTTCAAGATCGTACTTGTAAACGGGAACCCTCTTTTCATCAGTTTCCGGCGAATCCGTTTGTTGAACGTTCGGGCGCGTTTCGTAAATAAAGGTCAGTTGTGTTTCCACGCCAACGACGAACTTCGCGCCCGACGCTCGCACCCCCTTGAACGGGTCATTGGCAAGATCGCTCAATCTGACGCTTGCGGCCTCAAGCGGAGCCAGTTTTCCCGTCGCAGGATTGAAATAGGTATAACTGTAACTCGAAACGGGCTGATTCCAAACTTGATAACCCGAATCGCTATCAATGAGAAACGAACGTCTACTCACCCCGATCTGGTTGACCATCGAAAGATGGAATGTGGCGGGGTTGGTATCCCGGCACGCCGGATCCAGTGCCCGTCCCGTGGTGGGATCACGACGTACTGGATTTTCTTGGCACACAGTACCTACAACACGGGCCGGAGAGGAACCATTTGCCCAAAGAAGCGCGCCGAGTGCTTTGATGTCGCTGGGGCGAAATTCGATCTGCGTTTTTCCATTCGCCGCCGTAACATAAACTGAATGCATGGGTCTCGGCATCATCATCGAGGCATTTGCCCAGCCGGTACAATACCCCATCCAGGCTTCAACATTTCCGCCGCTCTGATGGTCGTCCGCTGTTTTGATCATCGCCCGAGTCAGCGTAAAGTTACCATCGCCCAGCAGAAAATCGTATTTTTCCATAGGCGAAAGATCCTTGACCGGGCCAACGCCGAGAGTGCTCAAAAGATAATTTGAAACAGTGGCCCAATTCACATTAGTGCCCTTGGGAAACGCGAGGTCAGCGTAACGATAGGCAAGCCCCCCTTCATTGAGAGGCCAATACCACCCCGACCACGGCTGCGCAGGAACCTGCGCTTGTTCAAGCCCGGCGGTCCGCATCTGTTGTAATGTGTCATATTTGAATTCGTCGACCAGATTTCTCGCTACGTCATTCGGCTCGAAGGCCGAAAATAGCGTCGCTGCGAATCCGACAGTGGACGTCGTTGATAATAGGGACGCAGCCATCGCGACTAACACCCAGTGACACTTAAAGAGGAGACACATAGTGAGACTACTATGCTTAAACCATGCAAGCTCCTCTTTAGTGGCGACAACATTGGCATTTTTGGCGGCCGCCGTATGTCAAGTTGTGTCGAAGATGACGCAGGTCTAAACCAAAAGGTGCGGAGCACCTTTTGGTTTAATCTTTTGGATGGTTATTCCGAACTGTATTAGTACACTATTAGTAGGGACCGATGAACTTAAGACTATTTGGGCTAATGGCCCTCCTCACCGCAGCGGGTGCTGCACTGACGGCTTGTAATGCTCCGGATGACAATCCGATGGATGCATTTTTTGGCATTCAATCCAACATTGGACAAAGCGCCGTCGTGTTTGATCCGACCAGTTATGATTTTGGCAATGTGGCAGTGGGGGGCGCGGTTCTTCAAAAAATCACTCTGACCAATACTTCTTCAACGAGTGTTTATATCAAAAATATATCGACGACGGATTCGATTTTAACCATTTTAAATGGCTGTCCCACGCTTCCCTCTCCGGTAGGCGCGGGCGCAAGTTGTACCTTTAGCGTGGCTTTTGCCCCGATCATCGGCGGGGCGGTTTCGGGGTCGGTCGTCGTGAGTTATATTGGGGACGGTATTAACTCAGATTCACTGACCACGGTAATGGGGATTTCAGGTTACGGTATGGTGGCTCCCGTGTTGGGGAGCTCCATCACGGCCCCGACGCTTGCGGCGGCATATTCGGTACAGCAAGCAGAATCTGTATCGATTGATTATTTTGATATCCGAACCGGCACGCCTTCTGACAACGGCATGGGCTATGGCTGTGTCTATGATCAACTGATAGATGGCGCGGTCCTGTTGGGAACCCAATGCGCCAACCTTCCTGGGGCGGTTGATTTTAATACAGTCACAGGAATCTTGAATTGGACTCCGAATGCCTCGGCGTTTGGCGCGTATGAAATTAAGGTCACCGGCACTAACGTGGCCGGCAACGACAGCACGCTTGGAGTGGTGTCCGTGGTCCCTGCGGGCGGCGTCACGCCCTTTACGCTGAGCCCTTCTTCTTTTGACTATGGCACGCTTGGAAACGGCGGGGCGACGGGGGATCAAACATTTACGGTGACGAATGCGACGGCGGCAGCGGGGCTCATGGGTTCGGTCTCTTTGACGGGCCAAACGGCGCAGTTTTCATTCCCCTTGGGCACAAATAATTGTCCGGCCGCGAATTCTCAATTGGCGCCCGCCGCGAGCTGTACTTTTGTGGTTCGCTTTACGCCGGTCACGGGATCGTATACGGCGGGAGTTTCGATTGGCTATAACTCGAATGCGACGGCGGCGATTGCGCTGACGGCCACGGCGGTCGATGCTCCGACTTTGGTGAGTAATCCGAGTGCCTTGGATTTAGCCCACGCCTACACGGTCAATCAAGGAAGTTTGGCGACGGTGGATTTTGGAAATGGCGCGGCGACGACGGATACGGGCATGTCTTATACTTGTACTTACGACCAAGTGGTGAGTAACTCGGTGGTGGGCGGCACGGCTTGTACGTCCTTGCCGGGTACGGTGACCTTCAATACTTCGACTGGGGTGTTGAGTTGGACTCCGAGTGCGCTGGCTTTTGGTGCGTATGAAATCAAAGTGGTAGGCACTAATGTCGCGGGCAGTAGTAGTTTGATTGCGGTGGTTTCGGTCACGCCGAGCGGTGTGTTGTCGCCGTTTACGCTGAGTCCTTCTTCTTTTGGCTATGGTAACCTGGCTAATGGCGGGGCAGCGGTGGATCAGACTTTTACTGTCACCAATTCCACGGCGGCCGGGGTCACGATGGGAAGTTTCAGCCTCACTGGACAAAACACGCAGTTGTCGTTCCCAGCTAGCACGAATAATTGTCCGGCCGCGAATTCTCAATTGGCGCCCGCCGCGAGTTGTACCTTTGTGGTGCGCTTTACGCCGGTGACGGGGGTGTACGCCGCTGCGGTTTCGATTGGCTATAATTCAAGTGCAACGACGACGATTGCGCTCACGGCCACCGCCTTGGCGGCGCCCTCCCTGACGAGTTCAGTGGCTAGTCCGTATACGATTAATCAAGGCGCTCCCGCCACGTTTGATATCAATAACAGTATCACGGGTGACGATACGGGAATGGGTTATACCTGTGTGTATGACCAGGTGATCGATGGGGCGGTGAGTGGTGGCACGGCTTGTACGTTGTTGCCGGGCACCGCGACATTTAATACTTCGACGGGGGTGTTTGCCTGGACGCCGAATTCGTCAGCGTTTGGGGAATATGAGCTGAAAATCGCCGGGACGAATGCGGCGGGCGTGAGTGGCACCTTATATGAAGTGATGTCGGTGACGCCGGTGGGTGGTACTAAACCCTTTACTTTCTCACCCACGAGCTTGGCTTACGGAAATGTGCTGGTTGCCAATGGTGTGAGTGATCTCACCGTGAGGGCGACGAATGCGACGGCGTATAACGTGGTGATGGGCACGATTTCTTTGACGGGTCAGACGGCGCAGTATTCGATTATTTCGAATAATTGCCCAGGATCAGGTTCGATTTTGTCTGCGAGCGCGTACTGCGATATCACGGTGAGATTTACGCCGGTCGCGGGGAGCTTTACGGCGAATTTAAGTATCGCCTATGACACGAATCAGACCACGACCATCGCGCTGACGGCGGCGGGATTCGCGGTGCCATCGCTGGTCAACACCGGTGATTTAACCTTCCCCACGCATTACGTGACGCAAGGGACTCAGGCCACGATTGATTGGGGTAATGGGACGGCGGGTAACGATAGTGGGATGAGTTACACTTGTTTTTATGACTCGCAGATGAACAGCACCTATGGCACTGGGTGTGAGTCTTTGCCGGGGACGGGGGCGGCGCTTTATAGTGGTACTGTTCTCGCTGACTCCCCTTCAGCTTATTGGCGCTTAGGCGAGGCGGTTGGCGCGACGGTGGCAGCGGATAGTGCGGGAACGAATGTGGGGGGGTATTATGGAACCCCTACCTTGGGGACGGCCTCCGGCCTTTCGGGTGATTCGAATACGGCTGCGTATTTTGATGGGTCGTCTGCTTATATGACGGTGCCTGATGCGGCCGCGCTGAATTTTGCCTCAGCGGGGCAGATGAGTATGGAGCTTTGGATTAATCCAACCTCTGTCCCCCCGGTTAGTAATCGCTGGATTTTAGATAAATACACCGCCGCAAATAATGGATATATCGTTTTTCAAACGATTACGGGAACTATAGGTTTTATAGTAGGCAATGGGACCACTCTCTATACGATTTATACTCCAGCCGCCCTTCCTCTCGGAAGTTGGTCTCATCTTGTAGCAACAGTGACGGCTACCTCACAAAAAGTTTATCTCAATGGCGTACAGGTGGCGATTGCGTCAAGTAGTATTACTCTTGTGGATTCCCCTGGTGCGTTTTATATGGGGAAGTATTCGGGGGGGGCTTTTTTTAACGGAGCACTCGACGAAGTCGCTCTTTACCCCACCGCCTTGTCCGCCGCCCAAGTTCTCAGTCACTACAACGCTGGCGTTGCTAAAAAATTCAACACTGCGTCGGGTGTTTTAACTTGGACTCCCGACCCCACCTCTTGGGGCGCCTACGAAGTCAGAGTGACGGGCACGAATTTAGCTGGCAATAGCTCCAGTACCGCCAATATCGATGTGCGCCCGCCTTATGTGCAAACCTCTTTGACTGCGGCGTATGACGCTCCCTTTGGTGCGCTGACTCGACCGGGTTCTAATCCCGCGACGCAATGGCGCGACATTTTTGCTTCCTATGATGGAACTTTGTATGGGACTTCATCCGTGCCGCAATGGGCGGGCAGTGGTGTGAATGCGTCGCCGTACGCACTGAGTTTTACCGCCTCAGATTCGAACCGCGTGGATCTGGGCAGTACCGTCATTTCGAGCAATCAAAACACGGTGATGTTGACTTCGTGGGTGGCCTCTGCGGATGTATCCACGGCTACCGGCGGCGGTAAGGTCGTACTAGGTAACGGTGGTGGCGCGAGTGGCAATGGTTTTGTACTCCATCAGTCGCCGAATACCGCGGGGATTATTGAGTTGGCCGTGGGCCCGAAGCAAAAGTACAAAGATGTGATTTTGGCAGACGGCCCTAACGATTATTGGAGGTTTGGCGAAGCTGCAGGGACGACCGCAGCGAATAGCGTTACGGCAAATGCGGCGGTGGGGGGGACTTATGTTTCACCCACGTTGGCGCAACCCGGCGCTTTATCCGGAGACACGAGTACGTCTGCTTATTTCGATGGAGCGGCCTCTTACGTCACGGTGAGCAACAATGCTGCGCTTAATTTTGCCTCTGCCGGGCAGATGACTATCGAGTTTTGGATTAACCCAGTCGCCGTGGGTACAAATCGGTATATCATTGGAAAATATTCAAGTAATAATGGATATATCGTTACCTATACGACTAGCGGCCAGTTGAATTTCTTTGCGGGCAATGGCACGACCTTGCTTACGATCGGATCGACAGCCGCTCTCACTTATGGAAGTTGGTCTCATGTCGTGGCGGTCATTGCTCCTACTTGGCAGAAAATTTATGTCAATGGCGGTCAGGTGGCGTCTGGGACCCAAGCTGTTACCTTGGTTGATTCAAGTACGACGCTTTATCTTGGGATTTCACAAAATGTGGTGTCTCCTTTTAACGGTTATCTTCAGGAGTTCGCGCTTTACCCCTACGCGCTGTCCGCCGGTCAAGTCGCGGCTCATCACAATGCCGGCCTAGGAACGTTCGCGAATAATCCAGTCCTTGCCGGACAACCTAAAGGTTATTGGAGATTGGGCGAGCCTGTGGGCTCGTTGTCGGCCATCGATCTTTCTGGCAATACCAACACCGGCACTTATACCGGGGGATATACTCTAGGGACTGCGGGTGCGATTACCGGAGATGGCGATACCGCCGCGACGTTTAACGGGACCACGGGTTACGTCACAACCGCCTCTACGACTGCAATTAATCCAACCTCACAGTTATCGATGTCGGCTTGGATCAATCCTGCAGCAGCCAACACCAATAGCGGAATTATATATAAAGGTTCATTTGCATCTGCCCAGGGCGATTATCAGTTAATATTAAACACCAATATTTATTTTAGACTAAATGGTGGTGCAGTAACGTTAATTGGACCCGTTCCTGCCAACAATACTTGGAGCCACGTTGTTGCCACATATGATGGAGCTATGATGAAGATCTATGTCAATGGGAGTTCATCCTGGTCTACCGCCTATTCAACAGTGGTGAATAGCAGTAATACCCCGTTAGTTATTGGTGCACATTATAGTAGTAGTTACACTTTTAACGGTTCCATCGACGATGTCGCCGTCTTCGATTATGCCCTCAATCCGCAACAGATCAGCGCTATTTTTACATCATCTAAGTTTAAGTCTTGCCAAACGCGCACCCCGTTAACGAATAACCTCTGGGCCATGGTGTCGGCTCTTTTTGACGGCACCACGATGAGTTTATTTCTCAACGGCACCCAGGAGTGTTCGTTTGTGCCGACGTCCAATACGTTTACCACTCCTTCGACCAATCTCACCGTGGGCGCGACTTCGACCGGCGCCACGGCTTGGGGTGGCGCGATGGGCGATCTGAAAGTTTACACGTCGGGGAGTTCCGCCAATATTACCACCAACTTTAATGCCACGGTGGATCACTACCGGACTTCGCCGATGGGTAATATCGTGACCAGCGGACTTGCGTATCACTTTGACGCCGCCAATGCGGTCAGTGCCATGTGGCCCGCAACCACCGGGTGTAATCAGCAGGGCTGGCTGAGCATGGATAGCACAGTTACGGCCTCTTTGATGGATTACAGCGCGCCCTGCAATTCGCCGAGTACTTCTGGGTGGAATGGAACCGGTGCGACTAATGCGCCTTACGTGCTGAATTTAAATGGCACGAACACGACCGGCAATTACGTGAGTATTCCGAATGGCTTTACGACTGCGATTACCTCCAATGATTATCATACCGTTGAGATTTGGGTGAAGGCGGCTTCTGCGGCTAATCTGCCGCTTCTTTTCTCGAACGCGGGAAGCTCCTATTACACCCGGTTTGGGACCGGAAATATGTGGTGGCTGGTCGGAGGGGTTTTTAGAAATTATACACTCACCACAGCGAATTGGAATCAGTTTGTCTTTGTGAAGACCGGGGCTGGCGACAATGGCAATTTTTATGTGAATGGCGCGCTGCAAACTCCCGCATCCGGCACGCTCGGGAATACTCCCGCTACGGCTAGTGCAATGGCGCTGGGTACCTGGAATGGGGACGCTGTCAGCAACCTCTCCGGTTCCATCGCTAACGTGAAGATCTACAACCGCTCGCTCTCCCAGGCTGAGGTTCGGCAGAATTGCAATGCCCTCAAGGCGCGGTTCTCTGGGTTTGTGTGCAACTAAAGGTATCAGGTTACTTGGTGATGCTGGGTGCGTTATCTTTTTTTCGATTTTAGAGAAAGCTTCCCAAACGCTTTGCGAACCTTCATTTCTTCGCGATGCGCCCATTCTTGGCGTCGAACCTCCGCCGGAAATTTCTCGAGCGATTTCTTAATTCCCCGAAGTTTCGCAGCTGCTTCTTTTTTGTTCACGCTAGGTGTCCCTTCAAGAACGCGGTGGTGAATTGTGTTTGTTCTTGGGTGGAGAGGGTTTCAAATTCTGATTTGCTTCCGATGGGTTTGGGTTTCTTTCCCGAGTTATCGAAGACGTACCAATCTGAACAGAGCGGCCGGTAGAGATTCCAGAAATTTTCAAAGCATCTTGGGTGACGGCGGCGTACGGCTTCCATAGGAATCGGATGGCCTCCTTGTTTCACACGGCTCTTGATGCGCTGCATATTTTTTTTAATCGAGTCCAAGTAGAGAAAGTAAATCGTAACTTGGTAGCCTTGGCGGTTGGCCTGCTTAAGAAGAGTGAGCCAGGTTTTTCCAGAAAGAGTGGACTCGAAACAAAAACTCTCTCCCCGTGCAAGTCGAGCATTAACCTCCGAAATCAAAACACGCCCGGCGTGAAAAGAGGCCTTTTCAAAGTCGAGCGGGGCGATCCCGAACGCAATGCGGTCCGGATTCAGATAAACGGTGCGGCCCTGTTTTCCTAGGAGATAGACGCTAGCAAAGGTCGTCTTTCCACTGCCGTTGGGTCCGGCTACGATTTCGATCGATTTGGATTTTGAATGGCGGATTTGCAAGCGGGTCCCTTTGTATTCGTTTTATGTAAGCTAACTTGTCGACATTGGCCAAGAGTATTTCGTTCTGCGGGCTATGTGCGGGATGACGCAGGTCTGAACCAAAAGGTGCGGAGCACCTTTTGTCACAGCCACCTCCACTTCGCGCCCGCCGGGATCGGTACGCGGGGAGAATCCGGCAAGATCAGGAGTTTTTGCGAATTTCCCTCGAATTCCAGGAACAAGACCGATTCTTTTTTAGGCGGATCGAGCCAACGAAGTTTGGCTTTGAACAGCGAGGGGAGCGAGAGGGCCTTTTGAGCCCGCGGTTCAATCATGATCTCGGATTCCGCGAAGCCTTTGATCCAGTAGGGATAGTCGAGGCGCAATTTCCAGCGGCCGGGCGGCAGCTCAAACTCACCCGGGGTCCTCACGTGCAGGGGGCGACCCCGATTCTGCCCACTCGTGGGTGCGGCTTCCAGGCCCAGCGTCGCGTCACCCAGCTTTAACTTCGCGGGGGGTAAGTGGAACATCGCATAGAAGTTGATCTGTCGATGATCACCGTCGGCTAATTGGACCTTGGCCTGCGCGCCGTCATAGCCTCGCGCCACGACGTCCCAGGTGCCAGGCAGCGGAAGCCCTACCGCGAAGGCCCCCTTCCACGAGACCGGCTGGGGTGGCGGAGGAGGGGGGATGAC
>JBBCAW010000010.1:0-66363 GCA_051382295.1 Bdellovibrionota bacterium FG-1 | reverse complement strand
ATGAACTCAAAGATCCAGATGATCAAATCAAACGCTCGTGGCTTCCGGAACTTTGAAAAATATCGGATAGCGATACTTTTCTATTGCGGTCGGCTAGACCTTTACCCACTCAAATCCCGGTAGAGCCATCATAATCAATGGCAGGCGATCGAGACTTACGGTCTAGGAAAGATGGAGCCCTATCTCAATTCTAAAAAGGAGGGGAGCTGAACACGAAAGACACTGCCACCACCGGGATTATCTTCGATCCATATTTTGCCGCCATGGAGGGCTACAATTTGTTTGGCGATCGCAAGGCCGAGCCCCGTTCCTTTCACGCTTTCTCGATCCAGACGTTCAAAGCGGGTAAATACCCGGCTCTTGTCTGGGTCAGGGATGCCTTGACCCTGATCGCTGACGGAAATGACCCAGCCATGATCTTGTGCCTGGACATCGATACCAATATTGCTCCCTTCGGGGCTATATTTTATGGCGTTTGAAATCAGGTTCTGAAAAACATCCGAAATCATGGGGTTGGCCCTGACTAGACAGTCCGGTTTCGGCTCGTACTTGATCTTGATTCGTTTGGCGTCTAGTTGAAGCTGGAACTCGCGTATCGTGCTCCATAAGATTGAGTTCAAATTGGACTCTGCAAAGTCAATTCCTTCAATGCCGGAGACCTTGGCGTATCTCGATGCGGTTTCGCATAAATGAATCAGATTTTCCGTGCTTTTGCGAATGGTGTCGACGATCTTTTTCTTGGATGGGTCGGTTTCAATTTTCCCTAATAATTCCGACGAAAGTTTCATCGACGTAGCCGGGTTCATCAGATCGTGTCGCAGAACATCGGTAAAAAGGTCTTTCAGTCGGTTCGCCTCGCGTAATTTGTCGGCGGATTTTTCGAGCGCCTCTTCAGCGCGCTTCCGCTGGGAAATGTCTGAAAACACATAGACGGCTCCCGCTAGGCCGTCCCCATGGTTCAATGGCTGGACTTGGTATTCGACATCGAAACTCGTCCCATCGGCTCGCCAAAATACCTCGTCATCGATATGGACGTGTGTTTCTTTCCTGAACGCGAGATAGGCACGGCACTCTTCTGACGGATAAACCGACCCATCCTTCCGGGTGTGATGAGCTTTCTGATGCAAGTTCTGGCCAAGGAGTGACGAGGCATCGCTGAAGCCCAGGAGCTTAAGGCCAGCTGGGTTAATAAAGGTGCAGTTGCCCTGCAGGTCGATTCCGATAATTCCTTCGCCGGCGGATTCAAGCAGAAGCCGTGTTCGCTCCTCGCTTTCTCTCTGGACTAACTCGCTCTTTTTTCTTTCGGTGATGTCATGCACTGTCCCGATCATGCTCACGATATTTCCAGCAACATCGAAGCGGTACTCTCCCTGGCAGTGGACCCAAAGTTCCGCACCATTGGTTTGCTCGCCTTGCCTTTTTTGGATGATCCGATGTTCGCTGGCATGGGGGCGCTTGGCGCGCATATCCCGTTCGAGCGCCTCTCGGACACGGTTACGGTCTGCGGGATGAATAAAATCCAAAAATAGTTCAATGGTGAGGGGTGTGTCTTGCTCGCTCACGCCGAGCAAGTGATAAATTTCGTCCGAGAACTCGGCCTTGCCGGTTTTGACGTTCCAATCATAGCTGCCGATGCGGGCGATACGCTGAGCAAGAGTCAGGGCTTCTTGGCTTTTTTTCAGGGCCTCCTGCGCGGCTTTTCGCTCGCTGATGTCGCGAACGACAGCAAGAAGGTAGCCTCGGCCTTCCAACTTCACATATTTCGAGACGACTTCGATTGGAATGAGTTGTCCTGATTTTGTGCGATGGTGCCGATCTGTCTGAAAGGAATTTCCTTTGCGCTGAGATTCCCAAACTTGCTCCAGTTCGAGAGGAGAAAAGACCGGGTCCAGATCCGCAAGCGTCACCTGAAGCAACTCTTCTCGAGAGTATCCGAGACGTTGGGTTGCCATTTTGTTGGCGTAAAGAATGTGCCCGTAACGATCTATCAAGAGGACAGCATCACCGGCGTGCTCCACCACTTCGTAAAAGACCCTGAGACGTTGTTCGACTTGCCTGATTCGGAGATACATGGTCGTGAAAACGGCGGCACCGAGCGTGATAAAAATGCGTATCCAAAGTTCTCGCTTGCCAGGGTGCAGGAGTTCTTGAAAAAATGTGACCTCGCGAAAAATGTACCTATCAAACAGCGCATGCAAGACCCAGCAGGTCAGCCCAACACTGATTCCTTTTAAAAGTAAACCTAAAGTGTGGTGGTAATTTTTCCGCTCAAGCGCTCTGAGAGCCGTTCGGCGGGGTCCTGGGGTCATACTTCAGTCCCTCGGCGCGCAATATGTATCTAGCATAAAATGATGTCAACGGAATTTTAGCCTTTTGCCTGTGCAACCAAAAATGACGCAGCCCCACAGGCGTAGCGCACGCTTTCGCTCAGGTCGGTCCCGCGGCTCAGTGAAGCCGCAAGCGCACCACTGAACTCATCACCTGCAGCGGTTGTGTCGACGACCTCGACATGTGGAGCTGGGATCAGTTCTTGGATTTGCGGAGTGGACACAAAGGCGCCCTTTTCTCCTAGCGTGATAATGACTTGAGGCACTCCTTGGCGATGCAAGGCCGCCGCTGCAGCGGCTGCCGTTTCGCGATCATGGACTGTGATTCCCGTCAAAAGCGAGGCTTCGGATTCATTGGGCGTGAGGAGGGTGACGTGCTTCAAAATAGCAGACAGGAGTTTAGCTTCAACCGCAGGGGCGGGATTGAGAATCACGGTCTTTCCAGCCTTAGCGGCAAGTTCAATGGCATAGAACACTGTTTCGAGAGGGGATTCGAGCTGAAGGAGTACTACCGATGTGCTTAACAGCGTGGCGTGCGCGGCATCAATATCCGCGCAATTGAGTGCAGAGTTGGCTCCAGGCGCGACGACAATGCTGTTTTGGCCATTTTGATCTACGGTAATCAGGGCGACCCCCGAAGGAAGGACCGAATCTCTGCGTACGAAGTCCGTATTTATCCCCGCCTTCGAAAATCGGGCGAGTGCTTGAGTGCCAAAAGAGTCGTTTCCGATGCAGGCTACAAAAGTGACCTCGGCACCCGCCCTGGCCGCAGCTACCGCCTGGTTAGCACCTTTGCCGCCAGCCGCCACTCCAAACGTGCCACCCAAGATGGTTTCGCCTGGCTGCGGGATTCTTGGCGCGCGCACAATCATATCCGTATTCGAGCTTCCAATCACCAGTACTCTGTTCATAACGTTCTCGCTCATCATAACGTTCTTGCTAAAATAATGAGCGTTAACCCTGCAAAATAGGCCAACATCATCAGAGCAAGTAGTCGGTTTGTCCCTGCCGGCGCATCTTTAAATTCCCGCCAAAAAAAAATTCCCCAAACCGCCGCAACCATCGTTGCGCCCTGTCCCAGGCCATACGAAATCGCAAACCCCGCACGTTCGGAGGCGAGAATGCTGAAGGACATGCCGATACACCAAATCATGCCGCCCAAGATTCCCGTAAAATGGTTGAAAAGGCTTCCATTCATGTAATCGCTGAGCTTGACGGGTGGACCTTGAAAAGGCTTTCGCATCATGATCGGATTGAGAATGAACCCGCTCAAGAAAATTCCAACGCAAAAAAACACCACCGCCGAATAAGGACCGAGTTTTCCAATCTCGGGTGCCGCAAAATTCGAAGCCATGGAACTCGCGACAAAGCGGTAAAACAGGCCCATTAAAATGCCACTCACAATCGAGAGGACAATCCCTTTGGTGGGGACTTGCGCGCGTTGTTTCACGAGGCGGCTGTAGGCTTTGGCGTCGATCAAAATGGCGAGGCCGACCAGAGCCACACCGCCTAAAAGCAGCAGGGGGTTTCCGACCGGAGTAGCGACATAGTTGATGATTACGCCGAGCGCTAGCGCGATTCCGATTCCTACTGGAAAGGCCACGGCCATCCCCGCGATTGAAATCGCCGCGACGAGGAGGATGTTGGCGATGTTAAAAATCACGCCACCGATGAACGCTGAACCTATGTTTGAGCGACCGGCTTGTTCCATATCCGCTAAAAAGGGGCGGCCTTCGATTCCATTACTGCCCAGTGTGGCTGCAAGACCTAACGCGAGTAAAAGAACACCGAATGAATAATCCCAATAAAAGAGCTCGAAGCGCCAATTTTTTGCCGCCAGTTTCTGGGTATTGGCCCACGACCCCCAGCACAACATCGTGATCACACAAAACAGGACCGCCATGGCGTAACTATTCAAGATAAACACAAAACCCCCTGACATTATTTTGGCTCAGGCTTGCATTGGCAGCCGGACGAGTCCAGACAAAACAGCATAACGCATTGAGCTAACAAACAAATGGGGCGCCCGCTTGAATTATTGCACTGTTCTGCTTTAAAATGTTTCTAAGCAGCCCCGCAAACGACCCTATGGAAGGGATCGAAAGGAAGGGCAGCAGCCAAGGATGGTTTCGTTGAGAGCTATTATTTTCGGTTTACTGGTCAGTGGTTTAGTTCAAATGGTTTCAATTCAGAGCGCCTCGGCCTTTGCCGCCAAGCAGAGTACGCCCCCTCATGAGCCTGCCGCCCCCGCCCAGCCTATTCTCGAACACGGACAAATGAATCTTCGGATTCTCAATTACAATGTGCACGGGCTTCCCCTTCCAGGCTTTGATACCGCGCATTTTGGACAAATTGGAAGAGTCCTGAAACAGCGGCGCCAGCAAGGCACCGCTCCGCAAATCGTTGCGATTCAAGAGGGGTTTCATAAACGCATCGTCGATCTGATCAATGAGGCTGGCTATCCGTATTCGAAAGCGGGACCGGGACCGAGTTTCGAGCGCACGGGATCGGGCTTGATCATCTTGAGTGAGTTTCCGATTATCGCTGTTAAAAAAATGACATTCAATATCGACAATTTTGCGGGAGTCGATATCAACGCGCGCAAAGGCATCGAGTATACCCAAATTCAACTTCCTGGTTTGGCGACGCCACTGGAGGTTTTAGACACTCATCTTCAAGCCGATTATGATGATGCGTTCACTCCTCTTTATGAATCAATTGCCGCTAGGCGTCGACAAATTAAAGAGCTTGGCATTTTCTTTAACAGCGTCACGTCCCAAAATGGCCCATTGGTATTCGGCGGAGATTTCAATACAAATCCAACGATTGGGGATTACTTCGACATCATTTCGCAAACCTATCTGACTGACGCCGCTGAGGGTTGCTTACCTCGGGGCCGCTGTGCTGGAGCCGTAGATCCCTTTGACGACCTGTCTCATTCTTTAGATCACCAGTTTTACCGACCCAGTGCGTCTGTCAAAATGGAACCCCTCTCGTACGAAAAAACTTTTACTGAACTCGTGAACGGAAAACCGCTTTCGGATCATGACGGCCTTGAGGTTGTGTACCGCGTGATTTGGTAGATTTTCAGGAGCCAAAGCGATATGTTTTGGCCCATGAAATCCTCAGAAAATTGGCAATCTCGTGCAGTCAGTGCTTCTGATGCTATTCGTTCCATTCAAAGTGGGATGAAGATTTTTATTCATGGGGCCGCAGCCACTCCGACGCCTCTTTTGAACGCGCTTTGCGCGCGCAAGGATCTGGAGGACGTCAGTCTTTATCATTTGCACATCTCAGGGTCTTCTGATTTTGCCGGCAAAGAGAATGAGCATCGTTTTCGTTCGATTTCTTTTTTCACCGGTCCGGCGCTACGGGAGCCCATTGCCGAGGGACGCGCGGATTTTATGCCGATTTTTTTGTCGGATATTCCCGGCTTATTTACTTCTGGGCAGGTTTCTTTGGATGTGGCGTTCGTGCAACTTTCGCCGCCGGATAAACACGGCTATTGCACCTTGGGGACCTCCGTGGACGTCGCTAAGGCGGCCTTCGATTCGGCTAAAATCGTGATCGCGGAAATCAATGAGCAAATGCCTCGAACTCACGGTAATACCATGGTCCGATTCGAAGATGTCGATGCCTTTGTGCACACTAATCGACCCCTCATCGAGACTGAACAGCCTAAGGAAACCGAAACTGACGCACGAATCGGGGAGATTATCGCCAATCTTGTCGAGGATCGTGCCACGCTTCAAGTGGGGATTGGCGCGATTCCGAATGCAGTTTTAAAGCGACTTCTCAATAAACGGGATTTAGGCGTTCATACCGAAATGTTTTCGGACAATATGATTGATTTGATGGAAAATGGCGTGATCACCAACCGTTTCAAAAAAATTCATTGCGGACGCACGACGACAAGTTTTGTGATGGGGTCCAAGCGGCTGTTTGATTATGTCGATGACAATCCAACGGTTGAATTTCATCCTTGTGATCGAACCAATGACACTGCCATTATCCGCGCGAATGATCGAGTGGTGGCGGTCAACTCAGCCATTGAGATTGATCTGACGGGCCAGGTTTGCGCTGATTCCATGGGACATCGGATTTTTTCCGGAATTGGCGGACAAATGGATTTTATTCATGGCGCGGCCCTCTCAAAAGGAGGCAAGCCGATCATCGCACTTCCTTCGACCGCTTCGAAAGGTCAACTTTCTCGACTTGTTCCAGCACTTAAGCCGGGGGCCGGCGTGGTGACGACCCGTGGTCATATTCACTGGGTGGTCACTGAATATGGCGCGGTCAATCTTCATGGTCTGACGCTCAGGGAGCGTGGGCGGGCCCTGATCTCTATTGCTCATCCGGATTTTCGCGGGGAGTTGAGTCGTTCACTCGCAGAAATCCGGCATTTTACCCTTTAAAAGGATGTCCCCCGCTTGTTTTTGCAGGCTATTGAACCTATAAAGAATGGGTGCACGAGCAACCAAAAAATCCTTTAGATTTAGAGTCCATCAAAAAACGTATCGAAAGGCCTAAGCGAGCCGTGGTTACGGCCGGGATGCCTTATGCCAATGGTCCTTTGCATATCGGTCACTTGGCCGGTGCTCAGGTTCCGGCGGATATTTGTGCTCGTTGGTTGGGGATGTTGATCGGGCGAGAAAATGTCCTTTTTGTTTGCGGCACGGACGATCACGGTTCGACGAGTGAGTTGGCCGCGTTCCAGGCAGGAAAACCGGTTCAAGAGTTTATCGGGGCGATTCACGACAAACAAAAAGAGACGTTGGCGCAGTATTCCATTGGGCTGGATATTTACACCGGGACTTCGCGGCCCGAGTGTTTTCCGACGCATCAAAAAGTCGCGCAGGATTTTGTTCGTAAGTTGTACGCGAACGGCCTTCTCGAAAAGCGAGTGAGTCGCCAGTGGTACGACCCCAAACTTCAGCGTTTCCTTCAGGATCGTTTTGTGCGGGGCAAATGCCCTAATCCCAAGTGCACTAATGAGATGGCTTATAGCGACGAGTGCGATCACTGCGGTCAGCAATATGAGCCTACCGAATTAGCGCAGCCCAAGAGTGCTCTCAGCGACGCGACTCCCGAACTCCGCGACACCGTTCATTGGTGGTTGGATATGTGGAAGGTCTCGGAGGTCCTCCGAGTTTGGATTCAAGGCAAAGAAGGCAAGTGGCGCACCCCGGTGTTCAACGAGGTGATTCATACCGTCTTGCCCTCGCTCAGTTTTGATAATGTGCACGAGGCTAAATACAAAGAAATCAAAGCCTCGCTCCCGAAGCATAAGAGCAAATATGCCGCCGGTAAAAAAATTCAGGTGCAATTTGAAAACAAAGACGATTTAAAACTAGGGCAATCGGAGCTGGAAAAAAACGAAATTCCGAGCAAACTCATGGATGGTTGGGCTCATCGATCGATTACGCGCGATGTTTCGTGGGGCATCCCGATGCCCACGGAACTCGATCCCGATATGGAAGGTAAGACGATGTATGTCTGGCCGGATTCATTGATCGCGCCGATTTCTTTTTCGCAGGTGGCGTTGGCCGAAAAGGGCCAAAATCCCGAGCGTTTCGCCGAATTTTGGAAAAGCCCCGACTCGCGAATTTATCAGTTTTTGGGCCAGGATAACGTCTTTTTCTACGTTTTGATGCAAGGGGCCTTGTGGGTGGGTTCGCAAGAAAACCCCATGCGCCTTCCGGTGGCGGGGGAGTATCAGCTCACGGACGTGTTTGGTTGTTTCCATCTCATGGTCGATGGCGAAAAAATGAGCAAGTCTCGCGGTAACTTTGTTACGGCGGATCAACTCTTGAATGAAAAGGGCTATTCGCCCGATCAGATTCGTTATTTTCTCGCACTTCTCAGTCTTCCAGAGAAATCCTCAAATTTTGATTTTGCCACGCTGGATGAGCGAAATAAGTTTTTGGCTGGCCCGATGAATGCCGCTTTAGAAAAGCCTTTATCGGCCTGTCATTCTAAATTTGGCGGAAAAGTTCCTGAAGGGGTACTTTCTGAAAAGGTCCTGACTGAAACCACGCGCATGATTCAACGTTATCTCAAGTGTATGGAGCGCGCCGAGTATTCGACCTTGCTCTATGCGATTGAAAATTATGCGCGCACGATTAATAGCCTTTTTACGCAGTTTAAACCTCATGACGATCGGTTTCCGGAAGAAGAACGTCGCAATGCCTTGTTTGGCTGTTTTTATGTGCTTAAAAATCTCATGATCATGCTGTATCCTTTTGTCCCTGAAACGATGGAAAAGCTTCGCCAATCTTTGAGGCTGCCACCCGAGGTTTTTCGAGTGGACGAACTAGGGACGCCCATTGCAGCCGGGCATGAGATCGGCGAAAAGCAGGTATTCTTTCCAGCCTATGTGGATCGACTCGCATTGCCATCTCAGTGATCCGCGAATGGCGGGCCAACTCGATGTTGGTTGGCTTTAAGCCGCGATAACGTAGAAAGGCTCTTGAGATGACTGATGCTCCCACCCCCATCCAGCCCATGAGCGAAACTGAGCTGGAAACCTACCGGATGCATCGGCGGTTTGACCGCTTTGGACGCCTGGTGGGCGATGAGGCCATGAAACGCTTGCTGCAATCGCATGTGATGGTGATTGGCTTGGGGGGCGTGGGTTCGTTTGCGGTAGAATCGCTCGCGCGTTCGGGCGTGGGTGAGTTGAGTTTGGTGGATTTCGACGAGATCTGTATCACTAATTTCAATCGGCAGCTTCATGCGCTTAATGGTTTGGTTGGCGAAAAGAAGGCCGAAGTTTTGGCCGAAAGGGTGCGCAAGATTCATCCGCAGGCGAAGGCTCATGCGGTCGTTCAGTTTTATAATGAGAGACTTTCGGACGAGATTTTTGGCAGAAAGCCTGATCTCATTTTGGATTGTATCGACAGCATTACTTCGAAGTGCCATTTGCTGGATCAATGTCGCAAGCGCGATATTCCGGTGATTTCTGCCATGGGAACCGGCGGTAGAATGGATCCCACTCAGATCAAGGTTTCGGATCTCGGGCGAACCTCCAATGATTCGCTGGCCAGAGCAGTGAGGCAGATTTTGAGGGCGCAATATGGCTTTCCAGAGAGTGGTGATTACGGCATTCAGGCGGTTTACAGCACCGAAACGCCGCGCAAACCGTTTGGCCTCCAATATGACGGCGGCAAGGGTTTTCGGTGTGTTTGTCCGCAAAATGACAATGAGTTCTTTAATTGCGATAATCGCAGTTTAATTTGGGGAAATGCGAGTTTCGTGACGGGTGCCGTGGGTCTCAATATGGCGGCGTTAGCCGTGCAGCGGATTTTAGGGGCAATGACTCAATAGCGAAGTCTGTTTCTCGCAAAGACTTCGGCCGTATTCCATGCCCATTTTATGCTGTTTTTCCCGAAAATCGACCTCGAACTCCCAGCGTTGCAGAATTGCGGCGGCTTGGGTGTAAACTTCGGTAGGGCACGGGTGGTGGACTTTCTGCACGATTTGAGAGCGGGTGGGCAGAGCAGGCGAAATTCGATTCCTGATGCGATCAAGTCCGATCTTGAGGATCTTAGGTAAGATGGCGTTTTCGCCTCCTAGTTTTTCGAGTAAAAAGACCCTTTCGTCGAAGCGGTCAGTCTTATATTCTCGAACTCCCCGCAGATAGAGGCGATCCGTGACCGCCGTCATGGGGCCTAGGCTTGAAAGGATCGGGCTAGTCGCGTGGTCGATGATGGTTCGGCGACACCCCAAAAACGCGGCCATGATGACGTGATAGTAGTCCCCTTGGTAATCGCCAAAGTTATCGTTACACGCGATCTTGATTTGGCTTTTATAGCTGTCGGGGGAAAAAGGCATTTTTTCGCAAGCTCGTGCGATCTTCGCCCCAAAGGCAACATCCTGGGCGCTGTACCGGAGTTCTTGAATGGCCCCATTGAGATAAAGAGTCGAGTTGTCGGCCGGTTTTAAGGCGGTCAAAAGATCGGACCGGCAGCGGCCATGTAAGAAATCATTGGCTTCATTGTCATGGCCAAAAACGGCGAGCACTTTTGTGGCCAAGTAGGGATCACCGTGCGCTTCTTGAAGGGCCATCTTCATGACGTCAAATTCGGCGACTTCTTGAATGGGGGTCATTTGGTATTCATGTTTTTTTCGGTGATCGTCGGCAATTTTGAGTTTTGCATAAAATCGGTAAGCAGCCTCAAAGAGAATCCGGTCGGACTCAACCGAGTCGCTCATATAGGCAACGACCCCATTATTTGCGCCCGCGTCCGAATCTTTGTCGTCATAAAAGGTGACGTCTGAGATTCCCCGAATAGTTTTTGGCAGGAGTGAAGGTTCGAGGGCCGATTTATCGGGGATTGGGAGATCGTGTTTTTCTAATTCAAATTGGCACTTAGCGTCGATTTTGACGGAAAAGGGGGGTGACGTGGCTTCTTGATAAATCGCCGGATCAATCGCAGGACGTGGGGAGTCGGCCCAAGAAGAAGGGGGTGAACAAAGGGCCAGAAATATCGAAAAGGTCGCGAAACCCCGCATCCTCTCTATAATAAGGGAAAGGCCTCATTTCGCCAAATATTAGATAACAATCCGAAATTGCTCTGTTTATCACGAAGTAACCGGATGTCTCTTTATGGATTCCTCACACCGTTGTGCAAATTCTTGATCCTGAGTGGCTAATTGGCGGACTTGATCGCCAAAATCCAGGCAAAGGGCGTCTTCGGACATGAGGTTATTGCCCAGGATGAGGCGATCGAGGCCGGCGCGGATTCCTTGAATGCAGGCTTGTGGTGAAGGCAGGATTTTTTGAAGTCCTTGCATCTGTAAGTCGTCCGAGAGCAACAGCGCATCCGGAAGCCGTTCTCTGAGTCGACCGATTCCTGAGGGACTCATCGACACCGGAAATTTGGCATCCCAATCCCGCACAATGCCATGACTCACTAAGATCGCGCGCCCGACTACTGCGGTCCCTAGTCTGTAAAATAATTCGAGTTGCTCATTCATGATGGTGCCTGAGAGATCCGTAAGTTCTTCATGGCTGTTGGTGCGCGCGCCGCCGATTCCCGGAAAGTGTTTGAGGCAAAGTTTCAGGCCCGCCTTGCGGGCCGCAAGATCAAAGGTCTCGGCACAAAATTGAACTTCGGAAGCGCTGTCACTAAACGAACGCTCCACCTTGCCGATGTCCGGGCTTTCGGGGTTGTAGTCGATGTCAATGACCGGCGCTAGATTGTAGTCAAAGCCTAAAGCCCGTAGCTCGGCGAAACTGTTTTCTGCCAGTTTTTTGCGTTCATCGGCCGAAAGCCCATTAAACACCTTGGCGCTCGGAAATGGCGCAAAACCGAGTTTCTCCTTGAGGCGCCGGACATTTCCTCCTTCTTGATCGATGAACAGAAGGGGGCGCGAAGGGAGCTGTGAAATTTCAGCGCAAAGTTTTCGCACTTGGGCGGGCGACTCGATGTTGTTTTGATACGTCCGAGTTTGGCAATTGTAATCAAAAAGAATCACGCCGCCCAAGCCGAATTTTTTTTCAAATTCGAGCAACCACGAGGGGATTTGGGTGCCACGAAATCCTAAAATAAACAGCTTACCGACGCGAAGATCTGTCATGATAAATCCTTTATAGTTGGGAAATGTTCCCGCAGGGTTGTTCCGAGTGCAAGGGCTGTGAGGGTGATCGCTCTTTCGGAATGCGTTTCGCGAAGGAGTACGGCCAGTTCATCGGTGAGGCGATTCCAATCACGCCGGCTCACCGTTTCGTGAATTTTGATATCCCCGACGATCGCAAATTTGTTCTTCCGCAAGTTGACATAAATCAAGACCGTATTTCGTTGTGCTGTATGAGTCAGGCCAAAGCGTGTAAAAAGCTGCAGCGCGCGCTTAAGTGGGTTTTTCTCATAAAACCGCTTAGAGAGATGGACCCGGATTTCTCCCGTCGTACCGGCCTCGGCCTCCGCGATTGCTTGAATGAGAGGGTTGTTCTGGCTTTGGTTCGTGGGGAGCCGTTTCCATAATTTTGGCTTAAACCAGCCGCTGCTGGTGAAGTGCGTCTCGGATGAGGCCAGTTGGCTGAGCATTCCTAATAATAAGGTGAGCCCACCTAAAACCCAGAGCCACCAATGATTGGCCGCACGACGAGTAGCCGTAAACTCATTTTGAAGGCCGCCCGCTCGAAGAATTTCTTGTGCACGGCCGCTTTCCATAAGAGGGCTTTCGAGGATTCGCAGGATTTCAACGAGGCTGAGTCCGATGGCGCGGTAGGTCTGCTGGGCTTTGAGTTCTGGAAAAAGAAATTCGCCCAAAATCCGGCGAACTTCACCCTCTCTGATGCGCGTGCTCAAACCGTAACCCGCCTCGAACGCTGCTTGATGCTCCCTAATATAGATGGCAAGAAGCGCGCCTTCACCGCCTGGGCGTTGACTGACCGGCCATTGGTTGAAAATTCGAGAAGTTCGGAGCGCTGCGGTTTCTGCGCCCTCTTCAGGGAGGGATTGAAAAAGTCCCACAATGATTTGCTCGCCAGAGGCTTTGTCGTGTTCAATCAAAAGAGACGAAAGAGCATGGGTCTGCCGCTCAGTCAGTATCTTGTTTTCGTCCAGGATGTAGTACGGCGGTTGGTCGAAGGGCGTCGCGTTCTGCGCGTTCGCCGCAGTGAGGGTGACTAGGGTGGTAAGAAGAGCAAAGGCCAAGCTCAGACGGACGATCATGGAGTCATGATAGTCTAAGACGGGATACTCCGTCCAGGGAGTCCGAGTTTTCCAGATTTTCTGAATTCGTCCAAGGCCGTCAAATAAGGCGCTATGTCGAAATGATTCTCGGCCAGCCACTCGTTACTGTAATAAGTTTGGCTGTAACGCTCCCCCGAGTCACAGAGCAGTGTGACAATCGAACCAATTTGGTTTTGGGTGATCATTTCCGAGGCGAGTAAAAAGCTGCCCCATAAGTTCGTGCCGGTTGAACCGCCGGCTTTTTTTCCGATCAACTGCTCTAAAAAGCGCATGGAGGCAAAGGAAGCCGCATCGGGCACCCGAATCATGCGATCGATCACTTGAGGGATAAATGAGGCTTCAACCCGCGGGCGGCCAATGCCTTCAATTCGAGAACCACATTTGAGCGTCAAGTTACAGTTGCGGGTGTGGTAGTAATCGTAAAACACGGAGTTTTCAGGGTCGACCACGCAAACCTGGGTGTCAAAGCATTGGTAGCGCGAAAAACGGCCTAAAGTTGCGGAAGTTCCGCCGGTTCCTGCCCCACAAACCATCCAAGTAGGGATGGGGTGGGCTTCTTTGCTCATTTGCTCAAAAACGGCTTCGGCGATGTTGTTGTTTCCTCGCCAGTCGGTCGCTCTTTCCGCATAGGTAAATTGGTCCATGAAATGGCCGCGCGTCTCAGTGGTCAGGCGGAGCGACTCTGAATAGACTTGAGAGGGATCATCGACTAGATGGGATCGCCCGCCGTAAAAGCTGATTTGCGCGATCTTTTCAGGGGAAGTGGTTCGAGGCATAACCGCGATAAAGGGAAGGCCAAGGATTCGTGCAAAGTAAGCCTCTGAGACCGCGGTCGAGCCCGAAGAGGCTTCGATCACCGTGGTGTCTTCGTGAATCCAGCCGTTGCACAGGCTGTATAAGAAAAGTGAACGGGCGAGGCGGTGTTTGAGGCTTCCGGTGGGGTGAGTGGACTCGTCTTTGAGATAAATATCTACGCCGCGTAAGACGGGCAGATCCAATTTAAAAAGATGAGTATCGGCCGAGCGATTAAAGTCGGCTTCTATTTTTCGGATGGCTTGACTGACCCACTCGCGTGTTTGCATGTTTGGCTCGATTTTGACGGTTAATAGTACTTTTCTTGGAGAATGGATTCTTTTTGAACCCCTTTTTCAGCCAAGATGGATTTGACTTCGGCGATCATAGCGCCATTTCCGCAGAGGTAAAATTCGGTCTGTTGCCACGGAAAATCGGAGCCCTGCGTGCGCAACCAATCGGTCACCCGGCCGCGAAACCCTAAATAGGAGGGGTCTTTGCCGTGAGTGACCGCAGAAATCCATTGGAGTCCCGCAATTTTGGACATATCCTCCTGATACATGAGCTCCTCTTCGCCGCGGACGCCTAGCAGGCACCAGGCTTGGGGAGGAGGATTGTTTTGATAGGCTTCCGAAAAGACAAACGAGCGAAAGGGCGCTATGCCCGTCCCCGTCGCGATCATGCAGACGTTGCGCCCATTTTTTGGCTCGTAGGTAAAGTCACCATAGGGGGCAACACCTCGAAAAAAATCTCCCTCTCGAAGATGATAGAGATATCGGGTGCCCGGTCCCTCATCGATGAGCTTGACGCATAGCTCAGTGGGGCGAACCTTTGGCCCTGAAGCGATCGAGTAAGCCCGGCGGAGGTCACGACCATTGGGGCCCGCTCCGGGAATGATGACGCTGACAAACTGACCCCCTTCGAATTGAAAATCCGGATGTTCGGGCTGATTTTTTTCAGCGTCAAAAGTGATTTCAAAAACGGTTGGGGTTAACATTTTGAATGACTTAACCCGACAACGGTACTCAGTAGCTGCCATAGGCGAGTAGGGTACCTTAGATTGAAATTTGACGCTACCCCCCTTTTAAGCTAGGTTCGCAATACGTACCTGGGGGGTTTTATGTTTGGTTTAAGTTTAGGCCACCTTTTGATCCTGACTGTTGTAGTTTTACTCTTTGGGAGTCGTCGTCTTCCAGAGCTGGGGAGCGCCTTGGGTAAAGGGATTTCAGCCTTTAAGCGCGGCCTTGAAGGCAAAGATTCTGAAGAAAATGCCAAGCACATTGATCGTGATGATCGTAGCTAAAGCGGGTTTGCCATAAATTGGCTGTTGCTCCAGCCTCTCATTGTCATTACCATTTTAAGTAGTCATTCTGAACGTCTTAGTTGGTATTTTAGCTCACACAATCGCTTCTCAAAAAGTGGTTAAGGTAGGTGAACTGTGCTCAATGTCGTGAAAGAACAAAAAGGAAATGCCCTCGTTGTTCGCTTGTCTGGGTCGATCGAGGAAAGCGTTAATTTCGATCAGGTGATCGGGCCGCCCCCCGGGGAGCTTTGGATCAACTGCAAGGAAGTTCCGCGAATCAACTCCGTCGGCGTTAAGGCCTGGATAAAATACTTTCAGGCCGCTCAAGCCAAGGGTACGAAGCTTAAGTTTTTTGAATGTTCGACGGCTATTGTTGAACAAATCAATCTGATTTCCAACTTCACTTGTGGCGGCGAAGTGGAGTCGATTTATGTGCCGTTTTCATGCACGGGTTGCAAGGGCGAGCTGGTGGGTCTGTTTAAGTGTGATGACCTCAAAAAGCTTCAGCTTAATTTGCCAGAGCTGAAGTGTTCCAAATGTGGCGGAAAAACCGTATTTGATGACATTCCCGAGGAATATTTCGGTTTCCTCATGCGTTGATGGCTAATAAATCGCTTCTTCTTATTTCATCAAGACCGGAGGATCAGGCCTTCGCGGCTGAGCTCGCGATGACCGCTGGTTTGTCTTTGAATTCGGTGTCGGATCCGCGCGCGGGGGCGGCGGCGATTCGAGATGAGTCGCCTACGGTGATTCTTTGCGACACCTCCAGTGAGGCTCAGTACCTCGCGCTTGAAAGTGCAATTCAAGATACGGTTGGGTTATTTTCAGAGCAGATCAACGCAAATTTGATTTTTTTTCTCAGTTCCGAAAATATTGAAAAGGTTCAATATTTGGTGCAAAGTCCGCTTTTTGGCAACTATATCATGCGCAACTATGGCGACTTGAAGGATGCCGGGGCTCATTGTGGCCGTATTGTTAAAGCAGCGATCGGGGAGCGGAGTTTTGGGCTCAAGGCGCTCCTGAAGGATTCTTCTAAAATTCAAGTGATTAAGCTTGAAATGACGAATCAGAAGCAAGAAGCGGTCGAGGCGGTCAAAAACTATTTGATGGCCGCTAAGTTTCAAGTTCGGATGGCTACGGTCATCGCAAATGCGGTGGACGAGCTTTTGATGAATGCCATGTTTGATGCCCCCACCGATGAGCTGGGACGGCCGATTTTTAGCGGCACCTCGCGGGCGGCTTCGATCAAGCTTGAGGGCAAGCATGGGGTTGAAATGCAGGTGGGCTATGACGGCCAGTATGTCGGTATTATGGCTGTCGATCATTTTGGAAGTTTAGATAAGAATAGGTTACTCGGACACATTTCGAAAATTTACACCGAAGAAGAATATAAAGTGAAATCGACGGTTGCGGGCGCCGGTATCGGCTTGGCCCGAGTTTTTAGATCGGGTGGTAGTTTTCTTTTTATGAGCGAAGCTCGGGTGCGGACGGAAGTGACGGTCTTTTTTAAGCGAACGGAAAGTTTTAGGGAGTTCAAGGATCAATTCCGCTTCCTTTCGACGCAGTTTCATTTTTGATCCGGAGAGTCGGTGCCGTATGCATAAAATAGTGCTCGCTTCCAGTTCTCCTCGCCGTATTGAACTTCTCACGCAAGCAGGCCTTGAGCTAACGGTCATGGCACCCGATGCCGACGAAACGATGTTGGCTGGCGAAAAACCCCGAGCGATGGTGGCGCGTCTGGCTCGCGAAAAGGCCGAGACGGTAGCCGCTCATATTTTGGCCAAAGGAGCTTCGACGGGCGAAAAAGGTCGCAACGTCATTGTGATCGCCGCAGATACGACGGTCGTGGCACCCGATGGCAAAAGAGTTTTAGGCAAACCTGATAACGAGGCCGAAGCGCGACGGATGTTGGCGAGGTTGGCCGGAAACACACACACGGTGTTTACGGGCTACTGTATTCTCCAAATCCGGCCTTCTCATATTTTGGTCCGTACGGTGCGATCGAGGGTGCGGATGCGAGCGCTGTCGAGAAGGGATATTGCGGCTTATGTTCGCACGGGTGAGCCCATGGACAAGGCTGGCGCTTATGCGGCTCAAGGGATTGGCATGGCTCTGATTGAAGAGATTGAAGGAAGTTATAGCAATGTTGTGGGGCTTCCAATTTGCCAAGTGATGGCTGACCTTGAGCTTAAATTTCGGGTACCTTGGCTGACTCAAGCAGGTTCGAAACGTGGCAGACGCTGATCCATCCCTGGCGGACGCCTATCGGCAGGTGCTCGAAAAAATCGAGCAGGCGCAGGTTGGGCGAGCCGAGCGAACGCAAAAGATTACGCTGATTGCGGTCAGTAAAACTCAACCCGTCGAGGCGATTGCGGCTCTTTATGCGCTCGGGCATCGTGATTTTGGCGAAAACTATGTGCAAGAACTGGTCGGCAAAGCCCAAAGGCTCGAGCAGCTGGGGTGTGCCGGAATTCGTTGGCACTTTATTGGGCATCTGCAGACGAACAAGGTGAAGACGCTGGTTCCTTACGTGCATGCGGTGCATTCGGTGGATTCTGAAAAGCTGGGGCGCGAGTTGGCCAAACGATGGGGCCAGTTTAAGGGTGTGGAAGCGGCGCCGCTTCCGATTTTTATTGAAGTGAATATCGACGCTGAGTCGAGCAAAAGTGGAGTTTTTCCGGAGCAGGTACCGGTCTTGGTGCCGGCGCTTGCGAGTGAGCGCACGCTTTCGGTGCAGGGGCTGATGGCAATTCCAGATCCGGAGGTGGGTGGGGGTGGCGGCTCGAGTGCTTTTGCGCGGCTTTGCGCTTTAGAATTGGCGTGTCGGCCGTTGACCCATGGGCAGCTTTCGATGGGAATGTCGGATGACTATGAGCAGGCCATTGCCCAAGGGGCAACGTATGTGCGCGTAGGAACCGCGATTTTTGGAGTACGTGACTAGGACGTTGGCGAATTGGCCAGGACTGTGCTAAGTCGAGAACTTCACTTCATCTGCGTACCCGTAGCTCAGCTGGATAGAGTGACGGTCTCCGAAGCCGTAGGTCGCTGGTTCGACTCCAGCCGGGTACGCCATTATTAATGATCAAAGTTAAAGTTTTTAATACGAGAAACCTGCGATAATAGGCGGGTTTTTTCGTTTTTGGGGACGCAAGTGGGACTTTCGCTTGGAAAGTGACAGTTTCGTTGAAGACGTGTGAATGGGAATTCGCGCTCTGAAATGCTTATGACCGGGAGAACTCGGGGCTCGGGGTTGATCGGGGCCGCTTAAGTGCTAGATATAAAACCCAGCCTGCAGAAAACGTAGGCAACCCCCAAATGAGAATGAACTGAGTGACAGTCGTCGGCCTGAAAAACCAAACAAAGAGGGGGCAAAGAAAATATCCAAAACGCATGGAAAAGATTTTCAGCCCGGCTGCGAGGCCAAGATATTCGGGATTAGACCGTTCAAAAAAGGCTGCAGCGATCTCGGCAATGACCAGAACCTCCCCAATTGACCAAAGGGCTGTCGCAAGAATGGCCCCAACTGGTCCTGTAATAAGAGGCTGAACACCCAGGCCCAGTGCGATCAATGTCCCTGCTCCTACCGTTCGTACAGCTAAAGGGAGCTTGAATTTGCCCAAAAATAATCCAAAAAAAATCACCACCACAGCATTCGATGCAACAACCAAAGCTGTGTAAGGTATGGGGTCTAAGCCCAAGGCTTTAAACAATACTGGCAGCGCTGAAATTGGAGCGGCCATCCCGAGAAAAAGGGCAATCCCCGCAAAAATAGCTGGCACCATTTTGAGCCACTGAACAATATTGAATATGTTCGAGCTAATAACTCTAGACTTTTTGATGGGCTTGCGAACCTTGCGTACGAGCTGCCGGGATGCCCACCAAAGGACGGTACAATAAAATAAGGTCGAAACGATGTCCAAACCAAGCAATAGATAACGATGGCTCTTCAAAAAAAAAGGTCAACGTCGCACTAATCGCAAAACCAATATTGCCCATGATGTAGTTTTTTGAAGCCATCGCACGAATCTGTCCGTCCGGGGCCAAACCCTCCACCAGATGCGAAGTGACTGTCTGAATCGCCCCCGCGCTGATCAAAAAAAGAGATACGCCACAGATTACAACCCAGATGGAGTGACCAAATAGTGAGATCACACCAAAGGCATTCCCAAAGACCGAGAGGAAGACGGGCAAAAAGATATATTCCCGATCAATCAGGGCGCCGATTGCCGGCTGGGCCAATGCAGACAATCCGAAGGCAGCGGCCAGCACCAGCATTGCCTTGTCTGGCGGGAGCACCGTAACTTGAAGGAGTACCGCGCCCAGGAGGGAGTAGACGAAGTTAAAGGAGTAGTTGATTAGCGTGGCAATGAGAATCGCCTTTTGGGCCGACCATTCATCTATACGGGTAGTCAGCACATGCCTCAAGAAAACTCCACATAAACTTCGTGTTTCATAAAACATTATCCTTAATTTACTGGAATATAGCATCAAAACCGCTAGGCTCCGGGCGGCATATTTTCCGGCGAAATTAATTGCCACACCGCATCAATTAATGCTATAGACTCAAAACCATATTAGGAGATTAGTTCTTATGAAAGAAGTCCAACTTGCGGAAAAAGAAGAAATAAAAATCGTCTCGGTCGTTGAGATTCTCCTAGACCTTGGAGCTGGAGAGCTTGAAACTATCCAAAAGACGCCGATAGCCCCATTCTGATGTCAAATCGGTTTTGACCATCGGTTCTGTGACGTCTGCAAACGCAGATAGTAATAGCTAAGGGTTGCCATGTTCAAAGCCGGTTTTTGTTCCACTGCCGATGTAGTTTGCGTAATCCCTCCATTTCAGTCAAATTTTGGAACTGGTATCCCCTTGGGTGCCCTTACTCTGGGAACGCTCCTTAAATCCGTGGGGATATCCTGCAGAGTTTTGGACCTTTCCTTGGAGGTGTATCAGGGCCGCGAATCGCTGAGTCGAGGCGTTTTTGATCGTTGCGCTGATAAAATCATATCATTGAAGCCAAAGATTATCGGATTTAGCTGTCAGTGCGCATCGACTCCAATGGCGCTGGCCATTATCAGCCGTCTCCGGTCAAAAACTAAATCCAAAATAGTTATGGGCGGGCCTCAGGCATTATCGGTAGCGGAGTTTGGGAAAAATGCTTCCCACTTTGGATCGCTTTTTGATGAAATTTTCCCAGCCGCCAATGAGAGGCATTTCTTGGAGTATTGTGTTCAAACGCTTGGCATATCTCGAGTACCGACCGTATCCGAGTTCCCACAGCAGCCGTTTCCTGATTACACGTTGATTCCGACTTCGGATCTGCGGCACTACCCACCCGTAGGCTACATTGACAATGCGAGAGGTTGCAGTGGAAAGTGCAGCTTCTGCTCTGAAACCCAGTTTTGGGGTCGCACTGTAATTACCAAGAGCGCTGAAGCAACAATCGAACACATAATGCACCTGCATCGAAATTACGGAATCATCCGATTCGAATTTACTCACGACAATTTTTTACAACCAAAAACCTATGTCTTGGACCTTCTCGACCGTCTTAAGCCTCTGGGGAAAAAAATTACATGGAATTGCCGGACGCGGTTAGAAACTATAAAACCGGAAATGCTATCACGAATGAAAGCTGCAGGCTGTCAATCGGTCTTAGTTGGAATTGAAACTGTATCGCCCCAGAGGATTGGTCTGAAGAATCAAAGGCTGCCCCTAGAAGAGATCAAGACCCGCGTGCATGCGATTACCGATGCAGGCATTATCCCCACGTTGTCCTTTATCGTCGGCCTGCCCGAGGAAGAATTCTCAGAAATCTCGGACACACTTGAATTCGCCCTCGAATGTGCTCAGATTCGTGGTGTGACGTCCCATATTCACAAGTTCTCGCCGCTGCCATTCTCATCGTGTGCTGAATTGTCCCTAACATATCTTCCACAAGATGTATCCGACATGGCCTATAGTAAACCGGGGGATGAGGACTTCAACCTGGAAATTCAAGAGATCATAAAGAACCAGCCCATGCTCTGTCGGGGATTTTACAACGTTCCTCATGCGTATGGGGGTTCTCTCGGATCACTTGCCGAAAGGATCAATAACGTCCTTTATCATTTTCCAAAGAGCTTTGAGGTTTGGCGTAAGGACAAAACGGATAATATAATCGACCAATGCCTTGCCTTTGACCCCTACCACGAAGGAAAAACAGATTTGCACAACTCGATCCTGGCGTATGAGCGAGCTCGCCGAGAGTGTCCGATCGGCAATTTTCGCCATCTGAAGTTGCCGCTGAATTTTTTGAGGATTCTCAATTCAGAGGAAGTCGAATTCAGCGATAAAATGACGGATTGGCTTATCATCCACCGGGCATCGGGAGAAAAACAGTTAACAACAATTGATAGCCCAAGTCCGTCCAGTTTTTCAAAGCTTGAAAAGGCGCTTAAAGCGGAGATTAAGCCCATGTGGGAGGCGCACGATGATCGATCTTCATAATGACACCTTTTTGAAGGCCTCCCAGTGCGGTCTCTCTTTCGCGGGTGGCTCGGACGGTCTCCAGATTGACGTTAAAAAATTATCACGATCCACCATCAAGGCTCTGTTCTTTTCCATTTGGTCAAATCCGGCCTTTCGGGGAAGCGCTGCGATCTCCCATGTCCACAAATCAATCGCTGAGATCAAGGTGATGACACGTCCTCTGGCCACCATCAATTGTGATGCCTACATTTCCGTTGAGGGTGGATTTTGTCTGAATGATGATCTCACGCAAGTTGCCCGCCTTAGCCAAGTGGGCGTACGAATGCTCACGTTAGCTCACTTCTCTGGACCTTCATGGGCTGGGAGCGAGCAAGAAGAAGGCAAGGGGCTGAATAAATTCGGCGAGCAGGTAATTGGATTATTGGAAAATCACGACATTCTCGTTGATGTTGCTCACGCGTCGTTAAAGACGATGCTGGACGTCGCCCGAGTTGCCAAAAAGCCATTTCTGTATAGTCACGGCGGGGTACGGGCAAAAAACCCGGGGTCCAGTCGGTGTATCTCAGCTGAAGCGATTGCAAAGATATGTAACATTGGCGGAGTTATTGGTATTTCCTTTTTTCCTGCCCACCTCTGTCCGGATCTTAAGTATGAAGCTGGCGAGCCGGAGCGCTTCTGGGAAGGCCTGGCTGCGAAAACGAAAGGCACTGGAGACGATCCAGACGCCGAACTGCGAATCAAAACTCAGGCTCTCCTATTTGAATACCCACGGCCTCTCAAGCTCCCCGGGGTGGAGGCGGTTTTCTCTCACATTGATTATATCGTTAATCAGTTTGGCGAGGATTTTGCTGGGATCGGTTCCGATTTCGATGGCATGCCCTATTCATGCTTAGGCTTGGAAAGTATTGACCGCATGGGCGCATTAAGTACTCATATGGAGAATCGCGGTTATAGCAAGACCAGGATTGATAAAATTCTATTCGGAAATGTCAGTCGTCTTTTACAGGATGTAAAAAAATGAAGCTAGGATTCAGCAGTTCTCTAGCGTTTTTACTTTGTATCCTTCTTGCACAAGGCTGCGATCAGGGGCGAGTATCCAAAGACACACAGACTGTTTTTGACCCAAGAAATCCCGAGGGGCATCGCTGCCTTCCGCCTCAAATTACCGCCTTAATGCGGACCAAGGCCAGTTCGCTTGACCCGGCCAAGATTATTGCCTATATGGACAACCAGTTGGCTCTGACTGCCTTCGGGCAGCTTGTTGCGCTGGACGAGTATGAAAATATACGCCCCTACCTTGCAAAACGATGGGAGATTTCGAAGGATGGCTTGGAGTATACTTTTGAAATAGACGGCCATTATCGTTTCAGTAATGGAAACCCCATTACCGCTTTCGACGTTATCGCCACCTTCAATCGCCTTTTCTCGCCCAAGCTGGGTTCCAAGGTTGCCAACTACTTATTCGGGGATAGCATCATTGGGACCTCAGACTATCGAAGGGGTAAAATATCATCGCTCGTGGGGCTAACCTCTCCAGAGCCAGGAAAAGTTCGCTTTACGTTAAAACAGCCCAGGGCAAACTTTCTGAGTATGCTGACAATGGGGCCCGCATCAATTCTTCCTTCGGAGACCCCAGTACGACCTCTAAAGGAGAGTGAAATAATTTCCTCCGGTCCTTTTGTTGTGTCGTCTTTTGCAGAGACTTCCGTCACTCTAGAGAGAAATCCCCACTTTCCTGATTTCTTGAATCTGACAACCATCCAGTACAAGTACGGTGGGGAGGACTGTTGCTCTGCTTTAAAGTCGGGAGCGTTTGATTTTATTGATGCCGGACCCCTTGATTCCGCAATTTGTGATTCGCCAGGCTATAATTTGACCCGCTACGCGGGAGCTAACATATGGTTTATCAGTTTTGGCACCAAAATAAGTTCAGGTCTGCGCAGGGCAATCAGTTCCTGTATTTACCGAGACGAATATCTTAAAGACCAGCGAGATCACCACACAACAGCCACCGCCCTAGATGGGATCTTCCCTGCCCAACAAGGAAAGGAAACCAGAGTTCAAAAAAGTTTACCTCCGCCAGAAAAGACATGCCAATTGCAAAGTCCTGCCCGGCTTAAGCTATTGGTCAGTAATCGGCACCATTATACAGAAAAGCTGCTTAGTCTTTTCACGAGGATCAAGAATCTTTCCGTCGATTTGATAAAAGTGGATGATACCGCTTATCATGCTGTCAGGGAGTCCGGCGATTACGACCTGCTTTTTGTTGAGTTTACGGGTACTTTTTCAGATCCGACGTTCTATTCCGCGCTTTTTGGTAGCAAAGGAAGCGTCGTGGCTAGTGGCTACGCAAACCCAGCTTACGATGGCCTCGCGGGGCAACTTGCTAGTGCTGCCTCTTACGATGCGCGTGCCGCCACCATGGTAAAAATTGAGGAGTTGGTCAAAAAAGATCCGCCCGCCATATTCATCAAGCAGCATGACAATATTGAATGGTTAAGAAGTTCGTTAAAACTTAATCGCGATGGCTGGTCTGATCGTTATTTTTTCACGATGAGAACAGATGATAACCAAAAAAATTGCACTGAAAGTGGAGGACGGTAATCGATGTTTGCTAAAATTCATCGTATCATTTTCGCTCTTCTTTTATCGCTAATCGGCGTCATTGCCCTTTATCAGTATCAGATACTCAGAAATTACGAACGAAAAGATCTGCAACTTAAAACACAGCTGATTTCCGAATTTGTGTACCCATTTATGGCCCAAGGTAATACGCTCGATCTTCATAAGGCCATGGGCAGGCTTTCGGAGAAGGTCAGACCAGACTATGTCTTGATCATCAATCCCAAGTCTCGTGTGATTTTTTCATACCCGCGTGTTGAGCTTATGGGCGTTGATCTCCCAGTAGAGTGGCAGGCTCCGATGGAATCGGCTCAATTTGACCGACAAATTGGAAGAAGCGTCGTTATTGAGACGCGTTTCCCCGTTTTGGCTGACCAAGCTTCACCGAAAGGGGCCTTTGGGACGGTTGTGCTCGGGATCAATAAAGGTGAGAGTGAGAAACCGATTAGACAGAATATTGCCATATTTGTGGCTGTTTCTTTATTAATCTTGGGATGCCTTACAGCATTAATTACCGTGATGAGCCAAAAGTTGGAGCGGGCATTTAGAGCATTCAAAATGCAAATTTCAGTCTTTGCTTCGGGGGAAGAAATCCCCGAGTTTACTGCGAAGCCATCTGACCCGCCTGCATGGAGGGAGTTGATACAGGACGTAAACAAGATTCTCAACGACTATGATACCACCAAGAAATACCTCACGGAGTCCAGACAAGTTGCAGCTATAAGTGCAGTGGCGCATCAAGTCGCCCACGACATCCGCTCCCCTCTCGCGGCCCTGGACAACGTGATCAGCAGCGCCAACGCACTTCCAGAGGACGACCGAATCCTTGTTCGCACCGCCGTGAATCGTATCAAGGACATTGCCAACAACTTGATCGACAAGAACCGTGAGTTGAGAACTACGAAGCCGACTCAAGGCGCAACTGCAGCACCTTCGGCCACCGAGCCAACCACCACCCAACTTCTCTCTAGCCTCATTGACCCATTGATCTCAGAAAAGCGCATGCAGTTCCGCTCAAAAATAGGCGTTGAGATCGATGGCCGGATTGATGAAGCGTCCTACGGACTTTTTGCCAAGATCCAGCCCACGGAGTTTAAGCGCGTACTGTCTAATCTGGTTAATAACGCCGTAGAAGTCTTGGGCGAGCGTGGATCTGTTGCGCTCACTTTGCAAAGCCGGGGCAATGACATTGAGATCACGGTGCGCGACAATGGCAAGGGTATCCCACCAGAGGTTCTGGCCAAGCTCGGGCAACGTGGTGAGACTCACGGCAAAGAAGGTGGCTCGGGCCTTGGCCTTTTCCACGCCCGCACCTCCGTTGAGTCTTGGGGTGGCAAGCTCAAGATTGAATCTCAAGTTGGCAAGGGCACTACTGTCGTGGTGACATTACCTCGGACACCGGCACCAGATTGGTTTGTGTCGGAGCTGAAGCTCAGCCCCGGGGCATCGGTTGTCGTGCTTGATGACGACTCATCCATTCATGGGATCTGGCAGGGCCGGTTTGATTCGCTCAGAGTTTCAGAAAAGCAGATCACAGTGGTGCATGTGTCAACCCCGGATCAGCTTCGCACTTGGATCAATGAGAACGCAGCCGACGCCCTCTATGCGCTCTATCTGGCTGACTACGAACTCCTGGGCTTTCGTGAGACGGGCCTGAGCCTGATAGAGGAGCTTAAGCTGGGGCCGCAAAGTATTCTGGTGACTAGTAGGTTTGAGGAAAAGCAGATTACTGAAGGGTGTCAGAGGTTGAAAGTCAGACTGATCCCCAAGGGCATCGCGGGGTTTGTGCCGGTGAAGTTTGCGGCACCATTAGAGCTACTTGATGCCATCCTGATTGATGACGATGAGCTTGTTCACATGACCTGGAGGAGCTGCGCTAAAAGCGCCCAGAAAAGGCTCAAGAGCTTCTCAACCGCCGATCAGTTCTTTGCTGCTGCAGAGACCTTTCACCAGTCTACACCCGTTTATGTTGATGCTAATCTTGGCCAGGGGATTAAGGGTGAGGAAGTGGCTGCAAGAATCCACAAAATGGGGTTTGCTCGCGTGTACCTTGCAACTGGTTACGAGCCGGATCAGTATCGGCAGTATAAGTTTCTAGCGGGAATATTAGGCAAAGATCCGCCGTTTTAAAAAGTAGTCCCTACCTTTTGGTTGAGATCTGCGTCAAACTCAGTTACTTGATATATCTAATATGGACATGTCAACTAACTCGAGGGACCTCGCGGTGCTCATGGTTTTCGGTAAAGTCCGCCGACAGCTGAACTTGCGAGCCACGCAGCTCCTCCGGCCCATGGGCATCGGGCCCAAGCAAGCCTCCTCTTGCGCGAACTTCGCGGCTTGAAGACGGCTAGCCCCACCGAACTTTCGCAGCTGACTCAAACAGATCCGGCGTCGACCGGAAAAGTGATCCAGACCCTCATCAAAAAAAACTGGATCAAGCGTACTGATCACCCCGAAGACCGCCGAAAGTGGCTGGTGGCGCTTACGCCCGAGGGAATGAGAGCTGCTCAGAGCCTCCTGGAAGTTTTTCAGGGGCTTTCCGCAGAACTCTGCGAGTCCCTCAGCGCTCGAAAGAAAGAAACTTTATTTCAACTCTTGGCTGGGATCTCATCCCACTTTGACAAAATATTTGAAGCTACAAAGGATCAGATATGACCCAACAAATACATCATCAGTCTGTTGCGAAAGTACGGTGGTGGGTCCATCCGAGGGCCAAGAAGGTGCTTGGGGTTGGCGCTGTCATCGGAGTTTTCGGCGTCCTCACTTGGTTCTTCTTCTTTCGTTCATTCGTGTCGACTGACGATGCCAGAGTGGCGGCGACCCTGGTCAGGCTGGCCCCCGAAGGCGTCAGCGGAAAGGTCGTTAAGCTCAGTGTCACCGAGGGCGATCGAATCAAAGCGGGCCAGGTCTTGCTTGAGCTGGATCACTCCGTGGCTGAAGCGAATCTGATGAAGGCCAAAGCCAAAGCTTCGCAGGCCGAGCGGGAACTCAAGCGGGCAGAGCAACTGGCCGAGCAGAATGGAATCCCTCCGCGCGAGGTGGACAACACCCGCGTCGCTGGCCAGATGGCGCTGGCCGATTTGCAGCTCGCCCAAATTGCGTACGACAGAACTTTCCTTAAAAGTCCGGTTGACGGAATCATCGTCCAGAAGGTGACGGAAATTGGCAACATTCTTGAGCCCAACCAGTCGGCGCTTACCGTCGCTGACATCGATCACGCCTGGATTTCGGCCAACATCGAGGAAACAGCGGTGGCCTTGGTGACTGTGGGGCAGCCCGTGATCATCCACGTGGACGAAGGCGGCGTGCTCAGCGGAAAGGTCTCCGAAATCCGCGCGGCAACCGCCTCGCAGTTCGCGCTCATTCAGTCCGAAAACCCTTCGGGGAATTTCACCAAGCTGGTGCAGCGGATTCCGATTAAAGTGGCTCTCGATCCGCATGAGGGACAATTGCTCAGGGCCGGTCAGTCCGTGGAAGTCAAGATTCGGGTGCGCTGATGACTAGCGGGGGTCGGGATCTGAAGTATCCCTGGAAAGTTCTGGGTATCGTCATGATCGGGACTCTGATGGGCGCTCTGGATCAGAGCATCGTCAACGTCTCGCTCCCGGCGATCATGGCGGATTTCGGTTCTTCCCTGAACGACATCGAATGGATTGTGACGGGCTATATGCTCGCTTTCGCGACGTTGATGCCCCTCACCGCCTGGTTCAGGGATCGCGTGGGCCACAAGGCGCTCTTCATTGCGAGCATGGTCGTATTCACTCTGGGGTCGCTCCTCTGTGGAATGGCCTGGAACCTTCCCTCCCTGGTCGTGGCGCGGGTCATTCAGGCCTTTGGAGGGGGTGCCATCACTCCAACGGGCATGGCGATGATCTCCGAGGAATTTCCGCCGCATGAGCGCGCCAAGGCGCTGGGATACTGGGGCATGGGTGTGATCGTGGGTCCCGCCTTTGGCCCTACCTTAGGCGGGTGGCTGACCGAGGTGTTTGGCTGGAGGTCTATCTTCCTGATTAATCTTCCTATTGGGATCGTAGGCATCGCGCTCGCAGCGGCCATATTGAAGCACGATCGACCCCACGCCGAGACGCACAAGCCATTTGATTTCTGGGGCTTTGGATTTCTTTCTCTTTTCCTGGTCTCTTTCCTCCTTGGACTCTCCAAGGGCGAGCATGAAGGATGGAGTTCTGCCTACATCATTACATGTGGCATACTTTCGGTGATCGGATTTTCTGGATTTCTGCTTGTCGAAAGCATCATACCCTATCGAATCGTCGACATCGGCCTGTTCAAGTATCCGGTTTTCTCGGCATGCTTGGCTGTTACCGTCGTTCGCTCGGTGGCATTGTATGGCGGGGTTTTTATGCTTCCACTGTATCTGCAACAGCTTCGTGGGCTCAGCGAGACCGATAGCGGCGTCCTTCTCCTTTGGGGTTCCTTGCTGGTCGGCATCATGATGCCGATTTCTCCCAAGCTCATGGATTGGGTCGGGGCCAAGATCGTGACTATCATCGGACTGCTAGGTGTGGCTCTCTTCATGTACCAATTACGGAATATCGACGTCAACACCTCGACCTCGGATATCATCATCGCTACTCTCGTCCGTGGCGTCGGAATCGGACTGATGTTCACGCCGGTCACGGCGGTCGCGCTCAACAGCGTTCCTAAGTGCAGCACGGGCATGGCGTCGTCCATGCTCAATCTCATCCAGCAAGTGGGCGGATCCGTCGGGATCGCTATTCTCGCCACGGTTCTCAGTCATCGCATCAAATTTCACCTGGGGGTTTTTGGCAGCGCGGTGAGTACCTCGTCCCCCGCGTTCCGTGCGGCGTTTCGGCGCGTTTCGGAGCATGCGCACCTCCTGGGATACACTCATGCGGATTCGGCACGGATCGCCCTCATGAGTATCGGAAAGTCAGTGGCTACGTCCGCGCAGTCCGCGGGATTCGGCGACTCTTTTCTGTTTGGAACTGTTATTGTCCTGTGTGGAATCTCGGCCGCGTTCCTCCTTCCGAACAAGGTCGCGAAAATCAGCCAAGAAAAACAACTGGCGGCGATGGAGTGAAAAAATGCCTGCATCTGGAAAGGTCCTCATGTCATTCATACTGGGATTGATCTTCCTGCTCGTAGCTTCAAGCTACGGCGCCGAGGCCGTCCCATCCTTGACCTTGTCCTCGGCCCTCGAAGCGGCCCGAGACCATAGCCCCGATTTAAAGAAAAGGGAGATCCAGGCCGACTCGAGCAGCTGGGGTAAACTCGAGGCCCTTTCCGAGCATCTGCCGCATCTCAGTGCTCATGGTACGCACTTTCTCGGGGCGAAGTATTCGAATCTAGGCGTACTCTTTGGCGGCAACGCAGTCCATTTTCCATCTGCCTTTCCCCAGACCGATTTCGAGCTGGAGGCTTCAGTCCTGCTTTTTGATGGGTTAGCCGCGATCAATCGTTACAGGGCCTCCTCCTTGGAAAATGAGGCTGCTCAGTTTGAATGGAGTCACGCAAAGTTTGGTTTGGAAGAAGGGATTCGGATCAAATTCTATCAAGCGTTGGCGGCTTTGGAACTCGCCAAGGTTGCCGACCAGAATATCGAGACCCTGGAGCAACATCTGACATTGGCCCGGGCGAATCAGCGTGCAGGATTCAGTACGAACATCGATGTTCTTCGAATCGAGTCTCAGCTTGAGGAGGCACGGGCCGAAAAGCTTCTGGCGGCCGACAATATCGCCACGGCCCGGCAGGCGTTGTTCGAAACCATGGGGGTCGAAGTGGATGATCGTCCGCTCGCAGGTACGCTGCCCCAGCCGAACCCCAAGATAGTTCCAGAAACTTTGTCGTTGGATATGTCCCAAGGGGAGGACGTGCAGGCGCAATCGCTCAGAGAGCGGGCCCAGGATAGATTAAGTTCCGCCGCAGGCGGATTCTGGTTTCCGAGAGTATCGCTCTTTGGCGTCGAACAATTCTACAAGTATGGCGAATTTGATCCCGCCATCTTGCCCAATAGTTCGTTTGAGAATGCCTACTCCTTTGGCTTAAGGTTAAGCTGGAATCTCTTTGACGGCGGAGCCGCGATGGCAAAACAGCATCGGTCAGAGGACGCCGCTAAGATCGCGTCTGAGGATTATCGGAAAACACTGATTTCTTCGCCCAACGAGTTTGCTGCCTGGAAGCGCAGATTCAGCTACAATGCGGTGTTATATGAAGCCAGAAAACGCTCCGTTGCGAAATCCACTGAAAGCGTCAGGCTCGCGACATTAGCGACAAGGGCTGGAACGAAAACGCATTCCGAAACGCTCGATGCGGAGCTTGAGCTTTTCCGCGCTCGGGCCGGCGTGATCCGAGCGCAGCTCGACGCTTCTGAGGCGCTCGCGAAACTGGAACTAGCGCTTGGACACCGGCTCTAAAAAGTAGTCCCTACCTTTTGGTTGAGATCTGCGTCAAATTACCTGATTGAGGGTTTCGAAAGGTCTTCTGGTTTTGTGATCCTTGAGTGTATCGAATAGGCGCTGACGAAGTCCCGTTTGGATGAGGCGTTCAGCCTCCTTTGGAAATGGGGTGTTCAGCCATTGAAGGTTAATGGAGTCATCCGTTGTCGGCAAGGCGATCTTCATTCCCACGTGAGTCAGGTGAATGGGGAATGGCAGGTGCGCCCCACCGAGCAGTCCCGGCAGTGTGCCGTGGTGATAATCCGCAACTTTTCTATTGAAGTCGCCGACAAAGCATTTACGCAGAAGATTTTGCGTGTGTTTTTTGGGAACATTGGAATTTCGCCACAATTATGACGTCTGATCACCTCAAAAATCTTCAAAATAGCTCCAATCTACTGGGCGACGAAATCTATCGGATGATCGTCGAAAGCGTGGCGGAGGGGATTTGGATTGTTGATCCTGACGGGAATACTTTGTTCGGTAATCCTGCTTTTTCAGCGATGGTTGGTCTGACCGAAGTCGAGATCCTTAAAAAGCCCATTTTTGATCTCATTTGGTTTGATGACGTGACTCCCGTAGAGCTATTCATGGAGCGTCAGCCGGCCCAGGCGGTGGATCGGTTTGAGGCTAAGCTGCGGCACAAAAACGGCTCTGCCCGGTGGACCTTGATTAGCGCGACTCCTATTTTTGGAAAGGGCGGTGTTTTTAGCGGGACCCTGTTTTTGGTGGCCGACATTTCGGACCTCAAAGCGGTCGAACGAACCGCTCGTGAAAACAGGGCTAAGGTGGAAACCTCCGCGCGGCTCTCGTCTTTGGGAGAAATGGCAGCCGGGGTAGCTCATGAGATCAATAATCCCTTGGCGATTATCGTGGGCCGGGTGGCCCAGATGAAGCGGCGAATCTTGTCTGGAAAAATGGAGCAGCCCGCGTTGATCAGTGGTTTGGATACCCTTGAAGCCACTTCGAATCGAATAGCGAAGGTGATTCAAGCTATGCTTCGTATGGCTCGCAGCGATAAGGCTTCTTCCATTCAGAGTAGTTCTCTTCGAGTGATCATAGACGATGTGTTGTCCCTGAGTCAGGAAAAATTCAAAGGGGCCGGGGTTACCCTCGAGGTCAATGAGTTTCCGCAGCTGAATTTCGAATGCCGTCCTCTTCAGATATCCTAAGTTATCTTGAATTTACTTAATAATTCGTTCTATGCTGTGAAGGCTCTTCCGGAAAAATGGGTTCGTCTTGAAGTGAGAGAGGACGAAGGAATGATTGAGATCGCCTTGATTGATAGTGGCGGTGGGATTCCACCGAGTGTTGCCAATAAGATCATGGAACCATTTTTTACGACCAAACCGCAAGGCGAGGGTACCGGCATTGGTTTGAGTATTTCTCATTCTATCTTGAAGGAACACCATGGCAAGTTAGAACTCGATAGGACTCATCCCCATACTTGTTTCAGAATGAGTCTGCCCATTGTCCAGCCGGCCCATGTTGAGGCGACCTATTTATCATTTTCATCAAAAGATAAAAAGGCGGCGTAGTCACGGAAGAGTTACTGTGGCTTTTCGAGCGTCTTTTGTAAAAGATCGAGCAAATGGGGGACTTCACCATGCTCCACCATGCGCGCTAGCGAACGTATCAACGCCGTCACGGACTCGGGATGACGGCCAGCCAACACTAGAAGCTGATCCACTAATTCCATATCATTGCGTTCCAAGGCCGATGCGACCTGCAAAAGTACGCGACGAGAGATTTCGGCTTCTTCAAAGGGAGCGGAATCCCCATTGGGCTTTCGTCCTTCAAGAAAAAAGAGCCCGGATCTAGCCAGTCCCGTGATGTCTAAGTCTACGTATCCGGGGACCGCGTCCAACGCATCCCAACGTGTCTTGAGCTGATCCCAGTCTTGCCGGGGTTGGGGCGAGGATTGGATCGACGAAAGAATAGCCATCAGGTCCAGCCCGCGATTAGAATCTGAAACCATTTCTATCGCTAGGTCCAATAAATCAGGTCGAATTTCATCGCGGTCAAAAGATAGGTTTTGCAGAAAATGACCTAAATTTTCCGATTTAAGCACATCTCCAACGAGATCTGTGTGGTGCGCGATAAAATCGCGATACTGAGTCAAAATGGGTTCCAGCGCGCGAAGGCCGGGATTCAATAACTCATTGGGGCCATCGGCCCCGGTTTTGGCCTTGCCCAGCGAATCGATTGCTCCGATCAGGTAAAGTCCAGTGTTTTTGGCATGCGCAATATCATCTGTTGTGTGTAGGGCAAGAACCTCGCCCAAGACGTTCCAGATCAGTTCGTGCTCGGAGTCATTGGCCAACAACTGCCTGAGGACCGATTCCGTGAAAGGGGATGCAGAGCCTTCCATCATGACTTGAAAAATGGAATGAACGGCCGGATCTCGAGAGTTGCTGTTTTCGAGTGCGATCCCGATCTGTCTGAGTAATCCAGTCCGCACCAACCGCACCGCAACACTCAGGTTGTTGTTTAATCCGGCATTGGAGTCGCGATGGTCAGCCGGGCCCGTGTAGTACAGATCAAAAAACAGATCGCGAAGCACTCGGATGCTTCCGTCGGCCGTTATTTCTCGGAGGATGCCCACGGTCTCCGAAATATTGTACATGCTGATCTGAAGCTTCGCGACGTCTGGGTCATCCGTGCCGGCGACGTCTGACGTGGGATTGCTCGTTTCGTCTTTTTGGACATCGGGTGGGTCGTTGGGGTTGGGGACTTCGGTGCACTTCGGAAGCGCCGGAAATCCAACTAGCTCATAAAAGGTCTGCGCTGTCTCCAAGATGTCCTGAACCGCCTCGGCCAACGTCGGACATTTTTTATGTCCCGTTTTTGGATAAAGGGCCTGAATAGCGGGGGGGCGGTTTTCGAAAGGCACATCGCCCCAGGCCTCCGCGATATTAGCCAAAAATTGCATCCCAAAATTCATATTGATAGGGTCTGGCGCGTAAATATCTGAATTGAGTAAAACCAAGCCTAGGCGATCCAGTCCATTGACCAATCGGACTTGCGGGCGCGTTTGGCCTGGATAGATGTAGGACAGTAGTCTTCGATCGGAGGCCAAACGTTTGAGCCAGTTTTCCAAAAAATCCTTCGGGTATTGCGTGCGATCATTAAAGCGCGCGGCGAATCGTAAGAGCGCCTGAATCAATGGTCCATTGTCTTTCGAGTTTCCTAGCTTGCCGAAAATAGGTTCGAGCTCAGTCTTGAGCTCTCTCGTCGTCCATTCACGGCGCAATTTTCCATGTATGAGTGGGCCGTGATTAATGGCCGCATGCTCATATTCGTCAAGAGTCTCCCGAAGACGACGAGTTTTTGCAGCTTCAATTATTTCCGACGGCATTCCATCGGGGGGCAGTGTTGAGCATTCTTTGTTGGAGATCCATCTCAAAATTCGATCTTTATCATAGGGAATGCGATTCAAAGTTCGGATTTCTGAAGGAAGCTCTCGAGGTGGTAACCGCCAAAGATCATCGAGGTAAACCAGGAGAGGTTGAAAAACGGGTTTTTGAAGCACTTGTGCCCCATAAAGGCCAAGCCTCTTTATTCCGTTTCGCACATTGAAATCCGTAATCACAGGTCCGGCCAGAGCGATAAGCGGGGTAATGATGTCTTGGTTCAGGTTCTGGCTAGCCCAAAATGGGAGGGCCTTGAGGCCTCGCAAGACTCTGCCGTCGTTGATGGCGGCCATGCCCCAATCCGTCAGTGCATGAAGATCCGGAGTACTGAGTGAAATGTTGTTATAGGATTCAATCATCAAAGAATAAAAAGAACGAACGACGGTGGGATCATCCGTTTGGGTTTGCGCCAAAAAATCGAGCGCTTCGGAAAAATCCGCGTAATTTCCGTCGCCATTGATACACCCGGCGGCCGCATGAAGTTGGCCGATGCGGCTTGCATCGGTAGACGAGGGTGAGTTCCAGGGCGTGGCAAGATCAATGCTTTTACAGGCGTTAAATGAAGAGACTCCATTGGCCCCGCGCAACGGCGCGACGTCGTCAGAGGTCCAGTGGTGGTGGGACAGAATTCGCATTTTTGGTTCGATCGCATGGGCGGGCCGAGTTTCAACAGCAACAAAGCCTTTTGCGGCGTAACGATGAAAGAGGTTCAGTGAGGTTTGGATTAAATCTTGAAGGCGACCATCGTGAGCGGCCGCCATCTGGCCCAATTCGCGAACCATGCTCCTAAATTCGGGGTGTGCGGCGATCTTGAGTAAAGTCTCGATCAGAGCTGGATCGCTGGGGGCATTCGCTAAGGTGCTTTGCAAGAGACCAATCACAGGATGGATATTGTTAATCAGGTAGGCCGAACGCAGGTCCTTGAAAGTGGTGTCGAGGCCCATTTCGGTGCCGGCAAAGCTTTTGAGCCAGCCGTCTAGCTCTCGCGAAAGATCTTGGGCGAGCCCGGGAGTGTTGATGTTTGAAAATCCGCCCACAAACGCATCATAGATACTTGGAATACTGGCTGGCGCCGCCCCCAAAGGCGTGGGCATCGGCTCGATAAAAAACTTCAGCAAATCCACCCATTTTGCGTGATCTCGGATTTGAGGCGTCGTGGCGAGAAAAAGCAAATCGGTCCAACCCGCACGTTGGGTGAGTTCAGACAATGCCGGAAGGAGCGAGCGGAAGGCCGGATCACTCAGTGCGCGAATAAAAAAGTCGGCGATCGGGTGGGCGCCCTCTGGTCCGATCTGGTAGGTGACGCGCAGGACGTCAGCCAAGGGTTCGATGGCCGCAGAGGAAGCGAGTTCCATGAGGGCAGGGTAGTGTTGACTCAGTTCGGTGGGGAAAGTACACCAGGGGCTTGTGAGATAAATTTCGAGCAAGCGATCTCGTTGAATAAAAGAAGCGGCTTGCGAAGAAGGGATTGCGCTCAGGTCTCGCAACATATCCATCGAGACATGTTTCATGGCGCGCGCACCCTGCAGGCACGATACCGGTTTTTGGAGTGCCTCGAACAGAAGGCTCATTGGATGGGCAATCCGTGCTTGATGGGCGAGTGTGACATCCATGATTGAAGCCAAGCGCGGAATCGCGGTTTTGATTTCATTGGGGTCTGAAGGAATGATCCGATCGACCCACTTCAAGCCATGGCCCTGGATCGTGAGAGTCATCAGTTCTTTTCCCCATTGAGTGGGGGCACGAAGAGCGTTGACTAAGCCCTGCGAGATGGCGGGATCTAGGGGGCGAGACTGCGATGCTTCGGTGAGGGTGAGTTGATGCCAAAGGGACGAAAAACTAGGGGCTGAGGTCAGTAGAATAGCCAGGTCGATCGCGTCAGAGACTTTTTCCTCGGTGAGTAGGGTGGAGAGCTTGGCTAACGCCTGCAATAATTGTGGATCCAGCTTTCCAGTTGGGGCGTAGATTTTTTTTAAAATCCGAATCGATCGATCTATCCATTCATCCTGATTCAGAAGTTGCCCGACGCTCGCGAGAGTAGGACGTAAGACACCCTGTTCGTCCATGTCGGAGAAGCTGCGCTCTAAGGCAAAAAGGAGGTCAGGTTGATTGAGGAAGGTTCGGTTCACGCTGGTGATGAGGGGGAGGAGTTCTTCGTCCTTGAGGCTTCGAATCCACGTCCCTACGGCACCTAATGCACTTCCGTGGTCAAGGCATTCCACGAGTTTGCGGGTTGACACAAGATCCAGTTGGGAGCGCGAAAGGTCCATTTGAGCGCATTGACTGTTGACTCGTCGATAAACCCCATTATTTTGAACCCCAGTGTCGCTGCCCTTGCTGAACCATGAGGACGGGGAGCATGCGCTGAGCGTAAGACTCAGTGTACTAAGGGTCAGAATCAGGGCATACCCAGGAATTTTGCGCACAATGGGGCCATGCATAACCCGTGACAATCAAAATCGCAACACAGCGCCTCTTATTGGCATCGTTTAAACAAGAATTTGACCGTCGGCTTGAACCAGGTTAAGTGAGGGCCAGGGGGATTCTTATGTCACAGGCTATTGGCAAGGTTTCGGGATGGATGATTTTGGCATTCACATTGAGCTTTGCGGCACAGGCGGATATTTATTCGCGTTTGAGCCCTGAAGACCAGGCTAAGATCAATCAGGGTGAACAAGTGGTTCAGTCTGAGGATATGGATGGTTCTGTTTGGCCCAAGATTACGGTCCTTCAGCGGGCTGAGGCCATGCCTGACCAAGTTGCGGCCATTTTGTTTGATTACCCCCTTCATACCGCAATGTTTGAGGGAATTACCAAGTCTCAACCCAAGAACCCTGGGGCTGTGGTCACTGAGGTCGATTACACCATGACATTTCCGAGGGTTTTGGGCATTGCTCTTCCAGATGAAGACTACACAGTTTTAGATACACTTTCGGCCTATCCGGATGGATATGAGATCAGCTGGACTCTCGTGAAGGCCATGACTATTAAAGACAGTACGGGTAGCGCTAAATTTGAAAGACTTGGCTTAGGAACTTTGATTAGTTATACCAATTTTATCAGTCCTCCTCGGCCTTCTTTGGCTAAATTGATTGTCAAAATGGCCTTTCAGAGAGTGTCTGATACGGTTTCGTCGTTGGGGAAGCATGCCGAGGCTGAGCGGACGAGTAATCCAGCTCTCTTGAACGGTCAGCTTGCCGCTTTGCATAAAGCGTTGGGGCATTGAGCTTTTTAGAAATAATGCTTTTTGGAATCAAAACTTACATTTCTAGTTCGACATTTTATTTATTATAAATTAAGGTGTCATCCTTCGTCGGATTCGCTGGTGGGCCGTTGTGGCCCCGGAATCTGAACAGTGGCATTAGCGTTGGAATATGAATGCTTTATTACAGTCAGATTAAAAGAGAGTTCAAGAAGCTCACTTGGAAACGTGGACAGACCTATTTTCGCGAAGAACGCGTCAGTGATGTGCGTCTCGATGGCGATCTGGTTATGGGCAAAGTCAAGGGAAGCGATGAAGAGGCTTACGAAACGGGTCTCGTGATGGCTCGTGGTACTATCCTTAATTCAAGGTGTTCTTGTCCTGCTCATCGAGCCTATGAAGACCATTGTAAGCACGTGGCAGCCCTAGCGATTTGGGTGGTGGAACGTGGAAGTCTGCTGCGTTCCGGCGCTGGTGGCCATGATTATGGGATGGCTGAGGTCATGCCAAGCGCACGGCCACTGGTGATTATCAATCAGGAGCGCGCCAAACGGGATGGTCGGTTACGTAAACTTTTACAGCTCAATCCCATTTTATTGGAGTCGAGCTTTACGGTCACTCGGTCTCAGGTGGGAGCCTTGGTCGAAGGACGAGACATGGACGGGCGAACTTACAATGTTCCCATCACTTTGATTGAAGCAGCGGCGCTTCATCAATATATGGGTCCTCAAGATCTTCCTGGTCGGACTCGTCGGGTTCCTGTTCCGGCAGAAGCGGTGACCTTTGTTCGTGGGATGTTTCAAGGGCGTTCGATTTCGGCGCTGACCTGCGAACCTGCTCTCCGTTATATCGATCCGGCTTCTAAAATCGTTCAAGTCATTACGATGAATTATCTGCAGCGGATGCGCGATCCTGGGGTTTTTAAGACCAGCCTAGGCGTTGAATTGCAGATTCTCCCGCATGCGGGCAATGATCTTCCCATTGTCGGGACCCTTCAATCCGGAAAGGTGATTTTTCAGGGCAGTGAAGCCCTCGATAATTTAGGGCGTTTGTTGACTGATCGAAAGCGCAATCAGATTGTTTTGGATGCGTCGATTCAAACTGAGATTGATCCAACACCCTTGCGGCTCGCGTCTTTTTCAGTGGGTAAAAAGGGAGCCTCCAGTCGCAGCCTGAGCTACGAATTTAAGGGCGATAATTTTAAGCTTTCTTCGGATGAGATGCAGGAGCTTCAGGCTCGTGGCCATCTGAGTAACGAATTTGTTTGGAAAGATGGCAAGATTTATCGGCTCGCGACTTCACTGAGTACATTGGCTCAGCATAGTAATCGCAGTGGAACGGCTCAAGGAGAAGGCGGCGCTGATTCGCCTCATCCCGCATCGCTCCCGGGTAGTAAAGGAGTGGCGGGGGCATTTGGGGCGCTCTACGATGATGGTGAGTACCCCCTTCATCCGCTCGCTGTCTATCGTCTCAGCCTTGAGTTGGGTGTGGAAACCGTCAATGTGGACCCCGATTGGGAAGAGTATCACCAGTGGTGGAAAGAGTTTTCTAAGGCGAAAATCCCGAGCCTTCCTAAGGTCGATTATGGCTTTAGTTTGCGCGATTATCAGATCAATGGATTGTCCTGGATGTGGACACTGTATCACCGCGGCCTGAGCTCTTTGTTAGCGGATGATATGGGTCTTGGAAAAACTCATCAAGTCTTAGCCTTGTTGACGAGTATGTACCGTCGCAGAACGGGCAAGCCCAAGCTTCCTACCCTTGTGGTGGCGCCCACCTCCGTCGTGGCCGCTTGGATTCAAAAGATGGAAAAGTACGAAACAGGCCTTAAATGGCATGTTTTTCACGGAAAAGGTCGGACGCTCCCTAAGTCTGGGACCGATATGATTTTGACCACTTATGGAATTTTACAACGTGAGCCGCTCCTTCGTGAGCGTGATTGGCACGCCGTTATTTTGGATGAGGCGCAAGCGATCAAAAACTCAAGTACGCTTTCGGCTCGGTCGGCTCGTGCGCTGAAGAGTAAGTTCAGGATTGCGATGACCGGGACTCCGGTTGAAAATCAGGCCTCGGATCTTTGGTCTTTAATGGAATTTTTGATTCCTGGTTACTTCGGCTCCTTGGCTCGGTTTAAGCGCTTGTATGGTTCAGGTCGAGATATTTTGAACGACAGCCAGGCGCAGGCCCTCAAGCGGCTGACGTCTCCCTTTTTGCTCCGTCGAACTAAGGCGCAGGTGTTAACCGAATTGCCTGAAAAAACGGAAGAGCTTCGGTTCTGTCAGATGACCGCCATTCAGAAAAAGATCTACCGTGCCTATCTCACCAGCGCGGAGGCCAGCAACGTACGTCAGAGTTTGGAAGGGGCGGGTAAGGTCGATTACGCCGGCATTCTCGCGCTATTGACCCGTCTGAAGCAGGTCTGTGATCATCCGCAGTTGCCCGTCTTGTCGGCGGCGGCCAATCAAAGGTCGGAGTCTAAGGCGATAGCCGTTCAAGGGCCGGCGCCGGTGGGAGCGCCGATTCAAGTGATTCGGCGTCGAGCGGTTGATGTGCCCAAGGGCGGAAAAAAGAAGGGTCAGGCGGTTGCCTCATCTCGATTATTGGTTGCCGCCGAAGCCTTGCAGAAGTCTGCGGGGAGGGGCGTGATCGTTAAGCCTCAACCCTTGCATAAATCCATTAATCCGTTTGAAAGCGGTAAATGGGAGGTTTTCGAGGAAATCCTCAATGAGGCTCTGGGTTCTGATCTTAAGATCGTGGTCTTTACTCAATATTTAGGAATGATCGATTTGGTGGGAGACTTTCTTCAGTCTAAAAGCGTGGGTTACACGGAGTTGCGCGGTGATACTTTGGATCGGGCTGCGCGGTTAGCTAAATTTGCCAATGAGCCAGAGTGCAAGGTCTTTGTTTGTAGTCTGCTTGCGGGTGGGCTGGGGATCGATCTGACGGCGGGAAGTGTGTGCATTCATATGGATCGTTGGTGGAACCCCGCTAAAGAAAATCAGGCCACCGATCGGCTTCATCGCATTGGTCAGACTCGGGGCGTGCAGGTCTTTAAGCTTCAGATTCCGGGGACAGTCGAAGACCGTATTGCGGGTATTATTGAAAACAAATTGGCGCTTTCGGACGCACTCATCGAAGAGTCTCCTCAAGGACTCAAGGGCTTTTCTCGAAAACAGTTGTTGGATTTGCTCAACCCTAATGCAGATCTGGGTGAAGACGCGGATGAAGTCGATCAAGCGGAAGGGCCCGCGCGCGAAGATTTGCCGTCCGAGGAGCGGGCCTCGGCTCTTTAGAAGATGCGTGTTCATGTCGCCTTTATTGCGGCGGTTGCCATCATCTTATTAAGCGGTTGTTCGACGGTGGCTATCCCCGTGTTGCGCCATCAGACCGCAGAGGCGTTGGGCACGCAACGTTTTCGAGTGATGGGGCATATCGAAACCGCGCGGGTTTTCGAGCCGCTCGCGACTGACCAAACATTGGGAATTGACCAGGGCGCTTCGCTTTTTCAGGGCACTGTTTTAGGGGTGAGAGGCGAGGCGGGGGTTTCCCCTAAGTTCGATGTTCAGTTGGGTGCGCTTTTCTCATCGAGCGGTGGAGGTTGGCGCCTCGGTGCAAAGTACGAAATCGTCAGGCTAGGGGGCCGGTTTGCCTCGGCCGTGAGTTTGGGGTACGGCGCGGCGTCGGGGAGCGGAACTTTGACGTATTTAACCGCAGGGCAGCCCGTCGAGATGACTCAAACGATTTCGGCGAATTGCGTGGATCTCGCCTTTCCGGTGAGTTTTAAGATTAGCCCTTTGATGACGGCTTATAGCGGTCTCATTTTTATGCGTTCTTACGTTTCAGGGAATCTGGGTAGCACTCTTGTTTCGGACTATTCGCATGACTATGGGACCAACTTGGGCATGAAGTTTTCGGAAGGCAGGTTTGAGGGGGATGTCGAGATCGCTTTTTTGAGGGTTTCGGATCCGTTTGCCGTTAGCGGGCGATTTATCCCCTATTTTGGGGGTTCGTTTGGCGTGACTTTTTAATTGCTTCTTCCTTCCTCTTTCGATAATACCCACATCAACACACACACCTCAGTCATGCCTTTAATCTGGGCAAAACGTGGTGCTAAGGGTGTCAAGACTGGTAAGTCATTGATTTCCTTGGTAAGACGAGGTGGAGGGAGGTTTCGACATCGGAGTTGTTTCTGATGCCCCGATTCCTCAATAACCGCGGCAAGTGCGCATTCCACAGTGTTTCGCATTCCGCTTTTTTATTTCGTTCTCAAAAACGATCAGGAGTTTCTTTCAATGCCCGCTGTTACTATGCGCGAACTGCTCGAAGCTGGTGTCCACTTTGGTCATCAGACCCGTCGTTGGAATCCTCGGATGAAGCCTTATGTTTTTGGCGCCAGAAATGGCATTTATATCATCGATCTCCAAAAGACGGTCGACTCAGCACGCGCTGCTTGTACTTTCGCAGCCTCGGTGACTGCCGAAGGCAAGAAGGTTCTTTTTGTCGGCACGAAGAAGCAAGCTAAAGAAGTGGTCGAAGAAGAAGCAAAGCGCGCTGGTATGTACCATGTCACCAATCGCTGGCTTGGCGGCATGTTGACCAATTATCAAACCGTTAAAGCCTCCATTGACCGCTTGAAGAAAATTGAAGCCCTCAAGGTTTCAGCCGAATGGGATGAAGTACCGAAAAAAGAACAGTCCCGTTACGATCGTGAACTCGACAAGCTTCAGAAGTCGTTGGGTGGTATTCAAGACATGAAAAAACTCCCGGGCGCGATCTTTGTGATCGACACCGAAAAGGAGCATATCGCCATTAAGGAAGCCAAGAAATTGGGCATTCCCACTATTGCGGTTGTGGACACCAACTGTGATCCATCCAATATTAGTTACGTGATTCCGGGCAATGACGATGCGATTCGTTCGATTCGCCTTTTTGCGCGTTTGATCGCAGATAGTTGCCTTGAAGGCATCAAGACCTTTCAGGAAAAACTCCGCGCACAAGAAGTTTCGGAAGCCGCCGCTCGCGAAGAGGCCGATACGGAAAAGAAGGTTTCCCGCTTTGAAGGTGACATCGATCTTCAAGGGGTTGATGAAGCCGATTTGGATGCTCAAGAAGCCGCCGTGGAAGAAACTGCTGCAGGCGTTGAAGCCGCCGCTGCTCCGGTAGCTGCCGTTGAAAAACAGTCTGAAGTTGCTCCTGCTAAGGCTGCTGCTAAGCCGCGCACTAAAAAAGCGTAAAAACTTGCGAGAAAGGACCGCAAAAAATGGAAATTTCAGCAAGCATGGTAAAGGAACTTCGCGAGAAAACCGGCGCGGGCATGATGGATTGCAAAAAGGCCCTCTCCGAAGCCTCCGGTGATTTCGAAAAAGCCATCGACTATTTGCGCAAAAAAGGCATCGCCGCGGCGTCAAAAAAGGCGGGGCGTGCAACGAAGGAAGGGTCGGTTTCATCCTATATTCACGGCGAAGGTCGGGTCGGTGTTCTTCTTGAAGTGAATTGTGAAACAGACTTTGTCGCTCGTACGGAACAGTTCAAGTCCTTTGTTCGGGATGTGGCCATGCATGTCGCGGCTGCGGCTCCTCAATGGGTTCGGTCTGACGAAGTTCCAGCGGATGTGATTGCGAAGGAAAAAGAAATCGCGGTTGCTCAGATGCAGGCATCTGGAAAACCAGCAGCTGTTTTGGAAAAGATCGCCGAAGGCAAGATCAAGAAGTTTTATGAAGACAACTGCTTGATGAACCAACTATTCGTGAAGGACCCCAACAAGACGATCGAACAACTCCTCAAGGAGACGATCGCCGCCTTGGGTGAGAATATGAGTATTCGCCGATTTTCCCGGTTTGTATTGGGTGAAGGCATGAAGGAAGTTGCGACTGACTAATTCCCAGGCGAGGAAAAAATAATGGTGGCTGCAACGGGCTCGAGCAACAGGCGCAGTGAACCTTATAAACGTATTTTGTTAAAAATTTCCGGCGAGGCTCTTGCGGGTCAAGCCGGTTATGGCATCGATACGGATGTGCTTAAGGTTCTGGCCCTTGAAATTAAGGAAATTCACGCAAAGGGTGTCCAGATTGCAGTGGTCATCGGCGGGGGCAATATTTTCCGAGGTATCAAGGGTGCGACCCAGGGAATGGACAGGGCCTCTGCAGATTACATGGGGATGTTGGCGACCGTGCTGAACTGCTTAGCATTGCAGGACGCTTTGGAGCACGAACAGGTGCATACTCGCGTACAATCGGCCATTGAGATGCAAGAACTTGCGGAACCCTATATTCGGCGCCGCGCGATCCGGCATTTAGAAAAAAATCGGGTGGTGATTTTCGGCGCGGGTACCGGAAATCCCTATTTTACCACGGATACGACCGCGGCACTTCGTGCCATGGAAGTCGGGTCCGAGGTCGTGCTTAAGGCGACTAAAGTAGATGGGGTTTATGATGCTGATCCCAAGCTCAAGCCGGATGCAAAGCGGTTCGAAGAGATGACGTATTTGGACGTCTTACAGCGTGGCCTTAAAGTCATGGACTCGACTGCAATTTCGCTTTGTATGGATAATCAGCTCCCTATTATCGTCTTCGATCTTCACGAGGCTGGAAATCTCAAGCGCATCGTTGAAGGCCAACCTGTCGGAACGCTCGTTCACTAGGAGAAATAATATGTCTAAAGTGATTATTGATTCGATAGCTCAGCATATGGATAAGACCATCCAATCTCTGAAGGGAGAATTGGTGAAGGTGAGAACGGGTCGTGCATCAACGGCTTTGGTGGACAACGTACAAGTCGATTATTATGGGTCGAATGTTCCGGTCAATCAAGTCGCCAACGTGACTACCCCCGATGCCCGCACCATTCAAATCGCACCGTGGGAAGCCGGTCAGGTGGGCGCAATCGAAAAGGCGATTCTTGCGGCCAACATCGGTTTGACCCCTCAAAATGATGGCAAAGTGATTCGAATCAGCGTGCCTGCCATGACTGAAGATCGCCGCAAGGAGCTTGCTAAACAGGTGAAGAAAATGGGCGAAGAGGGCAAGGTTGCTATTCGTAATCACCGTCGTGATGCCAATGAAGAAGTGAAAAAACAGGAAAAAGCAAAAGTTCTTTCAGAGGATGATGCTAAAAAGGCCCTCGACTTAGTTCAAAAGAAAACGGACGAAAAGACGGGTGAGGTCGATAAGATCGTCGCTGCCAAGGAAAAAGAAATCCTGACGATGTAACGGCGGCAATGATGCACGTCCCACGTCACATTGCGATTATTATGGACGGGAACGGACGTTGGGCGCAGCGACGGCGGCACCCTCGGGTTTACGGCCACGTCAGGGGCACTGCGCGTGTTAAAACAGTCGTTCGCGAAGCCGACCAGCTGGGAGTGAAGGCTCTTACCCTTTACGCATTTTCGACTGAAAATTGGATGCGGCCGGCTACTGAATTGCGGGTGCTCTGGAAACTTCTTAAAAAGTTTCTGACTCGCGAACTCGACGAATTGAACCGGCAGAATGTTAGGATGCATGTCATTGGCGAAACTGAACGCCTGGCCCCTGACGTTCGTGAGGTATTGGATCGGTCGATCGCTCGCTTGAGCGGGAATACGGGGTTGCAGCTCACTTTTGCGCTTTCCTATGGCTCTCGACGTGAACTGGTGCGCGCCGCGAGACTTTTTGCCGAGGACTGTCTCAGTGGCAAGAAGGTGCCCTCCGATCTCGATGAAGCACTTTTGCCTCGTTATCTTTGGACTGAGAAGCTGGGTGATTTAGCAGATATTGATTTATTGATTCGCACCAGTGGCGAAAAACGGATCAGCAATTTTTTACTCTGGCAGGCAGCTTATGCTGAGTTTTTCTTTACCGATCTTTGTTGGCCGGATTTTGGGCCTGAGAGTTTACAGGAAGCGGTCGAGAGTTACTCGTCACGTGAACGTCGATTTGGTGGTGTAAAATGAATTCTGAACTCAGCAAGCGAGTCTCAACCGGTGTGGTCGGGGGGGCCTTTCTTCTTGCTTTGATCATTTGGGGTGGCTGGATCGGAATCTTTGTTTTGACAGTCATCCTTTCTTTGGGGATGCTTTTTGAATATGCCAAGATGACGCTCACTTTGAGCGATCAGGTTGAAAAAAGGTACGCATTACTTTGTGTCTCTTGGTTTTCCTCTTGGGTACTGTTTTTGGTTCCTCGCTCCGAATTTGAAACCCTGATCTTTTGTATTCTGGGGTTATTTCTTTATTTCTTGCTTACTGCATGGCGTCATACCGGGGCGGCCTTCACGACCCACTTCAATGAGTTGGCTCTTTCGGTCTTGGGGTTGATCTACCTGTCCTTTCTTCCCTTTTTTCTGCCCAGGATTCATCAAGCAGTGAATGGAATTGAATGGACGATCGTTTTCCTTCTTATTGTATTTGCGGGGGATACTGGAGCTTATTTTACGGGTAAGAAGTATGGGCACACCAAACTTTATCCGGTCATTAGCCCTAAAAAGACTCGCGAAGGGGCCATGGGTGGTCTTGCCGCAGGCTATGTCTTGGCTCTGATTGCAAAGTTGACCTTTTTTCGAGAGATGCCATGGGCCGCCGTTTTTGTGACGCCTGGGCTGGTCGGCGTCATGGCACAACTGGGCGATCTTTGTGAAAGCCTGATTAAGCGGGCATATCATACCAAGGATTCCGGATCGATTTTGCCCGGTCATGGGGGATTCTTGGATCGTTTTGATGGAGTAGTGTTTAGTTTGCCTGTGATGTATGCTTGTATTCGCTTCTTGAATTAGATCTGTATTCCCTCTTCATCCTAAAAACGGAGTCGTCCAGACATGATTTCAGTGCTTGGGTTTTTGATTATCTTGGGCCCTTTGGTAGTTGTGCATGAATTTGGGCATTACTTTTTTGCGCGCCTCTTTGGTGTTCGTGCCGAAATTTTTTCAATCGGTTTTGGACCCCGAGTTTGGGGTAAGCAAATCGGTGAAACCGAATGGCGGGTTTCAGCTATACCTTTAGGGGGTTACGTCAAACTTTTGGGTGAAGACCGAGAGGCAGAGCTGAATCCAACGGATACTGCACGTGCTTTGCATCGGCAGCCGCCCTGGAAAAGATTTTTCATATTTTTTGGTGGGCCTCTTTTTAATTTTCTTTTTGCCATTGTGATCTTCATGGCGATTTTGGCTTTGGGTGAAAAGCAAATGGCCAGTGTGGTGGGCCGAGTAGTGCACCATTCGGTCGCTGAAAAGGCGGGTTTTCAGAGTGGTGATCAGATCCTGAAGATTGGCGACAAGCCGGTTCGGCGATTCGAAGAAGTGTTGCTCGCCCTGAATGAAAATCCCGGTCGCCAAATGCAATTTGAAGTGCAGCATCCTCATGGAAAAGGGACTGCCGTTCTATCCGTGACTGCCGGGACCGAAAATGGCTTGAATGTGTATGGCGAACAGACCCGTGTGGGTGAAATCCAGGGTTTATTGCCCTTTTCGCGCTCGACCCATGTGGGGGTCTCCAAGCCACAATCGGTGGCTGGGTTGGCAGGTCTCAAAACCGGTGATCAAATCGTCGAATGGGATGGAACCGCTCTGACGAATTGGGAAGAATTGGAATTTCGTTACGGGCAGCTAGGATCTGGCCAGGCGGTACGCCTCAAAGCGGTCGATTCGCATGGCGTAAATCCGCGGTTGGTCACGTTCACTAAACCTTTCAACGGGGCAGGGGAACCGGGCGCGGACTGGGGTTTAAATTCGTCAGAGCTTTTTATTGATAAGACGATTGCGGATTCACCCGCTGAAAAGGCGGGGCTTAAATCCGGTGATCGTTTGATTTCGATCGGTGGCATACCGATGCGGAGTTTTTTTGAACTGAAAGAAGCGGTGCAAAGCAGTGGCGAGCGGATAGGAAAAGTGACGTTGAGTTGGGAGCGGGGAGGAAAAACCACGGGAGTGACCGTGGATCCTACGGCCACGGCTGGCAAAGATGCCCTATTGAATAAGACCACCACTTATACTGTTGGGATCATGCCGATGTTGACGACGGTCGAACCAGCGACGGTGGTTGAACGAGTGTGGAATCCCTTTGTTCTTTTGTATCGTGGAATCGAACGGGTTTACACGCTTACGGCACGTAACTTTGTATCGATTGGCAAGATGTTAGGTGGCAGTGTTTCGTCCAAGACGCTGGGTGGCCCGATTATGATCGGAAAAATCGCCGGTGAGTCATTGGCCCATGGATTGATCGCCGTTTTAACAACGATGGCGATTCTGTCGATTGGGCTGGGCGTCCTGAATGTTTTGCCGGTCCCGGTTTTGGACGGCGGCCATTTGGTGTTGCTTTTGCTGGAGTCCGTTCGGGGTCGTCCCCTCACGCTGAAGCAAATGGAAATTATTCAAAGTGTGGGTTTGTGCCTGATTTTATTGCTGATGGTTTTGGTGTTCAAAAATGACATTTCTCGGATGACCTCTTGAATGAAGCTCCTGGCTTGGGACACATCATCTAAAGCTGGCACGATTGTCGCCTTAGAGTGGGATGCCGCCTCTAAAGAGGGTTGGCAGGCCGTGCGCCTGGTGACAGAATTAGCCTTCAATGTCGATTCGGCCCATTCAGAGCGCCTACTATGGGGGATTGACCAGGTTTTGGAAGCCGCGCGATGGACGCTCGAACAGGTGGACGTTCTTGGCGTGGGTGTTGGACCGGGAAGTTTTACGGGCCTTCGCATCGGGGTGACGACGGCGCGAACGTTGGCTCATACTCTGAAAAAACCCCTGATTGGTGTCTCGAGTCTTGCGGCGTTAGTCCGGCCTGCGGCTTTGGCTTTTTCGGTTGGAAAAGGGGCACGTTCTCGGGCTGTCGTGGTGGCGGCGACCGACGCTTGTAAGGGCGAGCTTTTTTGTCTTTGGGGAAGCGCGCGCTCGATTTTGGATTGTGTCAGTCTTTCGGATGGAGATGTTCCGGGACTTTGGAAGCGAGGAGTTGAAGAACAGGTGCTTTCTCCGGATGATTTGATCAAAGGTATTAAGCGAAAGCTCACGGAAGGCGCCGGCGCCTCGGGTTGGGTAGTCGTAGGCGAGGGGCGCCATCGTTATCTCGAGGCATGGAAAAACCTTCCGCAGGCAAAGCGCCTGGATTTGTCACTGTCTTTTCCAGATCAGATTCAAGGACGGTATTTGGGTCAGTTGGTTTGGGAGGCGTTTCAGGCCGGCCATGCCCGACCAGCGCTGGATATTTATCCTCGTTATCTTCGTGCCTCAGATGCCGAACTGAAGCTCAAGGCAGGGTTGTTGCCAGCTGGCCCGACTCGAGGCGCTCGAGGTGAAGGATCTGAAACATGAGGCCTGCTCATTCGCTCCAACTTCGGCGGCGGATCGACGCGGCTCAAGGTCGGATTCCTTGTGATTGGGTTTTGAAGGGCTTTCATTATTTAGACATTTTTTCCTGTGAATGGCGTGAAGGCGATATTTCGATTATCGATGGCGTTATCGTGGGGTTGGAACCGGGCCTTCAAGGGCAACGTATTTTGGAAGGCCGCGCGGGTGGGCAGCGACGTTGGCTCGTGCCCGGTTTTATCGACGCTCACGTGCATGTCGAAAGCTCGCTTTTGGTCCCTCATCATTTTGAAGAAGTGGTGCTGCCGCAAGGGACGACTACGGCGATTTGCGATCCTCACGAATTAAGTAATGTGGTGGGAGTGCCGGCGCTTCAATATTTTTTGGATCAAGCAAGCGGAATGTCGCTCGATCTTCGGGTCATGCTGAGTTCGTGCGTGCCCGCCACGCAGATGGAAACCAATGGGGGCGGGGTTCTGAGTGCATCCGACTTGCTCCCTTTTCTTTCGCACCCCAAAGCCTTGGGACTCGCGGAGATGATGAATGTGCCTGGTGTTCTCGGGGCGGATCCCGCCATTTTAGAGAAACTCGAAAAGTTTTCGAATGTTCCGATGGATGGTCACTGTCCACTTTTAAGTGGGGCCGCGCTTTCGGCCTATGCTGCGGCAGGAATTTCGAGTTGTCACGAGTCTTCTCGTTTTGAGGAGGCCGCCGAAAAATTGAAAAAAGGAATCTCCATTTGGATTCGTGAAGGAAGTGTCGCCAAAGACCTTCATGCGTTGGCGCCGCTGTTGACTCTGGCGACTTCGACGAGCATCGGTTTTTGTACAGATGATCGCAACCCCTTGGATATTGCGAGCGAAGGTCATCTGGACCATTTGGTTCGGAGTGCGATTGCATTGGGGGTTTCTGCAGCGGTGGCGTTTCGCGCGGCCTCTTGGAGTGTGGCGCGGCATTACGGACTAAAAGGAAAAGGCGCGATTGCACCCGGATATGTGGCTGATTTAGTGGTGCTCCGAGATCCTGAGCAGGTTGCGATTGAGTCGGTTTTCAGTGCCGGAAAACCAGTTCAGGAACTTAATTTCTCGGTCACTAAAAAGGGCTCCTTTGCGAATACCGTTAAAGCGGTTGCCCCGGAAATTTCGGATCTCGAGGGCCCCGTGGGACGAGTGCATGTGATTGGCGTGGAGGCTGGTAAAATTTTAACTCGGCATCACATTTTAGCTCATGATGCGGTGGGTGTGGCGCGACTTTCGGTTTTAGAAAGATACGGACATGGTTCAAAGCCGGCAAATGGTTATGTCACGGGATTTGGCGCAAGCTTCAAAGGTGCGATCGCTTCGAGTGTGGGGCACGATAGCCATAATTTAATTGTGGTGGGGAGCGCGACCTCGGACATGCGAGCTGCGCTGGCGGCTTTGATTCAAAGTGGCGGTGGGTTTTGTGTCGTGAAGGATGGGGCCATTCTTGCGCATTTAGCGCTTCCTTTTGGAGGGCTCATGACCGATCAAGATCCCAAAAAAGTGACGCAATCTCTGATGGAATTAAGAAAAGCCGGTCAGTCCATTGGTTGCGAACTTCCAGAACCTTTTTTGCAATTGGCTTTTTTGAGTTTACCCGTGATTCCTTCGCTCAAGCTGACGGATCGCGGGTTGGTCGATGTGGATCAGTTTAAGATTATTGATGTTCGGGTGTAGTGGGTGGTCCCACTGAATGCGAGTTTTCTAATTCATGGCGATGAGTTGTCTCTACTGCCGTTCCGCGGCAGTAAACGGGATTGAGAGGGTAGTGCACAGGTTTTTCTGCCGTCTAGCGGCAGTAGGTAGGGTTGAGTGGGGGGACAAAGACTTCTACTGCCGGCCTGAGGCAGTAAACGGAGTTGAGTAGTCGCTCAAAGGCCTGAGCTGCCGTTCCGCGGCAGGAAATCCCACTGGCTCGAAAAATGAACACCGACAGCGGTGTTTTCTTCGCCCGCCTGAAAAGGATCTCGTAAGAACCGCGTTGTTTTCCGTATTCGACTTAGCGTAAGGGCGTGCTTCCCTGAGTTCGCCACTCCCTGGCTACATCAATCATTAATGACCTTCGGCGAAATATTTCTCCGCGCCCCTTGGGAGGCCCGGCTCCCAGATTTCCGCGATGCTGAGAACCTTTGTTCTATACTCCCGCCCATATCGGTTTTGACCCGACCCGGGCAAACGGAGTTGACCAAGATGTTGTTGCCCGCAGTTTCGGCCGCAAAAACGGCGGAGTGTAAGGCACTCATTTTACTGAGTTCGGCTCGTCAGTATGGACGATTATCACAAGAAAGTCGACGGGTGTAACACACGGCCCCTCTGTGAAAACAGGATTTCATAACTGCGGAGATAAAAGTCACCCTACCGAAGCGCGCCCTCAGCTTGAGGACTCCGGGTTATTGGACTGCTGTGCCCGCGAACCTCCTCTAGTTTGGGTCTAAGTAGCCGGAAACAATGTCGATTAAAAGGTTAAGAAGCTTGCAGATCAAAAAAATTATTGCGGATCTGATCTTCAGTTTTTTACATCGACGCCGATGAGTACAATGTGTCTTGTAGCTCATAGAGCACCTTCCTTTTCTTTTGGGGAAAGGGAGGTGTTTCCTTACACACGCGCTCCGGTGGGGCTGGGCATCTTAACGCAAAATCAGTGCCGCAAAAAACGGGCAAAATGATGGATGTTTAGCCGAGGGCCGTTCGGGTTTGGGACGGATTGGTTGGAAGGCGGACCTCTTTTAATCCCCCAAAAAAACGGGCTTTCTCTTTTCAAAAAACGCTTCTCGCCCTGCTTGATAATCAGGGCGTCCCTACACCTCAAAGAGGGGGATCAGTTCATCGTAATCGGCCAGGGGGATGCGGTTATTTTGAAAGCCATCAAGCCACCTTCGATGGGCGAGTTTAGCCACCTCTTGGACCAAGCCAGCGATTCGAAAAGTCCGCCGGAAGAAATGAAAGCCGTTAACCGGTGGAAGGTTCATTATGCACGATGACCAATCCGAGGTGCTCGGCAATGATGGCGGCGGTGAGGGGGCTGGTGTAAAGTTCAACGGATGAAACCCCAGTACAGTCGTGTTCGAGACGAGTACGTTCTTTTTCCATGTCTTCGGGCGTGGAACACCATTGGGTCTTACTTAAAAAAGGATTTACTTCGGTCCAGCTCTCTTGTGATGCGCCAAAAGCCGTCCCAGGACGAAGACATTTGCTCCAATCGATTAGGCCCGTGTATTTTGGATTATAACGAACGAAGTAGCTGTGCAATTCAGGACTACATGCCCAAGCACGATAGACTCGGCTAGCGCTCAATACTTGAATTGAAAGCTCAATTCCGCCAAAAAAACCCGAATATTTGTTGGAGACGACTTCTAACTCTGTCTGGATGCTGCCGACCACTGTATCCACATAACCCGATCTTGGGCAGACCGCCGACTTAAGGGTACCGGAAAATAGATTTCCATCCATTTTTTCGCCACCCAAAAAGGTTTTTTTGTAAATCGGATATTCATGATTCCCTTGATCGTAGAAGGTCTGATAAGTGTCAAAATACCGCATCAAAACCTGACGGACATCGAGTAATGCCGCATCCTGGCGGGTCCGAATCCCCCTGAGTTGCACTGTAATGATGGAATCTTGGCAAGGATTGGATGGCTGCGCATCGGCACACGTATATTGAGAAAATGCAGCTAAAAGGGCGCCTGTCACCAACAGAGGAGTGTTTAATTTCATAATAATTCCTTTTGTGAGTTTACCCGATTTATCTAGAAAGCGTATAAACGTCGCTGCACATTCCAGTCATCGCACAACCCAGATGCCCTAAACTCATTTTGCAGCAAGTGAAGCTCTTGGTGATCTTCATGTGTCGAGAATCTAAAAGATCGAGCATCATGGCCGATTTTTCCATTTTCCCAAAAAAACTGTAATCTTGGCTGCCGCTAAAAGTGGTTCCATTCTGTTGCAGGGGCATAGGTGCGGGTTGTTTGGTTCCACTCTCGGTCACTCTCGTATCCAAAAAGATCAACTGACCTTGTTCATTACGGACAAATTCGAAAATCTCCTGTTGGGGTGACGAATACCCAGAAGGCACATTGACGGTCAAATGTTCGAAACTTCCGGCCAAACTCGATAATTGCACCTGGCTTTCGTAGGTCGCCACGGCGGTTCCGCGCAGCCCCTCCGAGCGGGACGAATCCTGCTTCATCGACTGAGTAAGCGTGAGTGAATCGAAATTTCCGGCAAAACTTCTCAAATCCAAAGGGGCCGCCACGGCGGCTTGACAAAACAATAAAACAAGGGCCAATCTGTAAAATTTCATAAATACCTCTTGTAGAGTTAAGGAGACGCACTGCGTTTATCATGTGGGGCTACGTCACGCAATATCATAAACACCCCCGTCTTCCCGTCGTTATCCTGAGAAGATGGGGGTGTTTTAATTGAACAACACAAAAGAACTAACGTCCGCTGCAACCGTAACCGACGTTAATCGAGCCCAGGATATCCTGAGTTTCTTGATATGAGCTGCTGACTGCGATCACGGGATTTCCCTGGTAAGGGATCGGGCTTCCGGCGTTAAAGCTGGCGAGCCGTTGCCTGAGACGCGCCAGAGATTGGATCCCGCAGGCGTAGCGAGCGGACCAAAGCGATTGCTGAAGGTCATTGACTGCATAGCCAGTGGTGAGTTCCAAAGCCTTGAGGTAGGCGCGAGGATTGCCTATTGGAAACACCTGGTAGCCATAGGATTCGGCCAAGTTATCTAAAACCAGTTGAACCTGGGCTTTGGCATACTCAACAAAGCGTTCTTCGAAGGCACCTTCGTCAACGGCGTAATCCCCGCAATGACGGCGATGGCAGTATTGATAAGGAATGTAATACGAAAGGTCCAGGTCGTTGGCGACGTGGATGATGAAGTCATAATAGCCGAGCAGAAAATGGGTGGCCGTTTGCAGCCCGTTGGGTGCTCCCGCTACGACCGCGGTCACGGCGCTCGCAAGCTGCGGGCCGCGTGCAATCGCGCGGGCGGTGAGGGGCTGAATTTGGAATCCTGGCGCTGCGGCTTGGCGCAAACCACTCATCAAGATTTGTTGCGCGCTTTGGGCATTTCCCATTGAAAGGGCCATATCCGCTTGATCACGGGCTTCTTGTAAAACGGCCAATACATTTCCGCACCATAGATAAGATGGATCGTTTTGGAAAATTGGCATTGGCATCATTGAGCCGGGATCCGAGCCTGGATCCGATTCGCCGTAAGGGGGCGGGGCGGGCTGCGGAATGGGCTGCGGAAATCTATTTCCGTTCGGCTGTGCGGCCGCGCTCATTGAGAACAATAGTGCAAACAGGACAGAAACTAATTTTGAATTCATGGTCATCTCCTTTTAGGTTTCACGTGCGACGCGAACCTAACGGAAACAACTCAGTGCATCAATTAAAACCCGTACCAGGCCTCGAATTGTGCTGCTTCTTGTCTACAGTTTGAGAAAAACTTGCCACCAAGAATCGTCGCCCTTATTGGTTCGATTTTGACGGGGACGGAGGCCCCCAAAATTAGGGGGATAAAGGGTTGTAATTATTTTTTAAGTATGTAAAAACATTTACTTATGACGTTATTTGCATGATTTTTGCTTTCAGATTTTGACAAAAGTAGCTGATCCAAGTATCATCGTGAATAGGATGCGTATAAAGAAACTCGAAAAACTCAAGGCGAATTTGAGGCCGGGTCGGTCGTATCGCAGAGCGGACTTGGCTCCTTTTTCTAAAAGCGTGGACAGGCATCTGCAGGAGCTTGTTCGTGGTGGAACGTTAAAGAAGCTTCGGGCCGGGATCTATTACTGTCCTAAACAATCTGTGTTTGGTGAGGTTCCAGCCGATGATTATGAGGCAGTTAGAACCTTTCTCAAAGATGACCGTTTTTTACTGACCTCGCCCAATGTCTATAATGCACTTGGAGTGGGGACGAGCCAGCTCTACAACAAGGTAGTGGTCTATAATCACAAACGGCACGGAGAATTCGTGTTGGGTGGTCGGACCTATTCCTTTCGAGTGAAGCACCATTTTCCTCGGCGATCCGTGACCCAAGAGTTTCTCCTTGTAGACCTTGTAAATAACATCCTTGAACTCGCGGAAGACCGAGAACAGGTGTTGGCAAGGGTTCGCGAAAGGGTGAGATTGATGGATGCCGTGCGGCTGAAACGGGCGGTTTTAGAGTTCGCGAATATTGCGGCTAAAAAGTTTTTTGATGAGGTTTTTGCCCATGGTGCGTAAAAAGTTTTTGCATGAACATGAAGAATTTGAGGAGTTGATCCGGATTGTTTCCGACGAATTGACCATAGTTCCTCAACTCGTGGAGAAGGACTACTGGATTATGCATTGCCTCTGGGGAATGCAGGCTCAGGGCCTTGAGTTTGAAATGAAGGGCGGAACCTCTCTTTCAAAAGGCTTCCAGATTATTAACCGATTTTCTGAGGACATCGACATTCGCATTAGTCCGCCAGCGGGAATGGAAGTGAAGACCGGCAAAAGTCATGACAAGCCTGCTCATATTAAGACTCGAGAGAATTATTTCAAGTGGCTTCAAAAGACGATCAAGATTCCTGGCATCGCCTCAGTTGATCGGGACACTGGGTATGACGATGAAATCCTACGCAATGCGGGGCTTCGATTGATTTACAAAAGTCATTTCCCGATTCTGAGCGGGGTGAAGGATGGTGTTCTTCTTGAAGTCGGTTTCGACGACACCGCTCCAAACCGACCCGTGACGATCTCTTCTTGGGGCTTTGATCGAGCGTTAGGGCAAAAAGTAGCGGTTCGAGATAATCGTGCGGTGGACGTGAAATGTTATGCTCCGGAATACACGTTTGTCGAGAAACTTCAGACGATCTCGACCAAGTTTAGAAAACAGCAGGAAACCGGATCCGTTCCGACGAATTTCATGCGCCATTATTATGATGTTTATCAGCTGCTCGGCCAGACCGTGGTTCAAAAGTTTATCGGCACGGAGATCTACGAGGCGCGAAAACGGCAGCGTTTCCGCACGGGCGACAATCTGAAGATTTCTGAAAATGAGGCGTTTATTCTGAGTGATCCGAGGATACGGGCACTGTACCAGGCGGAGTACAAGAAAACGTACTCGCTCTATTATAAGGGACAGGTAGAATTCTTGGTGTTACTGAAACGAATCGAAGGGTTCTTACCCAAACTTTAAGATGACTGCTTCTTGTCTACAGTTTGAGAAGAACTTGCCACCAAGAATCGTCACTCTTATTGGGCGAAAAAGCCTGAACTTCATACGGAAACCGGCGATGAAGCCAGTACGTTTTGATGGATTTGAACGCCCCGAGCTTAACAGAGACGGAAACCCTCAAAACCAGGGGACTAAGGGGTTGGAGTTCTTTTAAAGTGGTTTTATTGATCGAATCCAGGGGCTGACCCTGGGGTAAGGTGGTGGACCACAGGTGATAGCGTTCAGGGTCTTCGTTGTTCGATCCTGACTCATTTTGAATTCGTGCGATTTCAAAACTCTCCGCGCTGGCAGAAAAATCCTGGCATTGAGGTTTTGGCGAATTCATGGAGTTTAATGCGGCTGTAATGCCTTCCGCGCCAAAACGTTCCGGTTGTCCATGTACGATGTTCCAAAAAAGTGGCTCACCTCCGCACTGTGACCAGAGGTAATAGAAATAAAAAAGATCATGTCCGTATTGTGCGGGCACGATCTTCGAGGTCGAATAGTTCCCTTGTAAAGGAGTAGTCGGATACGCGAAAGCCGCGGCCACATTCGCACCATTAAACTCATGCAGGATCAGGTATTCAAAGGTTTGGGCGAGTCCTTCTCGCACCCAGGGCTCCTCATCGGGATGGAGACGGAAATGAAGGGCATGAAAAAATTCATGTGCAATGAGGGGTGACAGGTCACGGTTGGCGAGAAGCTCCGCACGAATTTCAATTCTAAGCGTGGCACTGTCCTGGGTGCCATTGGTGCCGTTGGGGGGCGCGAGAAAAAGACCATCCGCCTCCAGTCCACGACGAAATCGAATTTGGATTTTTTGATCGGGGAGCGCGGACGCGATTTCAGTAGGAAGCGAGGGGATCACCCGATTTTCAAGAAATCGGCCCACAGCCTCGCCTTGGAGGGTGGATGCGAGTTCGGTCCCCTTCTGAACCTCCTCAGCAAGAATATCAAAGCGTGTAGTCTGGGCGAGTCGGGTGTCGGCCAGGCTCTGTAGACTAAACAGGCACAAAAAAACGCTCCCCAATGTCAGGACCGCTCCTGATTGATTTAGCTGTATTTTTAAAAAGACCTTTAATTTCAACATATTATTCGCTGTTTCTTAAAAATCCCTTCGGTTTTAGACCCGAAGTGTTGACAATAGATAACACAAAACGACGCAATGCGCCATAAAAGAGTTGTCTACAGTCTGTTGCTGTGCGATAAGTGGCCTCGTTATGACGCAGCAAGTTGGTATTCATTCAGCGGTTCTGAAGACGGGCTCAAAAGGGGATTCTTCCCTGTTAAGTGTTTTTGAATACACCGACTACCGCACTTACCTGCGTGATGCTTACGAGCAGAAACGTAAGCGCAACCCTTCCTTTACAGAAAGTGCGTTTGTTCGCAAAACCGGCCTCTCAAGCAACTCGCGCGGTTATTTCAAATTAGTGGTGCAAGGAAAGCGCAATCTGAGTGCGACGACGATTCGGGGTTTTTCTGAAGCCTTGGAACTATCTTCCAAAGAGAGTTTATATTTTGAAAGTCTGGTCCAATTTAACCAGGCCTCTAAGCCCCGGGACAAAAGTTATTATTTTCAACGCCTGGAAGCTTCGGCCGAAGGTCGCGTTTCAAAGCAGTTTGAGTTGTTGTGCTCTCAATATAATTATTATTCGAACTGGTATGTGCCGGCCGTACGAGAATTAGTGGGTTTGGCACGTTTTCAAGAGGATGCTACCTGGATCACGTCGATGTTGCGGGGCAAAATCACCAAAGTTCAGGCCGCAGAGGCGATGGTACATCTCGAGCGCTTGGGCATGATTCGCCGTAATGCGGAAACCGGCCAATGGGAGCAAAGCGAGCCTCTTGTTAAGTACACCGGTAATGTTTTTAGTTACGCTGTTCAAAAGTTCCAAGCCGAAATGCTTGCGCGCGCTCAGGAGTCTCTGACGGAAGATCCGTATTCCGAACGCCGCGCCAGTTCCATAACTATTTCGTGCGATCACGACCGTCTCCCAGAGTTCATTCAGATGATTGATGAGTTCCGCGACGCGGTCAATTTGAAATTTGGTGTCGGGTCTAAAATGCCTGACACCGTCTTCCAGCTTGGGTTTCAGGTTTTTCAGCTGACGCCCATTCAACCCTTAAAACCGTCCCAAAAACAGGAGAGAGTAAAATGAAACCCCGTAATGGATCTATTTCTTATTTAGTTTATCTATCAATGTTGGCAAGCCTTCTGGGCGCAGGATCTAAAGCCATGGCCCTGACGATGAAGGAAGGTGGCTCAAATAACGGCGGCACGGATCGTGCCTCGACGTTACCGGAGGTGGTGTCGCAGTGGTGTCGAGGGAGTCAGGTCATCCTAGATCAAGCCCGGGATGAAGCGGCTATGCAAGACTTATTACAAGATTCTGCAGGCGCGGTTTCACTCTTGATGCAAGGGCTGGAACAGGCTCTTCGCGCGCAGCTCATCAATCCCGTCGAACCCAAAGATAGCCTCACCCGTCAGGCGATTGAGCGCGGACTGCGGTTAGGGCGGGCCCTGAGAGCGCAGGCAGATGCCCAGGGCGATAATCTGGAGGGCGTGAAGAGCTTTCTGTTGAGTTACTATAGTTTCGTTAAATATGTCTCAAACGAGATTGATTTGCCGATTTTTATTCCGTTTCATGGCTGCAGGGCTAGAACCGAAGCGGGATGTAATCAATTCGATGAGGGCGCCTACGAACGTCGATTTGTGGAGTACGCGCGCCGCCAGATTCAGCTTTATAGTGATAATTTCGTGCTGAACGCCCCGGCAAGCGGGGGAGTTGAAACCTTCCCGGTCCACAATGGCGCGCAGGCGCTCAAGGTTTTGGAGTTTATCACCCAGTGGGCAGCGGAGGATCTTTCGCAGTCCCTTCGAAGTGCTCGGTATGCCTGTGCGATTACGGATCTCATGCAGATTAATGGAAAGCTTGCGGCCTTCAATGGTGGCAATCATGCGGTTTACGGTGGCGATGTCCGGTACGCACTGAATTTAGCGAGTGACAAAGTCAATGAGGTTTTGGCGCTGATTTCAAATGGTTGTGGAAAATAAATCGTAAAAATAAAAGGAGAATGAAAATGAAAAAATTAACGATGACGGGTTTGGTGATTTCGGTTCTAGCAAGTGTTCAAGGGCTGTTGGCTTCGCCTGGTTTCGCGGATGCGCGAGTACAAGGGCAGAATCCACAAGCGATTCCTACGGATTCGTATGAAGGAAAAGACGCCGATGGCAACAAAGAAATTTTGATGGTGAGACCGCTGTCAGGTCGAAACGCGAGTATGCTGGGCCTGTTGGTGTGGGATGATCTTAAGATCGGTCGCATTTATGTGATTGATCCGATCCAACCCGGTATTTCGTATATGATGACGCCCCTTCAGGCAAACGATGACGGATCGACAGGGATGAACGAAGACCCTTCACTGACTCTGACGTTGGATGGCAATATGGACGATGGCCGGCCGGGTTTTACGATCGCCAGTTCGGGGGTGAATAACCTGGTGGGTTTTCAGGGCTCGATTCGGTTTAAGGCGGGTGATACCTCGCACGTCAAGTGGACTCACTTTCAGTGGGGCCGCTACAAGAATGTAGACAACAGCGACGATAAAGCGACGATCTCGCCGGTGGATCCTCGGACGGGGCAAGCCACGGCGGTCTTTGGGGGTGCTTTGAATGGCTCCTATGTGATGCGGCAACGTTTTTCTGGGTTCTTTGTTTTTCACAAAACGGTGGTCAGTGGCACGGGCACGGAGACTGACGTCAAGGCCGCGGCGGTAGGGATGTTTATTCTCGGGCGCCTGGTGGTGGTTGATCCTAATAACGGCAAGGTACTTGCCCGATACAAATTTTATTAACCCGGTTTTGAAAATTTAAAAAAAAAGGAAAATGATTATGAAACAGTATAACGGTAAAAAAGTTGGCCTGGTGCTCAGTCTTGGCCTCACGAGCCTGATGTTAGGAAGTGCTCTAACTCCACAAGCTCACGCAGCTCAACCCGCCACGCTTTCGAGCCTCGACGAAGGCACGGAAACTCAGCTTACTCTGGGCCAAATCGCAGATTTGCTCCCCTGGGCGACGGATAGTCAGAAGAAGCTCAAGGACTTGCTCGAAGTGATCAAGTCGATGTCGCTCCTCGAAAAACGGGATGCGCTTTATCGCGGGATTTATGAGGTGTTTCCGCAAGGAGGTCAAAGTCGCAGAACTGAAATTCTGATGCGCTTTGTGCTCAATCGTGGGATTAAGATCGCCCGAGAAATCTACCAAAACTCCGCTCCCGGCGAAAGTGGCGTGACGGATGCGCAAGTGCGGATTCTTAAGTCGTCGGTGGAGATGGCTATTGGGTATTACGAAAGCGACGTGGCTTATCTCAAGAGCCTACAAAATGGCGGAACGCCCATGCAGATTGCTTTTGCGAGGTTTGGCTATGACTATGCTCGCGCGCTGATGGTCCAGGATCGAGCGATCACTAATGCCAAGGCTCAGTACAATGCGGCGATGATGGCACTCGAGTGGCTCAAAGTGGATTTGAATCGGGATGAGAAGCTTCGGACTTCGCTCGCGTCAGTGATTCAACAGCTCGACACGTTTACTCGCTCAGTTCCTGAACAGGCTGGCAATGATGATGGACAGACGGTGTCGCTGATGCCGAGGATTCGGAAGGCGTATCAGACGGCGATGAAGAATTTAGAAGGCGCGATTACACCAGCACAGCCCCCTCTGGATGCTTCTCATTCGACAAGTGAACCCTTCGAAATGAAGTTTAAGGAAATTCAGCCTGGGTCATTTATGATGGGCTCCCCGGAAGGTGAATTAGGTCGCGACGATGGCGAAGATTTGCATCGCGTACAGCTCACGAATCGATTTGAGATGCAGCAAACCACCGTGACTCAACGACAATATTTTGAAGTGATGGGATCCATGCCTTCGAGGTTTAAGGAAGCCAACTATTGTCCAAAAAGTTTTATCACTATTCATGGGACGGGGCTTTGTCCAAACAATCCGGTCGAGCAAGTTTCGTGGGATGATGCTCAGAGCTTTATTCAAAAACTGAACGCGACTCTTAAAGATGGTTATGTTTATCGGCTCCCCACCGAGGCCGAGTGGGAATTTGCCGCCAGAGCTGGCACAAGTACCGCGTACTCATTTGGCAACGATTCAAGTCAACTGGCGCTTTATGGTTGGTTTGAGGGGAACTCAGGCGGTCAGACGCACGAAGTAGCGCAGCTGAGGCCCAACGGGTTTGGCCTCTATGACATGAATGGAAACGTGTGGCATTGGGTGCAAGATTGGCACGGTGATTACAATAGTACGGCCCAGATGAATCCAACAGGCGCTTCGAGTGGCTCCTCCCGCGTGGTCCGTGGCGGCAGTTGGTTCTTCGTTGCGCAGTTCTTGCGCTCCGCTTTTCGCAACTACGTCGGGCCTGATTACCGCAGCCCCGGTGTCGGTTTCCGCCTGGTGAGGACGAGATAAAACCTGACGACCACATCCTGCCCCAGTTTTCGGACTGGAAGTCCGGAAATCAGGCAAATATTCTTCGAGGCTTTTCTCAGGCGAATGGCTTGCCTTCGATTCGATTCCACACATTCAGAGCCTGTTTTGCGACTCAACTGATCGCAACCGGAGTCCCCGCAACGGTGGTCATGAAAATTGCAGAGGTACGTGCGTCTTGCCGGAGTTGATGAGACCGGGGCGACCGAGGCTTTGAGTTTCATCCCGACTGACCCGGCCGTGATGGAACAGCTGGTGGTAATCGTGAATGGGAATAAGCCCAAATGACCCTGCTAAGGTGGGCCTACGGGCGACTTCTATAGAGACAAGGGGTCCAATGAATGATAATAAAAAGCAATAATATCGCCAAGATCGGCAGCACTTTTCCGAGTTATATTGAAACTTGGAGGATCTGAAAAATGGAAAAGAAAAAGAGAAAGCCGCTCCACGAACTTTATGAATCCATGAAAGAGCTTCGCAAGCGTCCGCCGAATCCGGCTGCCGTGGACAAGTTCAACGAGCTAATGAGGAAAGACGAAGAACTGGAAAAGGCAGAGAAGGCCAAGAGGGATTCTGAGCGAAAGAAGATCGCTCGCGATCCAGAAGTCGGAGCTTGAATTGGGTAGGGTCATTCCATTTTCGCAGTTCGATAAATATCTGAAAGCGAAGTCCGCCGAGGCAGACTACTGCCCCGGCACCATCTTGGACACCAACATCCTGATCTCACTGACCTATGAAGTGAAGAAGGACCACGACGAGGTCTTCAACTTCTTCGCGTCGATCACGGATATGCCGCCCTTGCCGATGTGGGCGGGACAAAAGACGTCGTAATGTCCGATTCAAGGGCCACCGACTACAAAGGCTACCACTTTCCGAAGGGATGATTGGTCATTGGTTTTGGTCGTCGTCGGTCTATCCAAAAGATACTGACTTCATCTATGGCTTCAGTGGAATGAATGGCGGCGTCGGCTACGACTATCGTGACAACAAGTCTGAGGTCGTCTGATCGCATCGCCGACCACAAGAAAAAGCCCTACCGCGTTTAAGATTGGGTTGAAGAAAGTTGTTTAGGGGGCTGCCCCCCCCAGATGCCGCGGTACCTCATTTGACTATGGTGTGTATTATGGTATTATTTACCATATGAAGAACCATAGTCTTAAGAAAGTAACGATGGAACTCCCTGCCAATCTAGTAAAAGCTGCCTTGGCAGAAACAAAGCAAAGCCTGACGGAGACTGTTCGGCAGGCTTTAGAGATTTTGGTCGCGCGGCGTGCCAGCAAGACCTTAGCGGGTCTGCGGGGAAAGCTTGATTTGAAAATCAATTTGTCCGAACTCAGACAGGATCGAAAGCTGTGATTGTCGATACCAACGTTTGGATTGATTATTTTTTAGGAAAGTCAGGCGAAGACCTGGAACTTTTCCGTACTGCTTTGAACGAAGGGCGCGTAGTGATGGCGCCTGCCGTTTTATCTGAACTACTCATCTCGACTGAGATGACAGGAGAAGTTGAAAAGGCTCTTTCAGAAATGCCAATTGCCATGCCAGCGCCCGACTTTTGGAAGGAGACGGGAAAGTTACGAAGGCGCCTCGCACAACAGGGCACGAATGCTACGCTGGCTGATTGTCTTGTTGTACAAAGCTGCTTGGAACATGGTTTTCCTCTCCTCACACGCGACAAGGGTATCAAGAAGTTTGGCGCCAAGGTTGGTCTTTTGCTCGTATGATTCTTGTCATTGGACTAACCACCACTAACTCCAAAATCCCCACGGCAAAAGACAAACCCCCTGTTTCGGGAGGTGCACCGTGTTGACCGGCGCCAAAAGGACCGCGCGCTTGACCTTGAGGGCTTTCATGGCGCCCACCAAACTCCGTGAATGATATTCCATTTGCGAGGGCGCAATGCTTTCATGGATGATCTTGATCGGAATTCCATTCCAAACAAAATCGATCACCGGTCCATGAATGCTTTTATAAAAAGTTTTTTGCACGACAAAACCTTGGTACTCGTTCAAACAGAAAATTTCATTCAAGAGGTAATGCCTGGCAATCGAAAGACTCACTTCGGGCCCCTCTTTTTGAGGGCTGAGATGAAAAGCCAGACCTGCATCCCCAAAAATCCAGTGGTCATTCCCGACTCCAGGTTCGTGGATGGTAAAACGTCTTAGGAAAAAGATATTCTCTAATGCTTGGATATAGCGCTTGGCTTTGCGTTTATCTCCCGTAATTTCATTTAAGGACGGATATTCCCCCTTGGGCAAGGCTTTAGCCAGCATTCGGATGAGCGAAAAGCAATAGTCTGGATCAAATCCTTTTCCATAGGCACGGGAGGCATCACGAGCAATCGTGGTATCTAACCAATTATTCCAATACTCAGTCCGCATTTTTGGGTCGCGCACGAAGGCCGGCACCGGGAGTCCCCCTAAGGACATTTGTTCCGCGACGTCCTCGGCTCTAAATCGGGGTGACGAGGGGTGTAGAAAATCGTTTTCCTTTTTAAGGATTTTCAGGGGTTGTTGGTTCGTTTCCGCAAGACAAAGGGGATATAAGTGCAATAAGCCAATGCGACCGGTGAGTGATTCACGAATGCCTAATTTCTGGGAAAATGCGACCGAACCAGACAAGTACCATCGGCCCGGAACTTTTTTTCTATCGACTAGTGCCTTGAGCGCATCAAAAAGGTGAGGTGCCTTTTGCACCTCATCCAAAACCGTGGGAGTGGACTGATTTTTCCCCAAAAACACCCGTGGTGAAAGCTGCGCTTCGGCTCGGATCTCCTCGTCGTCTAACGTGAGGTAGTTTTCAATCCCCAGGCGATCTCTGAGAAGGGTAGATTTACCCACCTGTCCCATGCCGAGAACGCCAATAACCGGCCAAAAAGTGGCCATTTTCTTGATTTTTGCTTCGCTAAAACGGGGGCGTTGATGGGGCATAAGTAGTATAAACAATATACCATGTCATGCCTAATAGTGATAGCACTTTTAACTGTTCTCTATCCGGCCACAACTGTGTTTTGGTCCGGCTCAATTGCATGCTATCAATAGGAAATATGGACACCTCCACCTGGCTTGGTCCCCTTTGTGCTTTTGCTGCTTCCATCACCTGGGCGGTGGGATCGGCTCAGTATTCTCGCCTTTCGCGAGGGCATTCTCCTTTTGCCGTCAACCTAGCTCGTGCGACCGTGGCTTTGCCTTTGTTTTTGGTTTGCTCGATGTGGATGGCGGGTGGGCCGGTTGAACTTTGGGTCCGAGTTTGGCAGATGGCACCGACTCAGGTTTTTTGGCTCGCGGTCTCTATTTTTGCGAGCTATGGAATGGGCGATGTTCTCTTTATGTGGAGCACGAGATCACTCGGTGTTCCCGCCGCACTGGCGATCGGGTCGACTTATCCTTTACTCACGGCTGGCGTAGGGACGTGGATTCAAGGTGAGCCCATCACTTTTCACCAAATCGTGGGTTTGTTTCTTACCGTGGGCGGAGTGATAGCCGTGATTTTGAGTGGAAGTGAGCCAACCCCTGCATCCTCATCAGGGTTACACGCAGCGCCTAAGCATTTGACTCGTCGGGGGTTGGGCGTGGCGCTCGCATTTGGCACGATGCTCATGTGGGCACTCAACAGTGTGGCTACTTCGTATGCCGGTAAAACGGTCGACCCATTTTTGGCTAATCTCGTCAGAATGCCTTTTGGCATCGTCATGAGTATCGGCATGGGGCGGGTGCTCGCTCGTGGCACTGAGGTGGCTATTCCGTTTCGGCTGATCAAAAAGTCGTTATGGGTTTTTGTGCTTGAAGCTTTTGGAGGTTCGGTTCTTTTTATTTACGGCTTATCGCATTCACCTTTGGCGATTGGTTCGACGCTGGCCTCCCTCGCTCCCGTGCTTTCAGTTCCGGTGGCTTGGGCACTCAAATTAGAGCGATTTTCGATTCAGCGGACTTTAGCTGTGATCGCGGTCGTGGCGGGACTCGCCCTTTTGGTCGGGGGGGGGTGGTTTTTCGCTTGAACGCGACTCGCAGCGTTATGATCGCAAAAAGTGCTACTGAAACTTAGCCCTTGTCATGTATATTCGTGGCGATGCGAAAGATTTATCTGGTTCCGAATTTTGTGACGACGGCCAATATGTTTTGTGGCTTTTACTCGGTGGTTGCCTCGATTCAAGGGGACTTTACCAGCGCGTCTTGGGCCATCTTGGCGGCCGCTATCTTTGATATGCTCGATGGCCGTGTCGCGCGGCTGGCGAAAGCCACCAGCGAGTTTGGGGTTCAATATGATAGCTTGTCCGATTTGATCTCGTTCGGAATGGCTCCGGGCGTCTTGCTTTATCAGTGGGCGCTTCAGCCCTTTGGACGCGTAGGCTGGGCCGCCGCCTTTTTATTTTTAGCCTGCGGGGCCCTGCGGTTGGCTCGTTTTAATGTTCTGGCCGGAGTGCTTTCCAAGGCCTACTTTCAGGGACTCCCGATTCCGATGGGTGCCGGGATGGTGGCTACCTTTATTATTTTCAGCCAAACTTTGGGTTGGACGGTCGAGCAGATTCAGGTTCCAGTTCTCATTTTGACTTTTGGTTTGGCGGGTTTGATGGTCAGTACGATTAAATTCCCTTCTTTTAAGGAGCTGAATTGGCGTTCTCGCGCCAGTTTCGGTTATTTGATGATGGGTGTACTCGCGATGATTTTGATCGCGGCTAAACCCGAGGTGACGTTGTTCGTGTTACTGAGTTCTTATGTTGGTTTAAGTCTTTTATGGAATGGGTATCGCCTCGCGATTCATAAACCCATTGTTCTTCAAAAAGGGGAAGTCCCTCCCCCCAATGTCGAAGGAACTGTCAAATGAAAGTGGCTGTCGTAGGTGCTACGGGTGCCGTGGGCAAGCATCTCTTGGCTGTTTTGGAATCTCGAAAATTCCCGGTAACTGAACTCGTACCCTTCGCGTCGTCTCGGTCTGAAGGTAAAGAGATTCATTGGAACGGTAGAGACTTTCGCTGCCAAGTGCTTCGGAAAGGCTGTTTTGAGGGCGTGAATATCGCTTTTTTTGATGCTAGTGACGCCGTTTCTAAAGAGTGGGTGCCGCAGGCGGCTGAATCGGGTGCTTGGGTGGTTGATAATTCAGCGACTTTTCGCCTTGAGGACGATGTGCTTC
>JBBCAW010000009.1:0-36850 GCA_051382295.1 Bdellovibrionota bacterium FG-1 | reverse complement strand
TCAAATGAGTCCAAAGCTTTTCAAAAAGTTGTGACCGCGCTTGCCACCGTCCCATGCTCTGCTCATCGGCAGAAATAACGTAATCGTGAAGAGTTTTGAGAGGGTTGAGAGGGTAATGACGCGAAAAAAATACAAAATGAGAGTGGTGCGCTGGAAAAAAATTTCCCACGATCCAGGCTTTGCCGTTCTTTTCTACTGAAATCCCGCGGTTCTTGCGCACAAATATAATTATCTCTTAATATTGGACACCGCGCCAAATGTGTCCCCAACGACACAGAGGTCAGCACGGTCAGGACCAAAAGTGATAATAAAAGCACACGAGTTAAAGTTGTTGACTGTTTTGATATATTGTTAATCAACAATGGGGATCACCTGATCACACACGCTTATCGGTAAGAAACATGTCTTTCAGACGCACGATGATTTAACCCGATGGCTTTGGAATCTCCCAGGAACTCAGAAATATATTGCTGTTATTTTATCCGATTCAATGCAGAAACTTGTTTATAGCGGCAAAACCTTCGTTGTTTCTTATGAGAATTTTAATGAAAAGCCAAAAATGGTGTTTTTGAAACAATTTCGTAAAATGCCGCCGTTTTCTATCAATGAAGGGAAACTGCGTGATTCTATGTCAGCGATAGCGCGGCTGCTCAAAGGAGCATGAGTTTTTGAAATTATCAGACACGATCAAGAAATTGGCGGGCTGTAATGATCTCCACATGCCGATAAGTTTTTAAGGAGAGAAGATCGCGTCGGTCACCGCTCACGATTGCCGAGCACTTGCCTTCAACTGCGCATTCGAGAACGCGATTATCAGCGGGGCAGCGTTCAATCACATCGAGCGTGTGGATCGGGATGACGATCTCAGCAACGCCAAAGATCGGAGAAATGAGGGCTTTGATTTCATCGGTGCTCAGGCCGAACTTATCCGAGCGCAACACGCGCTCGGTTTCATCCATCAACACCGGAGAGGTGACCCAGACAAACCGCCTGGCAATAGCCGCGTGGATAACCTTGAGGGGCAGTCCTCCAAAAAGAAGTCCCGAAACAGTGATGTTGGTATCGACGACCGCCCGAAGCATCGGTTAGTCGCGCTTTCGAACTTCGGATAAGGCGGCTTCAACGTCAGAGGCTTTCAGCCCCTTGCGTTTCATTCGCTTGGTCACCGTTTTTCTCGTCTGTTCGAACTCACGGAGCGACATGTACTGTCTCACCGCCTCACGGATGTATTCGCTGATCGTCCGGTGCTCGGCTTTAGCGTGTTTCTGAATCTCATTTTCAAAATCGGGCGGGACCGAAAAGGCAATGACCCTGGTCGTGCGCATAAATATCCCTCGGCTTGATTTTATCCAGTATAACTAAGTATTACTACAGAAATCTAATTCTCCGCTCAGGCGCATTATCCTTTATCTGAGTGTTGAAAATAGGTCGGGATGATCGAAATCCGGATTGACGATTCATAAGGCCAACGGGGATAAGACAGTCTCCCGGTCTAAGATCTTGCACTGCCAAGATGGAGAGCGTCTCAACAGCCGTCTGGCGGCAGTAAATGCGGTTCAGTAGGGGGACAGAGACTTCTATTGCCGTCCATCGGCAGTAAAGCTCACCGGCTTCTCAAAGAATAGGCATTGGCGTGTCGCTGATCACGCTCTTTGCTGGAATTGTCTCACGCTGGAATTGTCTCACGCTGGAATTGTCTCATGCTGGAATTGTCTCATATCGAGAGCGCTCGGCTGCCCCGGCTGCCCCGGCTGCCCCGGCTGCCCCGGCTGCTTGGCGGATCCCACATTAGGAATTTTCGGTGGGGGTGAGGGGATCCGCGCGCGCAGGAAGCGCTTTTTGCGCGGAGGGCAAGGATGCCCGACCCCGACATCCCCCACGAAAATTCCGACCTTGACTCCTCCTCGCTCCCTTTGCTAAGAACCCATCATCCCATCGTCTGAGGTCGGTGCATGCCCTCCCGAAGCGGTTTCCCCAACAAAATCAAGGGGATTATAGCCGCCAGATTAAAGTGAGTCGGATTTATTAACCAGAATGGGATATCCGGCTTGTTCAAAGGTAAGACGTCATGAAGCAAGGTATTCACCCCGTTTATAGCGAAACCACCGTTCAATGCGCCTGTGGCCATGTCATGGAAACCCGCGCAACCAAAGAAAAAATCAAGATCGAAATTTGCTCAAACTGCCATCCCTTCTTTACCGGAAAGCACAAGCTTATGGACACTGAAGGCCGTGTTGAGCGCTTCCTCAATAAGTACAAGAAAAAATAAATCGCTCGGCCGGTTTTTTTTGTGAAGCGCTCGGCCAGTATATTGGTCTATCATGATGCTTCTCATGAAGAATTCAGCCCCTACGCAGTTTACAAGCATTGGTGGTCAGGCCGTCATTGAAGGCGTTATGATGCGGTCCCCGCATTTTATTGCCATCGCGGTTCGTAAGCCGAATCAAAAAATCGTTATTCGCAATGAGCCCCACCTCAGCGTGGCTCATCGATTTTCGATTTTAAAGAAGCCCGTATTTCGTGGGGTCGTCATGTTGTTTGAGTCCATGCTTCAGGGCATCGATGCCTTGAGCTTTTCAGCCAATATTGCCGCCGATGAACAAGACCTGGGCGAAGAGATTTCCAGCTGGGCCATGGTCGCCTCCATTGTTTCGGCTGTTGTATTGGGGCTGGGTCTCTTTGTCGCGCTCCCTCACTTTTTGACGGCCGTCATTGCGACTCGGTCAGGGAGTGGGGTTACCGCGCAGAGCCCGCTTTTTCATATTTTTGATGGCCTGCTAAAAATGGCGATTCTCTTGACCTATGTGTATTTGATTTCCTTGATGAAGGATATTCATCGAGTTTTTCAATACCATGGGGCCGAGCACAAATCGATTTACGCCTTTGAGGCCAAAGAAGAATTGACCGTTGAAAACGCCAGGAAGTATACGACCCTGCACCCTCGGTGTGGGACCAGCTTTTTGCTTTTTTTGGTTTTGATTAGCATTGCCGTATTTAGCATCATTTTTCCGGTTTTTAGGCTCACGGAGCTTGCGGCGAATCCTGTTTTGAATCACGCGCTGATGATCTTGATTAAGATCGTTTTAATGCTGCCCGTGGCCGGACTGTCTTACGAGTTTATCAAAATGTGCGCCTGCCGCATGGAAAACCCGATTTTTAGGGCAATCATTTGGCCTGGAATGTTTTTACAAAAATTAACCACCCGCGAACCAACCGACGATCAACTCGAAGTGGCGCTGGCCTCTTTGCAAGCCGTACTTCGCTTGGAAAAAGGGGTTCCGATTTCTGAGCAAGCAATGGAGATCACCCAGCTTTCAGATCTGGGCTTGATCCACGCCAACGTGGCTGAATTTCCAGAGGCTTAACGTCATGTTCGATAAGCTTGAATCGGTTGAGCAACACTTTCTGGAAATCGAAAGTCGTCTTGGCGACCCCGGCATTGCCAACCAACCTTCTGAGTTTCGAAGATTATCTCAAGAGCACGCCTCCATTGGTGAGGTCGTGGCCGAATATCGGCGCTACAAAAAAATTCAGGCGGAGATCGCGTCCAATCGTGAGCTCATGTATGGCAGGGATTCTGAAATTTCAGACATGGCCAAGGAAGAGCTTAATGTGCTCCAACCTGCGCTCGATCAATCGAAGCGGACCCTCCAGATTTTATTGCTTCCGACGGATCCTAACGATCACAAAAACGTGGTTCTCGAAATTCGTGCCGGCACTGGTGGCGAAGAAGCCGCACTTTTTGCTTTTGAACTGTTTAGACTCTATCAACGGTATTGCGAGCGCCAGGGCTGGCGGGTAGACGTGCTTTCAACCAATCCCACCGGTTTGGGCGGGATGCGAGAAATTATCGCAGAAATTCAAGCTCAAGGAGCCTTTAGTCGCCTCAAATTCGAGGGAGGCGTTCATCGCGTGCAGCGCGTGCCTGCCACCGAGGCACAAGGACGAATTCATACTTCGACGGTCACCGTCGCAGTCATGCCGGAAGCTGAAGAAGTGGATGTGAACATCAACCCGGGGGACCTCCGAATCGATGTGTTCCGTTCGGGGGGGGCGGGCGGCCAAGGTGTCAATACTACTGACTCCGCTGTGCGAATCACCCACATTCCCTCCGGTCTAGTCGTGGTCTGTCAAGATGAGCGCTCTCAACACAAAAATAAAGACAAGGCCATGAAGATTTTGCGGTCGCGGCTTTTGGATCTTGAGCTTGCAAAGGCGGCTAAAACTGTGTCTGACGCGCGCCGGGCTATGGTCGGCACGGGGGATCGAAGCGAGCGAATTCGAACTTATAATTTCCCGCAAGGTCGTCTGACGGACCATCGAATTGGGCTCACGCTTCATCAGTTGCCCGATATTATGGAAGGCCGTATTGACGAAGTGATTTCGAGCTTGCAGTCGTTTTATCAGATGGAAGCACTCAAGGCTCAAGGCATCGGGGGTTAAGTTTTGGCTAACTATCGCGAGCGGCCGCATAGTTTTCAGCAAGCGCTCAAAGCCGCGCGAGAAGTGCTGGGTGCTAACGCCCAACTGGTTGCCAAAGGATCGATTGAGGCCGAGGCAGAAATTCTCGTCCAAACCGCCGTTTTTCAGGCCACAGGCAAGGCGTTGTCGAGGCTGGATTTTTTTTCAAGACTCGAAGATCGCTTTCCTGAAGCTGCAGCCGACAAATTGCTTTTGATGGCAGGGATGCGCGCCGAGGGAAAGCCGCTTCAACACGTGACGGGAGTTCAAGTTTTTTTGGAGCATGAGTACGAAGTCGGGCCGGACGTTTTAATTCCTCGACCCGAAACGGAATTCTTGGTTGTGCAGACGATTGAAAGGCTAGCTGCTCGAGGCCTCGAACCCCAGTTGGGTCTCGAGATCGGGATTGGAAGTGGGGCGATCTCCATTGAGTTGCTTTGCGCCTTTCCCTCGCTTGAGATGATTGCCACTGAACTCACCGTCGAGGCGCGGCAGCGGGCCCAGAGCAATGCGCATCGTATTTTGGGGCTGGCAGGCTGCCGCCTGAAAATTCTGAGGTCTGAGTCTCCCTTGGAGGTGTGTGAGCCTTTTAGGAAAGGCGGGCCGGAACTAAGGGCTGACTTCCTGATCAGTAATCCCCCCTATTTGGGAAAATCAGATCCCATCGAAGAAGAGGTCCTGCAACATGAACCGGGCGCAGCGCTCTTTGCGCCGTCGGAAGATTTAGTTTATTTTTATCGAGCTATTGCCCAGGGTGGCAAAGAGCTCTTGCTTGAAGGGGCTTGCGCATTCATGGAGATTCCACCGGAACGGGCCGATCAAATCGTTGAAATCTTTAAGGCCGAGAGGTGGTCTTCAGTCACCATTCTGCCTGATTTAACCGGGAGGTCCCGAGTTTTGATCGCAACTTGGGCTGAAAAAGGGTAGAAAGTTGGGTCATGGATAAAATGCGAATTCGTGGGGGCAAGGCCCTTCATGGTACAGTGCAGGTGAGTGGTTCCAAAAACGCGGCGCTTCCAATCTTGATCGCCTCGTTGTTGACGGAGAAGCCTTGCCGGTTTCGACAGGTTCCCAATTTACAAGATGTTCGAACCGTCCTCAAGCTTCTGCAAAATATGGGCGTGGAACTCGAAGATTATCTGGATCAAAACCAAGTCACCTTGAGCGGGCACGCAATCCAGAACACTGAAGCTCCCTATGATTTGGTCCGAACGATGCGAGCATCGGTGGTGGTTTTGGGCCCTTTGTTGGCACGTTTCGGCAAAGCCAAAGTCAGTTTGCCAGGAGGTTGTGCGATTGGGGCGCGGCCGATCAATTTTCACCTGACGGCGCTTGAAAAATTGGGTGCGACCATTGAGCTTGAAAATGGTTATGTCATTGCGTCGGCCAAGAAACTCAAAGGTGCGCGGATCGCGTTTGAATTTCCGAGTGTGGGTGCGACTGAAAATATTATGATGGCCGCGACCCTTGCGGAAGGGGAAACCGTTCTTGAAAATTGCGCTCGGGAGCCTGAAATTGTTGACTTGGCAAGAGCGCTGCGGGCGATGGGGGCGGAGATCGCAGGCGAGGGATCCGAAGTGATCCGCATTCAGGGTAAGACCTCTCTACAAGGCTGCGACTATCAGATCATGGGGGATCGCATCGAGGCGGGGACTTTTTTAGCCGCCGCCTGTGCCACTCAAGGGACAGTGCGGGTTGAAGGATTGGATCCGATTTTTTTGGAATCGGTCTTGGTTAAATTCGAAGATTCAGGTGCGCGAGTGACCCGAGGGCAAGACTTTATTGAAATTGCTGCTGCAGATCGACCGCGTTCGACCGATGTGACTACTTTGCCTTATCCTGGTTTTCCGACTGACATGCAGGCCCAATTTATGGCGCTTATGGCGGTGGCAGAGGGGACCTCTTTGATGACTGAAACGATTTTTGAAAATCGCTTTATGCATGTTTCAGAGCTTTGCCGCTTGGGTGCCGATATTACTATTCGTGGCAATACCGCGGTGATTCGTGGCCAAAAACGCCTACTTGGGGCGCCTATTATGGCAACTGATTTGCGCGCAAGCGCGAGTTTGATTTTAGGGGGTCTTTGTGCTGAAGGTGAAACCCTCATTAATCGAATTTATCATTTGGATCGGGGATATGAACGGATGGAGGCTAAGCTTTCAGCCCTGGGAGCTGAGATTGAAAGGATCCGATGACTGATGCGTCGAAGGAAGCTTGTATTTTCTGTAAAATTATTTCGGGTCAGATCCCTGCTCCGCGGATTTTCGAAGATGAGTCTTTTATTTGTATTCGGGACATTCATCCTCAGGCCAAAATACATCTCTTGGTTCTTCCTAAACAGCATATCGAGTCCTTGGACGCGGCCTTTCCCCAGAGCGGCGCTGCCCAAACGGATTTAGTGGGCCGACTTTTTGAAGTCGGCACTCATATTGCCCGAGCTAACCGGTTGCTGCCGGGCGGTTTTAGGTCAGTGATCAATACGGGAGTCCATGGCGGACAGACGATTTTTCATCTCCATCTCCACCTTTTGAGTGAATAATAATTCACACATACTTCACATTCTAGCTATTCTGCCTGAAGTATGCTGATCTACTCATTCTTATGAAAAAAGTTCTCATCATTGATGATGATATTGAAAATGGTCAGCTGGTTGCTGACATGCTTCGAGACAAGTTTGAGGCGCTCATTGCGACTTCGGGGCGGGAAGGTGTTTCGCTTGCGATTCGCCAGCAACCCGATCTTTTACTTCTCGATGTCAACATGCCTGAAATGGATGGTTTTGAGGTTTGTAAAAAACTTCGAGAACATCCCAATACCCGGCAATTGCCCATTATTATGCTGACCACGGCTTCCAGTTTAGATAGCCGGGTCCGAGGCCTCGATATCGGTGCCGACGACTATATTACGAAGCCCTTCCAGGTGCGGGAGTTAGTCGCACGCGTCCAAGCGCGGTTACGTGTCCACGAAGCGGTTCGTCAGGCAGAGTCGGTTCTTGAGCTAGGCAATCTCAAGCTCGAAGCCAAATCTTTTCAGGTTTGGGTCGATTCAAATGCCATCAAACTCACCCGGATTGAGTTTGAGTTGCTTCGGTATTTCATCGAGCATCCCAACGAAGTCGTGGATCGGCACAAGCTTTTGGGTGACCTCTGGCCTGATGCCATTGTCACCAATCGGACAGTCGATACCCACGTCGCAAATTTGCGAAAAAAAATCCGGGGTTTCGACCATCCGCTGGAGACGATCTACGGTTCTGGATACATTCTTAAGACTACCGCTTAGCTCAGGAAGCGCGTGACGCTCACTAGTGCGCGTCTTCGTCTAGCATCATACCTTTGCGCACTCTCCCCCCCTTCTTTTGCAACCGTGGGGCGGTTTTGTAGACCGTTGCCCCAAGCCAACCCAGGAGGGTGGTGCGTTGCTTTTGAAGGAGATGAACGAACTCAATTAAGGCGAGGGTGATTCCGGGTGGAATTCTTGGACGCTCCTCGACCTGGGCATTCACTATAGGAAACCCTGAGGCGTCATATTGAACCTCTCCTTTTTTGCTCGGAAAGGGAATGATCGTTGCTCCTGGTGGAGCACCTGAATGCGCCTGCGGTGTCTGCGGCGACTCTGGGGGTTGGCCCTGCTGTTGTCTCGGTTCCTCCTGCGGGGCCTTCTCCTCAGATGGCGACTCCTGCTGCTTGGGCTTGGAGTGAGCATTCTGATTCGACGCCTGCTGGTGGGAAGTCGAGGCAGTAGAAATGGGCGAAATATGCTGTGCTAGAGCTGAACTGACTCTTGGTAGCACGTGTCCCTATGGACCTTCCTGCCGAGGAAGGCCCCGATATCCCACTCAGTTGCCACCGTATGCGCCCGGGTGCAGTGCGTTATGGATCTCGGGGTTTCCTAGCTTATCGGCAATCAGGAAAAGAACTTTAGTTAAAAAATTGGTTTTCAGATTTTATTTTTTTTATGTATAAAATCAAGATGTTGACTCTCAAGATCGTTGAAACGGCCGCTGAGTGGAAAAAGTTCATTGCGCTGCCCTGGGACATTTATGCGAAAGATTCGCATTGGGTTCCTCCCCTTAAAATAGCGGTCCGGGATCTTTTGGACGTCCAAAAAAATCCATTTTTTAAACACGCCTTCATGCATGCCATTATGGCCTACCGCGGGGATCAAGTCGTAGGGCGCGTTGTGGGCATTGTGGATGAAAATCATAATCGGTTTCACAACGAAAAAACGGCGTTTTTTGGTTTTTTGGAAATGACCGACGACCCCGTGCTTTGCCGGGCGCTGATGGACGATGTGGCGGCTTGGGCAAAGAAAAAAGGCATGAAGACCCTGCGCGGACCGATGAATCCCAGCATTAATCATGAATGTGGTCTGTTGGTTGACGGGTTTAACGATTCGCCCACTGTCATGATGACTTACAACCCTCCTTACTATGGGCCGTTGCTGGAAGCGTGGGGGTTGGTCAAGTCCAAGGATTTGCTGGCCTATGAAATCAATGGACGAAAAGCCCGGTTTTCTGAGCGCCTTTTGGCGCAGGCGGAACGGCTCAAAGCCAAGGGGGCCGTGAAGATTCGAATTGCTGAGTTGAAAAATTTTGATCGTGAGCTCGAGATTATTCAGGATATCTACAACGATGCTTGGGAAGGAAACTGGGGTTTTGTGCCCATGAACACCGAAGAATTTCGCCATTTGGCTCAGGATCTGAAAATGATTTTAGATCCTCGGTTGGTTTTCATTGCGGAGGTTCGGGGGCAGCCTGCGGGCTTTGCCTTGGCCTTGCCCGATGTGAATCAAGTTTTCAAAAAAGTAAAAGACGGTCAGCTTTTTCCAACGGGGTTAGCTCAATTACTTTGGAATCTGAAGGGGCCCGGGCGCAAAAAGACGATCAACCGATGCCGAATCGTTACTTTGGGAATAAAAAGGCAGTTTCGTGAATTGGGAATTGGTCCTTTGCTTTATACGGAATATTTTAAACGAGGTCCCGAGTTAGGCTATCCCCGGGGTGAGGCCTCGTGGATCTTGGAAGACAATGGTCCCATGAACAAAGCTCTTCAGTTGATGTGTGGCGAGCGCACAAAAGTCTACCGGATTTATGACCGAGCGTTATAAAGTGACTTCATGCGAATCCTAGGAATTGATCCCGGTTCTCGTTTGTTGGGATATGGCTGCGTGGATATTTTGGGTAATCAACTGCGGCATGTCACGCATGGAACCCTTCGTTTGGCTAATACGGGCGGAAAAGCTGTGATCCCGTTGGAGGAGCGGCTTTTCTTGATTTACGAGGGCCTCTCGTCAGTGATTTTGGAGGTTCAGCCGACGGTTCTTGCCATCGAAAAGGTCTTTTTTGCAAAAAACGCAGCCTCGGCCCTGAAACTCGGGCAGGCTCGGGGGGTTGCGATTGTGACGGGCCGGATTCATGGCTTGAGCATTGTGGAGTATAGTCCCAGTGAAATTAAGCAGGCGGTCGTTGGGTCGGGCGGGGCCGATAAAACGCAGGTGGCTCGTATGGTGAGCTTGCTGACAGGTCAAAAGGACTTTGCCACGATGGATGCTTCTGACGCGCTTGCTATCGCGATTTGTCACGCCTATGCAGCAAAGACCATCGGAGTGAAAAGTGCTGGCTTTGGCGATGCGCTTCATGCCGCTTCGGGGCGGCGTAGCAAAAAGGCGTCCTCTTTGGCTGAGTCTTTAGGAATTACGCCAGAAAGTGTGGCGGGAAGACGTCGGGTTCGGTTAGAACGATAAGCTATGATCGGTTATCTGAGCGGGAAAATCTTGGAGCATACCCCGGGTCGCGTTTTAGTGGGGGTGGGGGCCTCTGAACAAAATGGCATCGTAGGATATACGGTGATGGTGCCGGAGTCAGGCGGGCACGTCGGGTTACTCCCTGGAAATACCGTCGAATTTTTTATTCACACCCATGTACGAGAAGACGCTCTGGATCTCTATGGCTTTCGGACCGCGGCTGAAAAAGATCTTTTTTTAACCTTACTCGAGGTTAACGGCATTGGCCCTAAAATGTCATTGACCATCTTAACGGGCGCGGAGCCAGGAGCATTGGTGCGCGCGATTACTGGGGGAGATAAGGTTTTTTTAAGCCATATTCCAGGAATTGGAAAGAAAACGGCCGAGCGAATGGTTCTTGAACTGGGAGACAAAATTCGCAAAAAAATCGATACGGGAATATATGCGGCATTTGCCTCAACTAAAAACACGATGGCGACCGGTGCTACGGCAGCGGGGCCAGTTTCTTACGCGGTTCCGGCGTTGGTGCGTGATGCAGCCTCGGCCCTGATAAGCCTGGGGTACCGTGAGCAGGATGCCTTGCAAACGCTGCAAAAAGTAGTGAATGAAGCCGACGACCCTCCGCAAAAAGTAGAGGACTTGATTCGAATCGCGCTTAGGCATTTAGTGTAAAAGGGGAAGCCATGAAAGAGGAAAGTCTCGAAAGATTGGTCAGTCCTCAGGGTTCTCATGAGGGGGAGCAGGTGCTTGAAAAAAGCCTGCGGCCCGCCATTTTGGGCGAATATATTGGGCAGCGTAAGGTCAAAGATAATTTATCGCTGTTTATGGAGGCGGCCAAAAGCCGCGGAGACGCGCTCGATCATGTTTTACTCGCCGGACCGCCTGGCCTCGGGAAGACCACTCTTGCGCACATTATTGCGCACGAAATGGGAACCCAAATTCATACCGTGACAGGACCCAATGTTGAAAAAAAAGGCGATTTGGCGGCGATCCTGACCAATCTTCAGCCTCGCGATGTGCTCTTTATCGACGAGATTCATCGCCTTCAAAAAACCATCGAAGAAGTGCTGTATGGCGCGATGGAAGATTATAAGCTTGATCTCATCATTGGGCAGGGGCCGGGGGCCCGGACCCTCAGGATTGACTTGCCCGTCTTTACTTTAGTCGGGGCCACCACGCGCACCGGCCTCTTATCCAGTCCCCTTCGTGATCGTTTTGGCGTGCAGATGCGGTTGGATTTTTACCCGGTTGAAGAATTAGAGAAAATCGTGCGGCGGTCGGCCCAACTTCTGGACATTGGCATGGATGAATCCGGAGCCAATGAAATCGCAAAACGCGCGCGTGGCACTCCACGTATTGCGAATCGTCTGCTCAAGCGAGTTCGGGATTTTGCACAAGTTCGTATGTCCAAACCTTCGGGTCGCACGGTGATTGATCGTCCAGTGGCTCAAGCTGCTTTGGCGCTCTTTGAGGTAGACGAACGCGGGTTGGATTGGATGGATCGAAAGTTATTGCTCACCATTATCGAAAAATTTGAGGGTGGACCGGTTGGAATCGAGACCCTTTCTTCGGCCTTGGGCGAGGAACGCGATACCCTCGAGGATGTCTATGAACCCTATCTGATTCAGGAAGGGTTGATCCAAAGAACCCCTCGCGGTCGTGTTGCCACCGCGACCGCCTATCGACATTTAGGGCGCACCCAAGCGCTGCTTTGAGTTAAAACTGTGTCTAAAAATCCACAGCTATTGAATTCGACCCTGTGACTGAAAACACACACTCAGGGGGCCTCTCCGAGGAGATCGAGCAAAAACCGTCGCCATCGGCAAAAAAATCCAATTACAAATGATTGAATTTATTGGTTAAAAACTGTTTTTATCTATTTTTTCGCCTTGCGCCTCATTTTGAACAAATTGGGCACAGGCCTTGCTCAATAGCCCTGTATCGCTAGGAGAGCACATGAATTTTAAAGGGACTCAGCAACGGACGTTGAAAGATTCGATTACGCTGAAAGGAGTGGGGATCCACTCTGGACGACCCGCTCATTTGACCATGAAGCCCGCCCGGCCCAATACAGGAATTCGATTTGTCCGGACCGATCTCGATGGTCGGCCTGAAATTTCGGCTCACTATAAAAACGTGATCAATACTCAAATGGCAACGACGATAGGCCGGGGTCGGATTTGTGTGGGTACGGTTGAGCATGTACTTGCTGCATTGCAGGGTCTTGGCGTGGACAACGCGATTCTTGAAGTGGATGGACCTGAAGTTCCCATTATGGACGGCAGTTCCGGACCTTTCGCCGAGGCAATTACCCAAATCGGAACTTTTGCTCAATTTCAGCGCCGTGCAGTGCTCGCGCTTCGTCGCAAAGTAGAAGTGAAGCTAGGGGAAAAATGGGCCGTCGCGGAACCATCGTCCCGCATGGAAATTCACGGTTCAATCGAGTGGGATCATCCCGCAATTGGCTACCAAGAATTTCACTATATTGAGGGCAAAACTAATTTTATCGAATTGGCACGAGCCCGGACCTTTGGCTTTCTGGATGAAGTCGAAAACCTCAAGCGAATGGGCCTGGCCCGGGGCGGTTCTCTTGATAATGCTATTGTTTTGGACCGGGTGAATGTGCTCAATCCAGATGGCCTTCGTTGTGCGGACGAGTTGGTTCGTCATAAAGTTCTGGATGCCCTGGGTGATTTTAGACTAGCTGGGATTCAGATCCATGGTTACTTCCGTTTACATCGGGCTGGCCATGATCTGCATGCACAGTTGTTGGCGGCAATATTTAAGGACCCCAATAATTACGAAATCATGGATCAAGTCGATGCCACTGAAGAGGATTACTCTCCGGTTCATGCCGCGATGGCGCGTACGTTGGCCGCGGTTTAGGAGAATGGCATGTTCGGCAAAGTAGGTTCCGTATCTATTCCAGTAATGGCTCTTTTGTTTTTTTCGTTGGCGGCCAGTGGGTGCAAGCCCGCCACACCTTTGATTGACCATGTGTCGGTCAAGTCAGCCCCTAATCTTGAGTCGATTAAGATTTCACTCTTCTTTAGCAACACCATTAAGTCGGAACTGGCCGGCGGTTTCATGGTCAAAGATTATGGCTTCTTATTTGTTAATCCCTATACGCCGAGTGAACCCTTTGAGCTTGGGTTTTCCTTGAATATCGGGCTATTTAAGGATCCAGAATATATCAGCCTGCGGCCCACAACGGTCCTTCCGAATGGCATCGCATTGGGGCTTGAGTATCCGCTCGTGGAAGTCAAAAACACGCACCCCGCGAGTTCAAAATTTGACCTTTATGCCTATGTCGATATCAGTCATTCGGCCTGGTTGGGGACGGCGGCTATTTTCGAATTTATCAATGACCAGTATTTTCCAAATGGGCTTTCGGTCAGTCAGACCTTTATGCCAGACGCGCAAGGGCGCCCTAGCGTGATCGCAAGCGTATTTGGACCGACCACTCAGGCTGACGGTACAATGAAGCGTGCGGGTGGGATTACTGTTTTAGCTAATGTTAAGCAGTTATTCACCCATCCGAACGAGGCTGAATTCATTCTTTATCCTCATTCAAAAATGGTGATTGAAGGGCCAAACGCCGAAGTCTATCAGGGGAATCCTCGGAAGTTATTGAGACTTCAAAACCGCTTGATTCGAGGTTTGAATCAAGAAGGCGATCTAATCCTCCATTGATGGAGGTCGATTCCAGAGAGCCTGGCGGGCGACCTCCGCCGAGAAGCCTCGTCTGAGAAGTGCCTCATAGGCTCTCTTTAAGCTTGTTGGGTCATGGGGAGCGTTAGCATAGCGGCGTTCCACGATTTTTCGAGCCACGGCGAGCTCGGTTTGACCAGAAACCTCAGTAAATATTTCACGCATTTGGGGCATTTCAATGTGAATCCCTTTTTGGCGCAGTTGATTGAGAATATAACCAGGCCCCCTCTCTCGAAGGGCTTGGCTTCGCGCGAGGGTCTTAACGAATCGTTGATTGTCTAAGAGTCTTTCAGAAACGAGGGTTGTCACAGTCTCGGAGGCCTGTTCGGCGGGAATGCTCTTTCGTTTGAGATAGTCGAGCATCTCCTTTTCAGAATACTCTCGAACTGCAAGCCTACTTAAGGCAAGCTGGCGAGCTCTTTGGAGAATTTCGTCCAGCTCTGGGGTCATTCTGGCGGAATTAACAGGACCTTGACGAATAGGGAAGTAAGAAAAAGGCACGGGTAAATATTATATGTTGATTAATGGGCGATCCTTCGGTAGCTATGCTGCGGCATGTCGTTTTGGGTGAAGATCGTCGCAGCATGTTTTCTCTTCCAGGGGTTTGTAGGCACGGTCCAGGCTGCGCCTGATGATGGCTTTATTCTCACGCAATGGGGGCGGTGGACCATCCCACAAGCCGTTCGCGCGATTGATGATGCGGCGCGGATCGGGGCCCGGAATATTACGGTTTTGGTCCATCTTTGTCAGGATACTCGGACGTCGAGTGACCTGCGTTGGTGCGAGGCGGCGCCCGGCGAGCCGTTGCTTTCAAGTTTTCAAGGCGAAAGACTTCGTCAGCTGTTACCGGAAGTTCGAACACGGGGACTTCATTTTAATTTTATTCCGATGGTTCAGGCCGGGGGGCTAGATAGCCGGCAGTGGATATTCCCTGATAACGGGCCCGCCTGGTTTCGTAATTATGGCGATCGAATGGAGGAACTTGCCTGGCTTGCTCAAAAGGAGGGCGCCTCCAGTTTCATTGTTGCAAGCGAACTCACTTTGCTCTTCTTGGATGCAAAGGGGTGGAGGGATGTGATTCATCGTATACGACCAATTTATGGCGGGCATCTCACAATTTCTCCGGTTTTTGCGCAATATCCGCTGATTAGATTTTGGAAGGAGCTCGATTCTATCGGAGTTTCAGCCTACTTTCCGCTTGCGATCAATGACGGTCTTACCCCGATTTTTTTACTCGAGGCGGCGTGGAGAGCCCAAAAGGCGCCCCTTTTGGCTTTTGCCTCCCTTTACGACCTGCCGGTGATATTTGTCGAAGTGGGATATCCCACGACGGACGTGGCCGCGACTCGTCCGTGGGACTATAATTGGTCGAAACGAAAATATGATGAGAAGCTTCCTACGAAATGTTGGGAAGCCTTTAGGCGGGTCTGGGGTGATGAACCGAGATTGCGCGCCTTTCAAATTTGGGGCGTGAGTGGCCAACCTGGCGAAGAGCCCAAGGCGTATTCGCCCATGGGCAAGGCTGCCGAACCAGTCGTGGAACAGATTTTTAGACAACGCGCGAGGCTGTGAGGTAAACTCACGGTAGCGATGAAGACTTTTGACCGAAAGTTCGGGAAAGATTTTTTGGCCTCCGTACCCACTAATCCTGGAATCTATCGGGTTTTTTCCGAAGAGGGTGCGTTGATTTACGTCGGCAAGGCCAAGAATTTACGACGCCGGATCGGACAGTATCGGAACGCCAAAAGGCGCAAAAAGCACCTGAAAATGCGAAAAATTGTGGCCGATTCAGCACGGATCGAATTTGAGGTTTGTCCGACCGAACTTGCGGCCTGCCTTCTGGAGGCCCGAGTGATTCAGGATTTGCGGCCACGCTGGAATACGGCAGGCGCGTTTTATTTTCTGTATCCCCTGATTGGCATCAAACGGGAACAAGGGGTCACGTATTTTTGTTTCACCACGCATCCCGAAGCCTTTTCGGATTTTGAGCTTCATGGCGCCTACCGTTCACGTGGGATTACGGGGGGGGCTTTTTGGGCCCTTATGGATCTGCTCAAGTGGGTGGGACATAAAACGCCCCCCAATCGAAAACGGGTCATCCCCAAATATTCATACGTGATGGGCTATCGTCAGTTGCCAGAGTCATGGATGCCGATTTGGAGCGCATTTTTTCGAGGCGATTCGCGGGAGGCGATGGAGCTGTTGGTTTTGGCGCTCGTTGAAAACGCCGGCGCGCGGCGCTCATCCAAAAAAGTTCAAAAGTCGCTCAATGGACTTAAGATGTTTTGGCGGCATGAGGCGTCCTTACTCAGAAATGTTCGAAAAACGCTAAATTTTGAGACCTACCCCGTGGGCCAAAAGGAGCGGGATTTTCTGTTTCTGAAACGAAGGTATCCCGCGTCGCCAAGTGAGGAAATATGCGTGCAGTGATTCAAAGAGTTCAGGAAGCCCAAGTCGGGGTCGACGAAAAGATGGTTTCGAAAATAGGGCCGGGCCTTCTCACGCTTTTGGGGATTCAGGTAGGAGATGACGAGGCAACACTGAGAAAGCTCATTCAAAAGATTTGCGAGCTTCGTATTTTCCCCGATTCAGCCGGAAAAATGAACCTTTCATTGTTAGACCAAAAGGGCGAGCACCTGATCGTTTCCCAATTTACGCTGGTCGCGGATTGTTCGTCAGGAAGACGTCCTTCTTTTACTACGGCCGAAAAGCCTGAACGAGCGAACCAGCTTTATGAGCAGGCGCTTGCATGGAGCGCGGGTTTAGGGGTCCCTACGGTCGGCGGGATTTTTCAGGCCGACATGAAAATCTCGCTGATTAATGATGGCCCCGTGACTTTTGTAATAGACGTCTGAACCCGACGACGACGATTTCCTGACGATTACTGGCAAGTTGGGTGGCGCGAATCTTAATGGTCTGCCAAGATTTGATTCGTTCAAGCATCACGGGGATTTGATCGGCAACCTTCCATTGGTTGAGTTTAAGAGTAAACACAGTCCCGAAGAGCGAGTCTTCGAGCATGGATACGACGCGTTCCGCGGCCGCTAGTGTCAGACTGGGTTCCGAATTCATGTCGAGCAAAAGCCATTGAACGGAATGAGGAAGTTCTTCCCTGCTGACCTGGCTGACAGGTTTTTTGATATGTTGGAAGCGGGGGTGCTTGAGAACCCCTGGATCCATTTGGCCTGGATCAATTCCGATCACCTGAAGTCCTCTTTTTAGTAAAGCAAAGCTTGCTCCTCCAGGCGCGCTGCCGATCTCGACTGCGGTGTCCCCGGCTTGAAGTGGAATTTTTGACCAGCGAAGAGCCTCTTCGATTTTGATAAATGCCCGAGAGGGGGCATTGGGCGGGAGCTCGATCTTGTATTTTCCGCCAGGTACGGGAGAGTGGGAGGGTGCATGGAGATGGAAGCCATACCAAAATTCGTCTGGCTCAACGGCGACGAGGTCCAGCACGAGATCATCGGACTCAGCGGTGGAGTCAGCTGCAAAAAGCTTTGAGTAGGCATCAAATTCGGCAATCGCTCGCAAGGCGCTACACTGGGTTTCATTCCAGACATCCCGTACGAAACCAAGTGGCTCATCACCTGGAAAATACTGATCGCGTTCCCATGCATGAAGCCTGAGCCGTTTACCAGTGATCGAAGTGAGTTGCCGCGCAAACGCCACGATCTGCGGCATTTCGGTGGCGTTTACTTTTCCAAAGGACAAACCATAGGCGCGGGCAAAAACCGATTCGATTGTCAGGGAAGCTGAAAATTCAGTCGGACTTTTTCCCGAAGCGGACGCCTTAAAAGTAACAAACCCAGGCCTGGAGTAGGCAAATCGCAGATCGGGGCGCAAACGAGCCCACTCTTTTTTGAGCGCTGCCTCGGCGCCGACCTGGCAAACGGCAAAGATAAAAGGCGACCTGGGCAGTGATGGCATGTCGCTTTCTATCTCAGAGGGGTCGCCGTCGCAACCCTTGTACTGAAAGCGGTACGTGAGGAACGTCGGAGTGTTTGAAAAACAGTCCAGTTTTTAATGGGTTATCTCAAAAAAAACAGAAAAAATTGGCATAGGGGTTGCTTTAAACATACCCAAGAGAGGTAAGAAATATGAAATCATCATTGAAGAATCATTCGAAGCAAATCCAGCAGCCCAAACAAGTCCGCTGTAATATTTGTGATCGTTGGTTTCGCGCCAGTTCGGTGTTCAACCGCTTTTGTAAAACCTGTAAAGCCGAGAACGAACTTTTCAAATTTTATGAGTGGCTCCCCCAGAACTAAGGTAAACTGAGTTCACGCACACCGGTGAGGGGGTCTTTATCCGCCAAGCGCTCAACCTGATTTTTCCACAACAATCGTCCTGTGAAACACACGTGGATGTGGAATTTAGCTTGGAGGCTGGGGGCTTCCTCACTGCCCTTTTCAGCGTGCAGTCGGCACGCAGTTCGTATCTAAACACAGCCTTGTCGGCCGATAAGTCCCAATGGGGACTCTGGGATTGGGACGTGGTTGAGCTTTTCGTTTCCTGTGCGGGCCGATTAGATCACCTTCCGTATTACGAGTTTCAAGTCAGCCCACTGGGGCAATTTTTTGAATTGGAAATTTTTGAGCCTCGCAAAAAGGTGAATCGTGATTTCAGCTCCGGTTTTGCGCATTCCGTTCGGTCCCAGGGGCCGGGAAAATGGGAGGCTAGTCTGCGCATCCCTCTGGCTCAATTAGGATGGGATGGGCGAACGGAAAGTATAGTTGGAAATGCGTTTGCCATTCTAGGCGCGCCCTCGGAGGTGCCCTCAGATCGCACGTATCGAAGCCTGTTTTTGGGGCATCAGGAAAAACCAGATTTTCATGTTCCGGCGGCTTTTCGAAGATTGCTTTGAATCATTACTCGGCAAACCAAGCGCCAAAGGGCGCTAAGAAAGAGCCATAGCCGCCGTTGGTGTTTTGAGTAATGGCCGTAGGCTGGCCAGTTCCATTCGAGTTGATGACAAAGATATTATAGGATGACGAAGGGGTGATCCCGACATCCATGAGAGAGGCAAAAGCGATTTTGGTGCCATCGGGTGAGAATTGAGGCATGAGGCAATCTTTGCTACCGGCGAGATTTTGAGTGAGCGCCACAGGGCTGGCTCCATTGGCACTCATCACCCAGACATTGGCCGAACTCGAAGTGTTTCCGCTGATATTCATCTGCGAGGTGAAGACGATTTCGCTGCCGTCGGGAGCGAATTTGGGGTTGTGGCTATCGAAGCTGGGCGCCGTGTTGCTGGTGAGGTAGGCTTGGTTGGTGCCTCCGATGTCCATTTTCCAGATGTTATAGGAATTCGCGTTAATGCCTAAAATGTGGGCTTTTGACGACCAAACCAGCGTATTTCCATCACGGGAGAGCGCGGGCTCGATGTGATCAATCATGGCATTGTTGTCGCTGGTGAGAGCCACCAGGCCCGTTCCATCCGTATTGATGCGCCAGATATTTTTTCCGGCGGTCGCGGCAGTGGCATTCCAAGATTTGTCGAGCGCAGTTTTGGAGGCAAAGAAAATCATGGTACCGTCGGCTGAAAAAACAGGACTGGTGCTATCGAATCCGAAGATAGTGTTTTGCGTTAAGGCCGTGGGTAAAACCGAGCCGTCCGCTTTGGTGATAAAGATATTGTAAGAACTCGATGCTGTCCCGTTATCCGTTCCATTGATGGCCGTCTTCGAGGAAAACGCGACGTAAATGCCATCCGGGGAAAATACGGGGGGATCGTCACTGCTATAGGAAGACGTAGATAAAGTATTAGCTTGCAGATGGGTGGGACTGGCGCCCAGCCCCGATGAGGTCCAGAGGTTGAACGAGGGGGTAGAAGTCCCGTCCGTAATTCCGGTGAGGTCACGGAGGGAACCAAAAGTGAGTTGGGAGCCTGTCGCATTCCAACTGGGGTTAATGCTGTCCAAGCAGCCATTGGTGTTGCTGGTTATGGCTGTTAAGTCAATTCCATCTTGTGTGGCTTTCCAGACGTTTCTGGAACCAGGGGCTGATCCATTCCAAGCTTGATTGAGTGCTGTTAAACCGTAGAAGGCAACGACCGGCAGATTCTTGATTTGAATATGAATCGTCGCGGTCGCAGTTCCTGATGGGTTGGTGGCCGTAATGGTATAAAGAGTGTCAGCATGAGTGACACTGGGGGTTCCGGTGATCACACAGTTCGTAGTCGATAAAGAGAGCCCGGCGGGGAGCGCGGGTAAGATTGCGCATAAGCCAATGGCTCCGCCCGTATTTGAAGGTGTGAGGGTGGAGATGGTCGTTCGTAGGGTATAGGTGAAGGACGAAGGTGCGTATCCGATCGAGGGAGGGAGGTCGTTTATCGTGATGCTGATGTCGAATGTTCCTGTCCCAACCGCATTTGTGGCTGAAATGGTATAGGTATTGATGCTCGCTGCAACTGAGGGTGTGCCTGAAATAGCACAGGTGGTGGAGAGGGTTAACCCGGCCGGCAAAGCAGGATTCGAAGAGCAAGAAGTGCTGACGCCGCCGGTATTGGTCGGAGTTTGGGTGCTGATCGCGGTTCCACGCTCGAAGGTAAACGGACTTCCGCCGTACGAAATATTGGGTTTGGCGTTACTGACCGTCATGTCAACGGCCGCGGTGGGATGTCCTCCAGAATTAGTGGCGGTGATGGTGTAGGTTGTCACGCCCGAAGGGGTGGTTGGAGTGCCCGTAATCACACAGGTCGAATTATTGATTGAGAGTCCTGCGGGTAAAGCAGGACTGGAAGCGCAGGATGTTAAGGTCCCACCGCCGAGCGTTGGGGTAATCGTGGCAATGGCCGAACCGACGGTATAGGTAAAGGGCGAGCCTACGATGCTGATGGTCGGAGCGACATCATTAACGGTGATACTGATGGTGGTCGAGGCGTTTCCGCCGCTGTTATTGGCGGTGACGGTGTACGTGGCTGTTGCGCTAATCGCAGTTGGAGTGCCCGTAATCACGCACAGGGGTGATATTGCTAATCCCGTGGGGAGTCCAGGGCTGACACTACAAGTGGTGATGGTACCGCCGGTGTTAGCGGGGGTTTTGTCCGCAATAGCGCTTCCGTTCGTAAACGTAAATGGACTTGCTGCATAGTTAATCGCTGGAGCGGTATCGTTCACCGTGATTGTGATCACTTCTGAGGAGCTACCTCCGGAATTCGTCGCGGTAATTGTATAATTGGTGGCATTGACCACTGATGTAGGCGTGCCAGTGATTGAACAGTCGCCGTTCGCGATGCTGAGGCCTGTAGGCAATGAGGGGGACGTTGAGCAGCTGGTAATGCCCCCTCCCGTGTTGTTGGGGGTGAGAGCCACAATCGCTGAGCCGTTGGTGTAGGTAAAATTATAGCTGGTGGGAATATAATTGATTGCCGGTGCCGGATCATTAATGGTGATAGAAATATTTGTGGTGGCATTGCCGCCAGAATTCGTTGCCGTGATCGTGTAGATGGCGGTGCCCAGCGCTCCCGCAGGCGTGCCGGAGATCACACAGGCATTGCTGATGGACAAACCAGCGGGTAACGGGGTGGTGTCGGTGCAGGTAACGATAGCCCCACCCGTATTGGTCGGCGTTTTATTGGTGATGGCCGACCCTTTGGTGAAGGTAAACGGTGCACCCGCATAGCTAATGATCGGGAGGGTATCTTTGACGGTGATTGAAATAGCGACCGGAGTCCCATCTCCGCCCGAGTTGGTGGGGGTGATGGTGTAAGTGGCAGCGGCAGCGACTACGGAGGGCGTGCCAGTGATCACGCAAGTGCTTGAAAGGGTAAGCCCAGCGGGCAATACTACGTCAGAGACACACGAAATGACCGCGCCACCGGAGTTGGTGGGCGTTTGGGTAGAAATCGGGGTGCCATTTGTAAAAATAAAGGGCGCATCGACGTAGGTCAGATTTGGCACGATGTCTTTTACAGTGATCGTGACATTCTTAGAGACGCTACCTCCCGAGTTAGTCGCCGTGATGGCGTAGACGGTAACACTGGCAATCGCAGTCGGTGTACCCGAGATCACGCAAGTCGTAGCGTTGATCGATAATCCGGTCGGTAAAGCGGGGGCTGAGGTACATGAAGTGACGGCCCCGCCACCGAGGGTGGGTATGATGGCGCCAATGGCAGAACTTTTCGTATAGGTGAATGGGCCTCCGAGCGCAGCCATCGTTGGTGCAATATCGTTGACTGCAATGACAATTGGAACCGAGGCGCTCCCGCCGGAGTTAGTCGCGGTGATGGTATAGGTGGCGGAGGCTGTCACGGCGGTAGGAGTACCGGAGACCACGCAAGAAGTAGAGACGGCGAGGCCAGCGGGTAATCCAGGTGCAGAGCTACATGAGGTGATCGCGCCACCGGTGCTGGTCGGGGTGAGAGTCGCGATGGCTGAATCTTTGGTGTGAGTAAACGGCGAACCTGCGTAACTGAAGGCTGGCGCGGCATCGTTGACCGTTATTGAGATCGATGCAGTAGCACTACCGCCTGAGTTGGAGGCAGTCAGCGTATAATTTGCGGTCGGGGTGACGGCTGTTGGAGTTCCAGAAATAACACAAGTCGTGTTGTTGATCGAAAGTCCTAGAGGCAGAGGCGGAGCCGAGGTGCACGAAGTGACCGGGCCCCCCCCGAGTGTGGGAGTGAGGGTAGCGATGAGACTTCCTTTGGTGTACGTAAACGGTGAGCCGGCGTAACTGATGGTTGGCGCAACATCAAGGATTGCGATCTGAATCGTTTGTGGGCTACTGCCACCCGAATTATGTGCCGTGACGATGTAGTTGGCTGCGGGTACGAGGGTGTCAGGCGTTCCTGTGATCGCACAATCCGGATCAGCAATGGCGAGCCCGTGCGGGAGAGCGGGGGCGACGGTGCAAGTCGTGATCGCGCCCCCCGTGTTGTTGGGCTTGAGTGTCGAAATCGCGACATTAATCGTGTAGGAAAAGCTGTAATTCGTGGGCAAATAATTGATATTTGGAGCAATATCATTGACCGTGATGGAAATGGGGACCGGCGCGGCCGAGCCCCCGGAGTTAGTCGCCGTGATGTTGTACGTCGCGACACTCGCGACCACGGTCGGTGTCCCGGTAATCACACAAGTCGTAGAGAGACTGAGTCCCGTGGGTAAAAGGACATCAGTGGTGCACGAAGTGACTGCACCGCCGGTATTACTGGGGGTGAGCGTCGTGATGACCGTTCCATTGATGTAGGTATAAGGGCCCCCCGCATAGGCAATATTGGGGATGACATCTTTAACGGTGATCGAGATGTTTTTAGAATCGCTGCCCCCTGAATTAGAAGCCGTAATGGCGTAGGTAGCGACACTCGCAACGACGGTCGGTGTGCCGGAGATCACGCAAGTGGTATTATTGATCGAAATTCCAGCGGGCAACGCAGGAGAGGAGGTGCACGAAGTGACTGCACCGCCACCCAGTACGGGTGTGATCGTGCCAATGACGGAGCCGTTGGTGTAGGTAAATGGAGATCCAGCAATCGCTAATGTTGGAGCAATATCATTGACCGTCATGTCAATCGAAGTCGAGGCGCTCCCGCCCGAGTTATTCGCCGTAATGGTGTAAGTCGCCGTACCCGCCACAGCCGTGGGGGTGCCCGAAATCACGCAAAGAGGCGAGAGCGCAAGCCCCGCAGGAAGGCCCGGGCTTGCGGCGCACGACACAATCGTGCCGCCGGTACTCGTGGGAGTGAGGGGTAGGCCGACGGCTAAATTTTTAGTAAAAGTGAAGGGTGACCCCACATAACTGAAGGCGGGCGGAATATCAGTGACCGTAATCGAAATCGCCGCAGTCGAGCTGCCACCGCTATTCGTGGCCGTAATCGAATAGCTGCCCGTGGGCGTAACCGCCGTGGGGGTGCCCGTCATGTCACAGGTCGCTGAAAGCGAGAGCCCCGCGGGAAGCGCAGGACTTGCGCCACAGGACACAATCGTGCCACCGGTATTGATGACGTTGAGAGGAGTGATGAGGGTGCTTTTAACGTAAGAGAATGGACTGCCCGTATACGAAATCAAAGGCGGAGTATCGTTCACTGTAATTTGGATAGTGGCATCACTATTTCCACCCGCGTTAGTGGCCGTAATTTTATAAGCCTGGATCGCGGTCACAACCGTCGGTGTTCCGCTGATAGCGCAGGTAGTGCCCGATACACTGAGACCCGTCGGAAGCGCCGGCGCCGAGGTGCACGAAGTGATCGCACCGCCAGTATTAGTCGGAGTCACCGTTGTAATCGCTAAGCCATGAGTGAAAGTGAACGGGCTTCCGCTAAAGGAAATATTCGGCGGCGTATCTGTAATCGTGATGCCGAGGCTTGTCGTGGATTGGCCAGCCGAGTTGCTTGCCGTCAGAGTGTAAGTCGCGGTCGGCGTGACCGCAGCGGGAGTTCCATAGATGACACAAGTGCCGGTAACCGACAGGCCAGTGGGCAAGGCCGGCGCCGAGATACAGCTCGTGGCGTCGTCACCGCTATTGGTCGGGGTGAGCGGGACAATCGCAACCGCTTTAGGAAAGGTATAGGGGCTTCCCGCAAAGGTTAAGTTGGGAGCAATGGGGTTGACCGTAATATAAATTGCGGCAGTTCCTGTCCCGCCCGTGTTGGTCGCCGTGATATTAAAGCGAGTCTTGGCAATCGCAACAGTCGGGGTCCCCGTTAAGACGCAAGTCGGGGATAGGGTCAGCCCTGCGGGTAGCGCCGGCGAGGAGGCACAAGCAACGGACGTCCCGCCACCGCGGAGAGGGGTGAGCGTGGGAATCACTGTTCCGTGCGTGTAGGTATAAGGTCCGCCGTTGTAGGTGATCGTGGGCGCGACGTCGTTGACCGCAATCGTGAGAGTCGTGGTTGCGGTGCCCATCGTGTTGGTGGCCGAAACCGTATACGGGGTGGTTGCGCTGCCGGCAGTCGCCGTCCCCGTAAGTCCACAATCATTGCCCAGGGTGAGTCCATCGGGTAATGCGGGCGAGATCACACAGGTGTCAATGGCTCCTCCGGAGTTGATCACCGCTAAGGCCGTGATTGCTTTCTTAACAATATAGGTCTGACTCGCTGGCGAATAACTGATCGCTGGCAAAATGTCATGAACATCCAGCGTAATCGATCGCCCCGCTGTGCCCCCGGAATTGGTGGCCGTAATCGTGTAAGTAGCCGAGTCCGCCAGAGCAGTAGGCACGCCGGAGATCGTGCAGTCATCGCCCAGTCCAATTCCGGCGGGAAGGGGGGAATCGCTCGCGCAAGAAGTAATGACACCGCCAGTATTGACCGGCGAACCACTCGAAATCGCCGTGCCTCGTTGTAACGAAAACGTCATCGAATCATAGGTGAAGGCCGGCGGAAGATCGATGACCGTGATGTCCAGAGGAAGGGCGGCCGAACCGCCGGAATTAATCGCGGTGATCTGATAGATGGTTTGTAGGGCAGCTGCGGTAGGGATTCCACTCAGCGCGCATTCTGCAGAAAGAGAAAGCCCTTGGGGAATTTCTGGCACCGAGATACACGCCACCGTCGCGCCACCGCCGAGCGTGGGTGTGATCGTCGCGATGGGCGTTCCCACCGTGTACGAAAGGGTTTTGCTACCACCGTAGCTAATTGTAGGCACTTTATCGACGATCGCGAGCGTCAGTTTGGTAAACGCGCTTCCGTACGAGTTGTTTGCCTTGATGGTGTAATCAGCTTCGGCCGTAATCGCGGTGGGCGTTCCCGTGATCGTGCCTGTAAGCCCGCTGAAGCTTAAACCAACAGGGAGTGTCGGGCTGATGGTAAAACCCAGGGGAGATTTTTCTGAAACGACTTTGTTGGCCGTGATTGCCGTATCAACTGTGTATTTGGCCGGGCTGGTCGCGTAGTGCATGTCAATGGGCGCGCCGGCTGAAGATTTGCCGCCCTGTTCGAGCGCACCGCAGCCCACGGTTGAAGTGATGAGGGCCGTCAGCAAAAGAATCTGCTGCCCGAACAACAGAGGCAAGACCTCTCCTGGACATAGATCAAACCATCGTTTGCGGAGTGCAAAGAGGAACTTCATGCTTATTTAATAGTTTACCACTTTACTCTTGTAATAGTGTTAAGAGCACCTTCCCTTAACTATCGGATATAATTTGAATATTATTTAATCTGAGGTGGCTTTTTGAAGGGCCACTTTTGATCGCGGTTTTCCTCAATGCCTAGTGTTTAAGCTGTTGTTTTTAATCAACTTTAATCGGCGGTTTTGATTATTTTACAAAACCCGCCTATTCTGATAAGGAATTCGCACTATGACGCGAAACCTACTCCTTCCTCTGGTTTTTATCTTTGTGGCAGCCCTCAGTACGCTCGAAGCTCAAGCGCGGTCTCGAACGCGGATGTTCGATCCACTCATGGATACTGTCGCGGATGGGATGACTGAGGTGGCGTCAGAACTGGCACGGTTTTCGTGGTCCACCTTCAGGGCAGACTTTTTACCCAATCCGAATCCGCTTTCGGCCGTTTCTGAAAATTATTTTGAGCAAAAGCTCAATCCTAGCAACCCAACCGATTTGCGCACTTTTAAACAGCGCTATTACGTGTACTCCGGCTATGCCTCCGGGCCAAGCGCACCGGTTGTTCTCTATATTGGCGGCGAGGCGCCGCTTGTGCCTCGAAGTTTTATGGGGGGGCGGTTTGCAGATCAAGTGGCCCAGAAGCTTCACGCCCATCTGGTCGGCATCGAACATCGTTACTACGGAGACAGTCAGCCCTTTGCGATGCTCACGCCCGAAAATCTTCAATACCTTTCATCCGACAACGCCCTCATGGATTTAGCTAGCATTCAGAAATTCTTAATGACTGCCAAGGGCCTGCAAGGAAAATGGATCGCCATGGGCGGCTCTTATCCGGGAGCACTTTCGGCCTTTTATCGTTTAAAATATCCCGAATTAATAGCAGGCTCGCTGGCTTCATCGGCGCCAGTGCAGGCCAAAAATGCGTTCGAAGAATACGATTCACATGTGACAGAGGTTCTCGGGCCGGTGTGTTCCGATGCTTTGCGAAAAGTAGTGACCGCCGCCGAAAGCGCTTTAGCCGTGGGCGGCGCGGACGCGCTTGCGTTCAAGGACCGTTTTAGCGCGGCGAGTGTCAAAAACGATGGGGACTTCCTTTATCTTTTAGCGGATGTCACTGCGGATGCGGTCCAATACGGTTACCCCGCTAAACTTTGCGACCAACTGGTTCCCGCTCTCAATCCCGTGCAAGCCTATGCAGACTATGTGCGGTCATTTTTGAAGCAACGCGAACAAACGGCCGATGATTTCTCGCCGGCCGTGGCGGGCAGGCTTGGGGCTGATGAGTCAGATGGTATGAGGCAGTGGACCTATCAGTCGTGTCGCGAATTCGGGTATTGGCAAGATGGCCATCATGACCGCGCGCGTTCGGTTCGTTCGGCAAACCTGAACGCAGACTACGATCGAGGTTTATGCAAACGTTTTTTTGGCCTCAACAGCATTGCCGACGAAGCCGCCACCAATGCCAAATATTATCAGCCCTTGCTTGATCCTGCTCAGACGTCACGGATTCTCTTTACCAATGGCTCGGTTGATCCCTGGTCCGAGCTTTCGATCACTCACCAGAGAGGCAATGACGTCAATGCCAACACGTTTTCTGCGATGATTGACGGCAAAGCTCATTGTTCGGATCTTTATGGGCCAAACTCCGACGACCCCCTATCGCTGACTCGGGCTCGTCAGCAGTTTTTGGATGTCGCTGCCCAGTGGGTTCAGTAAAACGATTTGTCTTTGTTGTCTGAGCGCGATAAAGCGTTTTAGATGTTCAAAACACCCACCTTTAAAGTCGTTTCAGCCTCCCTTTTAAGTGAACCGTTGTCGGGTTCTTTTTTGTTTTTGACGCACCCCAAGCGCGGCCTGCCCGCTGCGATCGCCAAGAAGATCGTTCCTGCGCGTTTGGCAAAGCACGGCGCGCTCTTGGGCGTAAGAGGGGCTAAGCTTGCCTTGTATCAGGGTGACGCTACCGTACTCGTGATGGGCATCGGTGAGGTCGAAAGCTTTTCTACGCAGGAAGCCGCTGAATGGGCTGAAAATGCAGGACATGCCTTATTAGCGACCAAGGTCGAGCGGGTGCAGCTCGTGTTGCCGGACGAAATGCGGGACCCTGAAGTGGTCTTCAATTTTCTTAAAGGCCTGTGCATGGCCAACTATCGGCTCGATGAATTCAAGACCAAAAAAAGCGAAGGGCCCACTGAACTGAAGGAGGTTTCGGTTTCGGGGGCTGCGGCTTTGGCTCTTGCCCAGCAAACTTTCGAACGGGTGAGCGCCATTACTGAGGGCATCGCATTTGCTCGGGATTTAGTCGAACTCCCTTCGGCCACCGCCAGCCCCAAGGGTATTGTCGATAGGTTCAAGAAAGCGGTGGGCTCACGCCGTCTGAGTCTCGAAGTTTGGGATGAAAAGAAAATTGCCGTAAAAAAAATGGGTCTTCTTCAGGCCGTTTCACAGGGCTCGGGCACGCCTCCTCGGTTTTTGATCGCTCGTTACACGGGCGCTAAACGATCCGGCACGAAAACCCTGTTTCTAGTTGGAAAAGGGGTGACCTTTGATACAGGCGGGGTGAATTTAAAAACCGTCGCGTGGCGTGAGCTGATCGGGATGAAAAAAGACATGGGTGGCGCCGCCGGGGTCCTGGGCGCGATGCTCGCCATTGCGCGACTTAAACCTTCCATTAACGTGGTAGGGGTCACACCACTCACGACCAATCAACTCAGTGCGGGCGCCCTTCATCCGGGTGATATTTTTCGCTCTTTTTCTGGAAAAACGGTCGAAATTCAAAACACGGATGCGGAAGGACGTTTAGTTTTAGCGGATGCGGTTCATTATGCGGTCACTCAAAAGGCCGACTGGATTGTCGATGCCGCTACTTTGACGGGTGCTTGTTGTGTCGCTTTAGGTGCCCATCTCTCAGGACTCTTTTCGAATCACTCGGGCTTTTCTGATCAAGTCCGTCGTGCTGCCGAGGCGTCGGGAGAGCCGACCTGGGCGTTGCCTATGTCCCCTCGTTATGGCGACGAACTGAAGTCTCAGCTCGCGGATTTATCAAATATGGGCAAAAGCCGCGATGGCGGCGCGACGACCGGGGCCAAATTTATTGAAAAATTTGTGGCCGGCACCCCTTGGGTTCATTTGGACATCGCGGGCACCGTCGATTTGGGCGAACCCGCAGCCTCGGCTGCCCAGGTTCCCGCGGCTGGCCGGATGGTGCATACCTTTGTAACCTTGGCCGAAGAACTCAGTCGTTAACTCTATTTCGTTAAAAAAATGATTCAAGAAATCGCTTGGCTCGAAGACGGAGATTGGCGTTATTTTGCCACTTGTCCGTGGCCTCGGCCAGTGGCCGACTCAGCCGTGGTGCGCCTGATTGAGGGCATTTGGGAGCAAAAACCTGAACACGCCCGCCGTATTTTACGCCGCAAGATATTTACGACGGCACCCCATTTGGGGGAAATCGATTTTGGCGCGGTCAAGGTTGCCGCTAAGCGAATTGCATGGGGGCTCGCGCCACCTTCCCCATGGCCAGGGCATTGGATTGAACTTAAGCCGAGTTTAGACACCTCGGGTTGGGTAGACTTGGCGACCATTCCCAGTTTTGCCGCCGACCGCACCCCTGCAGATTATATGCAATTGGCTCGAGACTTAGCCGCGCGTGTGCAAATTCAATCGGCCAAATATCTCAGTGACCGCCGGATAGCGGCACTCTTGGTGAGCCCCGAAGGAAAGCTCCTATCTGCGGCTTTCAATTCGAGTGCACAAAATCGAATTCGACATGCGGAGGTGAACCTCATTCGCGGGTATTGTGGAGCAACCCAACGGAGTTTAGCCGCCGGAACCCAGCTCTATACCACGCTAAAATGCTGTAAAATGTGCGCAGGGATGATCTGGGATGCGGCGTCCAACCCGATGCACTTGACTGTTTTTTATGACGAAGAAGACTCTGGACCGATGGGACGATCGACTGTTCTGACCCCACAGAGCTTTGAGCGTCGACGTGCAACGAGGGGCCAGGAGCCCTTTTGGGTCCAAAAAGTCCTCGAAAGGAGAATTTCTGACTTGGGGTTGCCAGCGGGCCCGTGTTGGAGGTAAAGTTCCACTCGGCATGACTCAACTCGCCCATACCCTTTCTTTTTCAGATAAAACTCTTCGGCAAAATGCCCAAAAGCGGCAGGCTGGAAAAACCCTAGTTGGTATTATTTTGAAGCAAGCGGTTTCAGAAAAACTGAAGCTTCGCCTGATGAAGGGGGTAAATTTTAGGCAGAGCGAAAACACGCAGGCCCGAAAAGCTTATCAAGCGATGACCATATCGGAGTTTGAGGGTATTAATGCTCGACAACAGTGGGCAAATTGGCGAACGGTTCCTCGAAATCTCAATGGTCGGGTTCCTAATCGCCCGATTTTCGCGGTCGATCTCTGTTGTGGGGTCGGCCAATCGACCGAGGTTTTGTCTTGTTTTCTCCCCCCGCATTCCCGAATTTTAGGGATCGAAGCCAATCCAGAATTTGTCGCGCGCGCGCGGGTGCGTTTGGACCGTTACCATCATTTCGATGGGACGCCCGCTCAAGTGGCCTTTGTCGCGCGGTCGGTGCTTGAGCCTTTCGTGGACGAGCAAGAGCGGCCTTTGGCGCCGGAGTCGGTGGATCTGATTAACTGCTGTGGTGCGGTGGGCGTTCATTTCAGGCCTGAAACGACTGAAAAGTTGGCTGAACAAGTGGCGTATGTCTTGCGGCCAGGTGGAATTGCAATGCTGGACTCAGGCCCGCATGGGACCAATGCCAAGCAGTTGACTTCTATTTTAAAAAAGCACGGCTTTGAACGAATCAATGCGGTAAAAAGCTGCTTCATTGATTACTCGGTTCACGTCTGTTTTCGAAAGCTTAGCCATTAATACAAGGGAACGCCTCTGGGGGCGGATCAAATCGCCCTATGTTTTGGCCATGCTGCTTTGTGCGCTCTTGCTTGCCTTACGAAACCCTATTCCCTTATTGCGGCCGGAGTTTTGGGCTGAAGATGCGCCAGAGTTTTTCGTGGGCGCGCTTTCAATGGGGGTAAAGAGTCTCTGGACTCCGGTTTATGGTTATCACTTTTTTTTGTCGCGGGTAATTGCCCTTCTTGCGAATGCATTTTCAGTGGTCTGGGCACCGTACTTTTACGCCTGGCTCACCTTTGCAATCGGCGCAGGCGTGACGGGATACTTTGCAAGAGACGGGTTTTCTTGGATCCTTCCGTCGGCGCGGGCTCGCGTGGCCTTATGCGCCCTCTTGGCGATCGGCCCCGGAACGGCGGAGGGGTTCTTTAATCTTTGCAACTTATCGAGTGTCCTTACCTTTCTCGGACTATTGCTCTTACTTGAAAAACCCTTTGCTCTGAGTCGGTTTAAACTTGTGTTTCTGATCGTCCTGCTTTTTTCGGCGGGTCAGATGTTTTTACTGGCCCCTTTTGTGGCCTACCTGGGATGGCGCACTCAAGACCGACGCTATTTTGGGTTGTTGTTGGCTTTTATTCCGGTCATCTTGATCAATGCCTTTGGAAATCACCAAGTGGGTACGCAAACGCATTTGCTGAATTATGCGCGGCTTTGGCTGCTGCCGCAGATTTTGCTCGAAAACTCGGTGGTCCGTTTGCTCATGCTGCCCTTTTTGGGTGACCATTTTTGTGGTTTGTTGATGCGTAATTTTTGGATTTTTTGGGGCGCGGTTTTTTTGGTGCTCGCGGTAGCGGTTTGGTTTGCGAGGAGCACTCGCACATGGACGAACGAATACTTTTTTCCGCTCATGCTCTGTTTTTTTTGCCTGGTCTCGCAATACGGGGTAGTAGCGATTTCACGTGGTTATGCGATTGGACAGGTTTTACGAAATAGTGGCGGCCCGGCCTGGGGCCTCCGATATTCTTATCTGCCCGGAGTGGTCGCGCTCATTTTCTGGGCGGCCGTTTTTTATGAAATTTGGCGGCGGGCGGGCGGACGGTGGTTGAGGCTTGGCCCAGGGATAGGAGTTCTTCTTTTGGCGGCCCATTGCGTGTTTTCGTGGCCCAACATCTATCGACGGGTTAATGTGGAGTGGCCAAAAGGCGCGGCGCTATTGCAACAAGCTTTGGATCAAAGGCGCGACGGTACTCTTGTGAAACCCATTCAGATCGAGCCGTTTACTTGGGTGCATCCTATGGGCTGGCACCCCGTTCATGGTCGACTGAGCGTGACGGTGGGGCGGGATGGGGTATTTTAGAACGCTGACGGCGTACTTTTGGGTGGGTTGCGAAGTGCCGTGATGTCTTCATGGTTACGCGCGGTCTGTTCAGAGATTCCATCCATGATTTTGTGAACTCTTTGAAATTCGTATTTATTTTCGTTGGCGTGGATTCTGAATTCAATGCGTAGCTCGCTGAATTCAGTGCGTAGCTCGTTGAACTCGGTGCGCAAGCCGTTGAACTCGGTGCGCAAGCCGTTGAACTCGGTGCGCAAGCCGTTGAACTGCTGATCAATCTTGTCAGCGTAGATCTTGGCTTGCTCCTGAAGTCCGTCGATTTTCGAATTCATTCGAAGAAGTTCGGCTAAGATCATTTCAATCGACGCTTTTTCCATGGCGGTTGAATAACTCGAAAGGAAAGGGGTGTCTAGTTAAAATAATGTTCATTGGATAAGGGTATTTAAAGTGAAATTTTCTGTTTTCTCTGCTCAAAAAAACGGGGGCTGGCTCCGTAATATCGCGCGATCTTTTCACTGAAAGATTTCAATATCGGTTCAAGGTCATGAATTTCTGTCTCGTTTTTTGAGAAAAATCGATTTTCTTCGTGGACTCGGGTTTTGGTTCTATATTCAGCCCGCAGTTCGTTAAATTCTCCACGTAACTCGTTCACCTGCGAGTTGATCCGAATCAGTTCGGATAAAATCATCTCCATCGAAGTCTTTTCCATGGAGGGAGAAGTAACGTAGAGAAAGGTTGAAGTCCAGAGGGCGGCCTTACAAAAAAAAGCGAGGTCAAATGTCACTGAATTGTTTGACGTTTTTTTTGAAGCATTTGGTCATGTGAAAAATTTATTGCAAAAATTAAAAAAGGACCAGACTAAGCGGCTCTCGACCGTGAGAGAACTCCTCAGGGCTGTCTTAAGTAGCTGGCAAGTAAATCAGTGCCGAGGCTTTACTTCCCGACTCTTGAAGTCACCTGTGACACTTTGCCCGAAACGATTTCAAAAATATTCATAGGCGTGCCGGTGTGCCAGATATCGTTTTGTTTGTGAGCACCAAACATTTCGGATCCCGGCGTACGTCCTGCGGCATCCTTTGCGCCACCGCCAAAGAGGCTTGCGAAAGGATTGCTGGAGTCACTGCTTCGGCTACCACCCCCACCTGAGCCCCCGCCGCCGCTATAGGCACTGGAGGGCATGCCGAGGTTGACGGCACCCATGAGGTCAGAAGCATGCTCTTGCGCGGCTGTAGCGAGCGCACCAAAGGCCGCAGCCATTTCTGGGTTACCGCCACCCATGGCGCCTTGAATGATTTGCCCGGGCGTGAGGCCTTTTTTGAGAAGGTCTGCGATTTCTGCGGTTTTGGGTCCGAGTGCTTTGTCGAGGCCGGAGCGAATAAGATTTCCGCCGTCTGTCGAACGTGCCTGAGTAGGTGGAACATTGCTGCAACCATTTACCCCGGTACAACTAGTTTGGGTTGTGCCTGAACCGTCAGTAGTTCCACCACCCGTATTGCCCCCGCCTCCGTTTGCACCAGAGCCAGAGCCGTTACCATTGCCCGTGGGGCCGCCGTAACCGCCGTATTGCGCGCCCGCGCCGTCTCCGGCCGTGCTTGGACTAGTGGTAGTCACTTTACTTGCGAGATCGGTTACTGCTTGGCAGGCATCTTTGTGAAGCTTGGCTTTGTAAGTCAACGCGTTCGCGATTCTTAGGCCGATGAGTACGGTAAAAAAGGCCGCGGCCATACAGGCGGCGTTGCGTTGGCTGTTTTCAGCGTCTTTAGCGTCTTTTACTTTGCCGGACGCCTTCGTTGCCTCGCCCTGCGCGTTTTTAACGTCATCAGCGTCCCCAACTGGGCCAGCGGGGGTTGTGGTGTTCCCTTGCGCTAATTCACTAGCTTTGTGTTGCGCCGTTTGTTCCGCTTTTTTTGCAGCGTCCACGTCCGCCCCCGTTCCCACTCCCCATCCCCCTGAATCCCCGGCATTAGAAAGCCCCCACGCTGTCGCTCCGAGTCCGCCCGCCGCGCCGATTCCGCTGATAATACTTTGAACGACACCGCTGGACATCGCAAAGACGCTCACCATTTCGGCGACGCCCGCTGCGGCTCCTGCTCCTTGGCAAACAGGTTCCAAAACTCCCACCGCTGCGCCTCCGCAGGCTGTACCACAAGTGGCTGCAGCAGCAACATCGAGTACAGTCACGATAGCTTGAGCCGCGATAGCATCCCCCACGGCCCTATAAGCCAAGCACTGTGGAATCACCTGGCTCCCATGCATCTGACAACGAAACATTCCAAGACTAGTATCTTTACAACTTGTGTCCTTATCGACCATCACCACATTACAACCTTTGGCCTCGGCTGAAGTGGAAGGAGTGGGCGAACTTGTCGGTGTAACGGATGAGTTACCACTCGGTGTGCCATGGGTTACGCACCATATGTCATCTTCAGGAGTCCAGCCTGTTCCGCCAATGCCGCCAGTCTTATTACCAGGAGTTGTCAAAGTGTAATGTTCACTGTCCGTTTTGGTCGACCAGTCTTTATTCTCGCCATTAAAGTTTTTTCCGTTTTTTCCGTCTTCGTCCATTTCGCCAACGACCAACTTATTACAGTAATCATCACAGTTAATCGTTGGTGTGAGGGCGCTGACATTCGTTTTGGTTGGATCTCCGGTCACATCCGCAATCCCCCACGACAGCGCTGGCAGCGCAAGCGCCCAGAATTGCGAGAGCATCGTAATGGTGGCCGTGATTCTCATTTGGATCTTCATACCCATCCCCCTGCGAGACCTATCGGCTTTTTGCCCTCAAAATATGAGGCACCCCGAAAGCCGATAGGTTATTATTATTGTGAATGGGTTTAATACTAGAGTCAAGTGGTTGGTTATTTTACACAATCAGTATATAAATCGAGCGGTTATGCGAAGACCAAACCGAGCGGCTCTCGACCTTGAGAACTCCTGGGTTAAAGCTGCACCCAAAGCCTTGGCAAAGACGAAGAGCCGCCAAGATTTTAGCTTAATTTTCTCCAGCCGGATCCGATAAATGTAATAACTGTGGTTACTACGTTTCATGGGATGCCTCCTTTCTTTTTACGAAGGAAGCAGGTACTTCCGATATACTCCGCTCAGTTTGGCAGGGACGTCATGAGCAAGGTTGATGCCAGATTTTCGGTCGGATCGTCCGAAAGAGCGGCAAGGTTGGACCAAACCAAGGCATCTCTTCCTTGCGAGATCGCTGGGGTTAATGCTGCACCCACGGCCACCTCACTATTTCAGCGAATCAAACCAACTGACTAGAAAGTACAAAACCTTGGCGAAAACGAAAAGTAGCCAAGTTTTCTGCTGTCATTACCAAAGGAATTGGGCCGGTTAACTAACCTCCGTACCCAGGTTTTTAGTGAGGGCTGCGATGAGCTCTTGGCGCGAAACAGTTTGCCCGGACGCTTGGGTCAGAAATTGATTAAAGTTTTGTCAAGGGAAGCTCAGGCCTGGTCTAGTTGTCATGGTGACTACGGCAAAAGTTCATCGTGGTTTTCGCTTAACCAGTTCAGGACAGTTACCTTTAGTTGTTTCGCAAACAGGATTAATTCCACGACCTCGTCCTCAGAAACGACATCTACGAAGTCATATTCGGCGTGATTTCGATTCGTTCTACAGGAATCCAGGTAGTCGGCGTCCTTTCGGACTTTATCTCCCAGAATTAATGGCATTGCCTCAATTGTGTGGAAGTGGGCCCCCGTACCCGATGTCCGGTATCCCGACGCATAAAGAAGAATCGTGCAGAGCTTAAGTGCTGCGTTATAGGCCGAAACAAAACGAGCGTCCGCGGAACTGCCTGTAACGGCTGCGTCACGCGTATCGCGCTCGACGATAGCAAGAAGACTGCTGATTTCCTTCTTGGTCGTCGTATGGGGCCGAAGATGCCTTTCAGTGACCCAGTCTTTCAAGCTCATCGTCTGCTCCTATCAGATATAGCTTTTTCGATTCAATAACTGATGTAACAAAATGGTCCTTCGTCTTCAATCGTCGACCGAACTCTTGCGAAGAGTAGACATGGGGGTTGATTACCCGGTGGCTCTTTCTCGAGACCGGCCCCGTCAAACCCGACAGTGCCCGAAGCCCGATGTCACCCACCACCATTAGGTCAATATCGCTCTCGGCCCTTTCCTCTCCGCGGGCAATAGAACCGAAAATAAAAGCCAGCCGGACGCCATCGCGGGAGAGTGCCTTCTTTAGCTCCGAGATCCAGCCTGAGGTCTTCAGCACGATTTGGCAAAGCTCTAAGTAAAGGGGGTGAGTCCGATTCGCGATGAAATAGCGCCGGTTTCCGTCCCTTCTTGCCTTGATAAGATCCAGCTTGAGGAGATTCGATGTCTCTTGCTGGACGGCCCGAATGATCAGACCCGTGCGTCTCTCGATATCACGCAAATAGAACTCCTTGTTCTCCCCGTCAAAGAGGAGCCTTAAGATCTCAGCGCGACTTCGTGAGGCCAGCAGCCCTTCTAGTGCGTCCATGTATGTTAATACTATACAACTGTATATAGCCAAAATACAAGCTCGAACCGTGCCATCAACACAGAAGGAGTGCAGTTGAGCCAATTTCTGGACCGTCAAGTTTTGCCCACAAATACCTGGAGGCATGGAGGGCGCCTTTTCCTTGCGATTTACGGGGTAACGAAATTATCGTTCCCCAAATTGCTATATTTAACGAAAGGAAAAAGCGCCCATGGGTAAACTATTTTGCGGAATCGATTTTC
>JBBCAW010000008.1:0-204147 GCA_051382295.1 Bdellovibrionota bacterium FG-1 | reverse complement strand
GTACGGGGGCGGGCACCTTATTTGGAAACTGCTGGCGCGACGATTTTGTAACCTTTGACGATGTTTCCATTGGTGAGGGTGACATAGAAACTTTCGATCAACCTGGCCTTGAGGGCGAGGTCGATGGTTGATTCCGGAAAACCACCTTCGCGCAGATCCTTGAGGGTGGGGAGCTGACCTTGTCGGGCGCGACAGTCCTCGATGAAGCGGGTGATTCGTCTTGAAGTGAAGGGATCAAGCTGGGTCATGACTGGATCTTACCGTTTTGAAATTAAATTGTAAAAAAATCGACGGTGTAACAATACGCGCCTTTTTCGGGAGATTTTCGGACGACGGCTCGCACTTGCTCGATGGCTTCGATCAGGATTTTTCGGATCGCGGGCGCGTCTTCCTCGGACATACTCACGACAGAGGTATAATTGAGTTGGTTTTCTTGCGGTCGATCCAGCGATTGAATGGCTTGCAGGCGCCAGTTCGAATGGTAACGAGGTAACCAAGGCGAATCATTGGTGAGGTGAAGGGTGACTTGGCCTGACTGGTATCGCGCTTTGTTGAACTCCGCCAGCCCGGTTGCAACTAGGAATTCGAGGGCCTGATTGATCTGATTCATGGGCAATCGAAGGTGTCGGGCGATCTCCTCTTTGGTTTGAAAACCTGGAATTGAAATGAGGAGATGAATGGCGGAATAGTACCAAGCGGTATAATAAATCGCCTGACTTTCGGCGGGCAGAACCTTTTTATTTTTGAGGCGATTTTCAAGCAAGGTCCGCTCGTGGAGGATTCGTTTGATTTTCGTTTCGTAAAGTTTTCGAAGCGAGGCGGTTCCCGCGCGTTCCAAAGAAACGAGCAATAAAAAGAACTCGGCCTGGTCCTCTGAATGTGCAAGGTAGGTGTTGAGTTGATCGGCCTGTTCGAGGCTGAGTTGGGCGTCGTCGTTGAGAACCTGGGACACATAGGCGAGGTGACAACGGAGAACGGAGGCGATCTTGGAACGCTCACCGCGGCCTTTTTCCTCAACCCAATCCACTAGATAGGCTTTGTAATTTTGATAATCGAAGATCGATTTTGGCATAAACGGAGCGGTGTTCCCTCTTGTTTGTATATTAACTAAAACTCAAGCAAATGGGCGATAATTAATTAACTTATCCTGTTTTGAGGCCTCTATCCCGGCGATAACAGTACAAGAACAATGATGTTCGTGTTTAACTTCAAACGATCGGGAGATCAAAGCCATGAAGAAATTGATTGGGTTCACCTGTGCCATTGCTCTAGTAACGATAGGTTCGGTTTATGCGGAGGAGGTCAATTTTCACGCCGCTAATCCGGTGCTTCAAAGTTTGGTCGACGCGGTTACGTCGGCGGATGAGCTGGTGGATTTTGCTTACCCTCGTTTTGACGAAGCCTTCTGCGACGTCAAAGCAGAGAAGCTCAAGTATGACCTTCAAGGTTCGATCAAAAACACTCCATGGCTCGATGGCGGCCATGCCGATGCGACGGCTTCGTCGACGTACGTCGCGGATCGCACTCCGGGGCATTCGGGCTTGACGATGTCGGCAAAGGGCACCGTTCGGACTGATGTTTTGGCGATGATCCGCTATGCGGGTTACATTGCTCTGCGACGGACCTCGGATCATGACATTTATCCGAAGTTTCGAGAACGTTATTTGGCGCATTTTAAACGGCTCGCGGTGGTGACTTCGCTTGAGCAGGTGCAGACGTTGTTGATCTCGGGGCAGAGTTTGGCCAAGGATATGGTGGTCTATGAAATTCAAAAGCGAGAGGATTACTTGCATTGTGTGGAGACTGGGGAATGTCCTAATTATGAAGGACAAATAGATTACGAAAAAAAGATGATCGCTCAATGGAAGAACACGCTTCCTTCCTATGATCGCGTGCAGATTGAAGTTAAAAAGGAAGGGGATAAGGTCCGCGAGCTGATTGTCAGCAGCCCCGAAATGAGCGGCTTTATTCCTCGAGATGAAATCGATGAGCATGATTTTTATATCGTTCCAGGAAAAGGGCGCATTACTTTTTCGGATTATCAAGTGAGTGCTGAGACCGAGGCTTTTCACAAGATTTCGTTGGCGAATATGGATCGTTTGAAAGGTACATTGATGCAGAATTTGATCGGTGTTCAAAACGGCAGTGCGGGCGAAAAGGACATTGCGCAGGCAAAGTTTCGCGAGGCCTTGATTGCTTTTAAAAACGCGATTCGTGGAGAATGGAAATGAAACGGATCTTAGTCGTAGCCCTTGGGTTTTTGGGAGTGTCATCAGCTTGGGCCGGCGGCGAAAGCAGTGGGGGTGGCGCGGACGATTACCGCGTGGTCCCCGCTTTTTTTCGGGCTTGGTATCCAGAGGGCCAACCTGTGGTGGCTTGTTTTCAGAAGGTGCCGGATTTTGGCTTGGAAGATGGCCAATTAGCCACGATCATCCGCGATGCATTTAAGCAGTGGCGGGATTACATTCCACTCAAGCGTCTCAATATTGTTCCAAGCGATGAAACGATTCGATCGAACTTGGATGTGCGTCCAGTTTGCCAAGGAGACGAAGATCTGACCTTTTATTTCGGGGTCGAAAATGACGAGGTCAAGCGGTATCAAACGCAATATTCGAGGCCGTTTGGATTTGCGCAGTTAACGCAAGAGGGGGGCCAATATGTAAACCCACCCAGAAAAGCGAAGGGCATCGTTTGGATTGCGCCCCCTGGATTTATTGACCCGCAGCGCGGGATTCCGAAGTGGTCCTCGGCGACGGCCGACGCGTTGGCGGGTTTGGTACTGCACGAAGTGGGACACGTTTTTGGAAATGGCCATGTCGATGGTACGGTCATGACGGCGAAGATTGGGCCTTATCTCGAAAATGACAGTTGGCCGGGAGCTAGCTCGCGGACGGTGGGCTTGTACTCGACGATTGATTCAGAGATCGAGTTGGTACCTTGTATGGAGTGCCGCCTGGCGTATTCGGCGGCAGAAACCTTTTAAATTGAGATTTTTGCAGTCGGGGTATTTTTCTTTGAACGCTCTGAGACTTTTAAGGTGGTCTGAGTGAATTCGTGAGGAGGCTTTTACCTCAATGGCTGAAAATGCCTTTCCCGTGCTTACAATAAAATCGACTTCAATGCCCGTGGTTAAGGCCCAATAAAAGAGATCTGCCTCGGGGTTTGCGTAAGCTCTGTAACACCGGAGTTCATGGAAAACCCAGTTTTCAAAGGCTTTGCCAAAAAGCTCCGAACCTTCCGTTAAGGTGCCCCTCTTCGCCAAGCTGTTAACAATCCCGACGTCCGAAAAATAGAACTTGGGTTGATGTCTCGTTCGGCGTTTTGGTCTCAATTGAAAACAAGGCAAAAAACGGCCGACATTGGTGTCAGAAAGAATATCAAAGTAACCTTTGATTCCTTCGGCAGAAACACCCACATCGCGCGCGAAACTTTGCCAGGAAACCATTTCCGTATCTGAAAGGACTGCAAGCTCCAAAAACCGATTAAAGGGAGGAAGGCTTCGGACCAATCCTTCCTCCAGGATTTCCTCTTTTAGGTAATCCTGGACATAGGCTCGCCACGCCGCTTTTGGATTGAAGTGATCATACATTCGGGGTAAATAGCCGTGATTGAGCATTCGGTCTAAGGACCAAGAGCTTCCTATCTCCATGGCGGACAGCCCATGGAGTTCAAAGCGGAGGGCTCGTCCTCCGAGGAGATTTGCATGACCCCGCTTGAGCTTGCGGGCACTTGATCCACAAAGTGCAAATTGAATGTGAAGGTCTTCGATGATCGAATGGACTTCATCGAGTAAATCGGGAACTGTTTGAACCTCATCGATGATGATGGGTTTTTTCTCTTTTTCTGGAGTACAAGGACCCTATTGTACCTTTGTTTTTCATGAAAAACAAAGGTCTAAGCTGGAAGGACCGGGTACTAGCCCCGAAGCCGACCACTACTTGCACCTTGACAAAGTAGGTCATTCTTCATACGAGCAACCCTGAAACGAGGATCATTCGATGAAAAAGTTTTTGATCACCGCTGCATTGATTATGGCAGGTACTGCTCAGGCTGAAGGTCTTGATTTTTACTGTATGGGGCGCGCTTCTGACCTGCCTGAGTCAAACTACGCGGTAACGGTGAAGTCGGGTTTGATTCAGTTCGCTCACTCGGGTGATGGGGGATTCTCCTTTAAATGGGAGAGTAAAGTTCTCGGCACGGGAACGAACCCAAACGTTTACTTTATTTGGGGTGATGGAATCACGCTGATGTTTGACCAGGAGCAAGGTCGCCCATTGATTACGCATGGAGGTATGCTGAATTTGAATGCGCGTGATGCTGCAGCACCCACTCGTTCTGGTGATTCACGATTTATTCCGGGAGCAGAGCTCGCCGAAGGTAAACGGTGGATTCATGCTGTTCTCAGCTGTTTTCAGGGGTCATAAAAAGGGTCATTGACTTGGGCGCTCAAGGAGCATGCGGGCGTAGCCTTCATCAATGAGATGAAAATGCCCTTCGTCCGGCTCATACTCATAAACATCGGCTTCCCTGATGTCGAACCACCAACCGTGCAGGCGAAGCGTACCTTCTTCGAGGCGTTTGCGGACGACTGGATAAGTCTTGAGGTGTTCCGTTTGCTCAAGAACGTTAAGTTGAGAGAGTTGGTTGTGACGCTCCAGATGCGCACCTAGAGGGTTTCCAGAGTTTAGCTTCTGAAGACACCGATCTCCATGGCGAAGCCAGCTCTTGAGATTCGGAGCCTCGATCTGGGCGCGTCCGCGCACCAATGACTCCATGGCACCACACTCGGAATGACCACAGACTATAATTTCGGTGACGGGGAGGGTGAGTAGCGCAAATTCAATTGCCGCAGCTTCCGATTCGTCGCTCCCTGAGTGCCCTTGTTCTCCACAGGGTGGAATGAGGTTACCCACGTTTCGAATGACAAAAAGATCGCCGGGATCGGAGGAGGCGAAGAGGTTGGGCACGACGCGACTATCGGAGCAGGCGATGAACAAAGTGTCTGGGCGTTGTCCCAACGCGAGCTGGGCGAAAGTGTCCTTACAGGAAGGGCGTACGTTTTTGCGGAAGTCGACAATGCCGCGAATGAGCTTTTTCATGACCGACCCATCGTTCTCATAAAACACGGTGATAAGGCTATAAGAAATGATCTAATCGAATGATGACTCCTGTCTAATTCTTAGACACCTCTCCGTGAGTAGGTGCAGTTCCGCCCCAGTGATTTCAAAGTCCTAGTTGGATTTTTCCCGGTTCGTCTCTTGCACTCTGCGCTCCCTATGACGAGTCTTTTGAAGTGCACTATTTTTTCTTTCTTCGTTTTAGGTCCTCTGAGTTTGATTGGGCTAAGTCCTGTGCCCTCCGCACAAGCAGATGAAGCAGGTATTTCAGCGGCACCGGTTGCAGACCTCGAATGTCGCCTGGATTCTGGTGATCGCGCCGCCCGCATTCGTCATGTAGAACAGGTGATCCGCAAACTTGACACCGATTTAGTGGCTGCAAATGCCTCGCTTAAAACGTTGCAAGACGCCTTAGATTCGATGAACGATGCGGCGACCGAAGCTAAAACCTGCATGGGGATCGCTCTAGTGGCGGGTACTGTTGCCGGCGTGGGAGCGGTTTACGAGGTGTTTTTTTCGGGTGAGGCCGTGAGCTTTTTTGGGATTACGTCGCAATCGGCGATCAGAACCATAACGGCAGCCGGTGCCGCTAGTCGCACTGTCAGTCTTCCTGCCACGGTGATTTTTTTACTCAACGATAAACCCGTTTATGCAGCAGAACTTCCTCTTCTCCAGCGCGAAAAGGTGAACGAGTTGCGGGATCAGAAGTTTTTTTCAGAGAGCGTGACTCGCTTTCTTTCTTCGGCGGATTGTAATGGGGCTAATTGTGTGACGGATCAGCAGCAGATCGAAAACGATCTATTATGAAATCCTACGCGGGGTCTTGGTTCATGATCAGGGCGCGTGTGGGTGAATCCTAGAGTGTCAGGGCTTTACACCGTGCTTGCGTGCGATCGTTTCGTAGTAAGTCATCACTTTTTTGGAGTAGGCGCGCTTTTCGACGTAGGAGCCAGGATAGAAGCTGCGCTTAAAACTGTACGCGACAATGTCCTTGAGGATCTTTGGCGTAATCGAAAAATGATCGAGCGCGAGCCGGATTTCTTTTGAAACTGAGGTGTTTGAGATGAGACGATTGTCAGTACAAAGAGAGACGGACATACGCTTGGCAATCATGTGTTGTAAGGAATGGTCCTTGACGGTCTTAAGCTCGGGATTGGTTTGAAGATTGCTCGTCAGACACACTTCGACCGTAATGCGTTTTTCCGCGATGATGGACGAAAGAGCCTCGACATAGGCTTTTTTGTCTTTGATCTGAGGATCGGTGATCTTGGTGACATCGAAGAGGTAGTAGCAATGCCCGAGTCGGTCGGCATTGAGATCTGTCATCGCTTGAAAAATACTTTCGGCGCCATAAGCCTCGCCGGCATGCACCGTCTTGTGCATGAAGTTTTTGTGGACGTAGTTGTAAGCTTGCTGGAAGTCCTCGGCGGGATAGCCTGCCTCTTGTCCCGCGAGATCGAACGCGACAACAGGAATGCCCAGGTCGTTGCGGGTCTTGACGACACCCTTGGCCAGCTCGAGCGCGCCTAGGCGGATCACCTCCATCGGATCGGAGTATTGGTGCACTGAATAGAGGTTCGTGTAGTAAGGCGAAAAATTGGAGCGCCCAAACATACGCATCGCGCAGGCGATGATTCCGTACTTGAAGTGGGGCTCTTCACCGCTCGTAATCTCGGGACGGGAGTTGAATTCGCGTTCCGCCCGCGCAAGACCTTTGTTGACCGCAGTCAGGACGGTTTCCATCGTGAGGCTTTTGCCGTCCATGAGGAGCTGCGGTGAGAATCTCGGCTCAATGTAACGCACCCCCTCTTGCTGGTTGTCTATCGCAAGCTCATATGCGCAGCGTTCCAGGTTTTCGAGGTTTCGCAGGACCGCGCAAGTATACATGAACCCGTGAAGGTACTCGCCCAAGTCTTTATAGACGTCTTTGAAGACGAGCTCCTTCAAGCCCTCCTCGGTGTAAGAGGGGAGCTTGATGCCATCTTTTTTAGCGAGTTCGATGAGCGTCGAAAGGCGGAGCGATCCGTCCAGGTGAACATGCAGGTCGGTCTTGGGGATTTCTTTGATGAATTCGTCGTTGAACATGTTTATGAGGATAAACCCGAAAAGCCTAGAATAGCAACGATCGATCCCCCCATTGGGCTTGCTGTTTTGAGCGACCGCGACGAGAATCCTCAATGATGAATCCCCTTCCACCCATCGTTTCTTTCAAAAAAATCACCGAGCGTTATCGTGCGATTTTTTTCGACGCGTTTGGCGTCCTCAGAAGTCCTCATGGGTTTATCCCTGGCACTGAAGATGTGCTTTTGCGGATGTGCGATGAAAAAAAACCTTTTTGGTTGCTGACTAACAGCGCATCGGCCTCTCCTACTGAGCTGGCGGCTAAATATCAACATCCCACTGCGGGCTCATTGATGCGGGTGAGTCAGGTTGTTTCCTCGGGGATGCTTTTGACAGCCACGCTTCAATCTGGATCTTTGCTGCCATCGGGCCGAGGGACTGGCGTGATTATTTACGTGGGACAGGAGAAATGTGAGTACTATCTGCGCGAGGCGGGGTTTATTCCCATCCGGGTGGATAAGATGGAGGCCGTGCCCGCTGAGGCCATAGTGGCATTTGCGGTGATGGATTCGATTTTTGAATGGAATGAACCGATCAATCGCGCGGTCAATTTTTTGCGAAGACGACCAGAAATTCTGCTTTTCTGCCCAAATCCTGATCTCGTTTTTTTTGGCGGGGCGGACGAAGTAGCGGTCGGTCCGGCGGCTTTAGCTCAACTTATTGAGTTTATCATCGGGCGTTCTTTTCGTTATTTTGGAAAACCCGAGCGCGATTTCTTTGATTTTGCTTTGGCGAAAGCTCGGTCTGAAATCCCTGATCTCAGGCTCTCAGAGATTCTCATGGTGGGGGATAATCTCATGACCGATGTCAAGGGCGCTCAGGGTGCCGCCATTGATAGCTTGCTTGTGCTTTCGGGCAATACACGGGCTGAAAATTTGGAGGCGGATATTCGCGGAACGGGCTTTAGTCCGACTTATGTCACTGATTCGATTCATACGTGAGTGAGGTCAAAGTTTTGACGCAGATATATGTCAACTTAAATCCGGAACCGGCCGATGAGTAGCGTGATGAAGGTCCTTCTATTAAACCCGCATGTCGATGCCAAAAATAGTTTGGTGCAGATCCTACAGGCTCATGGCTATGCGGTGATTTTGCCTGCCAATGCGGAAGAAGCTGGCCTCATGCTTTCTTTGCATGGCAACAGCATTGACTTGGCCGTGGTTCATCGCGAGGATTCGATCAACAAGGATAACGAAAACGGCTTGAAGTTTGTGACCCAGCTTAAAGCGGATCCGCTTCAATCGGATTTGCCCTTCATTATCACTTCCCAAGTTTGGGGTGATGCTGAGTTTGTCCGCCATCAAGCTACTGCTCAGGGAGCCAATGCTTATTTAAAGTGGCCTTTTGACGCTAATATGTTGAATCAAACGATTCGCGCGGTTTTTGGCACCGAAGCGCCTCCCCAGGTTGAATTTTCTAGTCCAAGTATTCCGACTGCCGTTGGGCACACCCACGAGCTCGTGCTTGAAGAGGTTTCCAGTGTTCTTGGCGGTCAGGCGGTTCAGCCAGAAACAGACACCAGTATTCGACTGGAAGCCCCGGAGTTTGATCTTCCTACAGCCGAGTCTTTAGCACCCGAGTCTTCAGCGCCTGAACCTCTCTCTCTGGATGCCCCATCGCTGGTTTTAGAGCCTTCGCAGGTCGAGCTGCCTAGTCTTCCGATGCTCGAATTTGGAGATATTGAATTGCCGTCTGAACCTGAACCCCCACAACCCCCACTCGGTGACTTGGGCCAGCAGGGCAATGATGCTGATGCGGCTGAACAAATGCCCTATTTATACGAATCTAGTCAGGGGCATCCCCATGCCGCGGCTGTTTTTGCCCAACCGCTGGGAGATGCAGTGGTGCCGGGGGGAGCGGCTCATTCTCCTGATATTGAAACGCTCAAAAAATATTTATTGCTCCGAGAGCAAGACGTCGGGGTGTTATCCAATCAGCTCCAGGCCACCCAAGACCAAATGAGGTCGATCGAACAGGCTTTTCGAGAGGAGCGGGCCAAAAACATCGAACTCACTCATATTTCGCAGGGGCAAAAACAAAAGTTAGAGCAGTTTGAATCCGAAAAAAACCACGCGCTCGATGGTTTGCAGGGCGAACTCGCAGAGCTTCGCTTTCAGTTGAAGGCCAAAACGGATAAGGCACGAATCATGGATTCCCAGGTACGTGAGGCTACCGACGAAATGGAACACTTGAAGGAACGTGTTCGCTCGGATATTCGAAAAATTCGTGTCCGCGAGAAGGATCTGGAAAACCGACTCGAAATCGCCAAAAAGGATGCTGAGGCGCTGCTCTCCGCCCGTGAAAACAAGATTATCGAATTGAAGCGCAAGCTCGATTTACTCGAGTTCAATATGGATTTATTGCAGGATCAACACGCGCGAGAAAAAGAAAACTCTCAAAAACTGCGCGAACGCCTTTCCAAAGCCGCTCAGGTCGTACGAGTGGCCGGCGGACTTTTGGATAACCCGGCGGAGGCGGCCCAGTTGGCGGCTGCGCTTGCTGAGGATGAAGCAAGCGGGAAGGACGCGGCCTAAGGCGGATCCCGGCAAATTTTGCCGTCCGCGTCTTTGGCGAGTCGTGTGTTAAAATGACTTTCAGATGCCCAATCCCTCGGAAACTTATCACATCCTTCTTGTTGAGGAGGATCCCAATCAGACTGAGCTTTATAGCGACCTGATTCGAGAGGTTGCTGAGTGTCGGCTCGATGTCTTGAGTCGGCTTGATGCTGTTTCAGAGTGGGTCGCCCGGGCTAATTATCAGCTCGTGGTTGCGGACGTTTCGTCACTGAGTGGGGCAAGTGCGTTGGATTTATTGGAGCAGGTCAAGCAAATGAGTCCGGTCACGAGCGTGATTCTGATTTCAGAGAACGCGACGATTGAACAAGCCGTGGCCACCATTCGAATGGGGGCCGATGATTATCTCAAAAAACCTTTTGGCATTGAGGCCTTTCAGCTCGGCGTAAAACGGGGTCTAGATCGAAAAACGGTTTTTGGAAGCGATGCGGGAGTCTCGCAGTTTCTGAATCTGCTCAATAGCTGCCAAATGATTTCGGCCTCTTTGGAACAACCTCGTATTTTGGCCAATGTTCAAAGTTACCTAGCCCGTGAACTTAAGTGCGGGCATGCGGCTATTTACATACTGAAGGACCGCGGCCAGTCAGAACGGATTGACTTTTATTCGCGTGACGGTATTCGCGATCGAGCGATGGAAGAAGTTCTCGAAATCGCGCTTCATGCCTCTAGTCCTCTACCCCGCATGGCTGAGAGCGGCGACTATTATCGATTTGTCGAAAGAGGTCCGCTTACCCCCGGAATGTTTGTTTTTCGGTTTAAGTGTGCGGGCCCGGGCGACTATTTTTGCGTGTGCTTATCTCCGGTGCGGCCCTTGCCGATGGAGGCATTCGAGGGACGTCTCCGTTTGCTGCGGGCCCAAATTGAGGTGACGGGCCGAAACATCGAAGAATATCAGGGTGTTCAGCAGTTGGTCTACTTGGACGATGCCACGGGGCTTTATAATACCCGCTATCTGCATTTTATTTTGGATCGCGAGATTACTCAGAACGAAACGACCGGAAAACCGTTCGCGGTTCTTTTTATCGACGCGGACAAATTTAAAAATGTGAATGATAACCATGGTCACTTGGTTGGTACGAAACTTTTGAACGAGTTAGGCGAACAGCTCAAGCGTTTGGTTCGTGAAAAAGACACCGTCTTTCGCTATGGCGGTGACGAGTTTGTCGCCGTTTTATCCAACTGCGATCTCAGTACCGCTAGAGCCGTGGCCGAGCGGATCAGGGCCAACGTTGAGGGCCATGCTTTTATTGCGGATGAGGACCTTAATCTCCATTTTACCGTTTCGATCGGAGTCGCATTATTTCCAGAGCATGCGTCGTCCAAAAAGGAATTGATTGAAGCCGCTGATCGCGCGATGTACGACGTTAAAAAATCCACCCGCAATAGTGTGACTGTTGCGCGAGTCAAGAAGGACGGCTGAGCGTGTCTGAAGGTCAATTACGATACAAGTTGATCGTGAGCGATTTTCACCTCGGAAAGGGCCGGTATTTTCGAGATGGGACGCAAAATATTCTTGAAGACTTTATCTATGACCGCGAGTTTTCCGAATTTCTCAGTTTTCATCGCTTAGGCGATTACGCAAGCGCTGAGGTGGAGTTGATTTTGAATGGGGACATTCTCAACCTCCTGCAGATCGATACTTTTGGTGTGCACACCCATTTGATCACCGAGCGAAGTGTGGTTCGAGGGGTGGAAAAAATTGTAGCGGGACATTCGGAGTTTTTTTTGGCTCTTCGGCGCTTTGCGGCGGCCCCCGGTCATTCGATTTCGTATGTCATCGGAAATCACGATGCGGGCATGTTGTTCATGGGGGCACGCCGTGCGTTTTCGGAGGCGTGCGGTGCCGAAGTCGTGTTTCATGAGGTGGCTTATGCTTTTGACGGGGTTCATGTGGAGCACGGGCAGCAATATGAGCGTTTTGCGGCAATCGATATGCGACGGCCCTTTATTACGCGCGGGTTGCCCGAGCCGGTTCTGAACTTGCCCTGGGGTTCTCTCTATGTGGCCGTGGTGATGCCGCGCCTTAAACAGGACCGACCGCATTTGGACAAGGTCCGCCCCTTTAATGCGTTTATGCGGTGGATGGTCATTCATGACATGATCTGGGGTCTTCAGGCCACTCTTAGAACTTTGAAATTTATTATCGATACCATCTTGTTGCGGCGACGCTATCAAATCCGTCAGGCGGTTCGGACAACCTTGGGGCTACTTAAGGAAATTTCATTTTATCCCAGCTATGACAAGATCGCGATCAAGATCCTCGAAGAAAATGAGTCCGTGAATACCGTCGTCTTTGGTCATACTCACATTTTACGTTATCGCCAATACCGAGAGGGTAAAGAGTACTTTAATGAGGGAAGCTGGAACGAGTGTACCAATTTAGAATTGGGAGATTACGGGCAAAAAACCCGATTGACCTACGCTTTTGTTGAGTACCCCCATTCGGCCGCTCCTCCAGAAGGGGGCGTGGTGCTGCCCTCGCCTCGACCGAAGGTGAGAATGAAACAGTGGAATGGGTATTGGCGACCTGAGATGGATATCATTGTCTAAGCCTTTAGGGTTTTTCGGTGTTGGTAATCGGAAGCGGGGTCGCAAGTGCTTCCAGGAGTTTGAGCTTTTGACGAACATCTTCTGGAATGTCGGTACCAGCGCTTCCCGTGAAGCCCTCAAAAACACTTTCTTGTAAGTGATGGTAACAAGTTTCAGCCAAGGGTGAATGGGATGCTCGCCGAATACAGGCTTCGAAGTAAATTTCGTGCAGCTCACCCAAGCCAAAGGGACGCAAGACATCATAACAGATGCCGGCCATCAAATAGGCCTCGGCGGCGTATTTACTCTGAGGGCCTTTTTGAAGAAGATCATGAACCACTGAGGACGCGCGCAAGTAAAAAATATCTGCTGTACGATCGGCTGGATATTTTTGGGTTTCGTGTGCTTTTGTTAAAAGGCGAATGGCTTCGGTATGCAAGCCTTCTTCGTCTAGGGGCTGTCGCTTGGGTTCTTGGGTCCATTCTTGGATGGAAAGACGCCAAGCCTGAGCGTCTTGTTTAAAGAAGAAAGGGCTGGATTTGACTTGTAGGGCCTGTTCAACCAACTTGAGCGCTAATTCAGGACTACGCTTGACTCGTACGGCGATCGCTAGCGCCTGTCGAACTGCGTTGTTCCACTCGTTGGGGCGGATGTTATGAGTTTCGCCAGATTCGATTACTTTTTGAAGTTCCGTCAGGGCGCGGTCGAATTGCCGGGTTGCGGCATAAAACTCTCCCAGCTCCGCTGGTCGCAGGTTGTTGATGGTCGGTTTGATCGAGAGTTCCGAAAACCGGGCACCCCGATCTGTCCGCGTGTGACAGGCGATGCAATAATGGGTCATGCCCCGCAGGAGTTCGCGCGCGTAGATTTTATGTCCCCATTTTAAGGATTGATAGGCGCGCTTGGCTTCGTCAGCAAAAAGCTCACCCACGATTTGGATGGTAGGATCCTGATCTGCCGCACCTGACTCCGAGTTTTTTAGATTATGCGCAAAAAGTACGATTTTCTTCGTGTTTTTTTCAATTCTTGCTTGATGAGCTGGGTTCAAAAAACGCTGATCGCTACTCAGGTCAGTCACAAGCTCCGCGAGTGCCTGATAGAGGTCTATCATCACCACGTTCTGGTGTGGTTTCTGAGAGGCTTGAGCCCCCTGCATAATTAGTAAACCTCCCAAAAACCACCCGCCACGCCAAACCTTCATGATCCATTCGCTCCCTTATGATGTTGCAACTCATGTTTATAGTGCTCTTTTATGGTGTTTGACAATCACGCATCCGTATTTGTGTTCGGTCATTTCGAAGGTTCTTTTGCACCTCGCTAGGAATAGGACGTTACATCAATAGTAAAATCGGATAAAATTTTTGCAGGGAAAAACTTATGGCTGAAAGAAAAGGTTTGCGGCGAATTGTTTGGGCCTTGGATGCTTTTGAAGGGGAGAGCGTGACGCGATCTTCTTTGATTCATCTTTTAAAACAGATTTCCAAAAAAACCGGAGCGCGAGTTGCGCCTGTCTATGTGCTGGGGCCCGCCGAGTTCAACTTACCTATCAATTTTACCGACCCTTGGCTCAAAGAGTATGGGCCGTTGGCCGAAAAAGCGCTGAAAGTAGTTTTGGCGGGTGCTGAATTTTCTGAGCTTTCCAAGCCCGTGGTTTTGTTCGGACGGACTGCTTCTCATCGGCACTCTGTTCGGGCGCTTCTTCAGTATGCCGTAAAGACCAAGGCAGACTTGATCGCTGTCGGAACCCACGCTCGCAAGGGGTTGAGTCGTCTGTTTTTAGGAAGTTTTACGGAAACTCTTTTGCTGGATGCCAAAATCCCTTTACTGACCGTAGGTCCAGAGGTCGAACTCAATCCGATCGATAGCATATTGTTTTCGACTGATTTTAGCCCTGGCTCTGATAAGGTGTTTGCGCTGGTGTTGAGGCTTGCAAAACAGCTGGGCGCTCGTCTGGTTTTATTTCACGCAGTCCGTCAACCCATCGATCCCGTGTTACAGGGCGGCGTTTATATGGGCGGGCCCGGATGGATGCCGGTGGGGGATTTTCTTCAGCGAGAAGAAAAAGAAAAGCGCGATCGGGCTGCGCAATGGGTGGATCGAGCCAAAACCGAGGACGTCGATGCAGAGGCTGTTTTCAGTTCAGAAGTGTCGAGTGTTGCGAGCGAAATTTTAGAAATGGCTCGAAATAAAAAAATGGGAATGATTGCGTTAGCTGCTCAAAGTGGACGGCTTACGTCAGCATTTTTGGGAAGTATTGCTCGCCAAGTGGTGCGCGAGGCGCACTGTCCTGTTTGGGTGGTGAGGAACTCGAAATGACCGGTTGATTAGTGTTCGTGGTGATCTTGAGGGTCGTGGTTGTGCGAATCTTCCTCGAAATGCTCCTCGCCCGTTCCATCCGATAAGCCATATTGCTTGAGTTTTCGATAAAGCGTTCGTCGATTCACGCCCAGAATCTGCGAGGCCTTATCCTTACGGCCGCCGGTTTTTTCAAGGACAAGGCGGATATATCGCTCCTCGAGCTGATCGATGGAGGGGGAATCCTGCGTGGATCCTACAAAAAATTGCTCGGCATTGGAAGTATCCGGGGCTGGAATGTCAGACTCGTCGATTAAGGGGTTCGGACAAAGCACCGTCGTCCGTTCGATGAGGTTTTCGAGTTCCCGAACATTCCCTTCCCAGCGACGACCCAGGAGTTTGGCCATGGCACGCTTGGTAAAGCCGTGAACAGCCACATTGTTGGCCGCCGCGGATTTGCGTAAAAAATGCTCAGCCAATGCCGGAATATCCTCGGGTCGGTGACGCAGGGGGGGGATCACAATGGGAATCACACTGAGTCGATAATAGAGATCGTCTCGAAAACGACCGTCTTTCATGGCTGATTTGATGTCTTTATGGGTTGCGGCAATGATCCGGACGTCCACATCGTGAGAGACGTTATCTCCCACTGCCCGAACCTTTTTCTCCTGAATTACCCGTAAAAGCTTCGATTGAAGGGATACATCCATATCTCCGATTTCGTCGAGAAAGAGCGTGCCGCCATGGGCTTCCTCAAATAGTCCTCGTTTGCGTTGAATTGCGCCGGTGAATGATCCTTTAGCATGACCAAAAAGCTCGCTTTCAAGCAGGGTTTCTGGAATGGCCGTACAGTTAATGGCTACAAAAGGTTTAGTCGCGCGCGGCCCGGTGTTGTGAATCGCGCGAGCGATAATTTCCTTTCCCGTGCCGCTTTCGCCCGTAATGAGAATATTTGCCGTAGCCTGTGAAACTCGCGCGACGAGGTCGAAGACCTGGCGCATGGCAGGACTTCTGCCGATGACGTCACCTGTTCTACCCAAGCTGTAGGTCTTTTTGATTTCCTTTCGTAGAACCATATTGTCTCTTTGAAGCCTGCGATGTTCGAGGGCCCTCTCAACATTTACGCCCATTTCGGAGAGCTTAAATGGCTTGACCACATAGTGGAAAGCTCCCCGCTTCATAGCCTCGATTGCGGTCTCGATACTCCCAAAAGCTGTGATCAGAATGGTGGGGATTTCGGGTCGGAGGGAACGCACCCGTGAGGTAAATTCGAGGCCGTCCATTTGCGGCATTTTTATGTCCGAGATAATGACGTCAATTTCTCCTTCCAACGCTGACGCCGATAGGCGTCCGTCAGGACTGAGGGCTTGAAGTGCTTCGGTAGCCAATGGAAAACTGGTCACTTGATAGCCCGCGCTGCTTAAAAAATCTTCGAGCAGTGACCGCATCTCATGATCATCATCGATAATGACAATTCTTCCCTTTTTTGCGTTCATAAATCCCCAATATTTGTTATGAAACCTCTCATAGGCGCGTTAAAACAGCAACTTTTACTGGTGGGAATATGAGGGAATATTATGAGGGAATATAATGATTTCAAGCGAGTCGGTAGGTTCCACTTCGGCCGTGCTTGAATCGCGGCGTTGTCTGCATTGTTCTACAGGGGTCCCTTCTCGAATGCGTTCACAGTTTTGCTGTGCGGGGTGTGAAACTGTTTACAAAATTCTACAAGGCGCCGGTCTTTCTCGCTATTATGACATTCGGTCCCAAACGGGATCGTCTTTTCGTCCCATCGGGGAGTTGGAGCCGAGCGTCTATGATTATTTGGATCAGGTTGAAACACGCGCTCTCTATGAAAAAGATGGCGCTATGCGTTTTTATTTGGAGGGGGTTCATTGCGCGGCGTGTGTTTGGTTAGTTGAAAAGTTGCCACGCCTCGTTCCGGGCGTTGAGTCCGTTCGGCTGGATCTTTCGAGTGCGGTAGCGACTGTGCGGCTTGGTACTGGCGGGGGTTTCTACGGGGCTGCGGCTGAGGAGTTTCTTAAGCTCGGCTACCGAGCTCATCCGATCAAAACTTCTGAAGCTGAGGTACTTCGAAAAAAAGAGGATCGTCGTCTTTTGATTCAATTAGGGATTGCCGGGGCGGCCGCGGGCAATTTGATGATTTTAGCGATTTCACTTTATGCCGGCGCTGATGGCCGCCTTGCTCAGGAGTTCCGCTGGGCGAGTTTTTTGTTGTGTTTGCCGGTGATTTTCTATTGCGCTCAGCCTTTTTATCGGTCGTCCTGGGCGGCCCTTCGAATGAGGCAGCTTTCAATCGATGTTCCGATTGCGGTGGGCGTGGGTGTTTCGTATGCCGTGAGTGTGGTGAACCTTTTTCGGGGCGACAAAAGAATTTATTTTGACTCTGTGGCGAGCTTAGTCTTTTTGCTATTAGCCAGTCGCTATTTCCTGAGGAGGGTACAGCTGTCCTCGTTGAATGCCTCGAGCCTCGCTCATTTTCTGATTCCCTCGTTAGCAAGGTTAAGGTCTTCTCAGGGGGGTGGCAGGGTGCGGGTTGAGGATCTTGTTGAGGGCGACACGGTCGAGGTATGGGCCGGGGAGTGTATTCCTGTGGACGGCGAGGTGCTTGAAGGGCGGAGTGCCATTAATGCCTCGCTTTTAACTGGGGAGGCCCGTCCGGAGCGTGTCGACGTCGGGATGGGGATATTTGCGGGTACCCTGAATTTACAATCCCCGTTGGTCATTCGCGTGTCTCGGTCGGGACGGGAAACGCGCGTTGGAAAAATTTTCGAGTCCATGGAAGCCAGTCTTCAAAAAAGGGCGCCGATTGTGGCCTTTTCAGACCGGGTTTCCCAGGGTTTTATTGCTTTGACCCTTTTGTTGTTACCTTTGGTTTTTGTGGCGGGATGGTCAGGCGGTTGGGAAGAGGCTTTGAGCCGCGCGCTCGCAGTAGCGCTGGTGACTTGCCCTTGTGCTTTTGCTTTGGCGACTCCCCTGACCTTTGCGGTTTCATTGGGGCGCTGTGCGCGTGGCGGAGTCTTGATCAAAGGAGCGGACGTGTTAGAGCGTCTCAGTCGTATCAAGACTGTATTTTTAGATAAGACCGGCACTTTGACTGAGGGGCGCTTCAGTGTTTTGACTTGGCAATCTGAGCGGCCCGAGGCAGAGATAGCAGAAGTCATTGTCGCGCTGGAGTCACGTTCCGTACATCCGATTGCGCAGGCTTTGATGAGGCATTTTAAACCTTTGCTCGGTGCAGATTTGCCGGAGGTTTCGAATTTTATCGAGCGCATGGGAGAAGGGGTTTCGGGGGTTGTTTCTGGTCAAAGTTATCGGTTGGGAGCGGCGGACGTCCGCGGGGGGGCGGTAGGTTTGGGAGCACATTCAAACGATCCTGAAACCCGCGTCTCTCTTTGGGGGGGCTTGGACTTGTTAGGTACCGCCTCCTTGGGGGATCCACTTCGCCAGGATACGGGTCGGGCGATCGACGAAATGAGATCGCTAGGATTAAAGCTAGCGATTTTGTCCGGTGATTCGGCTCAAGCTGTAGCGCAGGTGGCTCGTCGATTGGGTGTGGATTCTTCTTTTGCCTTTTCTGGGGCGACACCGGAGCGGAAAAAAGCGGTGGTCGGGGGCGAGTCACAGTCATTGATGGTGGGTGATGGGGCTAATGATGCGGTGGCCTTGGCCTCTGCGTTCGTGAGTATGGCAGTTCACGGCGGATTGGAGGCGAGCATTCGGGCTGCGGATGTCTATCTTTCGAGGCCGGGTCTGATCCGTGTCCCACAAGTGGTGCGCATCGCACGGGAAACCATGAAAGTGGTCCGTCGTAATTTTTTCATTTCGTTGATATACAACATGGGAGTGATCTCGGCAGCAGCCACTGGAAAAGTGAGTCCCCTTTTTGCGGCCGTCTTGATGCCGATCAGTGCATTTGCCGTTTTTGCTTCGGCGACTTGGGGAACTCGAAGCTTGCGTGAAGCGTTAAAGGAAGAGTCGCCATGAATGTAGTTCATATTTTGCTCCCAATTGCGTTATTGCTAGGGGGAAGTTTTGTGGCCGGGTTTATTTGGATGGCATCCAGTGGACAATTCGAAGACTTGGAAACCCCGGCGCATCGAGTTTTACTTGAGGAAGAAGAATGAGAAACATCAGGAGTCAGCATTCATGAATATCAGTGCAAAAGCCTTGGGCTCTCAGTCCGAAGTGATGGAAAAGTTTTCATATGACGACGAGATCGTCAAAAAATTTATTTTAGCGACTTTGGTTTTTGGTTTGGTCGCATTTTTGGTCGGCATTGTTATCGCGCTTGAATTGGCGGATTGGCGCGTTAACCTCGGGATTCCCTGGACGACCTTCGGCCGTCTGAGGCCTTTGCATACTAATGCTGCTATTTTTGCCTTTGCGGGTAATGCGATTTTTGCCGGGATCTATTACTCAACCCAGCGCTTATTGAAAACCCGGATGTTTTCGGATCTTTTAAGTAAGCTTCATTTTTGGGGTTGGCAGCTCATTATCGTTTCGGCGGCGATTACTTTGCCGCTCGGATTGACCGTGGGCAAGGAGTATGCGGAGCTGGAGTGGCCGATAAGTCTTATGGTCACGGTCATTTGGCTGGTTTTTGCAGTCAATTTCTTTGGTACTATTGCCAAACGACGCGAAAAGCATATGTATGTGGCGATTTGGTTTTATATCGCCACGATTGTCACCGTTGCGCTTTTGCATGTGATCAATACGATCAATCTTCCGGTCAGCTTTTGGAAGAGTTACCCCATTTATGCCGGTGCGCAGGATGCCTTGGTTCAATGGTGGTATGGCCACAACGCCGTGGCTTTCTTTTTGACCACGCCATTTTTGGGTCTGATGTATTATTTCTTGCCGAAGGCGGCCAATCGACCCATATACAGCTATCGACTGTCCATTGTGCATTTTTGGTCCTTGGTTTTTATTTACATTTGGGCGGGTCCCCATCACCTGCTTTATACCGCTCTTCCTGAGTGGGCTCAGACTTTGGGGATGGTTTTTTCAGTCATGCTCTGGGCACCGAGTTGGGGTGGGATGATCAATGGCTTGCTCACGCTTCGTGGTGCTTGGGACAAGGTGCGAGCTGATCCGATACTCAAAATGTTCGTTACGGCTATTACGTTTTACGGGATGACAACGTTCGAAGGGCCGCTGCTTGCGATTAAGTCGGTCAATGGCCTGGCCCATTATACTGATTGGATTATTGGTCATGTCCATGGCGGTACTTTAGGTTGGAATGGTTTCCTGTCTTTTGCCATGATTTACTATTTAGTTCCAAAACTCTGGAAAACCGAGCTTTTCAGTAGGCGTTTGGCCAATATCCACTTCTGGATCGGTACGATTGGCATCCTGATGTATTACTTGTCGATGTGGGCCGCTGGGATTACCCAAGGGTTGATGCTTCGGGCAATGGATTCATCTGGCCATCTTGTGTATCCGGATTTTATCGAAACCGTCACGAAGATTGTGCCGCTTTACTGGGTTCGTGCTTGCGGTGGGATGATGTACTTTACGGGTTTTCTCACCATGCTTTATAATATTTTCAAAACCATCCGTTTGGCGCCCAAAAGTACCGGGCCTGACGTTGTTTCGGCGCTCGCTTTTCGTACGCCTAAGCTTGCTGAACTTGGTGATGGCGTGCATCGCAAGCTGGAAGGCTTGCCTTACGTCTTCACGGTTCTTGCGACGGTGGCGGTGGCCATTGGTAGCTTGATTGAGATCGTGCCCACCTTCTTGATCGGGGAATTGGTTGAAGCGCACCCTAATATCAAACCCTACTCGGCACTTCAGCTTCATGGCCGGGATATCTATGTTCGCGAGGGTTGCTATCTTTGTCACTCGCAAATGATTCGGCCGCTGGTTGCAGAAACTTTACGCTTTGGCGCTTATTCTCGATCGGAGGAGTCGGTGTACGATCATCCGTTTCAGTGGGGCTCCAAGCGAACCGGTCCTGACTTGGCTCGCGTGGGTGGAAAATATCCGGATCTATGGCATTATCGCCACATGATGGATCCCCGGGATGTGACTGCCGGATCGATTATGCCGGTTTACCCATGGCTGTTTAGCGACAAAACAGATTTTGCGATTTTTCCTAAAAAGCTTCAAGTCATGAAACAGTTGGGGGTTCCTTATACGGATGCAGAATTGGAGCACGCGGTGGCCGATGGACAGGCGGAAGCCCAGCAAATTGCTAACGGACTTAAAATTCAAGGCGCTCCTGCTGGTATAGAAGATAAGGAAATTATTCCTCTGATTTCCTATCTCCAAAGGCTCGGCGCTGACTTTAAGAAGGGTGGCATCAAATGATGGCGGAAGTCGTTTCTAAGTTTCCGTTTCCCTGGTTGACTTGCTTGGGGCTTTTTCTTTTCTTAACGGTTTTTTTAGGTGCGGTGGGTTGGGTTTTTCGAAAGGGAAGCTCCGCTTTTTACGCCGAGATGTCCGCCGCTCCGCTGAGGGAGCAAGGAGTGGATGAATCATGACCGATTACGATGGCATTGAGGAGCATGATAATTTTCTTCCTCGTTGGTGGTTAGGTATCCTATACGGCTCCATTATTTTTGCGGCAGGGTATTTCGCCTATTACAGCCTTGGCACAGGACCATCGTTGGTTCAGGAATACGCCGCTGACATGCGAAGCATTGAGCAAAAAAAGGCGGCGGTGGGGAGTAGCGCAAAAGCCATGACTGAAGACGAACTCAAGACTTATATCAAGCAGCCGGAGCATCGTGCTTTGGGACAACAGATATTTCAGGGTAAATGCCTTCCTTGTCATGGTCCTCAAGGGCAGGGAAACATTGGTCCGAATCTGACGGATGATTATTGGATTCATGGAGGTCAGCTGACCGATATCGTTAAAACGATCACTACCGGGGTGGCGGACAAGGGGATGCCGCCGTGGGGGCCGCTGCTTAAACCGGACGAGATTTACTCGGTCGCAGGGTATATTCGTTCGCTTCGCGGAACAAATCCTCCGAATCCCAAAGCCCCGCAGGGTGAAAAAGTGATCATCGAATGAATATCAATGAGCTCCCCTCAGATCATTTAGCGACGACGGATCAAGAAGGTCATCGGGTTTATCTTTATCCGCAAGATGTGGCTGGAAAGTTTCGGTCCCTTCGAAGTGGAGTAAGTACGGGATTGATCCTGTTATTTCTTGCCTTGCCCTGGCTTAAAGTGGCTGGAAAACCTGCGATTCTCTTGGATATTGCCGGACGTCGTTTTTCAATTTTAGGTCTGATGTTTTGGGCTCATGACGCTCCGATGTTGTTTTTCATTTTCGGGGGCATCGTCTTTAGTTGGGCTTTTGTTACCGCGGTCTGGGGTAGAGTTTGGTGTGGTTGGGCCTGCCCCCAGACCGTATTTGTTGATTCTGTGTTTAGAAAAATTGAACGCTGGATCGAAGGAGATTGGCGGGATCGTAAAAAGCTCGATCAGGGGAATTGGACCCTACATAAAATTCTACTGAAAGGCCTGAAGTGGCTGATTTTTGGCGCGATTTCTTTAGTCATTAGCCATAGTTTTTTAGCTTACTTCGTTGGTCCTCAACAGATCGGGCAGATGCTTCGGTCCTCCCCGTCCGAATATCCCGCGAGTTTTTTGGTCATGGGGTTTGTGACGAGTTTTAGTCTTTTTGATTTTGGGTGGTTCCGCGAGCAGTTTTGCGTGGTGGTATGTCCTTATGCGCGCTTCCAATCCGTACTCATGGATGATGAGTCGATGGTGGTGTACTACGACACCAGTCGAGGCGAGCCTCGTAAGTCTTCGGTGACGGATTTAAAAAATCAGGGCGATTGTATTAGTTGTTATCGTTGCGTGGGCGTTTGTCCTACCGGCATCGATATTCGCCGGGGGACCCAGTTGGAGTGTATCGCGTGTACGGCTTGCATGGATGCTTGCGATGCGGTGATGACTCGTTTTAATAAGCCTCGGGGTTTAATTCGATACGATGCTTTAGCCGGAAAAACTAAAAAGGCATTCTCAGTTTTTCGCCCTCGTCCGATGTTTTATTTGGTCATTATTACGATTCTGGTGGCGGGGTTGGTGGTCACCCTCCGGGGGCGTCAGGATATTTCGGCCGATTTTATTCGGGGTATTGAGGCCCCCTACCAAGAGATCGTGGGTCCAGGCGGATCGGCTTGGGTGGTCAATCATTTCAGGGTTGATTTGAGAAATCAGTCCTTCGCTTCGATGCAGCCTCGTATTGCGTTGCCTGAGACGCTCCGTTCCCAGGGCGCCGAGATGATTATGGCGCCGAGTCCACCTCGGTTGGACGCGGGGGCGAATTATCGTATGGATATTTTCGTGCGGTTTCCAAAAATTCTACTTAAGATGGGTAAACTGGCGGTGCCAATTCAAGTGGCCTTTGATCGAAAAGATGGCAGTGGTGCCGAAATCATCCGGGAGGTTAAACTTGTCGGTCCTTTCAATTAGCCACGCAAATGATTGGATGAATGCCATCCCGTTTGCCGTGGTGGGCGCGAGTTTGCTCGGAAGCGGGCATTGCGTTGGTATGTGCGGTGGTCTGGCAATTTCGGTGGGGCGGAGTTCCGGTGCGGTGGTGCAGTATCATCTCGGTAGGCTGATCGGGTATTTGAGTTTGGGGGCCTTGGCGGGGAGCCTGGGGCAAGCGGTGCTTTCGGGCAATGAAATGAGCGTGGTCTCGTGGGTCGCCACGGTTTTTTTGGCTGCCGGTTTTATTTCCTTGGGTGTTCATGTGTGGCGCGGAAAGGGCGCGCATCTTTTTGCGCTTCCGAACAGGGTGATTTCGGTGCTTTTTAAAAAGGCGGGGGGGCAGCCTTTGTCGGTCGGGCTTTTATCCGCGCTTTTGCCCTGCGGGTGGTTACACGGCTTTGTGCTGGGGGCGGTTGCGACTCGCAGTGCTTTAGCCGGGGTGGTTTTCCTTTTTGCTTTTTGGTTGGGCACTGTCCCGGCGTTGAGTTTTGCTCCGTGGTTAGTGGATCGGGTGCTTCGGCCTGTTGCTCAGCGAGTTCCTCGGTTGTGTGCACTCTTGCTGATCTCGGCGGGAGTACTGGCGCTTGGTGTCCGCGCATCATCGCTGATGATGGCTAAATCCGGCGAAGGGGCTCCATGTCCGCATTGTCATCACTAAACGTGTTGTTTCGATTCATAAGAAAGGTCGCTCTATGTCCTCAGTATTAGCTGTCATTCCTGCTCGCTACGCCTCTGTGCGGCTCCCTGGCAAACCGCTCGCGCTCATTCATGGTAAACCGATGATTCAGTGGGTTTACGAAAGGGCCAAGGCAGCGCGAGGGTTGGATCGAGTCGTCGTGGCTACGGATGACGAGCGGGTGGCGACCGTTGTGCGGAGTTTTGGCGGTGAGGCTGTGATGACCTCGAGTGACCTTCAGAGTGGCACGGATCGCGTTGGAGCTGTCGCCGATCAGATCCCTGCGGATATCTATGTAAATATCCAGGGTGATGAGCCCATGATGGACCCACTGGCCATTGAAAAAGCCGTTGATTTAGTCAAGTCAGGTCGGTTTCCGATGGGGACCGCGATGACTCCACTGAGAGATCGACGTGAACTCCATGATTCATCCGTGGTCAAAGTCATCTCGGATAGCCTGGGGCGGTCGATTTATTTTTCGAGGCTCCCCATTCCTTACAGTCGGGGTGCCGAACCCTCTGCGGGCGAAAAGTTTGCCTGTATGCGCCATGTCGGACTTTACGTCTATGATCGCGCTACCCTCATGAAATTTCGCTCCTTGGCGCCGTCCGCGTTTGAGAAAGGTGAAATTCTAGAACAGTTGCGCGCCCTTGAGGCAGGAATCCCCATTGGAATCGCGGAAGTCAACTTTATTTCAGTGGGCGTGGATACTCCCGAGGATCTTGAAAAAGTTAGAAAACTTCTGGCTTAACCCCCTTTGCTTTGATCCCCTGGCCGGTTAAACTGCCGTTCATGGCGAAGCAGAAAAAGTTCATTTTTGTCACGGGTGGTGTGCTCTCAAGTATCGGAAAAGGCATAGCCGCTGCTTCGATCGGCATGTTGATGGAAAACCGCAACATCAAGGTCACGATGGTCAAAATGGACCCGTACCTTAATGTTGACCCCGGTACGATGAGCCCGTTTCAACATGGCGAAGTTTTTGTCCTAGACGACGGCGCTGAAACCGATCTCGATCTGGGGCATTACTCGCGTTTTGTTCAAGACGCGCGCTTTACCCGCAAAAACAGTTTTACGACGGGCCGTATTTACGACACCGTCATTCGCCGCGAACGCGCCGGTGGTTATTTGGGCAAAACCGTTCAGGTCATTCCCCATATTACTGACGAGATTAAGCGCCACATCTTTGATGCGGTTCAAGAGGCCGATCTTGCCATTGTTGAAGTCGGTGGAACGGTCGGGGATATCGAAAGCCTTCCGTTTCTGGAGGCCATTCGCCAGCTGAAGGTCGAGCAAGGGGGCGACAACGTGATGTTTGTTCACGTCACCTTGGTGCCTTATATTTCAGCGGCCGCTGAGCTCAAGACTAAGCCAACTCAACATTCAGTCAGGGAACTTCGGGAAATCGGGATTCAGCCTGACATTTTGCTTTGTCGCTCAGATCGAGCGCTGCCTAAGGACGTGAAGGACAAGATCGGGTTGTTCTGTAATCTTCCTGGCGAACAGGTTTTCAGTGCCGTGGACGTGGCGAGTATTTACGAAGTCCCTCTTTATTTTCATAAAGAAGGCTTGGATGAAAAAATCGTTGAAAAATTGGGAATCTGGACCGGGCGTCCTGATCTTTCCAAATGGGAAGCGATGGTCGCCAAGCTTCGCAAGCCCAAGGGCGAAGTCACCATTGGCGTCGTGGGTAAGTACACGGATTGGCGCGAAAGTTATAAGTCGCTGAACGAGGCTTTGATTCATGGTGGCGCGGCTAACGAAGTCAAAGTCAATATGCTCTACATTGATTCAGAAGAACTCGAAAATGGAAAAAATCTCGATCTCTTGCGCTCGGTGGATGGGATTTTGGTCCCGGGAGGCTTTGGTGATCGTGGCGTAGAGGGAAAGATTCGAGCCATTGAGTACGCTCGCAAAGAGAATGTCCCTTATTTTGGGATTTGCTTGGGAATGCAACTCGCCGTGATCGAGTTTGCTCGCCATGTGGCTGGCATCAAGAATGCGAGTTCGGCTGAGTTTACTCCGGGTGGCGTGGCCAATGTAGTGGACTTGATGGAATCCCAAAAAGACGTGAAGGATATGGGCGGGACGATGCGCCTAGGAGCCTATGGCTGTCAAATTACCCCTAAATTTCAGGGTAAACCGACGCAAGCTTTTAAGGCCTATGGGAAAGAACAAATCTCTGAGCGACATCGGCATCGCTTTGAGGTCTCCAATCAGTTTCGCCCTCAGCTCGAAGAGAAGGGTTTAGTGGTCAGCGGAAAACATCTTCTGCAGGCGGCTTCGTCTGGAGCTGCGGAAGTTGAGCTGGTCGAAATGGTCGAACTCCCTCAACATCCTTATTTCTTAGGCTGTCAGTTTCATCCCGAGTTTTTGAGCCGTCCCTTACATCCTCATCCCTTGTTTGTTTCGTTCATTAAGGCTGCAAAAGAAGCGGCGCGAGTGACCCAGCGCACGCTGCCTGGTATGGGTTCTCGCGGTTTGGGGTCGTCTGATACGGAAGGAAAGTCCGCCTTTAAGACTAAAGCGTTGGATGGAGCGGTTTAAGATGAGACCTATGACGTTGATTGCAGGTCCATGCGTGATTGAGGATGAGGGGCTCTGTCTTGAGGTGGCGCAAGAACTGAAGCGGCAGTTGGCGGGTTTACCGCTGCAGCTTTATTTTAAGGCCTCTTTTGATAAGGCCAATCGTACTTCGATTCACGGGTTTCGCGGACCTGGGATGGAAGCCGGTCTTAAGATCCTGGCCAAGGTCAAAGAGAAAACGGGTTTGCCGCTTTTGACGGACATGCACACGCCCGATCAGGCTGAGGCCATTGGTGAGATCTGCGATTTCATCCAGATTCCGGCTTTTTTATGTCGGCAGACGGATATGATCGTCGCGGGTGCCGAGGTGGCTTTGAAGCGGGGTGCGCGGTTGAACGTCAAAAAAGGGCAGTTTTTGGCGCCTTGGGATGCTAAAAACATTGTCGAAAAAGTTCACGAAGTTCAGAAGTCGCTCGTGGAGAGTGGCCAGGTTTCGGCACCCTCTAACGATTGGTTTTGCATCACGGAACGCGGCGTTTCGTTTGGGTACAATACGCTGGTCGTGGACATGACTTCCTTTCAGACAATTCAACGGTTTGGCGTCCCGGCCATTTATGATGCTACTCACTCGATTCAGTCCCCCGGAGCCGGGGCGGGTGGCAAGAGTACGGGTGGAAAACGCGAAAATCTCGAGGTCTTAGCCCGGGCTGCTTTTGCCGCCGGCGCCGATGGTTTGTTTATGGAGGCTCATCCCCGTCCGGACCAAGCCAAGAGCGATGGCCCCAATGCGTTTTACCTCGAACATGTCGGCGCGTTTGTGAAACAGATTTTTGAAATCCGCCAGCTTGTGCAAGGGATGCCTAAGCTTCTAAGGTGCTCCGCACCTTTTGGTTAAGGTCTGCGTCACAGGTTGAGGGGTTTGTTTTATAAGTGATTGATTTTAAATGACAATAATAAGTATGAGCATTTAGGTGTAATTATGTAACACTTAAATGGCCGGAGGGGATTGTTTGTGAAAAGAGGCTCACGAGGAAGACCTTTGATGGGCATTCGGCGCAAAGCACGCATCTGCCTGATGCGTCGACCCCCTAGTGATCTCCGAGTTGAAGACCCGAGCCCTTGCTTAAAAGAAAGAGCAGTCGATGATCTTCGTTTTTATGGTATTTCTTGCCGGATTCAACTCAGTTTTTGGAGATTCCCAGGATTGTGCAAAGCCCCTAGGGGGTATGGTAGAAGTCACCAAGATCAATGACCTTCAAACTAAAATTTTGGAAAAACCTCTGATTGTTTTGAGTGGCCAGCCCGCAAAATCAAAGGATTATAAAAAGGCGATTGACGAATGGCCCAATGATCTTCCGATCTGGCCCTATCTGAAAACCAGATCTGCGCGTGAAGAACTGGTGAGGTTCATTCTGGTCCGTGACGACACCAGTCAGAGAAAATATGAATCCTTTGATAGTCTTTGTACTGGATTTGCAGCGCAGGTTTATTCGCGTTATAGTAATCGAGGCATGCTGGATCCGGGGGCGAGAAAGCGCCTTGCTACGGCGAAGGTAGATGCAACCAGAAAGGAACTGAAATTTCAGATTCCCTTGGTGATGGCCACCTATCCCGGGCATTTTTTCAATGCGGTTCTTATGAATGAGGCGGCCCCGAAGGATTTTCAATCCTATCTGGTGATCGAGCCGCAAACAGACGAGGTCATTCAAAATAAATCCTTAGAGTTTTTACAATACGTGAAGCGATTTGGGATCCGAATGGTGGATTTGACCGATTACACCGATCAGTCTGCCAGCGTGATGCAATACAGGACGGCCGAAGTAGCTACTTTTTTTGTGCGAGGCGATGATAAGATCGTTTCGATGCAAGGGGCCTCGTTGAGTGGTCTGGCGCAGGACTTTATGATCGGCTATTCTGACAAAGCAGAATACGATGAGTATCTGAAGGGCGACTCCTATGTGGAGTTTATCCGGAGGCGGGTCAAGACCTGGGAAATTCAGGACGCGGCTCTGGTGACCCTTGGATCCATTTTGGGGGGACGAGAAATCCGAATGACGCCCGATGGCCCACCGGTTAAATTAACAATGGAGAAATACCTTCAAATCCTGGGGCGTCCGGAGCTTAAACTCTAAGGCGCTCCCAAACCTACAACCCCGTAGCCTCCAGCGTGCCTATCAACTGGGGGTGCTGGCTACCTAGACGGTTGAATCGTGCGCCCAGTTTCTCCGAATAGTCCTCGGCCAAGCGCTTTGCATTGGCCAGGCAGATCAGTCGCTCCTGATTGGTGATTTGACCCGAAGCCGAGTTGACACAGGTTTCGAGTTTGGTAAACACCGCCGTAGCGGCGGTTTCGGATTCCAAAGCCTCTTGCATTATTCCGGCTTGGCTATGCGCAAAGGCGACGATGGAGTCTTGGTCTTCTTCGATTGGGGATGCAGTCGGCAACGAGCCGGCTTCCTCTGATGGCGGCAATGTTTTTTGTGATTCTGCGACGACACTTGGAGTTGATGAGATCATGGGTGATGGAAGACCCCAGTGTTCTGTTCCAAAGAGTCCAAACAGGGCTCCCCCACAAATGAGCAAAATCAAAAGCAAACCGAAGATTCGTTTTAAGAACTCGGGGCGAAGCATTGATCTGATTTACAATAATAAACCAAATAAGTCAAGAACACATAAATCGTTGGTTTTAATAGCTTCTTTTCGATAAGCTGAATTCAAATGATACCGCCTAGTTCTGTAGCCGCATCGAAACTCCTAGAAACCACCGATATTCAAAATCGATTGAAAAAAATTCGCCTACTCATTCTCGATGTCGACGGCGTGATGACCGATGGCCGCATCTTTTGGCTCGACGGGCATGGTTGGACTCGGCACTTTCATATCAAAGATGGTTATGGCCTTAAAATTCTGATGAAGTGCGGGATCGACGTCGCCATTATTAGCGGGGGGGACTCCAAAGATGTGCGCACGCGCATGGAGTTCTTGAAAATCAAACACGTGTTCTTGGGCGATGAGGACAAGCTCAAGGCCCTTGATAAGATCATTGTCACGACGGGACTTGCGCTTGAGCAGATGGCGTTCATGGGCGATGACCTCTTTGATATTCCGGTGATTGAGAAAGTCGGCTTTAGCGCCACGGTTCCTCATGCCGTGGATCCAGTCAAACGTCGCGCCCACTATGTGACGGAGTCTCTCGGCGGTTGGGGGGCGGTTCGCGAGGTGGCGGACGCCATTCGTAAAGCCCAGGGTCTCGGTCCCTATCTTGAATAAATTTCACGGAGCTATCTTATGAAAATCGGAATCATCGGAATGGGTAAAATGGGTGAGGCCGTGGCGCAAGGGCTTTTAAAACAGCGGATTCCCGGGCTTTCGATTCGAGGTTCCACTCGAACTCCTGAAAGCGCTCAAGGGGTGGTCGAGCGGCTTAAAGTTCATTGTACTACGGATAGTGTTCAGGCAGTGCACGACGCGGATGTGGTGCTTCTTTGTGTGAAGCCGCATCAGGCTGAAAAAGTCGCGCGCGAAATCGCCCCGGCCTTAACGAAGGGACAACTCCTTTTATCGATCTGTGCTTCCATTACGACCGAACAGTTGGTTCAGTGGTCGGGTGGAAAAGCGGCTATTATTCGAGCCATGCCCAATACCCCTTGTTTGATCGGCAAGGGGATGACCGTTTTTTGCGCGGGCCCCGGCGCGCTGAAAGAGCATTTTAAACTGGCCGAGCAAATTTTTGGTCCATTGGGGCTCACGGCTACTGTCGAAGAGTCACTCATGGACGGGGTAACGGGACTCAGTGGTTGTGGCCCCGCTTATGTGTACCTGATCATTGAAGCGCTGAGTGAAGCCGGCGTTAAAATCGGTCTTAAACGCGAGACTGCGACCTTGCTTGCAGCGCAAACTTTGGCGGGTGCTTCGCAAATGGTTTTGGATCGTGGCGTGCATCCGGCGGCACTCAAAGACGAAGTGACCACGCCGGCCGGATGTACCATCGATGGGTTGATGGCCTTGGAAGAAGGAAAGCTGCGCGTGACTTTGATCAAGGCGGTTTTGGCGGCCACCAAGCGAAGCAAGAGTCTTCGCGGAGTGTAATGAGCGTAATGATGCAAATTAGGTATTGGAACCGCGCTAAAAAATGCGAAGAAACCGAACAGGTATACGGTGAGACCTTTGTCCGGCTGCTCTATGGAAACACGCTCGGTAAGTTTTTTGCAGACCGCGTGCTGGCGGGTTATTGGCTGAGTCGACTTTATGGTGTTCTTCAGTCTTCGTCGTTGAGTCGTCGTAAAATTGCTTCATTTGTTGAACATTTCAAGATTCCAATGGAACTCTATGAAGACACTCGGTTCAAGACGTTCAACGAATTTTTCATTCGTCGTTTTAGGCCTGGAGTGCGTCCGTTCATTTCAGATCCCAAGCGGTTGGGCGCATTTGCCGAAGCCCGCTACCTAGGATGGGACAAAATTTCGCTTGAGCAGACTTATCCGGTGAAGGGGCAGTATCTCACCGCGCGGACCTTGTTGGAACGCGCGGACCTTGCGCAGGAGTTCGAGGGCGGTCCACTGTTGATTGCGCGTCTTTGTCCAGTCGATTACCATCGCTTTCATTATCCGACGGATGGAAGAACATTGGAGCAGTATCGGCTCCCCGGTAAATTACATTCGGTCAACCCGATGGCGCTCCATGCTCACGGCGCTGTTTTATGCACGAATGAGCGCGTCGTTTCGATTTTGGATACCAAAGAATTTGGAAAGCTTGCCTACATTGAAGTGGGAGCCATGTGTGTGGGGCGGATTATGCAAACGCACGAGTCGAACCAACCTTTTACGCGCGGGGATGAGAAGGGGTACTTCTTGTTTGGAGCCTCGACGGTCATCTTGCTGGGTCAGACGGGACGGTGGCGGGTGGATTCGGATATCCTCGCCAACACCGCGCAGGGGCGTGAGACTTACCTCGAACTCGGCGTTGGGGTAGCGACCAGTTAATTCGCCAACAGTACTTTACGTAGCAGTAAGTAATTGAGTGGATTGAGTTCCAGATTTTTCACCCGAGCTCGCACAAGCGCCATATTGGGTTCGTAGTACAGCGGCACAATAATGGCCTCGTCCTCAATGAGCATTTTCTGTGCGGCTAAATAGAGCTTGGCGCGTTCTTTGATATCCATATGATTACGGGCCGAAATGACAAGTTCGTCAAACTTTTCGCTCTTCCAGTTCGTGCGATTATTTCCAGATGAGCCTAAGAAAACGGACAAAAAATTATCCGGGTCCGGGTAATCCGCGCTCCAACTTGCCTCAAAAAGCGGAAAGGTTCGAAGATCCAATTGGGCGCGAAAGGTTTTGTTATCAAAAGGCTGAAGAGTGACCTTGATGCCGAGGTTTTTCTTGAGCTCATTTTGCATAAATTGCGCAAGCGTGAGCTGTTTATCCCAGTTCGGGAGCAGGAGCTCGATCGCAAGCGGTTTACTGAGATCGAGCCCAGAGGTCCTCAATTCGGCTTTGGCCCGGATGACGTCAAAAGGGAGTCCGAAGCTGGGTTGGTGGCCGAGCATTTGGGGCGGGACTAATGAACCCGCCAATTTTTGACCTCCATGAAGGATGTCGCCTAATTTGGCTTTATCGATCGCCATCGCAATGGCCTTGCGCACTTTGAGGTTCGTCAAGGGGTATTTGGTCGTGACAAAACCGAGGTATCCTGTTTTGAGATAGGGAAAAGTTTTCAGCTCTGGCCTTCCGGCTAGGCGTCGGAGGTCAAGCGTTGAAATGTCCGTTAAAAAGTCGAGTTTGCCCGACTCGTAGAGGCTGAGGGCTGTGGAGTCGTCCTTGACGATTTGGCAGACGACTTGATCGATGTTGCCGCGGGTACCCCAGTAGAGCGGGTTGGCTTTTAGAACTATTTTGGAATCATAATCATGGGTGACCAAACTGTAGGGGCCCAGGTTAACCATTCTGCCTGGAGTATCCCAAGCGGCGCCAAATTTTTCGATCACGTCTTCGCGGAGAGGAAAGGTCACCCAAAACGTCGGAATATGAATCCAGTGAGCGACGGGGCGGGTGAGTTTGACCTGTAAGGTCAGGTCATCAATCGCCTTGACACCGACCTGATTGAAATCGTGAATGGCGCCTTTGTTGAAGTATTCGGCTCCTTCGATATCAAACAAAAAATAAGCATAAGAAGCCGCAGTCATCGGAGACAAAAGACGCTTCCAGCTATAGACAAAATCCTGCGCGCGTAAAAGAACGCCGTCTGACCACTTGACGCCAGCACGAAGTTTGAAAGTATAGGTGCGTCCATCGGGGCTGATGGTCCAGCTTTGAGCAAGTGAAGGAATGGGCTTGAGACTTGAATCGTAAGTGATTAGCCCCTCCATCAAATTCATCAGAATGTAAGTCTCAATGGGAGTATGGGCTTTGTTCCAATCCAAGGTTTCAGGTTCCCCTTGAATTCGAAGTGTAAAAATTTTAGAAGAATCCGGTGAAAGGGTATTAGCGGCCTTGGCCCGGTGTTCCCGGTAGCCCACAAAAGTGGCACATAGGGCCAACGCTAACCCGGCAATGCCGATTTTACGAAACATGCAATGTCAGCTCCCGATGTTTTGAATCTCAACCACGACGTCGCCTTTAATTTTCGCCTGACAGCCTAGGCGAGAGTGCAGCGTAATGCCCATCGCTCGATCCAGGCGTTCCTCTTCGTCTGCCTCGATATCCGAAAGTTGGTCCTCGCCCGATTGAACAACGACATGGCAGGTGGTGCAAGCACAAAAGCCTCCGCAGGCGTGCTGCATGGGGACGTCATGTTGAAGGGCTACGTCGAGAAGGCTGTCTCCCGCGCTGGCTTCGAAACTTTGGTTCATGGGCATGAAAGTGACTTTTGGCATGGGCTTTATTCCTGCGGTTCCTGTGTCTTGGCTTGATTAATCGCGTTTTTTAGAATGAGATTCGCGAGTCGATTGGTCGAGCGGCTCAAGCGAAAGTTAGCCTTTTGAACGGCCTCGGGATCAGTTTGGCCCATTGCCTGATGTAATTCATCTAAACAGGATCGAATTTCGGCGGCTTCCTGAGGCGGCAAGAGCTGCTGGTTCTCCGTCCAAGCTTTTTCAGAGGCTCGAAGAACGGGCTCCGCATTCGTGCGCGCTTCAACGAGTCGCCGGTAGGCGAGGTCTTCGGCCGCGTGCTGGGCGCTGGCCGCGAGCATTTTCTCGACTTCGGCATCAGTGAGCCCAAAGCTCGGACGCACTTCGATTGAGGCTTCGCGGTCGGTCTTGAGATCCCGCGCGGCCACCTGAAGAATTCCATCGGCATCGATCAGGAGGGTGACCTGGATCCGAGGCAGCCCAGCGGGCTGCGGTTGAATGCCCATCAGTTTGAAGCGGGCCAAGCTGCGGTTATCCGCAACCTTCTCTCGTTCGCCTTGCAAGACGTGGATATCCACTCCGGTTTGATTGTCCACAAAAGTCGTAAAGACCTCACGAGCCACGGTTGGTACTCGCGTATTTCGTGAAATAAGCGTCGCCATCAGGCCGCCATAGGTTTCAAGTCCTAGGCTGAGCGGAACAACATCCAGAAGCAATAAATCCTGATTATGACCCGCTAGGATATCAGCTTGAATTGCGGCGCCGGCAGCAACGACCTCATCTGGATGGACCGAGGTGTTGGGTTCGCGCTGAAAAATTTCGCGAGCCACCTGTTGCACAATATTGAGCCGAGTGGGACCGCCTACCATCACCAGATCCGAAAGTTCGGAGAGTTCAATGCCCGCATCTCGGAGAGCCATGAGGCAAGGTTCGCAGGTTCTTTCAAGGATGGGGCGGACCAATGCCTCAAATTCAGAACGCGTGAATTTTTTTTCTATTTTTCGTTTTTCGTATTTCAGAAAAAACGTCGCCTCTTTCTGAGTCGAAAGCGCGATCTTGCAGTTTTCGGCTGATTCTAGCAGTGAGGCTTTCAAGCCGATGTCAGCCCACGGATCGATACCCCATTGGTCTTTGATGGCGGTTGCGACCACATGGGCGAGAGCCAGATCGAGGTCGTCACCCCCGAGTGCGGTGTTGCCGTTGGTGGCGAGAACTTCAAAAACACCATCCTGGAGCTTGAGGATGGAAACATCAAAAGTGCCGCCGCCTAAATCGTAAACGGCAATGAGCCCTTGTTTTTTGCGGTCCAGCCCATAAGCCAAGGCTGCGGCAGTCGGCTCGTTGACTATTCTCAGAATGTCGAGGCCTGCCAACCGTCCGGCCGTACGAGTGGCTTGACGTTGGCTATCGTTAAAGTAAGCGGGCACGGTAAGTACGGCTTTGGTGACCGGTTGGCCGAGGGCCTTTTCGGCACCCGCTTTGAGTTCTCTCAAAATCATGGCAGAAATATCAATGGCCGTGAACTCGCGCTGACCCACCCGAATTCGCGCAATACCCTCGGAGGGTACGATTTCATAAGGAAGTTGGCCTGCCACTTCTTTGAGGTCATCAAATCCACGCCCGAGCAAGCGTTTGACTGAAAATACCGTATGAGCCGCATCACGCACTTTAAGTCGCTTAGCCTCATTGCCCACCAACGGCGTCTCTCCGATCAGTGAAACGACTGAGGGTACCAGATGCCCGCCTTGTCTCGTATCTAACACGACGGGAATGCCATCGCGTACAATGGCGACTAAACTATTGGTGGTTCCTAAGTCGATCCCGACAATGGGGGTTGTGGTTTGAATGTGATTCATGGTGAGGAGAGCCGTTTCTTGATTCGTTCTACGTCCCTTTTCATAGACTTAAAATAACTCTGCGCGCGGACTTCTTGCGCCAGTTTCTCGAACAACTCACGGGGGGCACAGCCTTGGGTATCCGCGGTACCGTCGATTGTTTGCTCAATTTCATTGAGGAGTTCGATCGCTTTTTTACTCAAGGTGGCCAAATGTCCCTCAAATTCGGCAATTTTTGAGGAGCTGGCACCGGGATCTTCTAAAAGTGCATCCTGTAAATCAAACCAGCTTTCCGCTAAGTCGATTGGAATGCTCTCGCCGGGAACGGCCCGGGTCGTTTGCACGGAAATGCCGGTCACACATCCGGGAGCATGAGGTTGTTCAGAAGGGGTGTCAAAACCTTCCAATTGAAGGTAGTACCGTCGAAGGGCGCTGGGATCCTTGAGTGTGCGATAGGCGTCGTTGAGCAGTGTCATTTGCTCCATGGCTTGACATTTTCGATCGGGGCTCGCGGTGGTAAATCGATCCGGATGGGAATTTCTGGAAAGTTCGTAAAATCGACGTTCGAGTGCTTGGCGATCGATTTGAAATCGACGCTTCAAGCTAAAAAGCTCGAAAAAATCCGGCGTTTGGCCGGCCTTATGCTGAAAAACTGGTTCCACAGCCACAGGTTCGTTTTGCATTGGGATTATTGAAGGTAAAGCCGGTTCCGTTCAGGCCGTCAGAAAAATCAAGTTCTATGCCGTTCAAAAATAAAAACGATTTGGCATCCACGATGATTTTGATGCCCTCTTTTTCAAAGGTTTTATCATTGGTCCTTGCGGGCGCTTTATCAAAATCGAGTTTATAACTCATGCCTGAGCATCCACCGCCTACGACTTGTACTCGAAGGGCGGCCTCGCTGCCGGCGGGGTCATTGGCTTGGATTCGTTTGATTTCCTTGACTGCTTTTTCGGTAATATTAATCATAAAGATGAACGCGCGATCAGCGAGCCTCCTTTTTCTTTTTCAAATAATCACCGATGGCGGCTTTAATTGCGTCTTCGGCTAAAACCGAGCAATGGATTTTGATCGGCGGAAGCGAAAGCTCCTGCACAAAATCCGTGTTTTTGATCGCTAAGGCCTGATCGATGGTTTTACCCTTAATCCACTCGGTGGCGAGCGACGAACTCGCAATGGCGCTCCCGCAGCCAAAGGTCTTAAATTTGGCGTCTTTAATGATGCCCGTGACTTCGTCAATCTCGACCTGCAGCTTCATGACATCGCCACACTCGGGGGCACCGACTAAGCCAGTGCCAACATTGGTTTTACTTTTGTCGAGCGAGCCGACGTTTACTGGATTTTCGAAGTGTTTTACGACTTTTTCGGTGTATGCCATGGTTTAAAATCCTCTTTCTTTAGTGCGCGGTCCATTGGACGTTCTTGAGGTCGACCCCGTCTTTAACCATTTCGTAAAGCGGCGAAAGATCCCGAAGTTTACGAACCGTGCTCACCACTTTCTTGACTGCGAAATCGATTTCTTCTGCCGTCGTAAAACGGCCCAAGCCAAAACGGATGCTGGTATGCGCGAGATCCTCACCGACTCCCAAGGCTTTGAGCACATATGACGGCTCTAGGCTCGCCGAGGTACAGGCTGAGCCGCTCGATACGGCCAGTTCTTTCATGCCCATCATCAAGGATTCTCCCTCGACATAAGCAAAGCTGACATTAAGGTTACCTGCCAGACGTTCGGTGGGGTGACCATTCAGGTAAATCTCGTCGAGCTGCGTCCCGAGCGCGTTCCACATCCGATCGCGCAATTCCTGGATTCGTTGGGATTCTTGGGTCATGACTCGCATCGCGATTTCAGCGGCTTTGCCAAAACCTACAATCCCCGGCACGTTGAGGGTGCCCGAGCGCATTCCGCGCTCGTGTCCGCCACCATAAATCATGGGGGTGAGCCGAACTCGCGGATTCTTGCGTCGCACATACAGTGCCCCAATTCCTTTAGGGCCGTACATTTTATGCGCCGACAGCGAGAGGAGATCAATGCCCATGGCGTTGACATCCACGGGGACTTTTCCGGCGGCCTGAACGGCGTCGGTGTGAAAAAGGACGCCCTTTTCTTTACAGACCTTGCCGATTTCGGCGATGGGGTTGATCGAACCGACCTCGTTGTTGGCAAACATGATGGATACCAAAATGGTGCGTGGAGTGATCGCTTTGCGGACGTCCTCGGCGCTGACTCGTCCGAAAGAGTCTACGGGCAAGTAGGTTACATCAAAGCCCTTGGTTTCTAGGTGATGGGCACTATCGAGAATGGCTTTGTGCTCGATGGTCGTGGTGATGATGTGGTTGCCTTTTTCTCTATACATCTCGGCCACACCAAATAAGGCCAAGTTGTCGCTTTCAGTCGCACCGCTCGTAAAAATGATTTCTTTCTCAGAAGCACCGATGAGTTTGGCAATTTGTTCGCGCCCGCGCTCGACGGCGGCTTCAGCGGTCCAGCCGTACTCGTGGTTGCGGCTCGAAGCGTTGCCGAAAATATCGGTAAAATAGGGTAGCATGGCCTTGAGGACTTCGGGATCCATCGGCGTAGTGGCGTGATTGTCGAGATAGATGGGGAGTTTCATTTAATTCCTCTCTTCGATAGGGGGGGCAATCAGGGGAGAATGGGCGAGTTCGATTAAGCTAATTCCAGCAAGAAAGCCGGAGAGACGTGAATTCAAATCGTTCATCATATGTTTGATTTCGCAACGGCCCTTATAGGCACAGGTGGAATGAACCGGGTCTGGGGATATTGATCCGGCGCACGCGACGACGGATTGGGGCCCTTCCATGAGCGCGAGAAACTCCGCCACATTGATATCCGCGAGAGAACGACTGAGGGTATAGCCTCCGCGAGCTCCTTGCGCGGATTGAATCAAGCCGGTGTCCTTGAGACGCTGCAAGGTCTTGGCGGTGATTTCAAAAGGAAGGCCGTAAGAATCCGAAATCTCACGGGCACTGGTCACCTCGGAGAGTTCGCCGACTCCGGCTGCTGCGCGCTTTCGGTTCATGTGGCGAAGAGCCATTAAACCGTATTCAGTAGTTCGGTTGAGTTTAATCATAAAAACTGAGTGTTTCTCTTAAAATGGATATCGACACTGATCTACGACAAAGTGAGTCCGATATCAAGAGTAAGGTGATTTACTGGTCCTTTCCGATATACGATACCAGATGTCGTATATGAAGTCAAGGATGGGATGATTCAGGTTTTCTGTTTTTGCCGGATCAACGTGAGTTCTCGGACGGCTTGCTGGTCTTTCGGCCGGTTCATTGCCTTCTTGATCTCGATCAGGTCATCAATTGAAATCACCTTGCATATGTGTCCATAGAGCGAAATCTCAAAGGCTCGGCTCTTGATTTCGTTAAAATCCCCTGCGGGTGGGATTTTAGAAAGGATATCAAGAACCCCAAGATCCGTTTCAAGATAGATGTTGTTAGTTCCGCGAATGTCGGCTGGATATTCGAGGAAAGAATGCTTTGCGTTCGGATTTATTCGGTGACGTGGATGGAGGTCTTTGAGTGCATCTCGCAGTTTAGCAATTTCGGTTTCAGTAATGGCAGCACAAATATCGAGGTCTCGGGTCACTAGCGTGGAACCGTGAATTACGGCCGCAAAACCACCAATAAGAACGAAATCGACCTTAAAAGAAAGGAGACGCTCAAGTAGACTTTTTAGATTCTGCTGCACGCCATGCCCTTCCTGCTTCCTCTAAGTCGAGCATGAGTTGTCGAGCATTTTCATGCGCGCTGATGCGTTCTTCAAAAGTCATGTCAAGATTAGAAAGGATTGCTGACTTCAGGAGTTCTTCAGAATCCTCGGCAAGTTGATTTTGAATGATTTTGCCTTGAGTGGTCATGCAGCCTCTGCAATGTCCGTGATATATTGCTGTAGACTATCCGCAATCGTCTTAAGCTTCTCAAAATTCGCTTCTTTGCAGCTCAAGACCGTCAGCCCAAATAGAACGGCTTCCTCGATCGCCCTTGCATGCGAAATCTCCCAGACCTCGCTAAACGTCTGAAGCTTCCGATACATGAGATACCGAATGGGCACACTCACCTTGGAGCGTGTGCCTTCGTCAAGCAGCTTCCGTGGCGCGTGCGCGTCGCAGAATTTCTTAAGTTCCTGAAAGTCATCTCTGTTGACGACACGATTGAGATAGAAGGCCGTCAAGACGCGAAAGAATGGGACGCGTTTGAGCCCGTATTGGGTCGCCATCTCCTCGGCGAAACGGTGCGTAGCCTCGCTGAATACAGGCTGTGGTTCCACGATGTTTTTGGTTAGGCTGCGGCCCCACTGGTCCATTTCCTTGCGGAGATCGGGCGTCAGGGCATAGTGGCCACATTTCTTGCAAACTAGGGTGTGGATAGAGAAGGACTCGGCCCCGACGGGGATCGAAACCTTCTTCTCAATTACGTTCGTGTCGTCCTCACAGTGCGGGCAAAAGCGTTGCTTCATGTGCCATCCCAAATGATGTTTTTTACGAATTTACAATACTGTGAACACAGTATCGTGGCAAGAAGAAAACGCTAACAAACTACCATGATCATAAATATTTGATTTCATACATTATTTTACGATGTTTCAAAAATAAATCGAGAGAGTGGTTAGGTTAGTGATTCGAGCGGCCCAACATCTGCCGAGGCAAACGTCATTTGTCTTTGTCTGAGCGGTTCTGAAATAGTCTTGAATTGTCACCAGCAGTCCCCCATAGTTATATTAATGACCCATATTGAACGGTGGCTTTCAGTCGAGGAAATTGCGGCGCATCTCGGCGTTTCCAAGGAAACCATCTATCGCTGGCTGGATGCAGGAAAGATCCCTGCTCACCGAATGGGGCGACTCTGGAAGTTCAAGGCCTCCGAGGTCGACGGCTGGGTGTGTTCTGGTGGTGCAGGTGTGCCGGACATTCTTGGCTCGTCAAGCCCGGTTGGTACGGAAGAAGTTGGTGGCGCGGCACAATGAGCGCTGTCGGACACTCGGGCGGAGCCGAGACTCAGTATGTCGAGCGAAAATCGCTTCGTCTAGTCACGGGTGACCGGGCGAACTTGCGTGATCTCGCGGCGACTTGTGTTTGCTTTGCGAACGGTGCGGGCGGGCGGATCCTCGGTGGTATTGAAGACGGGATGGACCACCCGCCGTCTGAACAGCAGATTGACCAAGCCTTGCCGGATCGTTTGCGTAAAAGAATTGGAGAGCTGACGGTTAACGTTCAGATTTTGCCGGAGATTATTGTCGATGAAAATGGGGGATCTTACATTTGCCTGACAGTATCTCGCTCTCCGGGGGTGGCCTCGACCAGTGATGGCCGTTACTTTCTGCGGATTGGCGATACCTGTAGTCCGATCGTTGGTGACGCCGTACTTCGTCTTGCCGATGAACGGCCGGCGACTCCATGGGAGATGATGACCGCATTAGGCGTGGTACGTGATTCCGCAGATCCAACCAAGGTCAATGAGCTGGTTTCTAAAATTCGCGCATCAGATCGGGTCAAGGCATCGGTCAAACAAAAATCGAATGACGAGCTTCTCGATCATTACGGACTTATGACATCTGGATTGCTTACAAACCTTGGACTGCTGTTGCTGGGAAGGGCGTCAGATCGCGCAAAGCTGGGTGTCGCTCCAATCGTTCAAGCCATCAAGTATGACGAGCAGGGGGTCAAGGTCCACAAGATTGTTTGGGATGATAATACACTTTCACCGCTTGAACTTTTGGATGCTGTTTGGAGCTCGATTCCAGATTTTCGTGAAAGCTACGAGCTTCCTGAGGGTATGTTGCGCACGACGATCCCCGCGTTTGATGAGGTGGTCGTTCGCGAATTGCTTGTGAATGCGTTTGTGCACCGACCATATACTCAGCGCGGCGATATATTTCTGAATCTTCATCCAGATCGCTTGGAAGTGGTCAATCCAGGACGCCTGCCTCTTGGTGTAACATCGCGGAACATTCTTCATTCAAGTCGGCGGAGAAACGACGCCCTTGCCCGGGTTTTTCATGATCTCAAACTTATGGAACGCGAGGGTAGCGGGTTTGATTTGATGTACGAGCGCCTTCTCACCAGTGGGCGATCTGCACCAACCGCCAGGGAAGGGACCGACTCTGTCCATGTAACGATCCCAAGGCGTGTCATGAGGCCTGAGGTGATTGCGTTTATCTCGGAGGTGGACCGACAGTACCAACTTACGCAAAGGGAACGTATTGCTCTCGCACTTCTCGCCCAGGGTGACGGACTTTCTGCCGTAGAATTCGCCCGCAGCCTAGAGCTTGGGGATGATTCGGTTTCGTTGCGCGGCTGGATCGACAGACTCGTTGACTTAGGGTTGGTGCAGCGGACAGGAAGAACTAGTGCGATGCGGTATTTTGTGCCCCCTGACCTCTTGCGCCGCGCTGGACTTGATCGGCGGACGACTCTAACGCGAATACAACCGCACCGGCTTCGTGCGTTGATTATCGAGGATCTCGAACGCTACCCAGAGTCATCCATATCCGAGATTCAAAGGCGCATTGGTCAGGAAATATCCCTAAGGACGCTTCGTCGATCCCTGAAGTCTATGGAAGAGGCCGGCGATCTTATGAAGGCTGGCGAGCGTCGCTGGAGCCGTTATCGCCTGCAAAAATCTATTGACCGACAAGGCAGTGATGGCCAATAGAGGTTCGGTCGCTGGTTGTAACCTGGCAAAAGCAAAGACAAATTCTATCGGACAGTCGCTGAAATGGTCGATAGAAATGTCGTGGTGGTCTATAGAAATGAAGCTGCCAGAGTCACATTCATTTCATCTAAATCCGGTGATGATCGAATGATTGAGATCGCCCCCACCCTTTCTCAATTCCTCAGTATGTTTTTTGGAGATTCTCGTCAATAAGAGCGGTGTATAGATTTAGACTGGGTAGGGTTAATGGTATTAACTAGATGAATTTAATTGATTTTTTCCTCATGATTACATTTGTAATCACTTTGATTAAAATTATATAGCGCACTGCATTAGGATGCGATACATCTGCGCTCGTTATGAACGAGCAACAAACCATCACCTCGAATAGGCTTTCAGTCGCGGACCCAGCGGTGGCGACTCCTCGCAAGCCTTCCGAAATTCTTCGGGAGGTCTTTTTGGAGCGTAAGTCTAAGAATTCAGCCTACTCGACGCGGGCCTTTGCGCGCGATCTTGGAATGAGTCAGGCGCTGGTGAGTTTGGTGTTTAACGGCAAGCGTCCGCTGACGTTGAAGCAAGCGACACAGATTTCGGTTCTTCTGAATTTTTCAAAGGCTAAGGCGGAGCAGTTTATTGAGAGCGCGCTCATGGCGTTGCCCGAGAACTCCAAGGCGCTCAAAAGGATTCAGCGCGCCCGTCGTCAAGGTTTAGCGGCTCAGGTGGCAAGTGAACCGCTCTTTATCAATCTTGAGATCGAGAGATTTAAGGCGATCAGTCAGTGGTATCATCTCGCAATTCTGGATTTGAGCACGACGCAGGGGTTTGTGAGTGATCCGGTGTGGATCAGCCGCCGCTTAGGTATTGGTCCGATCGAGGCGCGTGATGCGATGGATCGGTTGGTCAGTTTGGGTTTGGCACGTCTCGAAAATGGAATTTTTTGTAAGGCGCAAGCCAAGATTTATTTTCCGACGACTCGTTCTGAAGTGGCGGTTCGTAGCTTTCATCGCCAAATGATCGGCAAAGCGCTGGATCAGCTGGGTAAGACGGATGAGGCATCGTTTCAGGCGCGGCGGATCAGCGGACTTACGATCGCGATTCCCCGTTCTCGTGTGGAAGAGGCCAAGCGCAGAATCCAGGAATTCGAAAAAGAACTCGCGGCCTTCGCAACCGAAGGGGATTGCGACGAAGTTTATCAACTGAATGTACAAATTTTCCCCTTAACCCAAGCTGTTTCTAAGGAGTCTGTATGAGTAAGCAAGTGATTAAGTTCGTGGAAATCAACGTGGTGAGTTTTGTTCTGAGTCTCGCCGCGAGTCTGCTTTATATCGGAATGTTTCAAAAATAAATCGAGAGAATGAAAGGAAAAATGAAAATGAAAACTGTAATTAATGAAAATAAAAAGTTGAGTTTAAATCTGGCCACGAGTCTGAGTTTGGCGGCCTCACTGCTGATCGCAGCGCAGTCCCCGGTCTTTGCCCGTGAAGGTGGTGGGAGTGGAGTGGGTGGTGGGGGAGATGCATCTGAACCTCGAGTGGATGAGATTCGTGCGGATATTCTCAAGTGGATCAGCGCCGGTGGCGGGCAAGGGCTTAAGTTTCCCCAAAGATTGAGCTATGAATCATATCGATCTTCGATGACCGAGGTTCTTGCTCCTCACGCAGTGGTGATAGGGTTTGTGACCACGGATCAAGAAAGTAAAACCTTTGATCCTAATCTTAAAGTGAGTGTCGATGGTCAGCCAAAGACTTGCCGTGGCTTTGTTGCCTATGGTGATCCATTGCCTCATTTGCTTTGTAACACCGAACGCTTTGCGGCGGCTTCGCAGGCTGAGCAATATCGATTGGTGCATCACGAGTTTGCTGGGCTAGCAGGAGCAGAACAGAACGTGGGCGCGTCTTCGGATTATGGGGTTTCGAACCAGATCACGGACTACCTTGTGCCGGAGACGGTGTTGCGGTTGGCGGTGAAAGAAGTAGCGAGTACTTCAATCCAACCTGCGACTTTAGTAAGCGAATATGATTTGGTGGCTTCTCAAGGAGCATACTGTAACTCGGAGATGCATATTTCATTGAATATCGACGAAGATGAGTTTGTTTTTTTCTCTCATAGGTATGGAATTTATAAGCCTGTGGAAATATCGCGACCATCGCAGCAGACTCAAAATGGAATTACAAACTGCACGACCCAAGCAATAATTGAAGTTCAAGGGAATCGCACTGTTTTGATGCAAAAGGAGCGGTGTGCTGAAGCATTATTTGGCGTAATTCCGCTTCCGTCGCTTCTGGGTAAGGCTATTTATGATCGAATCGATTTAATCTCCATTTCTCCCGGTAAACTTCAGGTTGTTGATTACAATATTAATCACCGTGCCAATAAATACGTGGTTAATAGCAATTGCCTTTATCAACGTCGCAAAAAATAAAAATTATTGGATGATCGCTTGAATTCAGCAATTTTTGGCCCTGGATTTCTCAAAACGCCGAGAGTCCGGGGTTTTTGTTTCTCAATGTGAGCGCTCGTCCAAGAGCCCTCCATCGTGGAACCGACCTCTCTTGATTTTGTATGAATCAAAGACCTGATTTGCCGCCGCCTGTTGTAAATTGTGGGATTTGCAGAGCACCCTTAAATTCGAGGGCTCGTTAGATCCCCCAAGCGCCAGCGGTGTGACATGGTCTAATTCAAGGGCATAACGCGAGGTACATCGCCTGCCATCGTGGGTGTACTCGCACCGGCCCTCCGATCGAGCGAAAACCTGACGCCTGAGCGCTACAGGTAGATAAACACGCTGGCCCTCAGGCAAGGGATCTGTGGGAAGTAGAGTGGTTTTCTCGGTCACCGCCACAGCGGCGGTAGAATTCACCGCAGGCATAATGCCCTTCTTCTTTTCAAGACGGAACAGGGTTTCATTGACCAGGTACTCGATGAGTTCAGCATAACTGGCGTTGGGCTTTGTGTGCGCGAGGAGGGACTTGATTCGCTGCAAATTTTCGAAGACCTCGTCCGAGATCACGAGTTTTAGTGCGTGATCCTTCTTGGCAGACACGATACGTTCCCGTTCTTGAGGGAGAATTTCCGGCGAAATATCGTGAAGCTTAACCTCACACTCACGCTGACTGAGGGACTCGACTTGTTTAAGGATTTGGATAAATATTATGGCGCGCTTACGGTAGGCGAATTTTTGCATACTTGGCAGGTGTCTGAGGAAATGACCCTCAAATATTTTGGCAAACTTGTCGGTCTTTCGGTCGCAAATCTTTGTGATATCGAAAAAGGGCGAAAAGGCGTGAGCCCCGAAAAAGCAGAACAAATCGCTCTAACGGTTGGAGTTCCTCCAGCGCTCTTAGTGCGGCTTTCAATAGAGGAAAGTTTGCGTTCTGCTGGGTTAAAGTACCGGGTTGAAGTCGAGCCTGCGGCCTAGCCCTTACTTCTTCGCCGCTTCAGGTGGCGGAGTCATCTTATCGTGGCCCATACCCATTCCATGATGATGCATTCCATCTCTTCCCATCATCGGGCACCCGTCCTTACCCATTTGTTCTTTGCAGCTTTTCATCATTTCTTGACGACAGTCCGACAATTTTCGATCGGTCCTGAGACAGGCGGCCATTTTCTCATGAAGGGTGGCCATCTTCTGCCGTTGTTCGGCGGTGGGTTCTGGCCGTTTGGCAGTGGCCGGTGCTTGAGCCGTTTTGTCCGCGGCGAGCGCCGAAGTTCCCACTATCGAAAGGGCGCATAATAAAAGGTGAATTTTTTTCATGGATCTTGTCTCCGGTTTTTTTACGAGGTTTGTTGTCTGTAATGAAAGCACAAAACATGCCCCGGTTTCTACCTTATTAACCACCCGTTATGACTCACTAAAAATACCTGATAATAAAACTGTAAAGAAAGTAAAGGAAATGACTCATGTGTCCGAAAAGACAATCATGGGGCAACGTGCGCCAAAGAAAAAAACTGATTCTGAATACTCTGAACTTCTCGCCAAGTTGAGTGACATTCCAACGTTGCCTACCGTGGCGATAAAGGTCAATGAGTTGATCGACAACCCCGCATCTTCAGGTGCCGACATTGCCGAGGTCATGAGAAACGATCAGGTCCTGACAGCCAAGGTCTTGCGGCTGGTGAACTCCGCTTATTATGCCATTCCGGGCGGCGTCGCCGATGTGCAACGGGCACTGGCCTTTTTGGGATTCAATACGCTCGCGCAATTGGTTCTGGGGCTTTCTGTTTTTTCGGTATTTTCTTCAGAAGAAACCGAAGTATTTTCGATTGTCGAGTTTTGGAGGCATGCGCTCGGTACCGCGGTTTGTAGCGAGATTCTGGCTAAAAAGCTCTCTTTCAAAAAGCCCGAAGAGGCCTTTACCTGTGGGCTGCTCCATGACGTCGGAAAACTCGCGCTTTATCAGGTAGATCGCCATCGTCTGATTGAAGTCGTGAGCAAGGCCCGGAGCAGCCAGAAGTCTTATTTAGAGGTTGAAAGGAAAATGGATCTGCCCGGGCATTCTCTCATGGGGGAACTCCTCGCCGCCAAGTGGGGGCTCCCTCAGACGATCCGACTGGCGATTCGCTATCATCATTTTGACGTCAGTAAAATGGATAGTATTCTGTCGTCGGCTAAGCCGTTTGTGCACGTGGTGAGGCTTGCTAATCAAATTTGTCTTAAAAATAATATCGGACATTCGGGAGATTGTTCGGGGGGCCAGATCACCCCTGATCTTTTGCATAATATCCGATTGAGTGCTGAGGTCATTCCGCAAATCGAGCAAGAGTTGATGGCCGGAATGGAAAGGGCGGGTGCATTCCTGAATGTCTACCGCTAGGCAACTTTCCTATGAAACTTTATTTGATCACGCCTCAGATGCGATCATCACCGTTTTTGAAAACGGGCGGATGGACGCCGTTAATCAGGCCGTGGAAGAAATGACGGGTTACCTCAAGGCGGAGCTGGTGGGGGCAGATATCTCGATCTTAACCCCTGCCGCGGAGAAGTTAGGGGGGCAGCTGCATGGCCGTCCGTTGACCCAGGTGTTGTTGCAGACGCCGGGGACGTATGAGGACGTCGCAGTCATTCGAAAAGATGGTTATGTGAGATTTGTCGATTTGAGCGTTCGTTTGGTGCCCAACGGGGCCGCGCCGCTGGCGCTGGCGTTGTTCAGGGATGTGACCGAAAAAAAACGCATGGAACGCGAGCTCATCACAAAGCATACGGAGCTGCGCAATGCCTACCTTCAACTGGAGCGTAAAAATGCCGAGCTGCAAGCGTTGCAAGAAACGCTCGTTCAATCTGGAAAGATGGCGGCGCTGGGTGAGCTAGCGGCGGGTATCGCCCATGAACTCAACCAACCGCTTCAGGCCATTCGCGGTTACGCACAAGAACTTCAGGGAGGCGCAGGTCAGCAGGACGAAGCGCTTCGGGAGATTATTTCGGGTGTGGATAAAATGGCCCAAATTATCGAACATATGCGGGCCTTTATTCGTAAATCGAACGAAAATTATGAACTCACGGACGTTCATCAGGCAATTGATGAGGCCCTCAAAATGCTGGCCCGACAATTTACTGTCCGGGGCATTGAAGTGGTGCGTGATTTTCAGGCGAATATTCCTCCAGTCTACGCCAATCCCCTTCAGCTTGAGCAGGTGTTCATCAATCTGGCGACTAATGCCCGTGACGCAATCGATGCGACCGGCAGAGGGCGCGGATCCGTGTCCATTCGAACGCGATTCACTGAAAAATTTGTAGAAGTGGCATTCAAGGATGACGGCGTTGGGATGTCCGAGCGCACGAAGAGCAAAGTGTTTAATCCCTTCTTCACGACCAAAGAGGTGGGCAAAGGAATGGGGCTGGGGCTGAGCTTGAGCTATGGAATTCTTTCCAAACTTCAGGCTTCGGTGGTGGTGGAGAGTGAAGTGGGAAAAGGGGCCGCATTTTTGATTCGTATTCCGTTGGATTTTAGAGAACTCGTTTAAACCGGATGGAGAAATAGAGCATGAAAGCACGTGTAATGGTGGTCGATGATGAAGATACAATTCGTAAATTACTCAAGGGACGGCTTGAGCGCGAAGGTTATGATGTGGTCGTAGCCGGTGGCGCTGACGAAGCTGAGTCAAAATTTTCGTCAGGTGGCGAGGTGGGCGTATTGGTCACCGATCTTAAAATGCCGGGAAAAGATGGATTTGGCCTGATGGCGTGGGCAAAAGAAAAATATCCACTACTGCGGGTGATCGTGATCACCGGTCATGGTGAAAAAGACGTGGCGGTGCAGGCTCTCCGGTCCGGGGCTTCTGATTATTTAGAAAAACCCTTTGACCTGGATGAGTTTAGTCATGCCGTCAAGCGGGGTCTTCGCGAGTATCAATTAGAGCGCGAAAATGCGGACTTGGTCGGTCGCCTGGAGGCTCGTGTGGAACGGGTGGAGGGAAAGGCCGAGGACAAGTATTGGTTCGTCTCAAAGGCGCAATCCATGGCTAAGGTGAATGAGTGGATGACGGTACTCAGGCGCGAGGCGATGCGAGGCGATGCGGAAGAACCTACAGTTTTGATTTTGGGCGAAAGCGGCACCGGCAAGGAAGGGATCGCTCGCATGGTCCACGCGGGATCTCGTCGTGGCAAGGGTCCTTGGGTCGCGGTGAACTGCGCTAATTTTAGTGAACAATTGCTGGAGAGCGAACTCTTTGGGCACGAGCGCGGGGCTTTTACGGGCGCTAACGTGATGAAGCGCGGGCTTTTTGAAATTGCTAAATCGGGAACGCTGCTTTTGGACGAAATTGGGGAGATGGATGTCAAACTTCAGGCCAAGCTTTTGCGCGTACTGCAAGAAAAGACATTCCGACGAGTCGGTGGAACGGTCGATTTGGAAACCGAGGTACGAGTGGTGGCTGCGACCAATCGTGACTTAAGCGAAAGAGTTCAGGCAGGAGGCTTTAGAGATGACCTTTATCATCGGCTCAGTCGAGTGGTGATTGAGGTGCCTAGCCTTCGAGAACGATCGGAAGATATTGTGTTAATGGCTATGCAATTTGCGGAGCGGGCTTTTCAAGCCCGGGGTAAAACTTTTTCAGGATTTTCTCCGGACGCCGAGACCGCTTTGCGAGCCTATTCCTGGCCCGGGAATGTCCGAGAACTTCTCAATGTCGTGGAGCGAGTGGCGCTGATTTGGACGGGTAACGGAACACTTTCAGCTAAAGCACTGTCTCTTCCCGCGCAGCCTGCCGGCATTTCAATTGGGCCTCGATTGGAATCGGTGACCTCCCCTTATCAGACGCCGGGTGCAGCTGGGGTGGAAAGCTATACGGAGTTGAAGAAAAAATGGTCCGATTCGTTTGAGCGGGAATACCTCGCAGCGGTGCTTAATCGGAATGGGGGCAACGTTTCGGCTGCAGCTCGCGAGGCCAAGCTGGACCGGAGTAATTTCTTGCGTCTGCTACGGCGGCATCATTTACGCTCTGAGGAATACCGCAAGGTTGCTTAAGTCGTAGCCGTCCGTGGGACCCCCTGTGTCGTGGGTGACCTCGGGCAGTGGGTGACACGGTATTTTGTAAGTGGTTGAATTCGTTCATTCATGCGTTGGCATCGGTCGTGCTTTTTCTTGAGGGCGTAAAAGGAGGCCCTTATGAACCGAGAGCATACGATTGAAATCAGCCTTGAGGAAATTCGACACCTTCTCTCACATCTCCACGGTGAAGTCACCGCCCTCGGGGCGAGTTACGAGTCCGTGCTCTCGGTTCTCAAAAAAGTTGAGGGAGTCGCAAACACTGATGATTTAACAGGTCTCTTACGGCGCAGAGCTTTTTTCCAGACCTGGCAGGCGCTCCTTCAAAAATGTCAAAGCCTCAACGAGTCTTGTGGCGTCTTGATGATCGACATCGATCATTTCAAAAAAGTAAACGATACCCATGGGCATGATGCGGGCGACGAGGTCATCAAAAGGGTGGCCGGTCTTCTCAAGCAGTTTGAATCCCCAGATTGTGTGGTGAGCCGTTTGGGCGGCGAGGAGTTCGCTGTCGCTCTCAGGGGATCCGACGCTGAGATCTTGGGCGTGGCTGAAAGTATTCGGCGAACGGCGGAGAAATCCGATGCTCCGATTCAATGCACCCTCAGCGTGGGGATGTCTTCGGTTCTAGTGGCCGGTTACGATGCCAGCGTTCAACTCAAGAAGGCCGATGAAGCCTTGTATGATGCTAAACAAGGCGGCCGAAACCGTGTGAGTGCGGCAGCGTAAAAAAATAAAGGACCCTGAGGGCGTGCCTCAGAGTCCTTTATACCACGGGTACCGCTTCTGTGTGTGGGGGGGAAGTGGGGTGCCCGTGAATGACAAACTGTTAGGCGACTTATAGCTCGCTAGTTGTAAGAACCGCAATCAAAAAAACTGGCTTCGGCCGCGTGACGCAGACATTGGGCAATTTCTGAGGAAGTCATGTCCATGTGATTTTTGCATACATTGATTTCACCGGGAAGCGTAACATCAAAAATTCCAGGATCGTCGGTGTTGATACTCACCGCAACCCCCGCTCGAAGGAGGGTGGGTAGCGGATGGCGTTTCAGGTCTGGAGACGCCTGGGTCAACCAGTTGCTGGTGGGACACATTTCTAGATAAATCCGATGCTTACGAAGATATTCGATCAATTGAGGGTCTTGAATACAGGCCAACCCATGGCCGATCCGACGTGCGCCCAGGAGTTCAATCGCGGCCCACATATTGTCTGGCCCTGAGGCCTCGCCGGCATGAATGGTAATATTGGCGTGTTTAGCCCGTGGTTTCTTGAAAATGGACTCAAAAAGACGGCAAGGGAAATCAGCCTCGTTGCCGGCCATATCTAGCCCAATAAAACGCGAGGAATGGTCGAGGAAAAATTCAACAGTCTTAGCAACCTCATCTATTCCGAATTCACGCGATGCAATGCAAATGAGGCCCGCCCGAATTTCCGGGTATTTTTTCATGCCCAGCTCTAGGCCACGCTCAAAGCTATCCAGAACCTCAGGCCAAGGAAGTTTTGAGAATTCGGTCACAAAAGTCGGTGAAAATCGAAGTTCCACCTGGCGGGTACCTTCACGAAAGCAATCTTCGACGCACTCGAAGGCCACCTGTTCGAGAACTTCGGGTCGATCCAGAACCTTGGAAAACAGGGAAAATTGAGCCAAAACCGTATTGAGATCCCGCATGGGCTGCGTAATCAGGATCTTTTTTCGAAATTGTTCAAGACTGGTGCTTTGTCCTTCAAGTCCGCGGGCCTGTGCCAAACGCAGAAGCGTACTGGAGCGGATGGATACATCCAGATGACGATGAAGCTCAGTTTGGGGAATCGTTTGAGGGTTCGACGTCATGATTGGCCCTCATTACGCCATGATATGGGCGCCACTATCGACCATTAAATTACTGCCGGTGATGTGTTTTCCGCCCGGTCCGCATAAAAACGCTGCTAACGCCCCAACATCGTCCGCCGAAATATTTTCCTTGAGCGGGGTCTTTTGCTCAGCCGAGGCGAGAAGGGTTCGAAAGTCTCGCACCCCAGCAGCGGCAAGGGTCTTGACTGGCCCCGCAGAAACCGAATTCACCCGGATTTTTTTACTGCCTAAATCCCACGCTAGGTATCGAACACTGGCTTCTAGGGCAGCTTTGGCCACGCCCATGATATTGTAATTGGGGACCACTTTTTGCGAGCCATAGTAAGACAGGGTAAGAATCGTTCCGCCTCCCTCCATCAGGGGTTCGGCACGGCGAGCTGCTGCAATCAGGCTATAGGCGCTAATATCCAGCGCGACTCGGAAGCCTTCGCGAGAGGTTTGGACAAAACGCCCATCCAGGTCCTCACGGTTGGCAAAAGCCACTGAGTGGATCAAGATATCGAGCGAACCCCATTTTTTTTGGATTTTGCCAAATAAGGCGTCTAGCTCCCCATCGTCAGCTACATTGCACGGCTCAATGAGATCGGCCCCCACGCTTTCGGCCAGGGGGCGAACCCGGCGCTCCAGAGCTTCTCCTAGAAAATTGAATGCGAGCTTCGCTCCCCCTTGATGGAGGTGTCGGGCGATAGCCCAAGCCAGGCTTCTTTCATTGGCAACTCCCAAAATAAGAGCTTTTTTTCCTTCAAGTGGGGAAGACGAAAGTGTATTGGGCATGGGTATCTCCTGGTTCTCTTTTGTGTAACTTTCCGAGGGGGTGCGGCACAAGGCAAAATCTGCCTCTTGGCCGTTTGAATTGGTCTTGTAATATAGAGGGATGGAGAACGCGGATTCGCCCTCAGGCAAGGTCATGGTTTGGTTTTTCGGAACACCGACTCGATCGGTAGGATACGACGCACTTTTTGCCAATGTTCAACAAATCAAGAATATTTTTGCGCGGCAATGCCTGTTCGTCAACCAGATCCAAGACAAAACCCGCGGAATGAATCAGGGACTGATGGTTGTTCTATTAAGCCATAAGGCTGAACTCAGTTCTTTGATGAGTGTGATTCCGCTTTTCAAAAAGGATATCGATCAAGGTAGTCTTCGCATTGTAGTTTATTCCTTGCTCAAGGCAGACTCTTCCTTCAACCTCGATTCCGTGCTTTCGAAACTGGGCATTTCTGAAGTCATTCAAGAGGGGTTGCCGCAAAAAACTTTGATTTTAAAGGTTCAGCAGCATCTTCAGCAAATTGCTTCTCCTCCTCCTGCCCAAATTTCTATTCCTCCTACAAAAGGGGGCCGGTCAAAAACTCAAGTTCAAATGTCCTCAGCGCTTGAACTCGAGCAGGATTTTTGGCTGGCCACTGACGCCAGCGACTTTAAATGTGTCCGTGGGGTCTGGCTTTGCGAGATGCTCGGGCCTGGTCCTTCCGTTGGAAGTTGGGTTGAGGTGCCTTCTCAGTCGCAAAAAGGACGTTCGGTCTTTGAGTGGGTTTCGAAGTTTCCGGCGGGGCAAGATCCTTTTCTGCCGGGGCGGGGGACTTGGTTTTTTGTGGGCCGAAAACCCGAGTTTATTTGGAAAAATGAATGTTGGCGTTTTGTGAGTCCTAGTCCCGCCTTGTTTTATAAGGCGCCAGGCGAGAGCGCCTCCTTTCGATTTCGTTCAAGACAAGATGACATCCTCGATTTGGCGGAAAATTCAAAGAGCGCTGAGCGGAAGCTTCAGGCTATTCGGAGTAGTTTTGCCAAGGATCCTGTCCATCCAGCCCAGCCTCACGAATGGCTCACCGGCGAGAAAACATTTGATCAAACACGATTGGCCATCAGCGTGACTCGAGTCGAAAGTCCAAATGGGGCTTCTTTGGTTGATGCCGTGATGTTGGAACGAGAAAATGGCTTGATTTGGTTAGAGATCCCGAGCGCTGGAATTCAGCCAGACGAGCTGCTTTCATTCAGACTATCGCTCATCGAGAAGGACAGTCTCCGCGTCCTCGAATTGAAGGGTAGAGTGAGACAAATTCATTCATCTCTGGCGAGCACAGATAGCGGTCGAGAGCTCGTCTTGGTCGAGATGGAAAAAGATTCGTATCCGCAGCTGGATGAAATCGATGCCACAATTGAGCAAAAGCAATTAGAAATCACGCGATTTTTAATGGAGGCGACGGGTCATGGTTGATTTCGCATCTCAGGCCCGTGTTCTGATTGCTGATCCTAGTGTCGGATCGAGAACTCGTTTGATGTCCATGCTTAAAGAGCTTGGATTTTTGGAAACCAATATTATTTCTTCGGGGGATTATCATGAGGCGTTGGCCTGCATTCAAAAGCAACAGCCACAAATCCTTCTGTGTGAGTTTAAGTTGGGTGTGTATTCGGGTTTGGATTTAATTCAAGAACAGCGAAAAATAAATCCAGACTCACGGAAAAGTGTTTTTGCCCTCATTACAGGTAATACTTCGCAGTCCGCCGTAGCCGCCGCCGCGGAAGAAGATGTCGATACCTTTATCATTAAACCGTATTCTTCGGCGACGCTTAAGCGCTCTTTGACCCTGGCGATTCAAGCAAAATTGTTTCCGAGTGACTATAGTCAGATGATCGACCAGGCCAAAACCATGATCGCGCGGCAAGATTATGATGCGGCAATTGTCCATTTAAATGAAGCCATGAAGGTTTTTGCCAAGCCGGCGTTGGCCTGTTTTTATAAGGGACAGGCGGAGGCTCTCAAAAAGGCAGTCAAATCGGCTACCGAGGATTATCAACTCGGACTTGAGTTCAATAAAATTCATTACAAATGTCTGAATGGACTTTTTGAGCTGCATTATAAAAATCAGGACTATCCGGAAGCATACGACGTTGCCAAAAAATTAGTGCAATATTTTCCAGCCAATCCCACACGGCTTGCCTCCGTTTTGAGGTTGGCCATCATGACCCAGAATTATGACGATATTGAGGGATATTATCGAGTTTTTCAGCTGATCGGCGGACGACATGATGAACTCGTGCGTTCGATTTGTTCGGCACTGATTGTGACGGGAAAATATTTTCTTTTGAGCTGTCATGGTTCGCGGGGGCTCGTTGCGCTTGAGAAAGCGGCAAAAACCGCGGCTGAAAGAACCAAGTTTCTTCGCTATGTGATTGAGGTTCTGGTCGACTTTGAACTTTACGACGATGCTCAGCGGACTCTGGGGCGATTTCCACTCGAGAGCCAGCAAGGCTACGATTATTTGACGTCCCAAGCCCTCATTAAAGCTGAATTTGCCCTAGGTTGACGGTCGCAAAGAAATCCGACTTTCCACCCAGGCTGGTCCGAAAGCCTTGGTGGTATTCTAGTGAAAAGATGAGCGGTACCCTGAGTAAGACCTCGGTGTTGAGTCGAATGCCGACCCCAGCAGACGGCAGGACCGGTATGTCCAGGCGAGAAGTGGGAAAGTACGCTGCTTCGGCAAAAGTAAAGCCATAAAGGTTTTTGGCAAAAAATGGATGGGTGCTCCAGCCGCGATAAATCCATGATAAGGGAAAGCGCAAATCCAGCGATCCTACGGCTACCGCCTGGGAATAAAAGATCTGAAAAGGGTAACCACGTAAGCCAATTTCATCAAATGTGCTATTGGGGAAAACACTCGAAAGGCCCGCGGTACGGCCTTGCACCACGGAGTTAGCCGGACCGTAGTTGGAGTCAAAACTCGATGTCCAAAGTGCTTTGGCTGATGGGATTAAGACGGTATGAGGGAGAATTTCAAAATATTCTTCGTCCTTTAAAGATCCCTTCCAAATGGCTCGCCCGGAGTCCTCATAGAGCCGAATGCCCGCCGCGGAGTTGCGCCCATGTTCTGGACTGATGGCGAGTCTTGAGAATTCGGCCGCGGAGTAGAAAAGTGAAAAGTCTGCGATGGGCACATAGCGACTTTGGGATACTAGCACATCCGGCGTTGTGGTCTCTGGACTTAAGAAATCATAACTGCGTTCGGCACTCAAGCCAAAGACAGGAGTGAGGGAAGAATAAGTCCAGCGAAATGGAAACGAAAGAGCGGCCGATGCACTATCTCTACGCGTATATTGAGTGATTTCGCTGTCATTGGTTTCGAAGTTGCTGGTGCGCTGGGAGGCGTTGAGGCTAAGGGTGGGACCCCAGGAGCGATTAGAATAGGTCGTTTGCCAGTCCCATCGGTGAAGGTTCGAATTATAACCTAGTCCGGCGATATAGGAGTGGCGGTCCGTGGCGTCGAACCCGGCGATTTCACCCAGAACAAAAATTCCACCTGGGAAAAACAATGGAGCAATGAGCCACTGACGCGGTAATAAGGACGGAAAAAGTGAGTAGTCGTGCACAGGATAGGAGGTGGATGGGATCATGTCGTCCGAGAGCGAATCCAGCACTGGCATGGGGGGCGATTGGATGAGAGGAGCGGACGAAGAGACGCGTGATTCCTTGGGGTCGAGTGAAATTCGGCCAATCTTCCACCCTTGCCAGGTGTAATAGGTAGCGTAAAGAGTCGGGCCAAAAATGGGAAACGCAAGTCCCGTGGTCACGTTTGTGACAACCTGGGGCGGGGCGGACGGGACTAGTCGATAGAGGTTGTCCACTCCGTTTAGGTCCGAAACAAAGTAGACCTCGCCCTGAGGTGAAACCGCTGGATTCCGATTGAATTTGCCATTAGATACGAGCACGGTTGCGCGGTTTTCTGAAATATTCCAGCTCATCAGTTCTTCGCTGGCCTGGCCATTTTGGTGAAGAGAGTAATAAATGGTCCGGCCATCCCGTGAAAATCGCGGAGAGGACACACGATCGTACGGTTGCGTCGTCGCTAAGCGCTGAGGTGCTCCTAATTGCAAACGACCGTTTTTGTCCCGTTGAAGAGGCGCCAGGGCCAGGGAGGTTGTTAAAACTTCGGTGAGGGTGAAGGTGACCCATTGCCCATCGTGCGAAACATCGGGATCTCGCGCGCGCAAATGGTCGCTGAGCCAGTAAGTTGAATCTTGGTTGAGGTCGTAGACGGCTAAATCGCTCCAGAGATAGTAAGTATCAGATCGGTGAATGGAACTGTAAATGAGGTTTTTAGAGTCTGGAGTAAAGGCGGCGGTGGCGCCAAAAAATTTGTCGGCAATCCTTTTGGGCCGCTCTGCGGTGTGGGTTAAGTCCATCAGATAAAGGCCGGAGCGGCGGTCGGCAGAATCGTTGGTATAGGCAAGCCATTTGCCGTCGGGCGATGGTGTGGCTCCGAGGCCTTCAAGGGAGGTGTCCGGAGAAATAATCTCTACCGGGGTGACGGGTTGGGCTCGGATTTGCTCCAATTGAGTGGTCATGCGCTTTTGGGTTTGCTCAACCCATTCTTTCCAATACTGGGGCCAGTCTTTTCCCGTAATGTTTTCAAGATTTCCATTGATGAAAAACGGGATTCGCCCCGCCGAACGAATCGATAAACTGCCCAGGGCGTCTTCGTGCTCCTGCTCAATCTGGTTCATCAACTGATAGCCAAAAAGGTAGGGTGTCTCGCCGGCTGGGTTCCAGGGATTGCCTCCATTGAGTCGGTCCAAAGTCATGAACTGGGGGGAATCGAGTTGATTGGCTTCGACGGCGGTGCGAAGGATCATCTCGTACAGTGGACTTCGGCCCCTGCCGGCATGAGTAAACCGGGTTTCCATATAGACGGCCAATCCCTCGAGCATCCAAGAGGGCCAAGCCGAGTTCGGGAGCAAGACATCGCCGACGAGGTATCTCAGGGGAATGTAAAAATCATCCGTCGCGTCCATATTCAAAAAGTGGGTGTATTCGTGGATAGCCAGCAGCCTTAGCCAATCGTCGTAATAAGCCGTGCTGAACCAAGAGTCCGGGGGCGTAACATACAAAACAATGCCTAGCCGGGCTACGGCGGTGGTTAGGCCATTAGCCAGATCCGCGTTATCAATCACCAGGATTTGAGTTTTGTGCCAGGGTTGCCAATGGAGTCGTGGGGCTAAAATCGAATGGGCTTGCTCCAAGTGGCCCGCCATTCTTTGGGCAACGGGCGAAAGTTCGGCCGGAAAAGTAACGCGAAAATGCTCTGATTCGAGGGTCTGCCAGTGCCAAAAAGGAGATAAACCCAGCTGATCTCCGAGGATGGCTCGAGCGGAGGACATATTCCAAAAAAAGCAGAACGTAAATAAAATCAGAAGCTTTTTAGCGGCCATAAGGCGCGAGCCGGTCGATCCGGCCGCGGCTTTCCGAGGGGGTGAACTGGACTTCTAGGTCGGGTTTGGCGTGAATTTTTCGGACAAAACCCAGAGCGGTAAAATTCTCCGCTTGGGTGGGGGACGCGATGCTCACCAGCACGCTTGTCACTTGGCCTACTTCGATGGGAGGTTCAGCTAGATTGAAAATCGGATCTCCCGGTTTGGGCGGGGTGCCTTGTCCATGAATGAGTGCCAGGCGACGTGCAGGGGAACCTAAAGAGAGAATGCGTTCAATCACCTCTTGCCCTGGATAACAGCCTTTTGCCTCGTCGAGACCATGGATTAGGCCAACTTCGAGTGGGATGGTATCAAAAGTAATTTCGTGATCGAGTTCGGGTTGAAGGGCTTGGATTCGCCAAGCTTCAAGCTGTTCGAATTTGAGTGGCGTGGTCGGGGATGAGCCAAGCGCGCGTTCGAACCATTGGGCTAGTCGTGCGGGTCTCCCCCACGCGCTGACCCAGGTGTGGCCATAATGGCGTTCGCCATGGTGGCAAAGGCGAATTTCCTCATCCAGGGCCGTGGTATGATGTGCCGCTAAGTGGGGGGTTCCCAAAGTTTGAAGAAGTTCAGAAGCGTAAGCGCTTTCAGCGAAAAACCAACGGCACTCGAGTGAGGCGGCCTCAGTGAGAGTGAATCTTTCGGCAAAGGTGTATTGATCAATTGCGGCCAAAAGTTCAGTCCGCCAATGCCCCCCTTTGCCCGGGTTGATTTCAAAAGCGAAATCTTGTGGTCCAAAATGCCAAAGATCAAAAATCGCTCGAATTTTTCCCTGGGCGGTTAGAAAGAAACCTGGGTGTCCCGAGCCTGTTGGGAGACTTTTTACGTTCACAGTCGTGAGGCGATGTAAAAAATCCTCCGAATCAGGTCCTGAAAGAGTGATCCAATGAGAATGAGCTGGCGTGGGATTGAAGGTAAAAATCATAAAGGGTAAAAAGGATCTAGTTGATTAAAAAGCAAAATTCCAATTGCGTAATGCCATGTGTTGCGTTGACTCTATAGCATAGGATAGCAAATCGAGAAAGAGGAAGCGGCATGAACTGGTCTTTCCTGAAGGCTCAACCGGCGGCGCCACGAATTAAAGATTCGGCTCAGATTCAACGTTTGTACACGCACTGGCGTATTCGGACGATGTACGCGATGTTTATCGGATACGCGATTTTTTATTTTACCCGCAAAAATTTATCCGCCGCGACACCGGCGTTGATCCAGGATCTCGGGTACTCTAAAACGCAGATAGGTGCCATTTGGTCAATCTTATATCTGACCTATGGTGTGAGCAAGATGGCTAACGGCGTCCTCGGCGACCGTGCCAATCCTCGCTATTTTATGGCCATTGGCCTGTTTTTTTCGGCACTGACTAACATCCTATTTGGGTTTAGTTCATCTTTGGTTATGCTGGGTTTGGTTTGGGGATTGAACGGTTGGTTTCAGGGGATGGGGTGGCCTCCCTGTGCGCGCTTGCTCACTCAGTGGTATAGCCCAAATGAACGTGGAACTAAGTGGGCTATCTGGAATACGGCGCATCAGGTGGGCGGCGGGGTGATTCTGATTCTGGGTGGCGTCTTGACCCAGCAGTTTGGGTGGCGTTCGAGCTTCTTTGTGCCAGCCGCAATTGCTTTAGTTGCGGCTGTTTTTCTTTGGGAACGTTTACGTGATACTCCCGAATCACTGGGGTTGCCTTCGATTGAGGAGTATCGCAATGATTATCCTCCGGTCACCTTGAATTTAGACAACCAGCATCCCATCAAGGACATTTTATTTAATCACGTCCTAAAAAATAAGCAGATTTGGTTTCTGGCAATTGCCAACTTTTTTGTCTACCTGGTTCGCTATGGAGCAATGGATTGGGCCCCCACTTTCTTGGTCGAGGTGAAGCACTCAAGTGTAGCGAACGCTTCGATTAAAGCGGCGAGTTTTGAGTTTTTAGGAATCGGTGGTGCGGTTCTCGCTGGCTGGCTGTCTGACAAATATTTTAAAAATAGCCGTGGAATCATCAATGTCGTTTATATGGTGCTTCTTGCTTTTGCAGTCCTTGAATTTTGGCTGATTCCGCCTGGCTATCCGTGGATGGATGCTTTGGCTCTCGGGGCTGTTGGGTTCTTAGTCTATGGCCCTCAAATGATGGTGGGCGTGTGCGCTGCGGATGCGGGAGGCAAGCATGCTGCGGCCACTGCGACGGGATTTACTGGATTGTTTGGATATCTGGGCAGCATCGCATCCGGGGTAGGGACGGGGTGGATCGTCGATCATTTTGGTTGGGGTGGGGGATTTATTTTTTTCACCATTTCAGCACTCGTCGGCGCAGTTTGCTTTGTCGCCACGTTTGAAAAGCGCATGGTTGTTACTTCATAGACCCTGCATCTGAGGAGCTGGGTGTGGCGATGGGAGTGGCGCGACTATCGGGGCTTGAAGAAAGAATGTGATTTCGCAAATAGAAATATCCCCAAGATGAGGCGATGCGATGGCTGATTTGTAAGCCACTCGCGACCATGTCCATCTTCACGCTTTGGTTCATGCACTGCAAGCCCAGGATAAAGGTGAAGAGGCCGATTTTGATGGCTGAGTTGCCTACGGCCCAGGTAGCTGAATAGGTGGCCCGTTCGCGGGCCACCTCATGTTTTGGGCGGCCATGGGGATCACTTTTGGGGTTGAGATAATAAATGATCCCTTCAAGCTCCGATTTGTTCGCCCCAAAAGCCACCATTTTCACATAACGAACGCCGAGGGTTCCTGTTCCCGTGGATAAATAGGGTTCTATAAAAGACGCTGCTCCTCCCACTGCTAAGTCGGTTGGCAGATTGATCCAATCGACCTTTCTTCGACCTGAGCCTGTCACATATCCGACGACCGTAAAAGCCTCGTTCACGACAAATTGTTGCAAGGCGGTTCGAAGGGTTTTTTCTTTTTTGGCTTGAGAGGGCATAGAACGTAGGCAGGCCTTCATTTTATCGAAGTAGCTTTTGGCCTGCCACTCGGCGGCTTCTTTGCCAGTCAGGTGAGGAGGAGGGTCCTCAAACGGTTTGAATCGTTCCGCAAAAATAATTTCGGCGTCTTTAGTCGGTTTGGCAAGCTCGAACGGCTTGCCTTCGGTGATGATGAGATTGGTCTTCGCATATTCCTCGAGCATTGCGCGTTCTTCGTCGTTGAGTTTTCGAGGGTCCGCGCTCGTCCGGCCGTTCACGTTCCGTACGTGGGCCAGTCCGTCTTCCGCCTCTTTGAGGCGAATGAGTAAGGGTTGGATGTCTTCTGTTTTTTCATGACCTCGGATGTTTTTTTTGAGTGAAAAATATGAAAAATAGGCGGCAGAATCAAAACCGAGGTCCTTTTTGGGATGAGGTGTTATTTTATTATCCGACAAGTGTGAAAGGATTGTGTGACCGACTTGGGTATGGGTCAGAAGAAATTCGCTAGTCGGACTTTTAAGGATTTTTAGTTGTTCTTGAAGGATCTTATCCTCGGCTTGAAAAGCAATTATCTTTGAACCTGGCCATTGCTGGAGGCCCTTCAGGATGTTTGAAAGGCAGGCTGCATTCATGTTGCTATTGGAGAGGAGCAAAGCGGTTCCCAGGGTTGCAGTGATGGCAAAAGCACGAAGCCGGCCCACAGGTATCCTTCCCTTCTGTATTTCCTATCGTCGAGAAAACCAGATGACTTGAGAAGCATGTTAATTGCTTAACAAAGCGAGTTTTTACCAAATTTGACAAATAGCGTTAAATATGAAAGAACTGGCATGCCCTGAGGTTCTATCGAGGTGCTATTTATGTCGTCGCAAAAGCTAATTTACAAGATAAAGATCAGTCTTTTCATCTTGTTAGGCCTTTTTTTTGTTCTTCTGTTTTCCGCCTGTGAAAGCTTGATGCCCGAGTCCGAAAGTGATGTTTTTCTTCAGGCTAAGGGCAATTTCGGCAAGCACGAGGCACTCTTGTTATTAGCCCAAAAAGGGCCTTCTGTCTCAGTTGAGGTTCGCGAACTGGGCTCGGATGCGGTTTTGGCCCAAGGCACTTTTGCGGGTGGTCTTTCCGCCCTGTCTTCGTCTGCTGATGTTTCAGGTATGGAAGCCAATCTTCAAAACGGCACGCTTCGAGTCATTCGTTCGGTGAAGTCTCTGGTGTCCCTTGACTTCGTAGATGCTCGCGAGTTAGGCGGGGCAATCGGCGGCATTCTGAGTTTCGATGGAACCCATTGGCTTGAATACAATTCAGGTCTTCTGAAACGAGGGTTGGAAGGTCGCGTGACTTTCAAGGTTTTGGGGGTCGATGGAAAATCGACTCAGACCTTTAATGGTCTTGCCTTGGTTTCGTTTAAACAGAGTGCTGTAGGCACCGTCGGAAAATTATCGGGTAGTTTTGGGTTTACAGGCTGGAGCATCGGCGCACCCGAGGCGAAAATGACGATGGTCCTCCCTCATGGCGCGGCCGAAGTAGCGCTGCAAAAGGGCAAAGAGATTTTTCGATTTGATCCGAGCAAAGATCTGACCGTTCTGAAAGGCTCGGCCTATGAGCTCGTTGCCGATCGTCCCGAGTACGTTGAGTTTAAGGACAATCTCAGGGCGCATCTTCGGGTGGCCAACGTCGACCTTGGAAACCAGAAATATGCCCATGGCGATGCTGATATTCAATATGGATTAACCGTGGCGATCTCTCCGACCCAAATCATCATTAAAGGTGAAACGCAGATGGATGCCGCGCTACGAACGGATGAAGGAAAATACGCTGAATTTCACGGTGCCAACCCTCAGTTCGAGGCCGTTTGCGATTGGTAAAGCGGACTGAGGGTGGCGTGAGTCAGGTGCTGGTCGCCTTCTCGCAAAAAAATGATTTCGATTGAATCTCCGGGATTGAGCGTCTTGAGAAAATCCGAATACGTTTTTAAATTAGCGATTTTAACCTGATCAATTTGAATGATGATGTCTTCGCTTTTTAGCCCCGCTTGGTCCGCTGGCGATCCCGCAACGACTGAATTCACTTTGATGCCCGGTCCACTAAATGCAAAATCAGGCACAGTTCCTAAGAACACTTTGCGTGGATGATCAGGCTCCGATGGGCCTGGCGCCGGGCTGAGGGTCGCGGTCAGTGGGGCGCTTCGATTGGATAAAATTCTTGTGATCTCGTAGGTGGCGGCAGCGATTTGGGTCATTCCCTTCCAGTCGAGTTTATCAATGGTGTCGGTGGGGCGGTGGTAGTCCGCGTGAGCGCCGCTAAAGAACTGAAGTGCTGGCACGCCGATCGCCCAAAATCTGTTTTGATCGCTGGCGCCGATATTCGCCATCACTGGATCCATCGAAAGCCCCGTGCGCATGCTCGCGGTGGACAAAATTTCATTCCATTCTTGGGCTGTCCCCACTCCAAAAACCGTCAGTTTATTTGGCCCTAACCGGCCCACGGTATCGAGGTTGATCATCGAAAAGAAACCGGAAACCGGTGCAAAAGGCGCTGCCCCAAGCTGTGCAAAATGTTTCGAACCCAAGAGGCCGGATTCTTCACCGGTAAAGGCGACAAATACGAGCGTTCGCTCTGGGGGCAGGCCATTCTTTGCGGCCTGAGCAAATACTCGCGCCACCTCAAGCAGGATAGCGACGCCGCTTGCGTTGTCATCCGCCCCGGGATGGATTTTACCTGCATCGCCCTCGTGGGCTATGGGCCATCCAAGTCCAAGGTGATCATAATGAGCGCTGATCACTAGGCTTTGTCCTGTGAGAGCAGGATTTGCCCCCGGGATTACGCCTACGATATTTTTAAGAAGCGCCTGCCCTTTGGGGGTGGGGAGTTGTTCATTCCAAATTTGAAAGAATCCTGGGTTTCCAGCAGGCGTGAGTCCGGCTTTCTCAAATTTTTCGGCAAGGGTGACTGAAATCTCGTCGAGTTCAGGAGTCCCCAGTTCGCGGCCCTTGAGGCGGTCTTGAGTTAAGTAGGTGACGGTCTCTTTCATAGAGGTCGCAGAAAATTCGGGAGCGAGAGGGGCCAAAGCAGAGCGAGGCTTCAAGGCGGCTCGAGGTCCGGAGGTCAGGGTTCCATCGGACTGTAACACCCCCACTGACATCGGCGAATGGAGGGTGGGCCAAATTCCTTTGGCTTGGTTTTGAGGCTCGTCACCCTTGAAAACCAGAAAGCTATATTTGCCATAATGCGGCAACTTATGGTCAAGACCGGCGATCGCGGAGGGCGAGGCGCCAGCGACCCACGACCAGGTCTGATCGGGATGCCCTGGGGCGCGGATGCTAGCCACAAAACTGTGCGACAAGCGCGGAAAAACCTGATCATTCACTCGTAAGGTCGTATCGGTAACTGCGCTGTTGTATTCCTCGAGACCTCCTGCAATTTGAGAGGCAAATCGATTTTCAAATCCTAAAATCCAAACGGCTCGATCAGACGGGAGGGTGATCAGTTCGCGGTCGAGTTTTACCTCGTACTCTTTGGCATCGGCCGAGTGGGACCAGGATTGAGCGAGGGCTTCGTAAGCTGTTTTTAGTGCAAGAGGGGCATCGCTAGGAACCACGACTAAGACTTTACTCGCCCCAAAGGTTTGAGAAAGTGCGGGTGGAATTTCAAAATGATTGAGCCGTCTGAAGACATCAAACTCCGGATCGACATCGAATAGTAAAGGGCGCGCGGGTACGATGAACCGCACCTTTTCTTCATGGGTGTTCATGGTAATATCCGCCTGAAAAGCGCGCGAGTGGCCTTCGAGATGAATAGCGACGGGAATCTTGAGTTCGTAAGCGGCATCAGGTTGGACTTGTCGGAGGGTAGCCGTGATTTCATATCCCGCGTCCACGGGGCGGGCTTGGGCATTCGACACGGCTAGTTCGGGTGCGCCAGTCCGGTGGACCCATTGGTCAAAGGTGGGTTGGAGGGGGGTCTGTGTGACTCCCTCAAAGATTTTACGAATATCGTCATAACTGACGCGATTGAATTTGTGGGTAGTGTAGAGCGCCCGCACCGCCTTTTGAAAGGTTTCATCCCCAAATTGAGTCCGCAACATATGAAAGAACATCAGGGCTTTGCCGTAACCCACGGCTTCAGTTGAAGAACTAAATCGTTCTTTGAAGTCCATCAATGGAAAATCGTTATTGGCCGAAACAAAATCCGTGTATTTTTGAAGGGTCGACCTGCGGTATTCGGTTCCTCCCTGAACCTGCTCTTTAAGCAGGTGATCCGCTAAATAGGCAGTCAGCCCCTCGCACCAGTTGCCTCCCTGATAATCTACGAAAACACCATTTCCCCACCAGTTATGTAAAATTTCGTGAGGATAAGACGAGTTAATAATAAAGGGAAAACGAATGATTTTTGGCCCTAATAAAGTGAACGATGGCATCCCAAATCCGGTTTCCCAAAAGTTTTCGACCAAGGCGAATTTTTGATAGGGGTAATTTCCGATTAGCCCATTGTACATTTTGACGTATTGAAGGGTGGCGTCGAGGTATTGTTGGGCCAGTGTGGGGTCCGGGGTTCGCAAAAAAGCCAGGGCTTTGAGGCCATTGGCATTTTGCTCATATTCGGTCCATTTGCCGGCAATCAGGTAAATTTCGGTCTGGGGCTCGGGCGATTCCCAATGATTTTCGATGCGATTGCCCTGTGAAACAGCCTTCCACTCGACGGGAAGATTGGTCTGGATTGAGAAGGTCACTAATTCGCTGTCGAATCGTGGGTACCAGGACGTGGCACTGGAAAGAAAAACGCCCTCAGCGGCAATGAGGCCAGGGGTATCTTGAAAGCCGCGATCATATTCTTCGCCGGGAGTCGAAAGGGGATGGTAGATTTCGCCCGAATAATGAAGCGTAAAGGACTGCGTTCCTCGGGGCAGCGTCAAATGGTAATAGCGCGCGAGAGGATCTTGGTCGCCTACGCGATCTTCGGCGGTGAGTTGAATCGTAGAATCTGAGGTTTTTGGGTTGAGTCCGTCATGGAGTGTGAAACGAAGTGCATCACCGTTGGTCCATTCGGCAGGGAGGGTGATTTGATCGTCCACTTCTAAATGATGAGCAGCAGGGTCGAGTTGAACTTGGATTTGATGGTGAACCCGGGTTTGCGCTTGGCTTAAGGTGCTCAACGCGAAAAAAAACAAAAAAGGAATCGTCCGATTTTTTGCAAAATTTTTCATGATCCCTAGTTTCTAATGGAAGCCGATGGTATTTGCTAGGGGTGTGAAGGGAGATTCTAGGATGACGATTCGACTTTTAGGGGTGTGCGTTATGGTGATGTTGAGTTTTTCGCATCGCGGCTTCGCGTTCGAGGGGGCAGGCCAGTGGGCAGGCAAGGTCATCGAGGTGAGGACAGGGCATGAGATGACAATCTCCGATCTCCCTCTCGTGGCTAGGTCTGCGCAAACTTGGATTTTGGCGGAAAAGCATTACAATTTTGGAGTACAGCAGGCGCAAGCCGAGGTGATTCGTGCAGTGGTGGGTGCGAAAGCTGCGCAGAAAAACTTTACTACCGCATGGGAGTTCTTGAGTTTTTCTGAACGCGAGTCGGTGGATGACAGTTTTCAAAGGTATCAAGCCGGTCAGTTCACGGTGGGCGAGCTTTTGAAGCGACTTCAGCATGGCCTAGGCAGTGAGACTTACGCGCCGATTATGGAAGTCACGCGAGAGTTGGGTGGGGCTCTTGCGGCCGTTAATTTGACGCGGGAAGAAAAAGCCCCGGTGGTCACAGGCGGTATCGAAGCGCTTGATCCTCGGTTGTTGCCACCTGATTTTGTCATGGGAAGCGTGGGCTATCATGACCGCTTCAAAGAGGTGATGGAACAGGGGGGGCATGCGACTCCTGCGCAAATCGAAAATTATTTTGCGGCCCAATGCTTAACGGATGATGTGATTGCGTATCATTTGGTGAACGACGTCAAAACCGCATTGAAGTTTTTGGTGGTGGGGAGTTTTCATGCTGAATACTCGGATGGGGTGGTGGCCCGCTTGCGGGATCGCCAAAAAGGGGAAGTCGCAATCACGGTGCGTTTGATTGATACCTCTGATTATCTCGAGTCCGAATTGCCTGGGCTCCTGAGAGATTCGCGTTACGGAGATTTGGCGGAGTATGTGATTTTTGTCAATGAGCCGTCGGTGGAGAAACCGCTATCCAACCGCTAGCCCCGACGTATATCGCAAATCCAGCCAAAGCTGTTCGGGTTCGTTGGGATGAATCAGGTTGCTCATCGTGATCCCGATGAGGCGCACTGGCCGGTGTCCTGCTTCGGTGGACTGGGTAAGAAGCTGCTGAGCTGTATCGGCAATGAGCATCGGATCGTCCGTGTAGTGCCAAAGAGTGCGGCTGCGCGTGATGGTGGTAAAGTCTGAATAGCGCAATTTCAGCGCTACGGTTTTGGCTCGTCGGTCGAGCTTGCGTAAGTGGACGACGATGTCTTCAGCTTGATCGTTTAAAGTCTCCAAAAGAAAGTGGGTATCTCGCACGTCTTTTTCGAAGGTGGTCTCAGTGCCACTACTTTTGGGTTCCCATTCGGATTCAACTTCACGGTCATCTTGACCATGAGAGAGCTGATGAAGAAAAGTCCCAAATTTTCCGAGGGAGCGTTCCATCTCTGCCAGCGGGCGTTTACGAATGTCTGAAACGAGGAAAAGCCCCAATTCGTGAAGGGTCTTAGCCGTGGCGGGGCCCACTCCCCACAAGCGTTCGACGGGCAGCCGCTCGATAAACTCCATCACTCGTTCGGGCGGCACGACGACCAAACCATCGGGCTTGCGCAGATCGCTTGCGATTTTGGCAATAAATTTATTTGGGCCTACTCCGGCTGAAGCGGTTAGCCCAGTCACTTCCTGAATTCGGGCCCTCAGATGGGCTGCGATTTTTCGAGCGAGGGGTTCGCTCAGCTTATTGACGGTAACGTCCAGGTAGGCTTCGTCGAGCGAAAGGGGTTCGATCTGATCGGTGACCTCTTCGAAGATTTTATGAATTTGCTCACTGGCCTCTTGATAGACGCTGAAATGAGGGTGCACGACTACGGCTTGAGGGCAAAGGCGATAGGCTTTTGCGGAACTCATCGCCGAGTGAACGCCAAATTTTCGGGCTTCGTACGAACAGGCTGCCACGACCCCCCGGCCGTGGGGATCTCCGCCGACAATAACCGGCCTTCCCCGAAGCTCCGGATGGTCGCGCTGCTCGACGGACGCAAAAAACGCATCCATATCGACGTGGATGATTTTTCGGCCGCCTATCATCGAAAGCACCATGCGTTTCTAAAATCCTTATTTTCAAACGCGGCAAGCGCATGTTTTACTCCTAATGATGAATAGGGGTAAACGACGGAGGCTGTACCCTCTTGTCCCTGGGCTCGATTTACCTTGAGTGCCAGGGTTTTTCCGAAAGCGATGTAAGGTTTTATGACGAATTGAGGAATCCATTCGTCGGCGTAGACCCTGGGGATTTTGCTAAAAACTCGCTCGAAAAAAACAGGGCTATCCAAGGGGGGGCGTCCGATTTTTTGATAAGCGGCCATTGTACATTCCTCTTCGAACATAAAAAGATCCCGTCCATAACCGGCGGAGATTTGCTTCTGAGGGGTGCCTTGGGATTCTAAAAGAGCGGCAAGGTGCCAGCGGGCTTCGGTGGTGTCGAGAGAGTATCGATTCAAGACAATGGAAAGAAAAAAACTTAGCGCAAAGATGATTCGATTTGAAGTCGCAAGGGGTCGTTGGGAAAGTTTTTCCCGAAAAATAATCAAGATTAACGGTACGAGCAGCATCATGTAGCGAATGTCGTTGGCCCCTCGATAGGCATTGAGTACGACGATGATCAAGGCGGCGGCGGCCAAGGCTATTTGTTGAGGAGACCACCGAGTGGGGCGTAAGCTCACGGCGCCAGCCCAACCCAAAACCCCCAGGCTCGTGATCGAAAGGGCTAAAATCTTGGGGAGGTAATCTGAAAAGAAAACTCCCGCGGCTAAGACCGGCGCCTGAACGAACAGAAGGAAACCAATGAAGGCAAGTTGCAGCGCTCCCACCAGGATTCCAAGTCGAACTGGCCACTGCGAAAACCCTTGCGTGGCGGGGAGTAAGAAAAATCCTAAGCCTACAAGAAGCTGCAAAAAACAATAGGCCATGACTTTCCAAGAGCGCGAGGGGTGAAATAAAAAATAGGGAGCCGCCTGTTGGTAAAGGCCGTGTGGGATCGACGAAAATACCTCGACTCCAATGATTACTCCGAGCAAAAGAGCTAAGCCTTGTCGATATTTTTTGGAGTAAAAATAAGCAGCACTGAGCAACAAAGAAACAACGAGCAAAGATTGCAGTTGTAGAAAGAGGAGGAAGGAAAGGCAAGCGACGGCGATCGTGGCGAGGCGAGCTTGTTTTTGTAGAGTCCACAAAAGCAGGGATAGCAACAAGACGGCATAGAGGTCATAAAGAAAACTGGCGCTATATTGAGTCCAAAAGGGGATCGAAAAAAGGCCACAGATCAATAGGGCTGACGCCCCCGTGGCGGCTTGGAGCACACACATGACCGCCAGATTCAATAGCCAGGTCAAGCTATTGAGGACGACGAGGGGTTTGAAAAACGGAAACGCACGAATGGCCAAACCTCCGAGCACGCTTTGCGGGAGGGCTGCGGCCATCGGATCAGGATGAAAATGAAAGCTCCCTTGGGCAAAAGAAAGAGCCTGGACTGCATAGACAGCGTCATCCTGTGATAAAGAATTTCGCCAAGGCTGAATCAGGACTGTAAGGATGATCCAAAATATAAAAACGGCCCTAAATTGGCGCATAGGAGAGAATCTAGCACGGATGATCTTAATCGGAATCCACATTGAGCGGATAAATAGGATATGACGAATCAGAAAGTGACGGTCATCGGTGAGGTTTTTGGGGGCCTTGCGTCCATGTTGGTGGCGTTTCCATCCGCCATTGCCTTCGGACTATTGGTCTATTCGCCCTTGGGACCGGCCTTTGCGGCTCAAGGTGCGGTCGTGGGTATCTTAGGGGCGATCGCTATTGGGTTGATTGCACCTGTGCTGGGTGGCGCGCCTCGGCTCATTTCAGCGCCTTGTGCGCCCGCGGCTGCGGTACTGGGGGCCCCGGCCTTTACGCTCGCGGTCCTTTTGTCTATTGATACGCTCAAAACTTGTGTGATCGTCGATGCCCTGACTCGAAGTCGTCATAATTCGAATCGAGAACTGATTGGCCAGGGGGTAGGAAACATGGCCTCAGCGCTGATTGGCGGAATGGCCGGTGCCGGCATGATGGGTGCGACTTTGGTGAATTTGAGTAGTGGGGGACGCACCCGGCTTTCAGGAATTTTGACAGGCGTCTTTTCTTTGGCGACGTTTGTGGTGCTAGGTCGGCTGGTGGCTTGGGTTCCACTCCCTGCGTTAGCGGGAATTCTTTTAGTCGTGGCCACCCGAATGGTTGAACGCAAGAGTTTTAAACTTCTTCGTAAACGTTCAACCATCTTAGATTTTACCGTGATTGCGGCGGTGGTGGTCGCGGCCGTAACCCTGAATTTGATTGCCGCGGCCGGGGTGGGGCTGGCTTTAGCTATTCTGCTGTTTTTGCGAGAACAAATTCGGGGTTCTGTGGTGCGGCGCAAGACTACTGGGGACAAAATGTTCTCTAAAAAGCGCCGTCTACCCGCCGAAGTCGCATGGCTCGAAGTGAAGGGGGTTCAAACTGCTATTTTTGAGTTGCAAGGATCATTGTTTTTTGGAACCACGGATCAGCTTTTTTCAGAAATTGAGCCCCATCTTTCACACTGTAAATTTGTGATTCTGGATATGCATCGGGTCCAGTCGGTTGACTTTACGGCGATCCATATGCTCGAACAAATTGAGGGCCAGATTTCTGAAAATGGCGGATCTCTTTTGTTTGCAGATCTGCCTTTAAGCCTGCCTACTGGGCAGGATTTGGGTGCCTATTTCGATCAAGTGGGGCTGGTCCGCCCTAAAAGTCATGTGCGAATTTTCTCTGACCTTCGGGATGCGTTAGAGTGGGCAGAGGACCGACTTTTGGAGCACGATGGAATGAAGACCTTGCAAGAGGAGTCGCCACTCGGGTTAGGCGATATTGATCTCCTTTCTGGGCTGCCGTCGAGCGGCTTGGCTTTACTCGAAAAATGCGTCCAAAAACGTTCACTTTCTCCAGGGGACAAGATTTTTTCACAAGGTGACACCGGAGACGAGATGTTTTTGATCCGAAAGGGAAGTGTCAGGATTATGTTGTCACTCGGCCACGGTAAGAGCTTTCATTTGGCGTCGTTTGGTCGCGGTGATTTTTTTGGCGACATGTCGTTTTTAGATCAGCAACCTCGCTCGGCCGATGCCATTGCCCCGGGGGGATGCGAGCTTTTTGTGTTGTCCCGTGCGTCGTTTGACCGGGTTGCCAGCGAAAATCCTCAGGTCGAGGGCATGGTGTTCTTACGGCTTTCCCGAGCGCTGGCGCTACGTCTCAGACAAACAGACACAGAGCTGCGGGCACTTGAGAAGGCCTAGAGGCACTGTTTTTTTACAGATAAATTCCAAAGCTGGCGACTACCGAGAGGTTATCGTAGCTAACATGGGCCTTTGGTGTGTCTACTCAAATTTACCCATTTCTAGGCTTGCTAGGCGCCCTCCGCCGGGTTAATTGTCGTCGCAAATGAATGGAATGATGGAAAAAAATCAGTTTATTTGCGATCTCAAAGAAAAAGACGCCATTTCCGCCCCCTTTTTAATCAAATACAGCGCGGTGGCAGTCGGTAAAAACGGCAAACCCTACATGAATTTGGTTTTGATGGATAAGTCGGGTGAACTGGAAGCTCGGCTTTGGGAAGACGTCAGCAAACATTCGGGCCAGGCCGTTCGCGATACCTTTGTGCGGGTCGAAGGTCGATGCCAGGTTTACCAGGGACGTCGGCAGATTGTGATCAATCAGCTTTTGATCTTACGGGAGGACCAGGTTCAAGTGGCCGATTTTGTTGCTGAAAGCAAGCTTGATGCAGAGGCTCTTTACGCTCAGCTCCTCGAGTATGTGGCCTCGATGCAAGATCCTTTTTACAAAGCGCTGGCCGAGTCTGTTTTGCGCGATGATGCTGACATTGCTGACCGCGTGAAGCGCGCTCCTGCGGCTAAGAGTCTTCACCATGCCTATAAAACGGGGTTACTGGAGCACGTTGTTTCGATCACTGGGACTTTGGACCATTTGGCTGGTCATTATGGTATAATCGTCGATCGTGATTTGTTGTTTTTGGGTGGGTTTCTCCACGATATCGGCAAACTCTGGGAATTGAATTATGATCGGGTGACCGACTACTCCGATGAGGGAAAATTGATCGGCCATCTCGTCATGGGCGTGGAACTTGTGGATCGCAAAATTCGGGAGCTGGATTTGCAAGAAGGGCGGCTGCCGGCAAAGTTTCCGCAGGAGAAAGCTTTGCTCGTTAAACACGTCATTTTAGCCCATCACGGTATCTTGGAGTATGGTTCGCCTAAACGGCCGAAGTGCATCGAGGCTTTGATCGTGCACATGATTGATGACCTCGATTCAAAGGTCAATTCAATCGCCTCTTGGATTGAGCAAGATCAGACCCCGGGACGTTGGACCGGCTTAAGCCGGCAATATGAGCGGTTTTTCTGGAAGCCAGATTGGGCGCTCAAGACTGGTCAAGTTTAAAGACTCGGCGAGCATTGGTGGTCGTGATGGTTGCAATTTCTGAAAGAGGGAGTCCCCTCACTTCGGCTAGTTTCTGCGCGGTGAGACGCACCATCGTGGGTTCACATTTTTTACCGCGGTACGGAATCGGCGCTAAGTAGGGCGAATCTGTTTCGACCAAAAGCCGATCCAGGGGGTAGGTTTGAGCTGCTTTTCGCAGGTCTTCGCCAGTCTTGAAAGTGATGATTCCAGAAAAGGAAATGTAAAAGCCTAGCTCGACACAAGCCTGGCCAAAAACTTGAGTGCCGCTAAAACAATGGATAATGCCAGGGATTGAGGCAGGTTTGAGCCGGCTGGCGTAGCGTTTTAGGGCTTCTAGTAGATCGGCTTCGGCCTCTCTTGCATGGATCACGACTGGCAAATCCATTTGAAGGGCGAGCTCAAGCTGGATCTCAAACTGTTGTCGTTGGATGTCTCTCGGAGAGTGATCGTAGTGATAATCCAGTCCGATTTCGCCGATGGCTACGCACTTAGGATGTTTTGCGGCAATGGCCAGTTTTTCAAGATCGTTGGGACCTAAGGTCACGGCATCGTGAGGATGAACTCCCACTGTATGAAAAACTCGGGCATGTCGTTCAGAGATCGCAACCATACTGGGCAGCGCCTCAAGATTGGTGCCGATCGTGATCAGCGTCGTGATTCCTGTGTCTTGCGCTTCTCGAACCAGATCATCAGCACTCTTGGGTGCGTAATCATAATTGAGGTGGCAATGAGTGTCGATCAATTCGGGTAATTCCGTGGGCAGTTCCATATCGCGTAGACCGATTAGTGAAGGCTCGGCTGTTTTAAGAGCGTATTGATGATCTTGAACCAAACGGACGGAGGCATGGCGCCCTCCATTTTGTGGCCGTTAATAAAAAAGGTTGGCGTGGTGCCAACGCCGAGTTGGATGCCCTCTTCAAGGTCACGGCTCACAATATTGGCGGTTTCGGGCGAATTCATACATGTGATGAGCTCGGATCCATTGACGCCAGCTTGTTCCGCAAGCTGAATAGCGCGCCCGAGACCTAAGCCGGCTTGGTTTTCGAAATAGGTCTCATAAACCGCCTGAAATTTGCTCTGTTTTTGAGCACAAGCCGCGGCCCGCGCTGCTTCGCAAGCATAGGCGTGCATGGGGCGCTCCACTTTGCGGTTACAAGTATGATCCAAAGGCCAATGACGGAAGACCACTCTCACTTGGTTGGGAAAGCGCTCCATCACTGAATGAAGAATGAGGGCACCGTTGTGGCAAAAGGGGCATTGAAAGTCGCTAAACTCAACAATGGTGATCGGTGCTTGGGCCGGGCCGAACGATGGAAACTCGGGCCCAGCATTGACGGGTAGGATCGGGTTACCCAGGGCCGCATTGGCGTAGTCATCCACCGTCGACGTCGGCAAGGCTCCGGCATCCAAAGTTCGAAGTCCGAGCACCGCGATTACGAGGGAAGCGCCCACTGTGCCTAGCAGAAGTTTCCATTTCGCGCGGTCGGGTTTGTGATGGGAGAATCCCTCTGGTTTGAGGCTTAGGACAAGCCCTAGGATGATGAGGTTGATCCCATCAATGACCAAACAAAACAGGCAAAGGGTCTTGAGGATATTCACCATGATCAAAAGATAGCCGAGCGAAAACAGCATCCCCGAAACGGCAATTCCTAAAGCGGCGCGAACACACTCGCGGCGCCAGAACGGATTCCTGGCCTTCAGTACAATCGCAAAAAGTGCCAAAAACCAGCCAGTGGCAAAACTCGCGAGGGGCAGCCCTCCAAACACTTCAGCATAGCGGCTGGCCGCCACTACATCGCAGTTGATCGTTGACCCGATATTACAAAAAGAGCGAAAGGCGGCCGAGCCATTTCTCATTTCATAAAAGTGTTGTGTCAAGGAAACTGAGAATCCAACCCCAGCTAAGGCTAGAGCAGCAAGAACCCAAAAACGACGGGGAGCGGGCCGAGATACCGAATGAGTCATGAATCAAAGGCCTCCGTGAGTACCAGCGATGTAGATCAAGTACTCGGCAAAACCGAGGAGCAAGAATCCACTGAACATTTTAATCGTTTTCATCCACTGGCCCGAACGAGGCAAAACAGTCATGGCGCCAGCAAAACCTGCAATGATTAGAAGAATGGTACCCAGGCCGAGCGAAAAAAAGAACATCAATCCTAGGCCCAAACCAATCGATTGAGTTTTGGCGATATAAGCGAGAATGGAGGTCAAGACCGGGGTGGTACAGGGGGCTGCAATAAATCCGGATGATGCGCCCAATGTAAATGCGCCGATGAGAGTCGCCTCTTTTTCGTGGGCATCGTTATGCGGGTGGTGATGGTGAGGGGTGGGTTTGCCAAAACGCCGCTTGATCCCTTCCCACCCAACTTGAGGGTCAAACGGGATGATATCCAGCATCATCAGCGCAGCAAGAGTCATGATGATGCCGAGCGATAGGTACCACCCTGGCGTGTTTGTAAAAGAACCAAAAACTCGGCCAGTGAGTCCCGCGAGCACTCCCAAAAATGAATAAATAACGGTCATGCCGCCGACATAGGCAAGGCCGCGCAGCCAGACCTCGCTTAAACGATACTTTTTGGCCCGCCCAAAGCCTCCGACCACGCTGACCGTGATGGGAATCATCGGATAAACGCACGGGGTAAGGCTGGCCAAAATTCCGCCGACATAGGCGAGGCCTAGGGCGATGAAGGTTTGGCCTAAGGTCAGGGTTCCAGTTTCAGGCGAAAGAAGCTTGCTTAGAAAATCAGTCATTGGTGTTATAGAAGTAGCATGGGAGTTTGGTCTTTGCTAGCCCGCCCGAAGGGACGTTTTTGGGGGCCAATAGGTCTGCTTTTACTCCTGTTTCTTCTTGCATCCTGTCGCACCAAAACTCGGGCCCCCTTAAAAGAGATCATCCGGATTCAGCTTCCTGCCGAACCCGCGTCACTGGATCCGGCATTGGCTGAAGACGGAGCCTCCTTGCGTGTTTTGATGAACACGATGGAGGGGCTAGTGGGGTACGATGGTGCGGGAAACCTTCAAAACAAACTTGCTCAGTCCTATAGGGTTTCTTCTGACGGAAGGCGTTATGAATTTATAATAAGGCCGTCGGCTCGCTGGTCCGATGGCCAGTCTGTGGTGGCGGCTGATTTCGTCACTGCGATCCGACGCGCCCTTCACCCCCGGAGCGGCTCAAAGTTGGCCGGCATGTTTTTTCCGATCCGCGGAGCACGATCTTTTTTTGAAGGTAAAACTCCAGCTTCTTCTCTGGGGGTGCGTGATGAGAAGGGAAAGCTGATTATTGAACTGGAGCGTGTAACTCATTATTTTGTCGAGGTTTTGACACTTCCTGTGGCACTTCCTGAGCGTGAAGATATTTTGAATTCTCATGGTCAAAAATGGCCTGACACCGCGCCTTGCACTGGACCTTATCGAATTCAGCGGCACGAAATTGACCAGCGAATCGTTTTTGAACCGAACCCTTTTTATTGGGATACTTTCCGCAAGCGAGGTTGGGTTGAGTTTTTGATTATTGCCGATGAAACCACAGGACTTCATCTTTTTGAGCAGGGTAAATTAGATATACTAACGCAGGTGCCCACGGCTGATTTGGCTCGACTCCGTAAACAAGGAGTCATTCGAACCGATCCTTTTTTTGCCACTTATTATTTGGCGTTCAATTGGCGAAAACCGCCTTTTAACGATCGGGTTTGGCGTCAGGCGGTTTCTGGGGCTATTCGCAGAGTTGAGCTCGTCAAGGCACTGGATTCGGGCGGGGTCGTGGCTACAAGCTGGTTACCTCCCGGCCTTGAAGGTCATATTGAAAATCAGGACCTCGCGCAACTTTTTGCCCCAGCTATTGCGGCGGTTCGTTCCCAGGTGCACGGCACGGTTAACTTGAGGGGGGCCTTCGATACCAGTCAAAGAAATAGTCTTTTGATGGAAAAAATTCAGCAGGATCTTCGAGCTACGCTGGGGATCAAACTCAGTTTGAATAACCTAGATTGGAAGACCTATTTGAAAACCGTACAGACGGATCCGCCTCATTTATTTAGATTGGGGATTCTGTCTCCTTTCAGGGATCCGATTCAAATTTTGCAGTCTTTCGTCACGGGAGATCCCAATAACTATCTGAACTGGTCCAATCAACGATACGATCAACTGATTATGGAAATCAGCACCCTTCCTTCCGGACCCCGGAAGGTTCAGAAACTGATCGAAGCCCAAAAACTCTTGGTTCAGGATGAAGCGATTGTGGTGCCGATTTATTATTATGTTCAAAATCATGCGATTTCTAGCCGAGTGGTTCGATTTCGAGTGAACCCCTTTGGCGTGATTCGTTTCGATGAACTGGAGGTCCGCCCCAATGTCCATGACGTGCCCACCGCGTCCACAAAGTAAATTACTGGCCACGATTCCAGCACTCGTGCATTCGTTCGGAAGTTTCGCCGACCCGACCCCTGAGCGCGAAATGTCCGACTGGAAAGAAAAAAAGGCGAATTGGAAGCAGGTGCATGGCATAGCGACTTGTGAAATCAAGGAGCCTGGGCAAAAGGGAGGGGAAGTCGATGCCTTTTTTAGTTTTTCTGCGGAGCTTCCTGTTGCCGTCACTCATGCGGATTGTGTGCCGATCTTATTGGCTCGACGGGATGGGGGAGCGGTTGCTGCGGTTCATGCGGGATGGCGCGGGACTCGGGCTCGGATCCTTCGTGCGCTCTGGAAGCGTCTGAGCGACCGTGGTCAGGTTCCTTCGGATTGGGTAGCCGCGGTCGGGCCAGCCATTGGTCCTTGCTGCTATGAAGTCAGTCAAGAACTGGCCGGTGATTTTCGTCACGAATTTTCATTGAAGACCTCGGGTCGAATGCTCGATCTTCCGGCTATCAATGCGGCAGAACTCCGTGCTATTGGCCTGGCCGAAGTAGATTTGCTGCGGGCCTGCACGCGCTGTGCGGTGGACAGTGCGGGAAAGTTTCTTTTCCATAGCTATCGGCGTGAGGGAAAAAGTACGGCGCAGTATTCCGTGGTCAGGCGTAGGGTTTAAGGGCGTCCATCAGTGCTTGGAGGGCGGCTGGGGGTTCGGCTTCAAAACGCAGCTTTTCGCCTGTTATCGGGTGGGTAAAGCCGAGTACCCGGGCATGAAGGGCCTGCCCAGGAAGTTTAAGTACTTTTTCGCGAATCAGGGGCGGCATTGCCAGCCATTTTGGATGCTTCTCAGTTGGCACGCCATAAGTTGGATCGCCTAAGAGTGAATGTCCGAGTCCTGTTAAGTGAACCCGGACTTGATGAGTACGTCCCGTTTCCAAGCGTGCTTCCAGCCAGCTCGCGAAGGGCTGAAATTTGGGTAGACCATATTCTTCAATGCGTCGGTAATGCGTGACTGCGCGCCTTCCCTCGCTCACGGTGATGGCCATTTTCTTTCGATCATGGGGGTTTCGGCCAATCAAATTTTCGATCCGTCCCGCGCCAGTCGTAGGCGAACCAAAGCAATAGGCCCAGTAAACGCGCTCAATATCATGGCGAGCAAAGGTCTCAGCTAAAGCCCGGTGAGCGGTGTCCGTTTTGGTGATGACGAGTGCGCCACTGGTGTTTTTATCGATCCGGTGCACGATACCCGGGCGCATTTCGCCGCCGATTCCGCTCAGATCTTTAATATGAAAAAGAAGCGCATGAACCAAGGTCCCTTCGTTCTGCGTTTCAGAGGGATGCACGGTCAAGCCCGGAGGCTTGTTCAAAACCACAATGTGCGCATCTTGAAAAAGAATATCCAGGGGACGTGCCTCAGGAATCAGGCCTACGGGGCGAGGCTCTGGAAAATGGACTTGGATGAGCGTGCCAGCCAATAATTTGACTTTAGCCTTGATTGGCGTGCCATCCGCAAAGACTTGTTCTTCATTCATCAGGCGTTGTAGCTGGTTTCGGGAGGGGTAAATTTCCGGGCCGGACCAGGCGCCCAATCGTTGCTCGAGCGCTTTCAGAATGGCGAGGTCTGCGCGGAGCGCGCTGGCCTGATCATCGGCGGCCCAGCTCCACGTACTGGTCACCGCGGCGTCTTTTCAGCTCGGGATTGTTGAAAGCGAGCCATATAGGCGGCAACGACTTGCTCGTGAGGAATTCGAAGAGTTTTCGCTAATTGGGTAACAAAGCCTCGCAAAAAAACAGGCGCGGGCAACTTGGGAAAATTTTCTTCCTCAATGGCTTGCAGATAGTTTTTGCTGACCTTGGTGATGCCGGAAAGTTCCTCAATCGACATCTTGCGCCCTTCACGGACCCGCCTCAAAAAAGAGCCCTTCCATTCGATTTCCTGCGCGATTTCTTGGGTTAGCGCCTGTTCGGGGTTGCGGGGCTGTATTTGGGGTGTGATGGACGTTACGGTGGCCAAAGGTGGGGCCGGAGCAGGAGGGGCGTCTGGCGAAGGTGTTGGCTTGGTGTCGTCCGTAAAGTCGGTGGTCGGCGCGATCAATAGACTTTCACTATTGGCTGAATGTTCCATGGGAGGAACCCGGTCGATGGAGATGATTTTCCTGTTGAGGGTGGGCCGCACCGGAGGTTGGAAGTCCTTTTCTTGATCGAGTATGCCATGATGGCGGTCGTATTCGCGCCGACGGTCAGCATTGGACAAGGTTTCATAGGCCTCTTGAATCTGGGCCAGCATGTTTTCGCGCTCTTCGGTGGAAATCAGGGTATAGAGTGCAACGCTATCCTTATTATAGGCCGCTTTGGTCCGTAAATAGGCCTCGCGGACCTCCTGCGGGGAGGCATCAGGCTTAATGTCGAGGATGTCATACAGAGAGGTGTCGTTGGTGAAGCTCATTTGAAGTTAGCTCATTTAAAAAATGTCGTTCCGATAGTGGCCATGACGTTTCAGTAGATAGTGTACGACTCGATCGATACTGGACACCAGTCGAGAATTGGGGAATTCGAGCATGAGCGGCCGCTTGCGGCGAACCGCCTGCCAGACCGCACTGTCGTAGTCCAGGTACCCGATATAATCGAGCTCAATTCCGAAATACTTTTTGCAGACCGCTTTGACTGAAAACCCAATATCGATATCGGTTTGTGTGCGAGTTTGGTTAATGATGAGTTTGGGCTTAAATTTTTCGATCTCTTGCTTCAGTCTGAGGCCGGCTTCGGGGCTTTGTTTATTGACCTCTCGAAACAGATCCGAGGGCGATTTTATGCCCATTGGATTTTGTGCATCCATGGCCATTTCTACCAACGGACGAATTTCCTTGAGAAACCTCGAATGTTTGAGCCTTCGATAATAGGCGCTTTTGATGAAACGATAGCCGTTTTCAATCGAAGTCGGTTCGGGCAACATCGTGAGAATGCCGACGTCGGCATATAAAAAGAAATCAATTGTATTACTTGAAGTGCCCGCCCCCAGATCAATGACCAGGTAGTCGCTATCCACTTCACGCATCTTTTGAAGCAAACGGACCTTGTCTTGAAAGTTCAGGTTGGCGACCCCCACCGAATCTTGGGCACCGCTGATGAGGTCGAGGTTGGGGATTCCAGTTGGAATCGTGCATTTATCCAGCGACGGTACGCGGTTTGCGAAAAAGTCGCTCAGGGTTTGTCTGGGGAGGTCGACACCTAATGTGGTGTGAAGGTTGGCTCCCCCCAAGTCGAGGTCAACCGCCGTGACCTTGTTGCCGGTTCTTGAAAGCGAAATGGCAAGACTCGAGGCAACCAGGCTTTTGCCGACGCCACCTTTTCCCCCGCCAATGGCCCAGACTTGCTTGACCCGGGTTGTGGTAGAAACTGAAATCGCGTCGAATGGATTTTGATCTCCATCACGATTTTCCAATTCTTCTTCTGCCGGGCTACCGGATTCATAATTGACGCTTCCTTCCATGGATCGTCCTTTTTCTTCTCGTTTTTCGAGAGTCTGTCTTTACTCGCGAATTCCATGCGAGCAGGGGATGGTTGCAAATGCGAACGATTCCCTATCTTAGGATCTTAGGCTTAGCTTGGAGTGTCAAGATAATTAGAATAATCCTGGGGCTGTATAGATGACTACGCGCATTAGTACCTTCTTTGCGTAGAGGTTTTCCCAACTCTTTGAAATCTTTAAAAATGAAGAAGCGTAATGACGCGATGCGTTTTTTTATTTAGGTCTAAATATTTGAAAGTAATGGTGAATTTTAAGCAGAATTTTATTCAAAAAACTTCAATAAATATCGAAGGATGGCACTTTCGTTGCTTAGTAGGCGGTAACGCTACAAGACAAAATGAGGATTTGTGAATATGGATCGTACCGCTCCAGCCTCTAGAAATTCTTCAGTCACGGTTTCATTTTTTCCGGCACTTTTTCCTGTTCGACTCCAAGTTCGGACTGATTTGCACCTGGCCCGTAAGATTTGGCACATGTTCATGGGCATGGTGATCGCCTTCGTTTATCTGTCGGGGATTCAGGTCGGCATGGCGATGGTGATTTTAGGTTCTTGCTTGGGCATTAATCTTTTCCTTGAGACCGTTCGTCTTCAGGTGCCGGGTATTAATGATCGCGTAGTTAAGGTGATGGGCCCGGTGATGAGAGCGTGCGAAGTGAATCGGGTGAGCGGTGTTCCTTATTATATTGCCGCCTCGATGCTGGCGATCGCGATTTTCCCTAAGCCTGTGGCCGTACTGAGTATCTTGTATTTGGCCTGCGGCGATCCGATTGCTTCTTTTTTCGGTATCCTCTATGGAAAAAAGAGCATCCGCTTTGCTAATGGTAAATCTTTGATTGGAACGCTAGCCGGCATACTGACTTGCACGGTCGTGACTTTTGTTTTTCTGAAGACGGTTCCAGTGTCTGGGGCCTCTCTCGCTGTTCTCACCCTGACGGGGGGGCTGGCCGGAGGATTGGCGGAGCTCGTGCCGCTTGAGATGGATGATAACTTTACGATTCCGGTGATTTCTGGGTTTGTTCTGTGGCTGGCTTTTATTTTGCTCGGCATTTGAGCTGAATGTTGGTTTGGGCAAAATTTGGTCTGCTCTTTTTCAGCGGCCTGTTGGGCTGTTGTACGAATGCAGTCGCCTTCGCCGGGGCGAGTATCGATTTTAGTGCGGTTTCCTCTGATTTACAGCACCGAGGATTTACCTGTAATTTACCCGTTGCGACGCAAAGTCTGAGTTGCATCGGGCGGATTGACGGCTATTCGGGTGAAGTGGCGGTTTTGATTCCGCCTCGGTACCGGGTGGCGGCTTTTCCGGAAATGATTTTGCATCTCCATGGCCATAATGTTGAAGCGGCACCTCTGAAGAAGAAGTTGGCCCAATACGATTTAGCTCATGTGCTGGCCGCCTCTCAGCGCAATGCTTTGATGGTTGTTCCTCATAGCACGGGACTGTGCGCGGAGTATGACAGGGAGTTGGCGGATGGGCCTCATTTTCACGCGTTCGTGGCGCGGATGGGGACTTTGTTTCAGGCGGTCGGCTTGGCGCAAAATTCAGTTCCGGGCCGGATTACGCTTTCTGGGCATAGTGGGTCGTACCGCGCACTTTCAATGATCATTCAAAACGGAGAGTACACGGAACAGATTCAGGAGTTGTATTTGCTCGATGGTCTTTATGGGCGGTCCGAGGTTTTTGCGGTTTTTGCCCAAAGTCCGAATCATCGGTTTTGGAGTGTTTATCAGCCGGGTTCAGAAGAGCTCAATCGGGCTAATCAGAAAACGATGGAGGCGCTTCGCGGGGCCGGGATCCCCTTTTTCCAGGGTAGCAATGTCCCTCTGAACGCACCGATGGTGCGGGGAGATCGGGTTGGGTTTGCCTTCTCTGATGTCGATCATGAGCAGGTGGTTAATAAGTATCTTCCGATTTTGCTGGAGGCGTCTTCTGAGTGAAATTACCTTTTGGATCAGAACGGCTTAGGGGGCATTGCGGAATATCGGAATCCGTAGGCAGTGCTCGATGCGCTAAAACTTTCAGTCCTTCACTTTTCTAAACTCCACCACAATCAATAAAAACCAATAAAATCATAGACCAACAGGATCGCAACCTGGGTTATTCGGGGTTGTTTTAGGTTGTATTATCCAATCTATAGGGATAGAATTATAAAGCCTATGAAAGCGATTGAAGTCAAAAAGGCGATCAAAGAACTTGATCGCGCCTTAGAGCAGGAAGAATGCTCGATAGAAATTTACATTTGCGGAGGCGCTGCCTTGACTCTGCTGGGTCTAGGCAACCGCAAGACCGGCGATATCGACATGATTGCCAAAGTGATTGACCCGGCGCTGGACCGGGCGATCAAGCGTGTGGCGAAGAAGCTCGGCTACCCGGTGGGCTGGTTAAACAACAAGGTAAATCCGATCATCGACCGTCTCCCCTCGAACTGGAAAACGACGGTTACGAAGGTATTTGAGGGCAGGAATCTCACGGTCTACTCCTTAGGTCGTCAGAATCTCATCAACTCGAAGTTGCATGCCTGCGTGGAAAGGCGGGCATTCGACTATCAAGATTTGCTGATTTTGAAGCCGGATGCGGTGGAGCTGGCTGCGGGGCGTCGTTACTGTCTTAAGCAAAAGAACGCCAATCCAATCTGGATCGAGGCATTCACGAATATGCTCAAGAAAGAACTAAAATTATGAAGCCGAAAGACGAAAGAGCGCTGCTCGCGGACCTAAGATCAATCGGGATTTTCTTTGGTGAAAAACCAAGCCATAACGCCAATCCCGAGGAAACCCTGATCTCAAGTCTCGATCTCGCGGCAGAGGATGCCAAGATTCTCTATCTGCTCGCCAATTGGATCGACAGCTACGCCGATCTCATCCATACGGAGAGGCTGGTGTTTTTGATCAAAAATCGCTCTCTTCCGCTGCGATCGCTCATGCTGCTTGGGGGATTTTGCCGGCACGGGGCTAGAACGGCCAGAAAACTCCAACTGGTTTGCAACACGATCCACAAGCGCGTGCGGAAGATCGATAAAATACCGCTTGCCGAGCATATCGAGTTGCCGGTGGTCATAGGTCAGTGCGAGGCCAACCCGGATTTCAAGGAGTTCGGCCTGACGGTCGCGCCAATCATTGACCAGCGAGACAAGATTTTACCGTTGGATCTGACAGCGAAAATGAACCTCCATATCCGTATGCGACTGCTTTTCGGAGCCTCCTGGCGTGCGGAGATTGCGACCTATTTACTTCTTAATGGGGAAACGACGTTTTATCGGTTACGAAAAGACCTTGGCTGCACGAACGAGACTGCTCTACGGATCGGAAAACAACTTCGCTTGATCCAGGCACTGGGAAAGCCGCTCTGGTAAACGACACTGTTTTTGTGGATTACATAAGGCATTTCAAGCTCAAGCTTGAGTGCGTCCCACTTCTTTGAAAATGTATTGGGGTGATCTGGGGTATGCCCTAAATCATTTTTAGCTTCCTTCGTCCAGTCGATACAAATCTAGATTGATCCCAAACATCTGCTCCTCAGGAGAGGGTTTGATGATGACAGAGGCGTCACTAATGGCTTGAGTGAAAAGGACCCGAATTTTTTTTGCATCCTCTGCTGACAGCGTGACAACTGTCGAATAATGGACGTTCCGCTGTGCGACGTCCGCGGACATCATCGAAAGGGCTTTCAGTCTCCAGTTTGCATGATGCTGAAAAATGGCTGGCGAATTTTTTTCGAGATGGATGAGGGTCGTTCCCGGGTAGTAGCGCTCGCCCTGCTTGACGATTAGTCCGACCGAAGCGAGAAAGTCTAAAACTGGCGCGAGCACCTCAGGTGAAAGGTGAAGTGATTTTGCAATCGTCGCACGGCTTCTGAGAGATGGAATTGTCACGGCCATGTGGACGGCCGCATAATACCAGGCGCTATAGTAGCGAGTTTGATTCTCCGCAGAGAGCGTCGCTTGAACTCCAATTCGCTCCTTCAAAAGCAGATGCCGTTCGCGTAACTCCTCTAGTTGCTCTTCGATCACACGCTTGAGCGACTGCGTGCCGGCGCGTGCTGATTCAACCAGTAAAAGAAAGTACCGCAGCTCGGGCTTGGAGAGTTCCAAAAAACGCGCGGCTGCCTCAGCTTGCTCCCAGTTGAAGTGTGCGTGGCCGTTTAATACCTGTGACACGTAAGCGGTCTGGCAAGGAATGGCCGCTGCTAAAGATTTTCTGAAGCCACGAGGTCTGGTCTCATCGAGATCGCGAATGAAAGCTTTGTAGTCAGAATAGTCGAAAACTGAATTCGGATGCGCCATAGGGAATTACCTAAATGATAAGGACTATTCGGTTTAAAGTATGAGTTAGTTTAAAAATTTTAAACTAACTCATACTTAAATAATTAAAATCATCTATTCTGACTCGAAACTATCAACTATAACCCCATCCAAGCGAGTCAACTGTCCCGAGCAGCCTTCTGAAGGCCCCTGGGGAGAGTTGATCCTTGAAATTATAGAGTTTTATCGGTCGGAAAAACAGTTGATCTAATTTGTCAACAGTTATACAAGGAGTGCCTTATGTTGTTTCGTAAAATAGTGAAAATGAGCCCGTTTGTGATCCTCACGTTGTTGAACCTTTATGCGTTGAACGCGCATGCTGACGGTGGAATGAGTGGCGGTGGTGGCGATGTGATTGTCGATCCCAAAACCGGAAAATTAGTTTTGGCTGATCCATATTTGGACCTTTCGGGTGAAATGTCGCATGAGTTGGGTTGCTCAGATCAGGATCGATACCGTCCCACTGGAGCTGTGCGTGAAGAACTGAAGAAAATGAGCCGTTTGCTTGCGGCTTATGGTGCCGTATCAGCTCCGCGCACTTGGATTGCGCCTGACTTAGGCAAATGCGCTGCCAATGAATTTCCGAAGGGCTGTCGGATCGATTTCGAGTCCGAGCAACTTCGATCCGCGTTTGTTGAATCTGAAGTACTGGGCGTAAATCCAGTTTATTGCCTTGTCAGTCGCCTTCCTGCCCGTACTGGGACCCTTCCGCTCGATCCTTCCCTCAGTCGCGAATCGATTCTAGTTGGTTACACAACTCAACGCTTTACCTTTTTGCAGGAATCGATCTTTAATACTCTTTCACCTCGCGAGCAGGCCAAGCTTTTGATCCACGAACGCATGCACGCGCTTTCTTCATCACCCTCCTACGCAACAATCGCGAACGTAACCATCGGTCTGGAAACTGCCATGAATCTCGCTGAGATCCAACTTTCCACTTATCCGAGGTCTCCCTCCTTACAAGAAATCGTGGCACTCAAGCGGCTGCGCGAGGGGATTGTGACCAGTGGCCTTGTTGCCCCTGTCTCGATTCATTCGCATATCCACGATTATGGCGGAGGGCTTGTGGCGGATGGAGCAAAAGTGGCGCCAGGCGCTTTCGTGAGCGTGGGCTCAGCGATCGGGGCTAACATCTCGGCGGATGCGGGATCTCAATTTTTCTTTTCAGATGTCTGTCAGGAAGCAGGATACCAAAGCCTCGAGTATGGAACTATTCAGTTCGATTCTGGAAGCTATGTAAAGAACTCCTCACTTATGCACTGTATTGCGCTCCTACCGCGCCTTTCGGCAATAGGTCGAGTCAGCAAGAACGCTCAGATTCTTTCTTCAATGCTTTTCTTCGAAAGTGAGTCGGGGGTCTTTCCGCGAAGCTTCGTGATGGAACAAAGCGCGATCCTCTCGGGTGTCCGCGCCAACCCTCAATACCTCGTACTGCACTCAGGCGCGGCAGTGAAAAATAGTCGAATCTATGGGTACGAGTCTTTCCAAAGCAGGATTCTGGAATCTGGCGGCCGCCATGATCATCCAGGTCTCTACTTGGAGCTTGGCGGTCGGTCTCAATTACTTAACGCCTATCTGTTGCAAGTGGCGGCCGAGGGTACCACCCACTTTTTGAGTTTTCCTGTCATCCATGCCGGCCCGTATATCCTGAAGATCAAGGATAGCGCAGTAGTCGATTTATCCGAAGACGTCTACGCCACCGGTTGGGAAAATATGCCTGGAGTCGCCCTCGGGCCGCTGTATCCTACAGCGTACATCCATTCGATCGAAGAGATCAGAAATACTCGCGATATGAAAAAATTGATAGATGGCAACGCGGCTCCAATCTTTCTTGAATAAAGCCTAAGACTTCCAATGTCCCCGTGGTGTTCAGTCGTAATGACTGCGCACCACGGGGACTGTTGCTTTCGTCAAACTCACCCCATTTACCCCCCTCCATAAAAGTGAGCAAATTCGCCCGCCAGAACTTCATCGAAAGCTCGCCTCGGCCATGAAATGTACCCGAAGCGGCCCACTTGTCTTTTTCGATGGCGACGCTCTCATGCCGCGTAGGCTCGTTGATCCCGGACCCCACGTAGGGGCTTCCCAGTAAAAATGAGGGGATCCGGGCGCGCAGGAGGCGCTTTTTGCGCGGAGGCCCTTCGAGAACAGGATTGTTCGAGAAGCCCGAGTGCCCAAAAGGGCACTTGCAGCATAGGAAGTGCTGCAAAGGGGGAAGGCCGACCCCGACACTTTTTACTGGGAGCCCCCAATCACACCCGCGGCAAAATGACCTCCAAAGGTAGCCAAGTGACGTAGGCTAAGAGTTTCCTTCTCTCTTCCGCTGAAAGGTCAGTCCAGTGGAGGCAATCATAGACGTGAAGGCCTTCGATAAAATCTTGATTGGCGCGATGAAGCGAATACCATTCTGGCACAATCCCCAAATTATCAAGTGCCAGCAGCTTTCTGCGCATCTCCTCCGCACCGAGAAACGTGAACGGCATTCCTTTACGAATAAAGGCCAAGGCGATGTGGGCTGTCTCGACAAGTCGGCCCGTGGAAAGTCCGTGCAGGAAAATCGTATAGTTTCTGGTTTCCTTTTTTTCCCGCCATTCATAATCCGTGGTGGTCACGCCAAGATCAATGTGGGTCGTGTTTCCTCCCCGATAAACCTCCCAAGGATGTCCGCCCCCCCGTCCTCCATGGTACCAAGCATGAAACGCATCCGCTGAATCGGGATCGATTTCCAAAAGCCCGTCGTGACGGTTGTCCGCGAATCGTTTGTAGAGTCCTAAGCCGGTTTCCTTGCCGGTTAACTTCAGCTGATCAGCGTTGGCCAAATAAGCTATTCGGCAATATTCGAGATATAACTTTAAAGTCATCGGCTGTTCGAATTTGACTTTTTCTGAACCCTGTTTCTCAATCCAATGAACCAGTTCATCCGTGTTCCGCTTGCCAAGTTCTTTTTCTGCTCGATAAAGATCGTCACAATTCAAAAGGGCTGCCTTGCGCGGAACGATGCCCCAGCGATAGCGTTTCGGAAGTGTACGAACCACCTTCCGATAGGCAAAGTCGCCTTTCTTGGACATGTCCTCGATGCATCCTGGCACATGATCGATAATCCACCGAAGTTCTGGGGCATCCCAGTCGATCCTGTCCTTTTCTCCAGGATAGCAAAGACTAAAGTCCGAATGCGCAAAGCTAAAGTAGTAATTGGAATCGTATAAAACGATCAGAAGCTTTTGCCATTTTCGCGAGTGAACGGGAAAATAAAATAACCATTGAGAGTCGCCATGATCCCGCAGCGGCTCGATCCGCTTGAGGAGGCGAATGACGTTCTTGAGTTCCCGCTCGGATACTTGGCTTTGCATCGAGCAAGACTATGAAGACGGTCTTCTCAAGTCAAACCGAAAATCTTTTATACAGGTGTCAAATAGTTAGACGGATTTTTATAATAACGACCTGATTTTATTTGATTTTACCGGAGCTATGAGTGGTACGGCGATTGCTCTACTTAGGTCCACCAGAGAGGGGCTTAAGAGCATGGCCAGTTGGATTGCTTTCTCTAAAACCAGCCTTCGCTTAGGGATAAGTGTATTCACCTTATTTGCGAGTATTGGCTTGTTGCGGGCCTCTGATGCTTGTGCGGGTCGTCTTAAACTTAGACCTTCCTTGCGCCCTGCTTGGGTGGATGATTATCGCGTGCGGACGGGCGGCGGTCGCGGAAAAGTTTGTGCTCTGAATGCCTCATATTTACTCGAGTTAAATAGAAAATCTCCGTTTGACGAAGATTGGATGGCGCCGTATTACGACCCGGCGCAGGCCCGGACTTGGCGCCAAAATATTGAAAATCTGACGCGTGAATACGAAATGAGAATGCATGCCGGACTTCTTGATCCAGAAGGGCAGCGCGGTTATTTTGCAAGTATCGGAGGATTTGGAAATGGCGTGTGGGATGAGATGCAAAAGCGGCAAATGAGCTATGCCGAGAGAAAGGCCAATGCAATCATAGAACGGCACGCAACCATTGAAAAGGCCATGGCTCCTGGTGTTATCGCTGCGGGAGTGTATGTTGGCCGTCCGGTTCCTCTTAGGTTGACCGATGACACTTTGCTTCGATTTACCACGAATGTACGGGATAGGTATGGCGCAGTAGAAATGGAGTCGCCTTTGGGTTTTGGTGTCTTTGAGTATCGTCCGATGGTCGCCGCAAACCGCGATTTAGGCCCCAATTCTGCGGTTGATTTTGGCGCGATGATGAATATGGGATGGGTGGTGGATTATTCGCAGGAGCGTTATCAACTTACCCTGAAACGCCCGTTGCCGTTTTTTGGCCTTTCGACGCAACTTCTTTATGGTGCTTCGTCGAATTCGGTGGCGGGTTCACTGAGTAAACAAGTTTTGGATAATCTTACATGCGTGGTAGATTCGGTGCATCGCTTGGCCCCGATTGACTCCATTCAAGCCGATGAGCAACGACTGAGGTTGCGATACGATTTTCGTTTTTGATTTAGTCCCGCTCGAACTCGACGATCGTCGCTCCCGAGCCGCCCATGCCGACGCCGCCATCCCGATAGTTTTTGATATAGGCGAGTTCAGCTAAAAGCTTTCGCGTCCCTTCCCGAAGGGCGCCGGTGCCAAGGCCATGGACGATTGTGACCTCCGCGAGGGCGCCGCTTTGATAGGCTTGATCGAGATAGCTTGAAAGCTGGCTCATGGCTTCGTCAAAGCGAATCCCCCTGAGGTCGACCTGAGAGTCCGGGACTGCGACTACATGGACCTGAGCGCGAGACCCCGAGCGTCGTTGTTTAGGCAAAGCCGCCACTTCAGAGGGGGCTAACGGCTCGATGTCCGAGGTGGACATCACCATTTGAATGGTCCCCATGGATACTTTTGCTTTAGCGCCCTGAATTTCAAGGACCGTGCCTGTGGTCTTCCATTTTGGGATGCGAACCTGGGTTCCGATGTGCAGAAGAGGCAGAAGAGATTGAGACGAGGTGGGTTTTTTGATTTCCTTATTTTGCAACGCAAGCGCTTGGGCGAGTTCAGGAGCCTCTTCATCCAAGGCGGTTTCTAAACGATCGTTTGAAAGTGAAAAGGCTTCATTGATGGCCGATCGAGTTTGATCCAGATCCTTGCGATGTTTTGCCTCATCCAGCTTGCGCACAGAGGTGCGAACCTGGTCTTGGGCTTGTTCCAGTATTCGGCGTAATTTTTGCCGGGTTCTTTCGAGCATCTCGTTGACTGCCGCTTGCGTTCTTTCGGTCCATTCTTTTTTTAATTTCTCCGCTTCATCCCGTAACCGAACGCTATCTTTCCGGGCACGTTCAGTCTCTCGCGAATCTGATTCAAGCTTCGCGAGCATCGCTTCAAATTCAAGGTGTTCTCGGGTCAGGTAGGTCCGCGCTAAGCGAAGCACCTCTTGTGGAATGCCCAATCGTTCGGCCGTCTCGAGCGCGCGAGACCGGCCAGGGACGCCCAAAATCATTTTGAAAGTAGGGATGCGCGAGCTTTCATCGAATTGCATGCTGGCGTTCAAGATGCGCGTGTCTGACACGGCGCTGGCTTTGAGATGGGGATCATGGGTCGTGGTCACGATCAAAGCGCCACGACTTATAACGGTTTCAAGGAAGGCCCTTCCTAGAGCCGCGCCTTCTTCAGGGTCAGTGGCTGAATTGAGTTCGTCAATTAAGACGAGGCTACGATCCGTGACATTTTCGAGAATTTCTTTGAAACGGGCAATGTGGCCAGAAAAACTGGAAAGGTGGTGTTCAATCGATTGGGGATCCCCGAGATCGGCAAAAAAAGACTCAAAAAATGGAATAGTAGGATGGTCCGCTCCCGGAAAAGGGAAGCCGGTGCGCGCGCAAATGCCCGCCAGACCGAGGGTCTTCAGTAATACGGTTTTTCCGCCGGTATTGGGGCCCGTCAACAAAAGCGTGCGAATCGGTTCGCCAAAGTCGATTTCGTTGCGGATAATTCGGTCGTGGTTCAACGACCAAAATAACAAAGGATGCGCCGTTTGTTGCATCAAGAAAGTGCGGCTTTCGGTGACCTGAATCATCTTTCCGGAGTAATGCAGCCCTAGTCTCGCCTTGGCTTGTACGACATCCCAATGAGAGATGATTTGCACCGCCGCCTGAATTTCAGCTGAAAAGGGCTGAATTTTTTTGGAAGTTTCCGAGAGTACAATGAAAATTTCCTGAATGAGCTCGTTCTGCTTTTGTTTCAAGCGATTATTGACTCCCGCAACTTCGCGGGGCTCAATAAAAACGGTTTGCCGACTGGCGGAGGCTTCATAAATAATTCCGTCGACTTCGCTTTGAGACGAAATTTTGATTGGAAGCACGAAACGACCATCCCGCACGTCAGAAAAATTTTCTTGCAGCACCCCTTTTTGCGCGAACGTTTTTAAAAGGTGATCTAGAATGACGCCGACTTCGCGTTTTAGGGCACGAATTTCGGTATAAAGTTGGGCTAATCGAGGAGAGGCTTTCTCTGATAATTCCCCTTCGGGGGTTAAAATGCGATCGAGAATACGGAGGGGTTCAAAGGGGTCGGGCAGTTGCGACAGCGCCTTCTTGAATAGCTCGCCGCGAATCTCGTCACGAGGTGTTTGACACCAGGAGTCCATCGCGTACAGCCATTTTCGAATGAGAGCAAGTTCGACGATCTCCAGCACCGATCCGCGTGCAAGGCGCTCAAGGGCCACCTCAGGGTCGCTCAAATCGGTGAGGGGACCCCAGAGTGCGTCACGATCCAATAGGGGAGAGCACTCTTGTGTTTCGTGTTGCATGAGACGCGCGGTGGCCAGACTTTGGGCCCAATGGCCTGGATCAGTCATTTGACGCAAAAAGGCCTTGGCTCGATCTGTTCGTGCCTCGGGTTCCGCATATTCTAAAAACCGCCCCCACTCTAAAGATTGGGCGGCCTTGTTGATGTTTGGCGTGATATTAGGCCTCCTCAACGAGCAGTATCAGTTCCCCTTAAAAAGTCAAAAAGATGGCCTGCCGCTGACTCGTCGCCATCCACCTTGATGAAGCCTCCGCCCAATTCTTGAATCTCAATTCCGGTGATCGATGGGTCCAGTTCGTGGCTGCCTTCAGGCGCATTCGGATCCAGTGCATCGACTGAGCCATCGCTGTGAAAGACTCCGAGTGCTTTTCCAAAAGTCACATAACTCCAGCCGCCAATGAGATTGTTTCCTGTCCAGGCACTTTGAATCAGAATCTGCGCGGTGGATTGGTTTTTGACGATCCCAGCCAGTAAATTCTCAACGGCCGAAAAGACTTTGTATCGCGAGGTGCCCCAAACCCCCGTGAACAGGCCGCCATAGAGCGTATTGGCAAGTGCGTGTTGAGCGCGCGCGGAGGCTCCTGGCGAGTGGTCATTCGATGGTTCGTTTTTTACAAGCTTGACGCCTTCTTGAATGAGGGAAGAGCTGCCATTGACTGACATGCCGACCAAGAAATTGCGGCTTCCCCGTTTCAAAAAGTCGCCTAGCCCGCTGTTCCAGAAGCTTCCTTGAGTCCGAATTTTTGCGCCTCCGAATACCGCCTGTTCAGCCTCGGGAAGGGTAGGGGACCCAAACCAAACGAGCGCTGCTGTAACAACGGCCCCTTGAGCCAGGTCAATTCCAAAGTCTCCGATCTCGTCACTGAACCGATCGCCCCGGGCTTTGTATTCGCTGACCACACTGGTCACAAGATTATTCATTTGTTGGTTGAACATGGTTTTTGCGAAGGTGGGGAGATCTTTAGCGGGGCGGCCCATTGCCGCAGCCTCGACCAACTCCCGTTCGATCAGAATTTTCGACGAAAGCTGTCTAGCGCTCCAGCTCTTCAAAAGCGGGCCAATTAAAAGATTTTCCTCAAGGCGAGCCTGAACTACTGCGGGAGCCAAGCGCATTTGCGCCGCTACTGACGTGATGGCTTCTTCTAAACCGACAATTCGATCGGTCCCGGCCACCATTCCCAACAGGCTTTTTAGAACCGTGATCAGCGCGCGACCCATCGGGGCGATTTTTTCAGAGCGTTCGGCTAATGCGGCAATCGAACTTCGCAGACCGCTCAGTTCTTCTGAACTGAGCCGGACTAAAGTTTTTCCACCCGATTGAACCAGCGCGCGCCCTTTTGAAAGGAGGGTGAGCACCTTGGTCTCCGCCCCGAGAATGATCAAACCACCGATCATGGTGCGAAAATCTCCCTCCGCCATCAGTAGGGCGTCTTTCATTCCTTGATGGGTTCCGATGGCGGCGGTGCCCAAAAATAGCCCTTTCGACATTTTGGCGGCTTCTTCGCTGGCAACATAATCGTAGGTGCTTTGGGCCGCAAACGCGCCTGAGCCCAAGATGCCCGCTGAACCGACCAACCAGGTGCGTAGTGGAATTCCCAACAGAGCGGCCGCGGCTTGCGCACCACTGGCTGCGGTGGCAGTGGTGCCAGCACTCAAAATCATGGAAGCGACCCCTAATCCAATACCCGCTCCGTAGGTCGCATAGCGAATCTGTTTGGTTTGGGTATCTTTTCTTGTGAGGAAACGATCGATTTCATCTCGGGCTCCTTTCAAGTGAATGATGCCCGAAAGGTATTGGTATTTTTGAGTCGCCGCCGCCCAGAGGTCGGGATAGCGAGCCAGTTCGAGCAAGGGCGATGATCTGCTGCCGTCGTAATCCATGATCTGCGTGAGTGCATTGAGGCGATCGGTGTTGGCCTCAAGGGAGGTGATCAGGGCTTTGTCTATTTTGGCATTCACTGCGGCGTTGAGTTCGCTCAGGATTTGATTTTGTCCCGAGCTGCTTAAGTTGTTTAGAGCAGAATTGAGAGCTTGTTCGAAACTCGAAGGCATCTGAATGGGGTCAGTCCCACTGGGAAGATGGGGGGATGGCAAGGGTTGCGCTTGATCGGCCGCAGGAAATCCCACTTTTTGCATGGCTTTGTAAATCTGTTGATAGAGGGGGGCGCCATCGACTTCGGACGCGAGCAAGTGATAGCGGTCCAATAGATATTCGCGGTGACCTGCTAGCGTTGCCAGGATGTCAGTCATCCCGTGCCGACTGAGCCATTGCTCTTTGACGGAGTGTTCAAGGGCATTCAAGTCAGGGTCGAGTTTGGCCTGACGGTAGCGTTTTTCGAGTTCCTGATCATAGAATTCGACGGTGATCGTGGGATTATTCCAGAAATCCTCTTCAATAAATTTGATTTGCCGGTCAAATTTGGTGATTTGGGCCGAGATATAAGCCAAACCCAGTAATAGTCGCGCACGGAGGGCGTCATCGTAGGATCCTGTCTGATCTCCTAATGGGTGAATCGCGCGTGCAATTTCTGGGGCGGTATCCGATTCGATGCTGCTTCGTTCGGTGAGGCCTCCGGTGGATGCCATCGCATAAGAAGGGCGAGCTGAATCCCTGTTTTTTGTGCTTCCCAAGAGATCCAAATTTCCCAGCAAATAAAGTTCGATCACGCCACCTGGCACTTCAAAGTTAAGGTCATTTTTCTTAGAAATTTGTTGAGTGCGGGCTTGTCCGCCCAGGAGGGTCTTGAGTGCCAGCCGCGTATTGAGAAGGTCTTCGATCGCGGTGTTCCGCAACAGGTAAAGTGAGTTGGAAACTCGATCTCGGCTGAGGTAAGCATTATGAAAAAGATCGATCGCCCCGTGATTGGGGATTTCAGAGCTGAAGGTGTAGGTGAGCGAGGATGCTCGTGGTGCGCCAGTTTGTGGCGCGTCCGCAAACGCAAGCGGTGCGCCGGTTTGTAGCGCGACTGAAAGAGTAAGAACACTCGCCATGGAACGCTTCATTTTCGGATTTTTAAAAAACATCACTGTCTCCCGTTTTATAACGCGCCGAATCATATCATTAGTACAATGCAATATCAAGAGGGGGGCTATTATATAAAGTCTTGTAAAGTCGGTATCTTAAGTTGATGACAGGCGAAAGTGCTTTAATTACGGTAAACGTCGCGTTACGTAGATGAAGAGGAGAATGAGTTATGGGGCTGCTTTTGGTCTTTGAGCAGATCAATCAAAAGCATTTTGAAGGTTTCATGGATCCACCCGTGTTGAGATGGAATTTCCGACTTCGTTCAAGCGCGGGCCGTTTTATTCCGGGGAGTCGCAAACACCTCCTTGATGTTCCGCCTGTTATTGAAATTGCTTCTTATCTGCGAGAAGAGCCCGAAGCCGAGGTTCTGATCGCTGACACTCTTGGGCATGAAATGATTCATTATTGGCTTTGGGAGCGAAGGCGTCCCTACGGTCATACGGATGAGTTTTGGGTAAAGATGTGTGAAATGGGTGTCAGTCGATACAATACGGTGCCCCGCGCGCGCCCCTATCGGTATTTGTATCGCTGTGCGGGGTGTGAGAAGATTTATCCAGCAAGAAAACGCTTGGGGCCATTGGCTTGCGCTCAATGCTGTAAAAAGCACACGAAGGGTCGCTATGACGTTCGCTTCCAACTCTACTTAGATCGAAGTTTGAGTGCGGCGGAATCGCTTTTGGGTTACCCTGATAAGCATCATGGAAATTCTGAAAAACTTGGGTAAGATCACGTTTCGGCTGGCGCTTGTTTCATGTTTTTTATTGAGTTCCCTGGCCACCGCGTTTGGCAATAAGCCGGCTCAGGATTCAGTGTGGGTCACCCAGCCTGATGGCGCCTTAAGCTGTGCACCCGAAACCGCGCAGACGCTCGAACAGGGCGCCGAAGTTTTGCAAAAACACAAAGTGAAGGTCCTGGAGTTTCGTAAGGGCGGCGATGGCAAAATGCGGATACAAGTGTGTGGCGCTCCGACGGGGTCCAGTAACGCTTACCTGATCCCGCGCGAAAATTTAGAGCAAGCTAAAGCTTTGGGGTATGTACCGCTTGACCACCTCTGAAAGCCCTTGGGGGTGGGGGGAGGCTTTCAGAAGTGGTTAGTGCGATAGGCTCCCATCGGCAGGAATTCCGTACTGACTCATCTTGGTCAATAGCGTGTCCTTGTCCATTCGGGTCATGCGACAGGTCTTGTCGATCTGCCAGTCAAAGGTTTTGAGAAGCTCCATGATGTAAATTTTTTCAAATTGTTCGCGGGTGGCCCGAAAATCGACTCGTTCCGGTCCAAAATCCGGAAGGTCCACGGCCTCGATTTGGTCTCCTTTGGCCGTGAGAACCGCGAGTCGCAAGACATTGCGCAGTTCTCTCAGGTTACCTGGCCATGTGTAGTCGCGCAGGTGCTCCCAAGTCGATGGTGCAATTTCTTTTAAGTGCTCTTTATGGAGTTCGCGGGTAATTTCGCCGACAATTCCCATGACGATGTCATCAAATTCTTCAGCCCGTTTTGAAAGAGGGGGCATCTCAATTCGAAAGGTCGTCAATTTACTCAAAAGTTCCGAGTTAAAAAGACCGCCCTGCGCCCGATTTTCAAGGGCGTGGCTCGTTGTGGCCATGATTCGCACGTTCAAAAGGATGGGCATGGATTCATTTTCAGGATGTGGAACTGATTTTGTCTTGATAAAACCGAGTAAAAGTTTTTGTTCAGCGAGTGGATATTCACTGATTTCATCGATGACAAAAGTGCCACCTTGGGCAGGCCGAATCTGTTGAAGGAGTGATTTTTGGGGGTTGGCTTGAATCAGGGGGCGAGTGGCGCGGGGACTGTTAGCATGAATCCAACGGCAAATGGCTCCCTTTCCCGTGCCACTGGCACCAGAAATAAGCACGGGGGCCGTATCGGCTTGTGCGGCTAACATGGCCAATCGGCGTTGGCTCGGAGGAATGAAGTGAATCATCTCAATCACGAGGGGTGAGATACTGTCTTGGACGCGCTTTGTCAATATTTGTGATGCAAAAGATAATCTTACTGGAAATATTTATCGTAGTGTGCAATAACGCACTGCGTGATTAAAATAAAAGGCAAATACCTCAGTTGGGGTAAATTCTTGAAATCAAAGAGAGAAGTTCGATTTCGGTCGGCGCGTGAATTTTGTGCGCAGGTATCGATCGGAATCAGCTATCCGCAATATTCGCGGTATGAGGCGGGCGAACAATTACCGGTTTTGGAGCATGCTCTCTCGATTTGTGCAACTTTAGGGGTTGCGCCTATGGAGGGCCTTTTAGAATGGTGCAAAGCGCAACTGGCGTTTGAAAATACGGTGACGCGAGATGGAATTGATCACATCTTGGCTGAAGTACGGGGTAACAAAACTCAGAATCGCTCTGCCACCGCGTCAGTCAGGTCCGAACAAAAAGTACCGCTGAATGATGTGATTGTTTTTAATCGGAGTCATCTCAAGATCTTCCTTTCCGACCCCGCGTACCGCGATATTTTTTCCTACATCAATTCGTTCGGTCCAGACTGGATTTCTCCCGAGGAACTCGGGCGGGCTCTGGGTTTGGAAGAAGCGCGAGTTCAAAAGATGCTGGATCAACTTTATGATCTCGGGGTGGTGGTCTCAGGTGATGGTCTTTATCGCGCGAGTAAGCGCAATTTCTATTTTCCGGACGATCAGGATTTTTTTGAACTTCGAAATGCAAACTTCCTGCATAATACGACAAACCTCATGAACAAGCTCAGCTACGAAGACCTGCTGGATCGGCGGGCCTATCGCAGTTTGATTACCCGTGAGTTGACCGAAGATCAGGTGCGCGTGCTGTTGGAAGGGATCGATCAGCTCCTCGGAGGGGTGGTCGCCATGCCCGAAACTGACGATCCCCGCACTATTTATTCGCTCTGCGTGCTTTTTGGACAAAGATTTTCTCGTGATCGGAACTGTTTTCAACCCAGAACAAGTGAGTTAAAAGGGAGTTCAATATGATTCAAAAAATGACTTTTACTTTGATGGCGACTTTGATTGTCTTGGCCTCCGTCGGAAATGTGTCTGCCAAGGAGTTGCGCATCGCTTTGGTGCTCGACAAGGGCGGCAAAGACGATAAATCATTTAACACGGCGGCGTATCAAGGCGCAATGAAGGCAAAGCAGGATCTGCACGCCATGGTCAAATACGTTGAGGCGACCGATGAAAACGCTTTTGATTCTTTATTGCGCGCCTTTGCCCAAAAGGATTTTGACATCATTTTTGCGATTGGCATTACTCAACGGGACGCTCTGAAAAAGGTGGCCGCTCAGTTTCCGCAAAAACATTTTGCCATTGTCGATGCTGAAGTAGCAGCCCCTAATGTTCGTTCGCTTCTTTTTGAGGAGCATCAGGGATCCTACTTGGTGGGGGCCGCCGCCGCGTTGGCGAGTAAAACCGGAAAAGTGGGGTTTATCGGAGGCATGGATATTCCGCTGATTCGGCGCTTTCAGTGGGGATATGAGGCGGGTGCTAAAAAAATAAATCCCGCGATCAAAGTGACCTCTAACTTTATCGGAATCAGCGGTGATGCCTGGAATAATCCAGCCAAAGCGAAAGAACTTGCCGTCACGCAGTATGACTCAGGGGTGGACGTGATCTTTTCGCCATCTGGGGCCTCGACCAGTGGAGTTTTTGATGCGGCCGAAGAAAAACGCAAATTCGCGATTGGCGTGGATTCCAATCAAAACTGGGTGAAGCCGGGCTTTATTTTGACCAGCATGCTAAAGCGGGTCGACGTGGCTGTATACAAAACCTGTCAAGAGGCTGCCGAGGGAAAATTCGAGGCGGGAATTTACCATTACGGATTAGCTAGCCAGGGCATCGACTATGCGGTGGACCAGTATAACGAAAAGATTCTTCCCGAGAGTTCACGCAAGAAATTGGATGCATTGAAGGCCGATATTTTATCGGGCAAAATACAAGTTCCTGATTTTTATAAGAAAAAATGACAAACTTTCCAGCGGTCGAATTAAAGGGACTCACTAAGCGTTTTGGAACCTTAGTGGCGAACTCGGAGGTCAGCCTTCGAGTGACGAGGGGAACCGTTCACGCCATTGTGGGCGAAAACGGCGCTGGAAAATCGACCGCGATGAAGATGCTCTATGGTCTTTATCGGCCCGATGCTGGAGAAATTTGGATTGAGGGGAAGCTTTGGGGTAAAAAGGGCTCAAAATGGCGGTCGCCCGCAGAGGCAATTGCGAGTGGCATAGGGATGGTTCATCAACATTTCATGTTGGCCGGTCCTTATACGGCGCTAGAAAATATCGTGATCGGCGCCGAAACAGCAAAGTTCCCTTGGGGGTGGTTGCCGGAGGCCTTTCGGCCGATTGACTTTGCCGGAGCCCGTTCTAAACTTGATTCTCTTTCGAGGCGATATGGTCTTGAGGTGAAATGGGATCAACCCATCGAAGACATGGCGGTGGGGGGTCAACAACGAATAGAAATTCTTAAACTCCTTTATCGCGATGCAAAAGTGCTCATACTGGACGAACCCACCGCCGTATTGACGCCGCAGGAAATTTTAGACCTGTTTAGGCAACTTCGAATGCTTGCCGCCGAGGGAAAAACGGTGCTGATCATCACCCACAAGTTGAGAGAGGTGATGGCGCTTGCTGATGAGGTAACCGTTTTTCGGGCTGGAAAGGTGGTGGGTGGGGTGTTAGTTAAAAATACCGACCCCGCTCAGTTGGCCGATATGATGGTGGGGCGCAAGGTAGCACTTCAGGTCGAAGCCCCATCGCAGCCGAAGCTAGGCGAACGGGTGCTGGAGGTAAAATCACTCTCCTTATCCCTGTCAGTGGCGGAAAAATTTGGCCATCGCGAAGCGGTTCATCGCCTGAGTGATGTTTCTTTTGAAGTGCGTGCGGGTGAAATTGTCGGAATTGCCGGTATCGAGGGCAATGGTCAATCTGAGTTGCTTCAGGTCTTGCAACATCCAGGGGTCTATCGATCCGGGCTGCGAGGAGAGGTGCAGATTTTTGGGCAAAAGATCATCGGTGGCGCTCAAAAATGGAATTCTGCACGCATCAAGGCATTGGGAGTGGGGGTGGTACCCGAAGACCGTTTGCGGGAGGGGCTACTGCTAGAACGTCCGGTTCGCGAAAATTTTTTACTTGGACTCCAACGTCGACCTAAATTCAATCGCAGGGGATTTATATCGCAAAAAACGCTGGATTCAGAGGTGGCCGTGGCTTTTGAAAATTATGATGTTCGGCCGCGTGATCCGTTGGCGATCGCAGGACGTCTTTCGGGTGGAAATCAGCAAAAGTTGATTATTGCCCGCGAATTTGAGCGTGTTCCCCGGTTATTGCTTGCGGCCCAACCCACCCGCGGTGTGGACGTGGGGGCGATCGAATTTATTCATAAACGTATTTTTCGGGCGAGGGCAGAAGGGGCAGGAGTGTTGCTCGTCTCTTCGGAACTGGATGAAATATTCACGCTTGCAGATCGCATTCTTGTATTTTACAGCGGAAAAATAGTTGCGAGCTTCAAACGAGGCGAGGCGAGTGAGCAGATGTTGGGGCTGGCGATGGGCGGAGCGCAGTCTTTGGGGAGTCCATCATGAGCGGTCAATGGAAAGCCAACCTGGTTTCATTCTTGCGACCGGTGATCGCCGTCCTGGCCGGGCTTGCCGTGGGGTTGCTTATTACCCGAATTGCGGGCGAAAGTCCGTGGCGAGTGCTTCAGATCATGGGAAAAAGCGCCTTTGGCTCAGCTTACGATGTGGGTATGACGCTTTTTTATGCGACTCCTTTGATTTTTACGGGCCTCTCGGTTTCGATGGCCTTTCGGGTGGGTTTGTTTAACATCGGTGCCGAAGGACAATTGACCTTGGGCGCGCTTGCCGCCGCTGCGGTGGGCGCTTGTTTTCCCTCTGTGGCTTGGCCTTGGGCGCCGTTATTGGCGGGGGCTGCCGCCTTTGGTGCGGGAGCGGCTTGGGGTGCGATTCCAGGATGGTTGCGCGCCAGGCGCGGATCCCATGAGGTCATTAATACCATCATGCTCAATTTTGTCGCCGCTGGCCTTGCCAGCTGGGTGACGCTTTATTTGCTGAAGGATCCGGAGTCACAAAATCCTGAGACTCGGGCCGTCGGTGTGGGTTATGTGATGACCCATCTTCAGTTTTTCGGTGATGCTCCTCTCAGCACGGCCTTTTTTTTGGCCTTACTCGTGGCGCTCGGAATCTGGATTTTGTTTTCTAAAACAGTGATTGGGTTTGAACTCAAGGCTGTGGGTCAAAGTGAAGACGCTGCTCAAACCGCGGGCATTGATTCTGGAAAAATGAGAATTTTAGCGATGACCTTGGCGGGTGGGTTAGCGGGCCTGGTCGGTGTGGGCGAGGTGATGGGCAATGCCGGTCGTTTTAAATTAGGCTTTTCTCCGGACTATGGATTTATTGGAATTGCGGTCGCGTTATTGGGGCGAAATCGGCCGTTGGGAGTGGTGGCTGCGGCCTTGCTTTTTGGTGCCCTTCATAAGGGAACGGCGGATTTGGATTTAGAGACTGAAAATATTACCCGGGACTTGTCTCTTATTCTGCAAGCCTTAATCATTTTGTCGGTTTCGGCAGAAGGCTTGTGGAGCCGAAGGAGGCAATCATGAGCGGAGCGATTGTCATTTTATTGATGGCTATGGGGGCATCGACGCTTCGAATGTCGACCCCTCTTATTTTTGCGGCCCTTGGGGGGGTGCTGAGTGAACGGGCCGGCGTGATCAATATCGCTCTTGAGGGGATGATGTTAATCGGGGCGTTTGCGGCGGGATCGGTGGCTTGGGCTTCACATTCGCCATGGCTCGGTGGGTTAGCGGCGATGGGGGCAGGTATGGGGCTTGCGGCCCTTTATGGTCTTTTTGTGATTCGATGGAGAGCGGATCAGATTGTAGCCGGAACAGCGATCAACTTGTTGGCTGCTGGCCTGACGCCATTTTTGACCAAAATTTTGTTTGGCTCCACGACCGGCACGCCGTCGTTGCCCATCGACTTGCGCTTTCAATCGGCTCCCATTTGGATCGCTTTGGGTCTCGCTGTAATCGTGTCGGGTTGGATGGTGTATCTTCCTTCCGGACTTTGGGTGCGTTTTGCAGGCGAGCACCCTGAGGCTTTAGATTCGGCTGGCATTGGGGTGAATCGCGTGCGTTGGGCTGCACTCCTTGCCAGTGGTTGTCTTGCTGGGCTGGGGGGGGCTTCATTGTCATTATTTTTAGCTTCCTCTTTTTCGCGTAACATGACCGCGGGGCGTGGTTTTATGGCGCTTGCTGCTCTGATTTTCGGTAAATGGCGTCCGCTTCCGGCGCTAGGAGCGTGCTTACTTTTTGGGTTTTCGGATCAGCTTCAAATTCGCCTGCAAGGGGTTGTCCTTTGGGGAAGTGAGCCCGTTCCGGTGCAATTTATCCAAATTTTGCCCTATCTAGTGACGGTGTTGGTTCTGGCTGGATGGGTGGGCCAGTCGTGCGCGCCCCGCGCTTTGGGTTTGCCCTACCAAAAACGGTGAAGTACTCTCAACTTGTGGTGCGAGACAGCAAGGATGGGGGATTGTCAGCCTTGGTATCAAAAAAACAGATTCGCTTTTGGATCACTTTAGTATTTTTGGGGGGCTTGATTTTCGCCCTTTCAGGTTGTGATGTCATACCGCCAGAATACGAAAAGCAGTGGATTCGCCTACAAAAAGAGTGGAATGCTTTTGTGACGGTCCTCAGCGGAGGCAGTAGTCCATTGGCCAAAAGTTCGCCTTCGCCGGCTGCGTCTTCAGTCGGAGGGGACGGCATTTTAGGCTCCCCCAATGCAAAAATGGCAAAGGCGAATGCAGAACTCTTGCAAGAGGTCTATCGGATCGTGTTTATGCACGACCCTAAGGACCGAAGCGAGTTTGGAAGTTTGGTCGATTCGTTGAATCAAGGGGCCTCATTTGAGGGCATTTATAACGGTTTTGTTCATTCTACTGAATACCGAAAGGTGGAAATGACGAATACCGGGTCGTCGCCGGAGGCGTTAAAGCTCTTTGGCGAGGAATTGGCATTGCTTGAAATGGAGCTGCCTAAACCCATTGAGTTTGATTCGTCTCAAGGAGAGGTGAATCGTGCGGCAGAAGTGAATGGAAGCGCTACGCCGGTCGATGCTAAGGCCCTGGCTGATCGATATACGAAGCAGTTTGTAGGGGCTTCGATTTATACCCTCAAAAGAATTTTGGGCGACGAAGCTCTGCGCGTCATGAGTGTGAAGCGCGAATACCCTGAAAAAATGGCCCATTGGTATTCACAGTGGGTGATTCACATGGTTTCAAGAGGCGTGGATTTTGGTGTATCGCTGCGAAATTCGCCCGACGAGCAGTTTCATTACAAGTGGGCGTTGAGCGCGTCTGAAGATCGCGTGAAGTGGGAAGTTCTGAATCGTTTGCATCGCCTTATAAACGCTCATGCTACGCAATAATTGAGCGTTAGAAAAACCCTGCAGGGAAGTCGATTCCGTTGGTCCGGAGTTTTTCGACAAAGGTAGGGACCAAGCCGGTAGAGCGAAATTGGCCTTGGTCGGGGCTTGCCCCGGCTGTACGGAGGTCGGATTCGAAAGAAAAGATGTCCTGTAAAGTGATAGTGTCCGCTTCGATCCCCGTGACTTCGGAGATGGCGATTATTTTCCTTTTGCCTGTGCGAAATCTTTTAATTTGAATCACTAAGTCAAGGGCGCTCGCGATTTGTTTGCGGATCGCTAAGAGAGGAAGCTCGACTTCAGCCATTAAACACAAGGTTTCGACTCGGGAGAGGGCATCGCGGGGAGAATTAGCGTGGATGGTGGTCATGGATCCATCATGTCCGGTGTTCATGGCTTGAAGCATGTCAAAGGCTTCGGCGCGGCGGCATTCGCCCACTAAAATTCGGTCGGGACGCATCCGTAGCGCGTTAGCTACGAGCTCGCGGGCGCTGATCGCCGGGGATGCGGGAGATTGGGGTTTGGATTGCAGCCGCACGCTGTTGACGTGGTTCATTTGGAGTTCGGGGGTATCTTCAATGGTGATCAGGCGTTCATTTTTTGGGATAAAAGACGAAAGCACATTGAGTAGCGTGGTTTTTCCACTGCCTGTTCCGCCAGAGACAAGAATGTTAATTCTGCCCACGACGCAGATGTTGAGAAAATAGGCCATTCGGCGGTCAAGTGTGTTTTGCCCCATGAGGTCATCGATGGACATTCGGCGGGCTGGAAATTTTCGAATGGTGATAGAGGGGCCATTGACGGTTAAAGGAGGTGCAATAATATTTACGCGAGACCCGTCGGGAAGCATGACATCGACGTAGGGCTGATCCGGGCTTAAGATTCGTCCGGTGATATCCAGAATGTTGCGAACCAAGCGGTTGAGTTCATCCAGGCTTGGGTACGCAAAGCCGGAAAACATCAGCTTGCCCTCTTTTTCAATCATGACGTTTCGGAGATCGTTGATCATGATTTCCGAAATGAGCGGGTCTTTCATGAGCGGTTCAATCGCCCCCATTTCAGGCATTTTTGGCGCGGTTTTTGGGGGAGTGGGAGGCGCCGGAGTCTCTGCGATGGGAGGCCGGGGTCGGAGTTGGGCAAGGTTCGGGAGGACTAGATGCGGGTCGGTTTTTTCGTCATCTTGATTGCGTTCAGGTGTGGGTTTGTCTGATCCTTGGGGCATCTCTCTTGATGATAGGGGCAAAAACTGGTTTCGGGTATGGGCAGAAATTGCCGGATGGGCTCCCAGTAAAAGGTGTCGGGGTCGTCCTTCCTTGGACTCCGCGCGAAAAGCGCATCCTGCGCGCGCGGATCCCCTCACTTTTACCGGAAGCCCCTCATGTGGGGTCGGGATCAGGGAGCGGCTGTCGGACCCCATGTGTCCGCTAGGCGTTGGATTATTGCGTGAACCGTGGCTTGATCCGGCTTGATTGTTTTCACCCCATCAAAAGGAAGTGTTTCAACCTCTCTCATGATGTTAGCGATGCCTTCGCCGGTCTGGCTCTCAAAGTAACTGGAAAAATCATTTCGGAAGCTCTTCACCTTTTTGTAGTGGCTTATTGAAACTAGTCGCTCGATACAGTCATTGACGGTTTCCAACGAGTCCCTAAATTTCAGGCAAAACTCATAGATGTAAAATGCGTCCTTCCGTCGGGCCGCTCGTTTTTGTCGGCGGAACATTGTGATAAACTTTTGAACGACCTACACGCCTGGATTTGGGACGAGGATTATCTCACGTCGGTCCTCAAGACCCGGAAGAAGTTTCAGTTTTAGCTTCCAGGGCTCATGCATGAAAAGGTCCATGAACGTCAGTGGGGTCGCGGAAATGCCGGCCTGGACTTCGATGTAATCGGGCCCCGGTGGACGGCCAGTTAACGGGCACAGGAATTCGACCTCATAATTATTATCCGCTTGGCCCTTCCCGTCGACGAGTCGAAACTTGGTCAACTTTGAAACCAGCTTTGTTGAGCAGGGCTGCGAGGTTAGTACGGGAGTAGCCAGATCGGATCTTCTGTTCGGTCGCGAGATCGACGTCCTTAAGGTAGGGTTCGATTGCTTTGGCAAGCGATCCGAGCGTTTTGAAGAAGGTAGCGTCTAAAGTGACCATTCCATCCTCCGAAAGTGAGGAAATAAAATCTTTTCAAAAATATGCTCGGCTTGCTCTTCGCCTCTGCCGCCAAAAAGTGAGACATCGAGTATGCATTGAATGATATCGACAGTTCGGTTTTGCGGCTTTTCTTCGAGTTCAACCACGTCGAGGACAGGCTTTTGAAATCGATGCAATTGGAGCTGGATTGGAGAATTCGTGTTGTCCGTCTCCTTGAGTTCCATTGCGCGGAGAAATAGCTCCAAACTAGGTGGATGGGCAATTGTGGCATGGAGCAAGATCGAAGGGTTGTTTGACCAACCGACGCCGAGTGCAAAGCAACCCATGTGACCGCCGACTAGGATAGGTACGTTTGCTTTGCCTGCGGCTTGTTCAAAGCGGGCCCACCATCCGCCCTTTTTGTCTCGCCATTGATCAAAATCCTCACCGGGGTAGAGGGGTCCGAGGGGCATGAGTACATGCTTTTGGGTGTGATATGCTTGTATCCAGCTCTCGAATAGACGTCGGAGGTCGCGGAAGACGATCCTCCCCCGCGTTCTTACGAGATAGCCGGCTTCTTCAAGTTCGACTAAGACGTTATGTGTTTGAGCAGCCGTATTGTAGCCAGCTTGAACTTTAAGGGTATTGGAATTCCACTGTCCTGTGAATGTGGACGCCCCCCAATACTTCGACTCAATTCCGTTCAAGAGCAGATATTTCAATATCCATTGGTGATTTCCGGTAAATGTCACCGCAGAAATACGCTGTTTTGAAGGGTGCTTTGAGAAAGCTTCCACATAGTGGTCGAGGAAGGAACGTGAGGCGTTTGCCTTGGGCTCACTCAGCTGTCCGATCGCACTCTTGCCGCCAATCATTGCGTAGTAGCGCCCCGTTTCGGACAAGAGCAACCAGTCGGGTGCTAACAACTCAGAGTGTGCTTCCAGAATCACGTAGAACTCCGCCTTGAGGCGCTCGTTGATGTCCGGAACCACTAGCACGAGTAATGGCATGCAACCCGGTTCCTGTCGTCGAGCATGGTGGAGTTGTATCAGGCCGAGCGCGACCTGGGCCTCAAGATTGGCATATCTCATCGGCTGGAGGCTCTTCGCCGCGATTGCGATTTTCTCGCCAGCCGCTGTCGTTACGACCCAAGATGCTGCTCCCACATGGCTGGGGCTCTTGGTCCATTTTCCCTGTACTCCAACCCGCGAGAGAGCCTTCCGGATCTCCGCTTGAGTCCTTTCGTCGAGAGGTCTGCGTTCGGTAGTTGCTCGCATGTATCTATTGTACACTAGATATCTATTGGACCAATGGTTTCTATTGCTCTGTGAATATCTAATGTCCACTGAATATGCCGTTTTCGTCATAACTAATCGTAATAACAGGTATTTGTGTGGTTGCTCGTTCTTTAAAGCCTTTGCGGTCGATATGAGTCAGGTTGCGAAGCAGGCTCGCAGCGCATCGAAGGCGCTATCGTGGTGTTTCCATTTCACGCTATGGCGCGCGTCGCTTAGTTTTCGTAGTCCTAGGGTGCTTGCTGCCGTTTTTTTCAAAAATGGCGTTAACTGTGGCAAAAACCATTTCACTAAGCCCCGACGAATCCACTTCCAAGAGCCTCCCTGTCACGTACTGGTGGACCAAGCTGGAAATGAGTGTCTGATAGCCCAGTCCTTTCTCAATCGCCTTTTGCTTAATCCCCAGGAGATCGCTCTCAGAAAGTCTGATGTTCGTGCGCTCTGTTTTTGCAAGTTTAGCAGCATTCATGGCCTTTTCGCGTTCTTTGGAGTTCTTAATCGTAGTCCATTTGTCTTTATGGAAAGAACGCTCTAAAGTCTCTTCAAATTCATCGAGCTTTACGGATTTTGTAGTGCTCATAGTAATACTCCTCGTGTTTTTTCCTGCCAATAACGACTGGGAAAAATCGTGATCAATAAAATAGCTTCTTCGGTTTCTCGAAAAGGCACGACATGAACATAGCTATTAATTATGACCAGGTAGATCGATTGACCAGGGTGATTGCCGCTTGTGTTTTTCTCAATCCGAAATCGACCTGCTTTGATTTCATCCCTCACTTGCTCGAATGAAACACTTCGTCCCGTTTGTAGTTCTTTGTTTTTGTCTTCATCCCAAGAAAAGGGCCGCATTGAGGCTATTGTATGCCTTTTAGATGCCTATGTCAAATTTGGAAAACGACCAATCGATTCTCTTTTGTTAACGAGGTTCATGAGTTACGCCATCGGATTGGGTGGTTTTCTGAAAAGGTTTTGGCAGGGGACAAAGAGTGCGACAGCCGAACGCCAAGTCATTTCGATTGCGATAGGAATAGCTTGGGTTGCTCCTACCCAGACTTCGCCGGACGCGAGGACTCCGATAACCACCGTAGTTCGTCCAGCCGTGATTGCCGAATACGAGGCGGTCGGCGCGGATTTCATGAGTTCGCGACTAATAGCGTGAAAAATGAGCCAATAGGTGCAGTTTCGGATAAATGAAATACCTAGTACGACTTCGGGAAATTGTGAAAACACGCCTTGAAGAATTAGAGAAAATGCATAGGTGGTCCAAAGGATGTTGGATCGAGAGGTAAATTTTCTATCCCAACCAAAAGAGGTAAGAAAGGCCGCCGCACCAAAAATGGCGGGCATGAGTGGAATCCATTCTGGTTTGCTGATGAGTAGCCGAAGGCTCAGTGTATTTGATCCACAGAGTGCCAGCGAGAGGAGAATGTCTGCGGTCATTAAAACCGGAAAATTTTCGTAATATAAAAGTAGGTTTGTCCCAAACGAACGTTTGGGTGTTTTGCCGATCTTTGTTGGCGCTATTTCGGGATCTTTTTGGAAAGCAAAAAGTAATAGGCCGTTCAGAATAAAGGTTGCGGCATCTAAAACGACAATCAATGGAATTGTAAGTCGGTCAAAAAATACCGCAGCCAAGATTCCGCCGAAAAAAAGTGTCCCATGAGTTGCCCCATTTAAGATGACGGCGAATCGTCCTTGCATTCCCAGCGAGGTGTCAAAGAGTTTTCCATGTTTCTGAATGCTACCTGATTGAAGGGAGGTGAAGGCGACCCGCAATAGATTGGCCAAAAAGAACGGCGTTAGCCCGCTTAATCCATATTTCCACCAGCTCCAGAAAATCAAGGAGGAGGCAACGGCGGCACCGATCTCGCAAAAGATCATGACTTTTTTTGGACTGATGATGTCGCCGATATGCCCGAGCGAAAGGTTCATCATGAAATTGACAAGCCTCATGACTCCAATGAGGGTGCCGATGTAAAAAGGACTGACCCCCAATTTAAAAAACAGGGCCGGTAGGGCGGCCGCATAGGTAAGAGATCCAAAGGACGAGGTGAATAATCCTGCGCAATAGAAAACCGCTCTGGATCGGGTGAAGGAGTTGGAAGGGATTGGTTTTGACACGAGGGATTCCTGTTAAGAGGGCGATGTTATTTGTCTAGTGTGACATTCTAGTGGACTGATTTAATAGGGGAAAAGTAAAAATGGGAGAGTGGTTGCAGAAAAAGATTGACGCAATATGTCAGGTTTTGCTATTCAGTTTCACGATCGACGGTGATTAATGGCAGATACCGGAGGATTTATGGAAAACGTAGAAATCATTGATTTGGATGGAATTGAAACCCAAGCTGAAACACTCGGCATGACATTTACCGCGTAAGTTTCGTTTTATTGAATTAAAATGTCACTTGTGGCTCATTGTGACGTTTCTCATTTAAATGCTGGGCGGTTATTAGGCGATCCTCATAATTTTGGTCGTCGTGTACGCGAATTGGACGATGGAACTCTCGAAAAGCCGAGAACGATTGGTTGGGAGTGGCTGTTTTTATCTAAGGAAAGTCCTTTACGTATTTTTCTATCTGATGTTTTTTCGCGGAACTCCACGGGATGTCCGTTTGATTTGTTTGAGGATGTGGAGTTTTTTTCATCCGATCCGGGATTGGCCCAAGGCAGAGTGGAACGAATTCATTGGGACCCGGGGCGATTTGAACTATCATCTCTAGTTTGTCAGCAGGTAGGCTCGGTTATCGCTTTGATCTCATGGTTCGGCATTGGAGATATTCACGCGCAAAATATGGCACTTGGCACTTCCAAAAGTGGTGGGCCGATTTGCATGCCTCTAGATATTGAGTGTATTTTTGATGACTACCAGCTTCCGTCCCAGACTTTTCTTCTGCATCCGAAGCATAATGCTACGGTTCAAAGTGGTCTGTCTTCGCTTTTACCCTTTTTGAATAATTCATTAAATCCCTTAAAGTCCGTTGCGGGTATCTAAAGTGGGCTTTCTTCAGGTAATTGATGTGTTGAATCAAGAAGAGAAGGCAGTCACGAAATTCATTACTAACGTTTCTGAGATTTGGAAATGGCCAATTCGAGTTATATTGCGCGATACAAGTAGTTATCGCTTGGCACTTCTAGGCGAGCAAAAGCAATGGCACCCTACAGTGCTTCCGAGTGAACAGCAGCAGTTAAATCGTCAAGATATTCCTTATTTTTTTAGGACGATGGGATCGAATAAGTTGAGATACTTTTCTTCTGCTTTGGTTGATTTAGAATCTTCTGCTTCCGAAGTAGAGTTGGAGTCGTATTTGTTTCCTCGGTTGGAAATCATGCGAATACATGAAAATCTGGGTTGCGATTTTGGTTGGAAAAATCGGCGTTCTCTTCGGGAGGCTGGTCTAATGCAACTAGCGCGATGTTTTTTGCCGGCTGATCTTAAACAAGGTTCGGAGGCGATCGGAGAGCTAAGGATTTCAGTCACGCCTGAAGAGATTTGCTGTCAATTGAGAAATGGTCAAGAAAGGACCTTTTTGTGCAAAAGGTGAAGTTATATTTTTATGGTCTACTTATTTTGATCAATTGTTGTTCTGTATCTTTAGCTTTTTCTGAAAATTGTAGCTCTGTGGTTGCAAGGAGATCTAAGCAAATGCTCAACCTTAGTTTAGTCAATGTGCCGGAGTACCTAGATCCAACCGAGGCATGGAATTATCAGCAATTTCTCTTGATTCAGGCAGTTTTTGACACTCTAACGAGAGTGAATGAAAATGGCCAAATCGTGGCATCGCTTGCCAAGAAATGGTCAGTCGATAGTACAGGGCGAGTTTATTCGATGGAATTGCGATCAGATGCTCATTTTCATAATGGCAAAGTCGTTGAGAGTGATGATGTAGCCTTTAGTATCGGAAAACACTTTTGGCCTTCATCCAAGTCCGTGGTAAAAGGTTATCTTAATGGCATATTGGTTGGCACTGACCGGGTAAAGAATGGAGAAATTCCAGCTGGCGTGAAGATCATAGGCAAGCATTCTCTCTCTTTTAATTTGGTTAAGCCTTATTCGCCATTTTTATCCGTATTGGCGATGCCAGGATTTTCAGTTTTTCCAAAAGGCTTTGATATTCATAAAAAAGCAAATGGTTCTGGTCCCATGAAAGCTGAGTATCTAAGCGATTCAAAAACGTGGCTTCTCCACCGGTTTGATGGGTACATAGGGGTACCGCCAAAAACAGCTGCATTCTGTATTCAGCGCAAGGCAGGCATCGACGAAGTGCTTAATGCTTTCACGGCGGGGGCGCTGGATCTCGCAATTGGAGTACCTTTTGGAGAACTTGATGTGTCCAAGGTTCCGTCAAGTGTGACCGTACTTCGAACGAACAGCCTTGCTTTTAGTCATCTTTATTTGAACCCTAGGAATCAGCTTTTGAAGGATGATGATTTTCGCCGTGACCTAGCTTCAGTGATTTATTCGATCACTGAAAAGGCAGAGCTTATTTCACCCTTTCAGAAGGTATCACCCTATTTTATGCCGAAGGGGATATTGCCGAGTTACTACTATGAGCGAACTCTAGATAAGATGCCCGTGGAGGCCTTTAAAAGGAAGTGGGGTGCTCGCGCACTTAATGTTCACCTCAAGTTTGTTTTACCCCAAACTTATTTCAGTGGGCCTCTTTTGAAGGCGTTTTCGGGGGCTTTTTCTCTGATTGGGATTAATGCTGATATTGAGGTAAAAGCTGGGGCTGACCTGAAAGCCTCCCTAGATCATTTTGATTTTGATCTGTTGTCCATTCCTTATATGGGGAATTTTCCGGATCCGGATGGATTTCTAGACCTGCTCCATGATGGAATCGGGTTCAAGAAGGGTTTTGAACCTAGTAGGAAGCTTTTTGAAAAAATTGAAAAGGCGCGATTTATTTCAGAAGCTAAAATACGATTGAAAGCCTATGCAGACGCACTTTTGGAGTTCGAACGCTTAAAATATGTGATTCCGTTGTTTCAAGTTAATCTGCCAATTTTATTTACTAATGGTATTCACGTCCCAGATACCAGTTATCGTTACGAAGCTGAGTTAAAAAACATCTTTTGGCAGGTGGAGGATCGAAAGTGATATTTAAGGGCATTGAGTCAAAGTCCCTTGGCCGGCTTATTTTTTTACGTAGCCTTTTGATTGGCTTGTTGGTTCTCATTGCATTTTCGTTGGTTTCTGCCCATGTCATTTTTAAGACGATTAACAAATCTTTTGAGGATAATCTTAAATCTTCCCAACTGCTGTTTTCTGAAACTATTTCGCAAGATATATTGATTGGGGCAAATGCCGAAGTTTACAGAAAATGTAAGACGTTTTTTAGTAATCAGCCAGTTCTTTCCATGAGGATCACGGATTCAAAAGGGCAACCTATTTGTGATTTTGGGTCTGAAGTCATTGACGGAATTGTTATTAAAACTCCTCTGTTTTTTGACGAAAAACAAAAGGATATCGCAGCGCAAGTTGTTATTCGATATTCTACAGCAATTTCTTCAGAAACTAAGTCGAAATCAATTGGCCTTCTCGTGGCCGCAATTTTTTTCTTTGCCTTGATTCAATTTTTGCTTGCTCGACTGATCGGAATATCGATCTCCAGACCCATTACGAAGCTTTCTGAGGGGCTGGCCACCGGTAAGATAGATACCATCACCAGTCAAGTTAATGAAATTCGAGGATCGGATGTAAAAGAGGTTCAGATGCTGCTTTCGAGTATCGGAGTAATGGCATCCAAGATTGATGAATTTCAAGCGCAGTTAATTGCGGCAACTCTCCAGGAGGCTTTGGCAAGGACAGCAGCCCAGGTTGCCCACGACATCCGTTCGCCCCTTGCGGCTCTCGACAACGTTTTGGGTGGCCTTCAAGTCCTTCCTGAAGACGACCGTATCCTTGTGAGGACGGCGATTAATCGCATTAAGGACATCGCGAACAATCTTATCGAAAAAAATCGGGAGCATCGAGCTACTTCGGTAACTGCGAATGCTGAAAGCTCCGCGGTAGTAACGAACGAGGCGTCTTCTGTTCAGCTCCTTTCTAGTCTCATTGATCCGCTGATCAGCGAAAAACGGATGCAGTTTCGCTCAAAAATAGGTGTCGAAATCGACGGGCGATTGGATGCTTCGTCCTACGGTCTTTTTGCCAGGATTCAACCCACCGAATTCAAGCGGGCACTTTCCAATCTTGTGAACAACGCAGTTGAGGTCCTCGGCGACAAAGGAGTCGTTATCCTCTCGCTCGTGGGCAATGAAGGGCAGGTCGAGATTAGAATCACCGATAACGGCAAAGGGATTCCACCAGAGGTCCTTGCCAAGCTCGGCCAGCGAGGCGAAACCCACGGCAAGCAAGGTGGGTCAGGGCTTGGCCTTTTTCATGCGCGAACGTCTGTTGAATCCTGGGGTGGCACACTCACTCTTGAATCCGAGGTTGGAAAGGGCACCACCGTCCTGATTTCGCTTCCTCAGGCCCGGGCTCCTTCATGGTTTGTTTCCGAACTCAAGCTGGAGCTGAACACTCCAGTAGTCGTGCTGGATGATGACTCGAGTATTCATGGAATTTGGCAGGGGCGTTTTGATTCGCTCCGAGTGCAGGAAAAGGGCATTGAGGTACTTCACTTTTCGACGCCCGATGAGTTGATCCAGTGGGTGAACTCGTCCCCGTCTGCACGTTCAGCTGTTTATCTCGCAGATTATGAACTTCTCGGTCACAAACAAACCGGTCTTGATTTGATTGAGAGCCTGAAAATTGGACCCCAAAGCATCTTAGTGACCAGTCGTTTTGAAGAGCCCCATATTAGACAAAGTTGTGAAAGGCTGAGAGTTCGTCTGATCCCCAAAGGGTTGGCTGGCTTTGTTCCAATTTCCTTTGCGGAGCCGCTTGAGCGACCAGATTATGTATTGATCGACGATGATTCATTGGTTCATATGACCTGGAAGTACGCGGCTAAAAAAGATGGCAAAAATGTGCGGCACTTCACCGCACCCGATGAATTTTTTGCTTTTGCCCCACGACTCCATAAAAATACCCCCATCTATGTGGACAGTATGTTGGGGGGTGGTGTGAAGGGTGAGGAAATCGCCATAAAAATGGTCAATATCGGCTTTACTGAGATATGGCTTTGCACTGGTCTGCCCCCTCAGAATTACAAACAAATGACCTATCTCAAGGGCTGCGTCTCCAAGGATCCTCCTTGGTTTCCGGACAGTCACACATGGTGATAGTCATTTAGAAAGGGACCCCACTTTTGCTCAAAAAATACACGCTCAAAACTACCCTCGATCAACGCAACCAACGCCTCGACCACGTCTTGGCCGAGTGGTTGCCCGTGGCCTTGGGGCAACCCGTTTCGAAGGGCAAGGTCCGTAAGCTCATCGTGGCGGGCGCGGTTTATCTCAATGGGCGTCGAGTTCGGATCGCTTCGAAGCCGCTCATGCCCAATGCCAAAATCGATGTTCAGATTGATCTTAAAAAGCTCTTCGAGGATGACGGACGTGCTCAAGATCGTCCTTTTGAAATGACTCAATCGGATGTTCTTTTTGAAGACGAGTTCATCATTGTCGTCAATAAGCCGCCCGGTTTGCCGACCCAACCGACACTAGACGAAGCGCGGGTGAATTTGTTTTCTTCCGTAAAGAAGTTTTTGGCCGCCCGCAGTGGCGTTGTCGATCCCTATCTCGCCCTCCATCATCGATTGGACCGGGATACTTCGGGCGTGATTTTATTGGTCAAGTCCAAGGCCGCAAACTCTGGGGCGAGCGAGATGTTTTCTAAACACTTGGCGCGTAAGACTTACCAGGCGCTTTCGTGGATCGAGCCTGGAGTTCAGGTGCGGGATCAATGGGTTGAGCAAAACTATTTAGGTCGGCTTTCGACCCCCGGAAAGCAATCTCAGTTTGGAGCCGTTCGATCCGGCGGAGACCCCGCCGAGACCCATTTTAGAGTGATCGAAAAACTCGGAAATCGCGCACTCTGGGTGGAGGCTAAACCGATTACCGGTCGAACCCATCAAATTCGAGTCCATCTTTCAGAGGTCGGGCTTCCGATTGTGGCGGATTCACTTTATGGTCATCGTCGGCCAAGAGAAAAAACCAGGATGATGTTGCATGCCGTGAGCTTGACTTTCCCTCATCCCATCCATCAAACTGAAGTCTCAGTATCTTGCCCTCTTCCTGAGGATTTTTTGCAATGCGTCGGGGATCTTCGCCAAATTCGTTCATAGGTCGTTTTCTCGAGAATAGCTCACTCATTCGACATTATCTTTGGAAGTATCGGACCTATGTCTGCCTGGGGCTGGGTACGCTCGTGGTTCTCGATGGTCTTGAGATCTTGCCCCCTTTATTTCTGAAGCAGGCAGTGGATCTGAGTACTGCGGGAACGGCAAATTTTGGAGAGTTGCGTCGGATCGCAGCTCTTTATTTGGCGGTGGCTTTGATCCAGGGAGTCTGTCGGTACGGATGGCGCATGTACCTGATTCGCGCCAGCATGTTCGCCGGTCAGGACATGAGACAAAGCTTTACCGAGCATTTGTTTGGGCTTTCAACCAGTTTTTTTGATCGCAGACCCATTGGTGAGCTCATGTCGCTTGCGACCAATGACATCGAAGCCGTCAGGATGGAACTCGGAGCGGGGATCCTCGTCTTTGCTGATTCTTTGTTTTATTTACTGACAGTACCCGTTGCAATGTATTGGCTTTCGCCCCAGCTCACCCTTTTAACTTTTGTCACGCTTCCGCTCGTACCTTGGCTGGTGTACCGCAACGAGCGCGAGGTCCATACTCGGTTTGAAAAAGTTCAAAAGTGTTTTGCCGAGCTTTCGGCCATGGCCCAGGAAAGTCTAAGCGGTGTTCGGGTTTTGAAGGGCTTTTCGCGTGAAGAAGCGCAGGTCGCGCGCTTTAAGAGAAAAGGTGACGAATTTGTCAAACTCAATTTGAGTTTGGCGAAGGTGCAAACTTCGTTCGGTCCCACGCTCGATTTTGTGATGAGCGTTGGCATGGTGCTTTTGCTCTTTGTGGGTGGACGTTGGATGATTACGCCGGGTGCAAGGGCTGTTATTACTTTAGGCACTTTTGTGGCTTTTCAGCGCTATATCCAAAAGATTGTGTGGCCGATGGCCGCTTTAGGGATGTCCGTGGGGTATTATCAGCGCGCGGTTTCGAGCTCGAATCGTTTGAAAGAAGTTCAAGCGATCCATACCGATGTTCCGGAGTCTTCGCAGCCCCTTTTGCCGGCGCTGGTGGAGGGGCGTACTCTAGGAAGATTCGAGTTTCGAAATCTTGTTTTTTGTTTTCCCGGGACTGATCGTGCGGTTTTAAACGGGATTTCGTTGACCATCGAGGCGGGGGAACGAGTCGCCTTTGTCGGTGCCGTCGGGGCGGGGAAGTCCGCCCTTTTATCCCTTCTTCCACGGATGTACCCAGTGGAGCGGGGAATGCTATGGATTGATGGAGTCGATATAAACGATTGGCCTTTGGAGGAGTTACGCCGGCAGGTCGGTTTTGTGAGTCAAGATGTCTTTCTCTTTAGTGAGACCGTTACTGAAAATGTCGCCTTTGGACTTTTGAACTGGGCGAAATCACCGGGCTTACAATCCAGGTCGATCGAAGACGCCGCGAGGCTAGCCGGAGTGCATGACGAAGTTTTGGGGCTTTCGCAATCCTATCAAACTCGTCTGGGAGAACGTGGGGTTAATCTGTCGGGAGGGCAAAAACAGCGTTTGACCATTGCGCGTGCGATTGCAAAACATCCTTCGATTTTGGTTATGGATGATGCGCTTTCGTCGGTGGACGTACAAACAGAAGAGCAGATTTTGCAGGGCCTTCGCTCCCGGTCCGGGCGGAATACAGAAATCATTGCGGCCCATCGAATTTCGACCATCAAGGACGCTGATCGAATTGTGGTTTTGGCGGACGGGAAAATTCGGCAAGTGGGTACCCATGCTGAGCTGTCAATGGATCGGCGGGGCCTTTATCGTCAATTCTACGAACAGCAGCGCTTGCAAGAAGATCTCGAGAGTTATGTGGAGAGGCTTGACGTGTCACTCGAGGAGTCGGTCACGTGAGTTCAAACCCATCCGAATTTATTGAGCAGGACGAAGTTCATGACTTGAGCGATCAACCGCATCTGAAGTCGAATAGTTTTTGGCGGTTGGCCCGAGTGATTGGTCGGCACCGCTTGTTGCTGGGGATTGGTGTGGTTCTTATGTTTCTAGGCACCTTTGCCACGTTGCTTGAACCTCGAATCTTTGGTTACGCGATCGATGAGGCGATTGTGCCCAAGCGGGGGGAGCTTCTGATGAGGCTTTCAGGTCTGTTTTTCTTGATGGTTTTGGTGCGGATCCTGGCGATGATCGGTCAAACTTTTGTTTTTGAGGTATTGGGGCAGAGGGTGACGCAGGAATTGCGTGTTCAACTTTTTTCTACGCTTATGAGGCTTCCTCTGGGGCTTTATGACAAATATCCTGCTGGGCGTCTATTGACCCGCGTGACGAACGATATCGGGAGTATCGGTGAAATGTTTTCTGCCGGTTTTGTATCGATGCTTTCGAACGCACTGATGGTGGTCGGAATTCTGATTTGGCTGGTGGTTTTGGATGTCAAGTTGGGAATGATTGCTGCAAGCGTTTTCCCGTTTCTCGTCATTTTTGGAGTTTACTTCACGCAGTTATTGCGAAGGTCGTACCGGGAATCTCGCAGTAAGTTGTCCGCGCTGAATGCATTTTTGGCTGAAAATTTAAGCGGGATGAGAGTAGTGCATTTGTTTAATCGGCAAAATCTCCATCTCGAGCGGTTTCGCCGGATTAATCAGTGGTACACGGACGCATTGATTTCTACGATTCGTGTCTATGCTTTTTTTCAGCCCGCTATTACGATTGCTTCGGGGATCTCTGTCGCTTTACTCATGCTTTTTGGTGCTCAAAGTGTTTCGAACGGGGTCATTAAAGTGGGGGTGTTGGTCGCATTTTTTTCCTATTCTATTTCGCTTTTTCAGCCGGTTCGGGAAATTGCCGATAAATGGAATGTATTCTTGTCCGGTATGATTTCCGTTGAACGGATTTTTGCGATCCTAGATTGGCCCACCGAAGTGGCGTGGTCAAATCCCATAGACCCTGGAACTCCGCCCGAAAATTCAGAAGAGACACTGCCTTATGAAAATTTGCGGGGTCATATCATTTTTGAGGGGGTTTGGTTTGCCTATGATGACAAACGCGGCGAGACCCGTGGTGAGGCCCACAGTGAATTACGATGGGTATTGAAAGACTTTAATTTGGAGATCCTTCCAGGGGTACGGGTGGGCGTGGTTGGTCATACCGGTGCTGGAAAAACGACGCTCATCAGTCTTTTGATGCGGTTTTATGAACCCCAGCGTGGGCGCATTTTGTTGGATGGTAAGGATTTGCGTGATTATGATAAACGTCGTCTGCGTGCTTCGATTGGGATGATTCAGCAGGATGCTTTTGTCTTTTCAGGTACTCTTAAGGACAATATTACTTTTTGGCGAGACGATAGCGGGGCCGGTGTGATGGCTGCGCGCAAAGCTCTGGCGCGTCTGGGCTATGAAAAATGGTGGAATACCAGTACAGGGTTGGTTCAAGAACGGGGTACGAATCTTTCAATGGGCGAAAAGCAGGTGCTTGCTTTTTCGAGGGCGTTGGCGGCCAACCCTCGGATTTGGATTTTGGATGAGGCCACGGCCAATATGGACTCGCAAACTGAAGAGAGCCTTCAGATATCGCTTGATGAGGAGAGTCGAGGGCGCACATCCATTTTGATCGCGCACCGCTTGGCGACGGTCAAAACGGCGGATTTGATTTTAGTGCTTCATAAAGGAACCCTTCAAGAGAAGGGAAGTCATGACGAGTTATTGCAAGCCGGGGGACTTTACGCGCGGCTTTATCGCTATCAGGAAGCGGTACAGGGCGAAACCTAACGTCTACTAGAGCCAGAAAGTGTAATCGATATTCGGTTCATCCGCCAGGAGCATGACCAGCCGGTCCACGCCCATGGCGATCCCGCCAGAGGGAGGCATGCCTTCTTGAAGGGCATTCAAGAATTCTTCATCGATCGGACTTTTTGGAAAATCCTCGCCATACGTTTGCGTGCGAAGCTCCATGTCTTTTTCAAAACGTTTGCGTTGTTCAACTGGATCGGTGAGTTCTTCAAAGGCATTCCCGAGTTCGAGGCCTGCGGCGTAGACTTCAAATCGCTTGGCCCACCTCGATCCATCGGGGTCTTTGTCAATCACCGCAAGCGCCGCTTGCGAAGGCGGATAGCGCATGACAAACACGGCCTGATCGCTCGGCAGTTTGGGTTCAATGAGGTTCAGCCAAATCCTGAAATAGAGGTCATCCCAGGTGTCAGTAGGTGTCGGTGTTAAGCCGAGGCGGCGGCAATGCGCGGCCAAAACGGTCGTGTCGGCCGCACAAACGAGATTAACGGCTGCATGTTGCTGAAAGAGTTCACGGACTTTCAGGCGAGGCCAGGGGGTTTTTACCGAAATTTTTCTGCCTTGGTAATGAATGATCGCGTCGCCATGAATCGAGCGAGCCAGAGCCTCGATCATTTGCTCGGTGTCTTGCATGATCTGCTCATATCCAGTGTGAGCACGGTACCACTCGAGCAAGGTAAACTCGGGACGATGGGTAGAGGACTCGGGCTCATCACGAAATGCGGGGCAGATTTGAAAAATCCGAGGGAGACCGCCCACGAGCAGGCGTTTCATGGCGAACTCGGGTGATGTGGGAAGAAAGAGTGTTTCGCGATTGCTGGGAATGGCAGGGGCGTCAGGGTTCTTGGCAGGCCGAACGACCTGGAAGGGGCGAAGGTGGGGTTCCATGCCAGGACAGCGAACGAGGAGCGGGGTACGGGTTTCAATGAAGTCGTTCGCCGTAAAAAAAGATCGAATTTTAGCTTCGACCTGACTTCTGATGTTCACCGCTCGGACTCGGCGGGGGTCTTGGATTCTATTGGCTAAGGGGCGAGAGGAGGAGAGAAGCATCGTGCAGCATTCATACAAAAGGATTCAGATTTAATCATAAGAATTTTTGGCGGAAGGTTGAGCGCAGAAAGCTGATCCTTTCCTTTTAAGTGTTGCAACCCGCCGCATCAGTCTGTAGCGGTTTGCGACAGTTTCCCTCCGGTGTTATTGATAACCTATTGAAAATAGAGGAAAAAAATGATGGCACTTCCTTTGCTCTAGTGGTGAGGTGTTCGCCAAACCATTCAAGGAGATCTGTATGAAAAGGACCCTCGTTGTTATCGTAGCTGCTTTGTTCGCTATGTCCGCTTTTGCTGCTGAAACCACCACCACCACCACGACCGCTGCTCCAGTCGCAGCAGCCCCAAAGACCGTGGTTGTTCAGAAGGCAAAAAAAGCCAAGAAGAAGACCAGCAAAAAAGTTAAGAAAGCTAAAGCCGCTGCTGAGCCAGCTGCTCCTGCAGCCCCTGTCGCCGCTCCAGCTGCTCCTGCAGGTCAGTAAGCTTATCAAATCAGTTGATTTTGAAAACCGGGGATTCCCTTTTGGGTTCCTCGGTTTTTTTTTATTTGTCGTCCGAAAAAGGGTAGATTGGTTGAGTGCAATTGCTCCATAATCTCAAACGGCGTTTGGATCTTCAGGCCAAGGTCAGTCTTGTTTTGGTCGCAGTGATTCTGCCCACGTTTCTTATTGTGACGGTAGCTCAGAACAAGTTGACCCAACCTATTTTGGAAGATGAAATCCGCCAAATTGGAGTCACCTCCGGCAAAACCCTCGCAGCTGAAATCGTGAGTGGGCGTCTATTGCAGATGCCTAATCCAACGCCCGCCATTGAGTCGAGGATGCAGGAAATCCTTTATTCGCAGCCGAATATTGTTCGGGTGGACGTTGTGGTGAAAGATCCGGTGACTGGCATCGTTAAGGTTGTCGCCTCTAATGTGGAAGAAGATCCGACCGCTTCCCAGCCTGCGTTTAGTTTGGTCGAGGCGGTGACGAGTGAGTACAAAGAAGACGAAAATGGCGCGAATAACTGGGAAATTAGTGTTCCTATTGAACATCGTTCGCGTGATCCACGAGGCCCCCGGCGCCTGCTGGGGACGGTTCACCTCATTGTTTCAGCCAAAGTGGTCGAGAACATCATAGGGACGCTTTGGAAAACAACGGCCACGGCCGCAGCAATGAGTGTCGTGTGTCTGATTTTGGTGCTGAGTTACTTTCTTCGAAAAACAATCGCGAATGATCGGCTCCTTCGGCGGGCTGAATCGCAAAACATTCAATTGACCGAGCAACTTCATGATGCCCAGCGCCAAATTATGAATACCGAAAAGCTCGCGGTTATGGGCCAGCTCACGGCCAGCTTTGCCCATGAGATTGGCACTCCCCTGAACGCGATTGGCGGGCATCTCCAACTTCTTCAGGAAGAAATCGGACGTGGTGAACGCCTGGAAATTATTAACGGGCAAGTGGCCAAGATTGAGAAGATTGTTAAAGGCTTTTTGCAGAGCACGGCTAAACCCGTCTCTCAAAAACAGCTGGTCGATTTAAATCAATTGGTCGAGAAGACGCTTGGAATTGCACGCCCCCGTTTGGAGGCTTTAGGGGTTGAGTTGAGGCGAGATTTCGATCGCAAAATGGGCCCAGTTCGGGCGGTTCCCTTGGATTTGGAGCAGATTTTGCTCAATTTAGTCAATAATTCGCTGGATAGCTTGCGTTCTAAGGTTCAGGCGCGTGAGCGAGGTCGTTTGATGTTGGAAATTTCGACCCAAACTGAGTCGGAAGCGGGCAAAGAGTGGGCGCGTGTGACGGTTTATGATACGGGTGAGGGGATCAAAAAGACTGATTTGAAAAACATTTTCAAGCCGTTTTTTACGACTAAAGGTCCAGGCGAAGGAACTGGTTTAGGTCTGACGATTTGCCAACAGCTGGCTCACAAATACGGAGGACTTTTGGAAATTGATTCAAAAGAAGGCGGATGGACGCGGGTAGTTCTCAAAATTCCTTATCAGGTTTGACACCATGAATTCGATTTTAATACAAACAATGCTTGTCGTGGATGATGATGAAGTCACTCGCAAACTTCTTAAGGAAGTGCTGGAGCGGGAAGGCTACTCCGTACAACTTGCCGCGAGCGGCGAAGAAGCGGTGCGAGTTCTTCGGCAGAGCGGTTTTCCGATTATTGTTTCTGATATCCGAATGGTTGAGCTGGATGGCATGGCCGTGCTTCGTGAGGCTAAGCGGCGAGATTCTGCTACTGCGGTTATCTTGATGACTGGCTTTGGTAGTATGGAGGGGGCGATTGAGGCTATTCAGGAGGGGGCCTTCGACTATATCAGTAAACCCTTTAAGATTGATCATCTCAAAAGTGTGGTGGCCCGCGCGGCTAAACATTGGGAGTCCACTCACGGGAAGCACCGTGGAAATGCAAGTGTGAGTGGCAAGTTTGATGTGGCGGCCAAGGGGCTTATTGGGAGTTCTCCCCGGATTGTTGAAGTTTACAAAACTTTGGCGCGTGCAGCGATGTCTTCGAGTACGGTTTTGGTGATGGGTGAAAGCGGGACGGGAAAGGAATTGGTGGCCCGCGCGATTCATGACAATGGTCCACGTCGGGGACGTAAGTTTGTCGCGGTCAATTGTGGTGCGCTGGCAGAAAATCTACTTGAGAGCGAACTCTTTGGACATGTTAAGGGTTCGTTTACAGGGGCGGTTTCAGATAAGCGGGGCCTTTTTGAAGAGGCTAACGGCGGCACGCTTTTTTTGGATGAGATTGGTGATATTTCGTTAGGGCTTCAGATTAAGCTGCTTCGGGTTCTTCAGGAAAGTGAATTTAAATTGGTAGGGTCCAGTGAAACCAAAAAGGCCGATGTGCGCGTGATTGCGGCGACCCATCGAGACCTTGAGCTCATGGTGCGGACCGGAAAATTTAGAGAAGATCTTTACTATCGTCTCAAGGTGATTCAGATCGAACTACCGCCTCTTCGCGAAAGAATGGAAGATCTTCAGGATTTAGTAGGGCATTTTTTGGCACGTTTTGCCGAAAAGAATGGCAAAAGTGTTTCTCATGTTTCAGACGAGGCGTTTCGGCTTTTGGAGGTTTACCCGTGGCCGGGCAATATTCGCGAACTCGAGCATTCCATTGAACGGGCTGTAGCGATGAGCAATACCTCTGTGCTTTTTCCAGAGGATTTTTCACCCGAGATTGTTCGCTACGGTACGAGTGGTATACCTTTGAGTGAAAATGGGGCAGGAGGGAGTTCGCAAGGGGCGACCTCTTTAGAGGATATGGAAAAGGCTCACATTATGCGGATTTTGCAGGAAGTGGGTTTCAATAAATCTAAGGCCTCCGAGGTATTGGGAATTGATCGCGCCACTTTGTATCGAAAGGCGCAACGTTACGGCATAGACCTGCGAGGCAAATAGGATCATGGATCGGATGGATGTTCTGTTCGGGCAACAGCTGGCTGAGGCGCTTAAACTCGATCTTCCCTATCCTGATCGTCATCCTTTAATCAGTACACGTGCTGCCGCGGTCCTCCTGCTTTTTGGGCGATGGCGCCAAAATTCGGGCGACGTGGGGATATTGATTACGCGTCGGACAGAAACCGTGGGTAATCACAAGGGGCAGATGGCGTTTCCAGGTGGCGTTTGTGAGTCGGACGAGTTAGGGGGGGGCGAGGGTGCCGTGAAGGCTGCTTTGCGAGAGACACAAGAGGAGTTGGGGATCTTGTCTGCTGATGTTGCGGTTCTAGGGAGGCTTCCAGCACTGGTGACCATCACGCGGTTTGAGGTGACCCCTGTGGTAGGTTGGTCAAGAATCCCTATTGAGGATGTTCAATTGAAATTGAATGCGGATGAAATCGCGGAAGCTCGCTGGATTTCTTGGGCGGTTTTGCTCAGTAAACAGACTCATCATGTGGAGTTTGTCCCCTATGAGGGGAAACAGTATGCCATTCAGGTCTTTCAGGTCGACGAGTACCGTATTTGGGGAGCGACGGGTTCAATGATCAAAAACTTGCTCGATCGCTTCCGGGCTTTGAGTTAGCGCGCATGAAAAGCGATGTAGGCTCCCCCGACTAGGCCAGCTTGATTGTCGAGTGCTGAAATCACGATTTGAGGCATGAGATCTGTTCCTTGTCTGCGCCGCGCAAGGAGATGTTCTAAATGCTTTTGGGTTGCTTCCAGAAAAAGGTCGTTTGCGGCTGCAAAACTTCCGGTCAGGACAATGACTTCGGGGCAGTAAATCACGACATAGTTTTGAATGGCAATGGCCATCATTTCCGCATATTCAGCAAAGGCCTCGAGGGCTTTACGGTCCCCCATGCGGGCGAGTTCCGTGACTTGCTTGGCATCAAGATCTGGCCTTTTTAAGCGAACTGCCGCTCGCCTGCCGAAGTTGCGGCCTGAAAGATAGGCTTCTGCACATCCTAAATTACCGCATCCACAAGGGGCGCTGGGATCATTGACCTTAAGAATGATATGCCCGGCCTCGGGATGAAAATGATGGCCTGCCCGCACGAGTTCGCCATTACAAATAATGCCAGTACCCAAGCCCGTTCCAAGAGTAAGAATCATCGCATTGTCGTAGCCCTGGGCGCGTCCAATCCAATGTTCTGCCAAGATTGCGGCAGCAGCATCGTTTTCAAGGAATACGGGCACGCCCAGCTTTTTCTTGAGTAACGCGGCCAACGGTGTCACTCCCCATGTGCCTTCTTCGCGGCTTGAAAAGTTAGTGGGGTCCAAAAGGAGGCCGCGCAGTGGATCCAGGGGGCCCGCCGAGGCTACTCCTACTTTTGTGACGTGACGATGACGTTGGATGAGTGCATGTCCGAGATCAGCAAGTTGCTGAATCACCGCGTTTTTGCCCTTTTCGATGACCACGGGCTGCCGGATTTCTTCAAGTACATTACCATGGTCGTCGACGATTCCTGCAGCGACCTTGGTGCCGCCTAGGTCGTAGGCAAGTACGAGGCTGGGCGAGCGTCTACGTTTTGGCGCTGGAGTCGTTTTTTTGGCGCTCTTTTTCTGGTGTTTCGTGGAGCTTTTTTTCCTGAATTTTCGGTCGGATGCTTTCTGACTCATGCTTCACCGTGTACCATAATATGTATATGGAAAACAGACGCGTCAACACTGCAAAATTTGTTAAAGACCCTCTGATCGAAGTTGTGAGTCTATTTGTGTTTGCGCTGAGTGTCTTTGCCCTCTTTTCCTTGGCGACCTATAACCCGGGTGATCCCTCGATTTTCAGCAATGTGCGTGGGGGAGCTGTTAACGCGTGCGGCAGGGTGGGTGCCTATCTTTCTTCATTGTTTTTAGAGGGTTTTGGCCTGGGGGCATTTTTACTTCCAGCCGCATTTTTCTTTATGTCGGTGAGCATCCACAAGCGCGAGGGCTCGACACGATTGATCGGCACCCTGGGCGGAATGACAGTGGCAGTCATGTCAGTGACCGTGTTTTTAACGCTTCAGTGGAAGTATTGGCCCTATTCGGGGACTTTGCTTTTGACCGGGGGGGCTTTTGGGGCGTGGGTCGCGGAGGGGTTGCGTCATCAGTTTAACTCATTGGGTTCCACGATCGTTTCACTTCTGGTATTTTGTCTGGCCCTTGTGCTTTCGACACCTCTCAGTGTGGCTCGGATGGGGGCTCATATCTTACGCACATTTGCTGTGATTGGTTCACGTTTAACGAGAGTCGTGGGGACTTATCTTTTGTATTTGCTCGGACTGGTCGTGATGAGAGCGGCGCATGCGATGGGCGACTTGCTCGAACGCTTGATTCAAGGGGCAATTCGACGAGCGCGGGAACGTGCGCCTTCGTTCAAGGCGGTGGCCGCGCCGGCTCAGGAAATTGAGACAGATCTCAGAGTCGATGCTGCCCCAACCGTGGAGCCGGCTGTGTCTTCTCAACGTGAGCTTTATATTGGGCCGCAAGAACCGACGGTCCTGGACCTGGTTGACGCTAAAATGCCAGAAATTATACCTCCCGAAGCCCCCTATGTGGATCCTGCTCTTGGGCCTTTGGGGGCGGCAGCGCAAGCTGAGCGCGATGGACACGGAAATATCGATGGAGCGATTGCGCATAAAGTGGCGCAAAAATTAGCTCGGGTGAAACGGCACTTTAAAAATCGTCAATGGAAGGTTCCCCCAATTGATTTTTTGAAGAATCCGCCCAAGATCGAAAGCAATATCGATAAGGCAAAAATCATGGCCAATGCGCAGCTTTTGACTCAGAAGCTCAAGGATTTTGGAATTGACGGCGAAATCACCGCTGTGCGTCCTGGTCCGGTGATCACTTTGTATGAGTTTAAGCCAGCTGCAGGGGTCAAGGTTTCTCGAATCGCGAGCTTAGTGAATGATTTATCGATGGCGCTTTCGGCCCAAAGCGTTCGAATTCTGGCCCCGATTCCGGGTAAATCAGTCGTTGGGATCGAAATTCCTAGTGATGTTCGCGAAACCGTTTACACGAAGGAATTCTTGCAGCATGCGGATTTTTTCAATGAAAAATATTCGCTTCCCGTTGTGATGGGCAAGGATATCGGAGGCACGCCCTATCTTTCGGATTTAGCAAAAATGCCCCATTTACTGGTGGCGGGGCAAACCGGGTCTGGAAAATCCGTGTTTATGAATGGTTTGATCTGTTCGATGCTATTTCGTTACACTCCGGATGAGCTTCGGATGATTTTGATCGATCCCAAATTCATTGAGTTTAGCGCTTATCAGCATATTCCCCATTTATTGCTCCCCGTGGTCGATGATCCGAAGCACGCGGCCACCGCGCTTCGGTGGGCGGTGCAAGAGATGGAGCGTCGTTATCGAATTTTGGCTAAAGTTGGAGCAAGAAATCTTGCGACCTTCAACCAGAAAGTCGATGAACTGGGAACGGAGAAAATTTCAGAGGTCCTCAGCGCGGACGACGAGAGCGCAGATGCTAATGGTGCAGGGGATTTTGCGGGAGCGATGGCCGCTCGGCCTGTGGGCATTGGGTGTGATTGGGAGGCGGCCTTTGAGTTGGATGAGTTCGGAATTCCGCGAGTCGGGAAATTGCCCTATGTGGTCGTCATTATCGATGAGCTTGCCGATTTGATGATGATAGCAAAGAAGGAAGTGGAGGTTTCGATTGCCCGAATTGCGCAAAAGGCTCGGGCCGCTGGAATTCATCTGGTGATTGCTACGCAGCGTCCTTCGACGGATGTGGTTACCGGCCTGATCAAGGCAAATTTGCCATCCCGAGTATCTTTTCGTCTGGCGTCTCAGATTGATTCACGCACGATTTTGGATCATCCAGGGTCTGAACGTCTTTTAGGCCAAGGGGATATGCTATTTATTCCGCCAGGGGCGGCGCACAGTATTCGACTTCATGGGGCCTTTCTCTCGGATGATGAAATTAGCAAGATTACGACCTTTTTGAAGGAACAAGGCAAACCTGTTTATCGGGATGAAATTCTCCAAGCCACCGACGACGACGAAGCGGAGGGGAGCGGCGATTCTGGTGAAAATGAGGATGATGAGTTATTTCGGGAAGCCATTGAGCTTGTCAAGCACTCAGGTCATGCGTCTGCCAGTTATTTGCAGCGTCATTTGAAGGTGGGTTACAATCGGGCGGCACGTATGATTGAGACGATGGAGGGGCGGGGGATCGTAGGCCCAGCGGAAGGCGCTAAGCCCCGTCAGGTGTTGATTCGGTGAGACCGATTTGGTACTTTCCGCTTATGAAACGCTTAGCGGTGACGCTCATTTTTTTGATCATGGTGTCCATGATCTGCCAAGCTAGCGCGTGTGCCGAAGAGTCCGGAGCTAACTTGAGTCCGCCCAAAATCACTGAGTCGTCCCCGGGCGGCCCCCAGGCAAAACGCCGTCCATCGAAAGGCAAACACCCTCGTGAAAAAGAAGCCGAAGGTACCGAAGCTCGAGACCGTTTCCAAGCCGACACTGTCCTCAAAAGCAAGTACGAACTCGATGGACGAACCCTTGAAGTGGATCCGGACTGAACGCCCCTTTTCGTTGCCGGTTTGGGTCAGAGAAGCGATTCAACGCCTGAATGATGCGGGCTATGTGGCTTTTGTGGTCGGGGGGAGTGTTCGTGATTTTTTATTGGGGCGTGAATCCAAAGATCATGACATCGCGACCAGCGCCAATCCGGATGATATTTGCAGATTGTTTCCGCAGGCGGTAACCGTGGGTAAAGCCTTTGGGGTGATTAAAGTGCCCGTTCAGGTCCAAGGGGATCGGTCGCCGGTCCTTTTAGAAATTGCGACTTTTAGGGAGGATCTGGATTATCAGGATCACCGGCATCCGGTGGGAGTTCGCTTTTCAGGTCCCGAAGAAGATGCAAAACGCCGCGATTTTACGATCAACGCGATGTTTTTTGACCCAAAGATGTCACGGATTTTAGATACTGTTGGGGGCATTGAGGATTTGCGGGCGGGAGTCATTCGCGCCATCGGAGACCCCTCGGTGCGTTTTCGCGAAGACGCCCTTCGTTTGCTTCGTGCTGTTCGCTTTAGTTCTTGTTTGGGTTTAACGATCGAACCTCATACCCAGGAGGCCATCTCCGCGCGCGCCCGCCTTTTGGTGAAGGTCAGTGAGGAAAGGGTGCATGCCGAGCTGACTTTAATCTGGAATGGGCCGAGGCCATCGGAAGCGCTCCAGGCGCTCTCGACACTCGGGCTATTGTGCTGGGTGCTCCCAGAAGTGGAGGCGCTCAAGGGGGTGACATCTCAGGAGCAACCTTGGGGGCGAACTTTGCGGGTTTTAGAGGTTCTTGCGCATCGGTATCCTCAGCGTTCTGATTCCTTGTCGTGGGCGGCGGTCTTGCTTGAGGTGCCTAGAAGTGGTTCGGGTGCCGCAGACGTGGCACGGACTATTTGCGAGCGCATGAAGATGTCTCGTCATGAGATTGAGCGGGTGTGCTTTTTGATTGAAGAAGAGGGGAAGTTCAAAGAGGCCTTCAAGATGCGGGAGGCAACGCTTCAACGATTTATTCGTCAGTCAGGCTTTGATGAGCTTTTGGCGCTGCATCGGGTCGTAGCCACGGTGACGGACGGAAATTTGGCTTTTTTCGAATTCTGTAGTTCGAGGTGGCAGGAAATTCAAAAAGAAGGTTCGGAGACTCTCAAGTTGCTCGCAGGGGATGATTTGATTCAGCTGGGACTTAAGCCTGGCCCAGGGTTTTCAGAAATCCTTCGTGTTATCGAGGATTTGTCTCTGGAGAATAAGCTTCATTCCAAAGAAGAAGCCTTGGAATATGTCGTCAAGCATTTTGTAAAATAAGGATCGGACGAATGACCCTTCCTGAATGGATTAAAAATACTGAAAAAGGCATCGTGTTGATGCTCCTTATTCAGCCTAAAGCCTCACGTTCAGAAGTGGTGGGGCCGCACGGGGTGCCCCCGCGACTGAAAATTCGGATCGCTGCGCCTCCCGTGGATGGCGAAGCCAACGAAGAAGTGATCCGATTTTTGAAAAAGGCTCTTCGAATACCGGCAAGCCAAATCGCGATCTTACGGGGTCAGAGTTCAAAGCAAAAAGATGTGCTCTGCGTAGGGAAGTCGGCAGAAGAAATTGTTACTCAGCTGCATCCAAAAGTCGTTTGATTCGTTTTGGGTCGGGCTCGATGATCAAGGTCTTGTTATTGATATAACTTGCTTCGGTTGAGTCCTTGATTCGGCGCACGTATTTTTTAAAGGTGTAATCCACTTCGGTTTTTCCCCAGTGTTCTCCTCCACTGTAGTAAATGGCCAGCGTGGCCGCATCCAAGAGTGTTTCGAGGGGGGGGGATTTGCCGGGTGAAAGCACGATCACCACATGAGCCCCCGGGCGTCCTCGCACATGTAACCAAATGTCGTTGCCCTTGGCTTGTTTGAAAGTGAGGTCAAGGTTTTCGTCCTTACTCCGTCCTGCTAGGATGACCAGCCCATCCCCAGAGGTGAAGGTTTTACCCATCCAGCTCGAGAGTTTTCGTTTGCCGCTCGGAGGGCTTTTTCCATCCGGCGCAGGTTTTTGAATAAAAATATTGGCCTGTCGCTCAAGCTTTTCAAGGTTCGCCCAATCTCCCAGACCGGGCGCGCGGGTCAGGGCGGTTTCCCATTTGTGGATATTTTGTTCAAACTGATCGATGCGGGAGCGTGCTTCTTCAATGCGACGTTTTTTGCGTCTCGCTAAGTAAAAAAATCGCTCGACCTGTTCCCGAGCGTCCAGTCTAGGGTCGCAGGGGATTTGTATTTCTTCTCCTGTCGCAAAATCCAGAACTTGACGAAAATGTTTACTCCCCTGTTCCAAACATTCTGGAGTATGAGGCAGGGTGTTTTTTAAAGTTTCGCCGTACTGAAGCCAATCCGATTCTCGGGTGGCCTCATGGAAGGCGAGGCGACTTTGTTTGAGTCTTTCTGTCGCCCCTTTGATGCGATCTCGAAGCTCCTTTTCAGCCGTTTTGAGGCGGAGTTCAAACGCCTCTTGAGTGAGGAGTTTGTCAATGACTTGAAAAAAAGTGCCGGGTGTTTGGAAGAGCTCCTCGCGTACTGTCGGGTTGGGAGGAGCTTGCGATCCCGTGGGCGGGCTAAAAAAAGCAGAGGCCTTTTGAGCTGCGGACGGCGAAAGGGTGCGGCTGCGCGCTAAGATTTCCCATTTTTCTGGGGACTCTCTTCGAGCTCGGACAAGAAGGGCTTCGGGCATGGCAGGAATGAGGCAGAGGACCAACCCCAGTTTTTCAACTTCCGGAGAGTGGCCTTCGGAAGAAAACCAAAGGACCATGATTCGCTCCTGAGAGATGGCCTCGATTTTTAAAATCTTCGCCCCTTTGATTGCCTTGGAAAGGTTCAGGGTAAAGGGGGAATGTGTTGCTTGGAGGGCGGCCTTGGGGCCTCTGGCAGGGCATAGAGCAAAATAGGGATGGCGGGGTCTGAGGCAAAAAAACAACGCTGACTCCGCCTGGCGACTTGTGAGGCGGATAGTCCACTCATTTCGCAAAAAGCCGTCAGGGAATTCAGGACGTTGGGCGACAACGATGCGGTCGACAAATAAGCCCTCGATCAGAGGGCGAATGGTTTGGACGAGGGTGGCAGCTTCTTTCCAGTTTAACACTGGCCAGTTTGAGGGAGGGGTCATCAGATTCATGTAATCATAGATTTTTTCGGAGTGGAATTCTTGGTTTTTGTTTTTGCTTTTAATTTCATTCAGTTATATGTAGCGGCGCTATGCCGCAGTCTCCTTCTGTTGTTTGGCGTCTTCGTCCGGGTGCTGATCGTCGTTTTCGATCGGGGCACCCCTGGGTTTATTCAAATGAGCTCGCAGCGAGCCCTAAAGGGGTTGAGCCCGGGGCCCTCGTTGAGCTCAGAGATGCCAAAGATGCCTTTTTGGCTCGTGGGTATGGGAACGCTGCCTCTCTGATCGCATTTCGAGCCCTTTCGCGTGATCCAGGCGTGACAGCGCCAGACTCGGTTGAAAGTATTCTGCGGACTTTGCATTCGGCTCAACACGTCCGCGAGGTGAGTGGCATTTCTCGTTGGAGCCATCGCCTGTGTTTTGGTGAATCTGATCGTATTCCTGGGCTTGTGATTGATCGCTACGTCTTGGCGGAACAAGCGCAGGTTTATGTCGTTCAGGCTCATACCGCCGGTGCGCAGCGCTTGATCCCAAAAGTTTGGGAAGCTCTTGAGTGGATGACAAATGCTGACTCTCAGTCTGGAGGACCTCGCTGGAATCGAACGGCGCTCGTTTTGCGCAATGATGTTGGAGTGCGAAAACTCGAGGGTCTAGAGGTCGAAGATCCCGTTTTGGTGCGGGCGATTCCTGGCATGGATTTAAGTGAGGCCAAAATTCAGGTGGCCTCGGTTTGGACTGATAGTCGGGGTGAGAGGGCGATCGAGTTGGGTTGTGATCTAGTGGGGGGGCAAAAGACGGGTTTCTTTCTAGACCAGTTTGCCAACATTCAGCTGGCCGCACTCAAGTTACGTCACCCGTTAGCGCGCGCTGCGACAGAAGGGGGGGGCCGGCCTCTTAGAATTTTGGATCTTTGTTGTTACGTGGGGCAATGGGGTGCGCAACTCAGTAGTGCATTTCGGGCGTCGGGTTTGGCGTCTCATGTCACAGCCGTGGATGCCTCTGAAAAGGCGCTTTACTTTGCAAAGCGTAATATCGAAATGCAAGATTCCCAGTGCGAAACCCTACGGGGCGATGTTTTGAAAGATTTGGCATCTTTGCCTTCTGGCGCTTTTGATTTGGTCATTTCAGACCCTCCTGCACTCATTAAGGGGCGTAAAGACTTGGGTCCGGGAACTCATGCCTATTTGCAGCTTCATACCCAAGCGTTTCGTCTTGTTCGAAAAGGTGGCTCGGTGGTGAGCTGTTCTTGTTCGGCCTTGTTAGAAGAAGAAGAATTTGCACGAACCTTGTCCAAGGCAGCACTTCGAAATCACCTGAATGTGCGTTGGGTGGGGCGGGGAATGCAATCCCCTGATCATCCCGTTTTGGCTGAGTTTCCGGAAGGACGTTACCTCAAATGTTGGATCGGCGTGACTGATTAAGTGTGGCATACTGTTTGCTTCATGCGCCCTCTTTAAGGGGAATGGCATGCAAATCAAGATGAGTGGATTGAGTTGGATCGTTGGGGTTCTTTTTGGAGTTCTTTTTCCTTTGGTGACTTTTGCTGATTCACGACCTTTTCAAGTCGCGGACAATGGAGAGTATATTCAAATCAGGGGAACGGCGAGTTTTGAAGCGCGTCAAACTGTCATACCGCTGGTGTATTGCGATGACGACGCGAAGGACAACGCTTTTGTTTGTCCTCACACACAAACTTATTGGGCACTGAATATTGAATCAGGTGGGGTTCATTACGAAGTAGATCAGGTGTTTGCCAAAGGCTCAATGGCGGCTCCTCAGTTTGTGGAGCTCCAATCGGTCATGGTTCGCTCAGGGGCGCGTCTTTTGGTTGAAGGGCGTGTGAATGCTTTGTCGCGTGGCTACGGAATTCTTTCTGATTTGCGCAAAGTGGAACTCGTGATGGATCAACCTATGGGGCTGACTCGGAAATCGTTTGGCGGAGCTGAGAGTCTTTCGTTTTATGGATGGACTTGTCACAGCTTGGGGGCAGCGCATCCCCTTTATGTGGATGTGATCCAGGTGTCCCGAAAGGGTGGGTATGAGATGCGAATCCAGGGCTGGGATTCACAGTTTCCGGGCACGGTGAGTATGTTAGCGATTTTTGAAGGTGTTCAGCTCGCGAATAGAACGGGAATTCTGCAGTTCCAAGGGCTTGCATCTGGATCGATCGCTGTTCTAGCCATTGATGAGAGGGGCGGGCGAATCAATGATTTGGATTCGACTCTTTATTTTAATGATCAGGTGAGTCGGCTTGTCTGCAGCTTGACTCGTTAGATTCGTCTTCCGACGAACAAGCCAGCAAAACTGAGAAGGGCTCCTAAAAGCGGGGTCAGCGAAAGGTACAGCAACCCCAGCCAGGGGGTTTTTTCCTGCAGTAACAGCGCGCTTTGAAGTGAAAAGGCAGAAAAGGTAGTAAAGCCGCCAAGTAAGCCCACCATAAGGGGGGTGAGTAAGTCGGGGGATATGAGGCCTTTTTCGGCCCCGATGGCAAAAAACACGCCGGCGATAAATGAACCTAGGCTATTGATGGTGAGTGTCCCCCACGGCGCCGGGGCGCCAGCCTTGAGTACGAGGGTATCGACGCCGAAACGCGAAAAAATACCGACGAGTCCAAAAAATCCCATCCAAAAAAATCTCATTTCAGGGAACTCTATCGCGACTTCCTGGTCGACGCATAGAGTAAAGCCTGATAATGCAGTGTGAATGGCTGCCAACCTTTCTTTTTTTGCCACGACTGCCAAAGGAATGGAGTCCTTGCTTGAGCAAGAGCTTCTGGCGTTAGGCGCCGGGTCCGTCAAAGTGACTCGTGCGGGGGTGGCTTTTCAAGGGCCACTCGAAGTGGCTTATCGCGCTTGTCTAGGGTCGCGAATTGCGAATCGCGTGCTTCTTCCGTTGAAGACATTTTCGGCGCCGACTCCTGAAAAGCTTTACGGCGGCGTCAAGTCGATCCGTTGGTCCGAGCACATCACTCCTCGCCAAACCCTGTCGGTGGATTTTTCGTCGTCGAAATCTGACATTGAGCATACCCACTTTGGCGCACTCAAAACGAAGGATGCCATTTGTGACCAATTGAGGAGTGTGCTCGGAGAGCGGCCTTCAGTGGATTCGGTAGATCCTGATTTGCGAATCAATGTCTATGTCCTTGAAAACGAGGCGACGGTGAGTTTGGATCTTTCGGGTCAGAGTCTTCATCGTCGAGGCTATCGTGAAGAGAGTGTTGAAGCGCCGCTTAAGGAAAATTTGGCGGCTGCGATTTTAATGTTGGCGGGCTGGCCTGACGCGCTCAAAAAAGGTCGAGAAGCTGGCCAAAGTTCGGCGATGCCAGCTCTGATTGACCCGATGTGTGGCTCTGGGACGATTCCGATCGAAGCCGCGTTGATGGCGGTCAATCGTGCGCCGGGACTTAGTCGTAAGCGGTTTGGTTTTATGGGATGGCAGGGACATGTGCCGGCGCTGTGGGCGCGGCTGGTGGCGGAAGCTCAAGCCGCTGAGATCAAGGATCCCAAGCTTTTGCCGCGAATCGCTGGATATGATCGAGATTCGGAGGCAGTTCGAATTGCGATCAGTCATGTTGAAGGTGCGGGGCTTCACGGTAAAGTGCACATCGAAAAACGGGAGCTGTTGGATTTGGCTCCGCTCCCCGGTCAAGAGCATGGCCTGGTGGTCATGAATCCTCCCTACGGCGAGCGCCTAGGTGAGACGGAAGAGCTCAAACCCGTCTACAAGGAAATGGGCGACATTTTCAAAAAACGCTTCGCGGGTTGGGAAGGGTATATCCTTACCAGCAATCCGGATCTGGCCAAGGCTGTAGGACTCAAAGCCTCGCGCAGATTTGTGCTTTTTAACGGCGCCATTGAGTGCCGGCTTCTTAAATACGAGATGTATAGCGGGAGTAAAAAGGTCAAAGAGTCAGCCCTTTAGCATCTTTCTCGTTTCCTCAATCGTCGCTACTTTTTGGCCTCGACCGAGTACCCTTTTTACGGCCATTTCGACGAGCTCTGCATTGGATTTAGCCATTTCGCCATTCGGAAGGTAAAAATTGTCTTCGAGGCCCACGCGAATATGCCCTCCGAGGTCGAGCGAAAGATCCACGAGTTCCCATTGTTCTTTGCTGATGCCGACGAGTTGCCAATTGGCTCCGCCTGGGAGAAGACCTACCTGGTTGCGAAGGTTTTGGGGGGTGGCTGAAATTCCGCCCGTGACGCCCATAATGAGCGAAAAGTGAAAAGGCGGTTTGAGCAGTCCCATGTCGATAAAAGGATCTGCGTTGCAAATGTGGCCAGCGTCGAAGCATTCGAGTTCTGGAATCACACCGTTGTCAGCCATGAGTTTGAGCAAAAATTCAATGTCTTCGAAGGGATTTAAAAAAACTCCGCGCATGATGAATTTCTTTTGGCGCGCACTATAGAGCGAATAATTCATGCTGCCCATATTGAGGGCGGCCATTTCGGGTTTAACTAGGGGGAGATGGCGGGATCGATTTTGGATGGAGCTGCCAATTCCGCCGGTTGAAAAATTGAGAATCACGGGACAGCGGGGACGAATGAGGTTGGCGATTTGTTGAAAAACCTCCGGCCGCCAGCAGGCCGAACCGTCATCTTCGCGCGCGTGAATATGAACAATGGTGGCTCCGGCTTCGTAAGAACGGATCGCTTCGTCGGCGATTTCAGCGGCGGTGTAGGGGATGGATGGGCATTGTTTGCGGGTGGCGAGGACGCCGGTAAGCGCCGCAGTTACAACGACTTGGCTTTGGGGTGTCGGCATGAATTTTCTCCTATTTCTATGGTCGGGCCGGCCTTGCTTTGAGTCAACGGTTTATGGACTATCGATAAAATGCAGGACGCGACTTTCAAGAGTGTCTTCGAGGACACAACTACTATTACTTGATAAAAAAGATATGATAATAAATGAGAGGAAAAACAAGAGGTTTTTATATGTCAATTGAATCCAAACACTTGAAAATATCGCTCCTTGGAGTCCTGATGGTCTGGATTTTGGCTCGTTCAGTTTTTGCAGCCGAACAAAAAAGTCCTTGCCAGATTTTTGAAGTTCCGGTGGCCGAGTCGGTTAGCCGATAAACTAGATAGGGATGGCCCGAGAAAGTGCTGATTACGGTACTATTGAGTCTTTTTTTGTTTTCCCGCGTAGAGGCGGCGCCGCGATGCGATTTGGCGCATGTTTTAGAGCGGCTCCAGATTTTAGAGAAAAGCCAAATTTTTCGAACAAAAGCCGAAATCCGTCGAGTGCGGGACTATAAGAATCATCCGGAACGGCAAAAAGGAAATCCTCCTGTAATCCTCGATTTGGCTCAGTCTGCCGGCGAGGATTTTAAGAAACAAATCTTGCTCCTGCGAAAAGGTGATTCTGTTCAGGTTGGAGCCCGTATCATCCGCCTTGGAGAATTTTTGGGGGCGGGCAGTCAGACCCATATCTTTGCGTGCGCGGATAATCCAAAGCAAGTGATTCGAATTCCATACAGCGCGGAGGGTATTGGGCCAGCGAGAATGCAGCTTCGCGCTTATCGTCAGGCTGCCGCGCAGGTGCCGGAAGAGGTGAGACGGGTAAAAATTTTTGAGAGTGACCCAGAAGGGAAGTTCTTGATCGTTTCGCGAATTTGGGGGTCTGAGGATGGGCGTGAATTTCTCGGGGCCCGGCCTGCTATTCCGTCTTCGGGGTGGCTCGCCCGCGAAAAAGCGCTTAAAGATTTGACGGTCAAGATGATGGTGCTTTTTCTTGCAGATGAACCCTACGCTTTGCGGTTGCAGATTATTGAAAAGGATTGGCGGGATCAGGCGAGACAATTTGTGTGGGATGAAAAATTGAAACGTTGGATTTTGGCGGATTGGGAGAGTTTTTAGATTAATAATTCTCTTTTTAAGTATCATAAATAAATAAAATTCTATCTTTTAATGGTTAAAATATAGTATATTAATGGTTAGAATTAGGAGACTATCCATTATGAAAGCAGTTCGAATTGCCAGAGATATTGTGCCGATTGCAGAGTTTAAAGCACAATCTGCAAGCTGGCTGGATCGTGTTCGCGCATCAGGCCAACCTGTTGTGATTACTCAAAATGGAAGGCCGGCCGGAGTGCTTATTTCTCCAGAGGAGTTTGATCGCATTCAGCATCAAAGCGCAGATTTTGTTCGGAGTGAAATTAGGGCTGGGGAGGCTGCAATTATTGCTGACAAGGTTTACACGGCAGAAGAGGTAAAGGCGCATCTCGAAACACGTCGAAAAATAAGAAAGTCCAAAAAATGAAAGTCGTTTGGACTGAGCCCGCGCGTGATCGGCTTGTCGAGATAGAGGATTTTATTGCGCAGGATTCTCCTGATCGAGCGGTGAGTTTCGTTTTAGAACTCATCGAGCAAGCGGATAAGCTTGTGGATTTTCCGGATTCTGGACGCTTCGTGCCTGAAGATGAAAAGCAGGTGGCGCGAGAATTGATTTATGAAGGTTATCGCATCATCTATTGTGTCCGAGAGAGGTCTGTTTATGTTTTAAGTGTTTTCGAGGGTTCGCGCCTTTTTCGCCCAACTGATTTGAAATGATGTCATAATAGCCTAGTTAAATCTTAAAAAAATCCAGGCAGAGACTATATGTCGTTTCTTCGGCAGATTTGCGAACGATGGGTTCTGCTTTTTCAAGTGCCGCGAGCAAAATTTCCCGAATTTTAGCGACGTCCGATTCTGAGAGAGTGATTACGGACGAATAATGAAGATCGTTTTTTGAAGGGAGATCCAGCGATTGCAGCGATCGCATGCGCCAATTAGCGTGGTGTTTGGAAATCCAAGGAGATTCAGCGGCCAAATGAATGCGAGCATTGCCGATCCGAAATCGTTCTCCCTCGCGAAGGGCGAGACCGATGCTTTCCAAAAATTTGAGATGTTTTTCAACGATTTCATGCGAAAGGCCGAGGTGTTGCGCAATCGCGCGAGGGGTTTGAAAGGCGGAAATGGAGAGCATGACGTGAATCGCCGCTACATGCCAGGAGCTGTAATAGATGGCCCGGTCTTCGTTGCTGAGGGTGTCGCGGACATGAATCCGTTCCCGAATTTGCTCACGTTGAGTGGCAATTTGAAGGATTTGGTTTTCGTAGTAGGCTCTCAGGTTTTTTGATCCGGCACGGCCCAGGTGAACGAGTAGGATGAAAAAGTGGGCTTCTTCCGAAGTATGCCCTAAAAACTCGCTGATCTGCACGGCGTGCTCGAGACTGAAGTGGACGGTCCCATTGAGGACTTGGGAAATATATGCGGTTTGGCAATTGAGGAATTGTGCCAGCCGCGAGCGTGCTCCACGCTTCTCACCGGTAGTGGCAAGGGCTTGGGAGAGAAAGGTTTTGTAGTCTCGAAAGTCGAAAAGGGATTTTTCCATAACTAAGTAATTACTAACATTAAAGCATGTAAGTTAATTAAAAAAACGTATTTTCTGCCAAATTTACTCGCTATGAACCCTCTATAGAACGGGTTGACCCTCGGGGTTGGATCTTATAGACGAGGGGGTACTATGAAGGTATTTCGGTTTTTCGGGTTGGTTTGGGTTGGGCTATCTTTGGCGGTCGGAAGCTCGGGCTTTGCGGGTGAGGGGGCAGGAAGTAGCGGCGGGACGGATAATCGACCTGTGGATTCGGGGGCTGCGTGGTTTTTGGGGTCTAAGCCGATTCGCTACTGTTGGTTGCGCTCCAGTGATTTTGGGGCTACCGATGAGCAGGTTACGACGAGTTTGAGTGAAAGTTTTTTGCAGTGGAAAAATTATCTTCAAAAAGTGGGGACTAGTGCCTTTTCCGGGAATTGGTTTTTAGTTCCAGAGGAACGTCGAATTCAAGTTAATACCGAACGGATGTCTCAGTGCGATGGGACGGAGGATCTCAAGTTTTATTTTGGATCTGAGGATGATCTGACTCGGTTAGTGAAAAAACAATACAATCATCCCACTGCTTTGGCCTATCGGCAGTCCTATGATCCCATTGCGGGTTGGGGGAAAGGTCTGATTTGGGTGGCCGCCCAGAACAGCTTGGCGAAAGGGTTCCCAGACTGGGCACCGAATAAAATAAGTGAGCACCCTGGGTTTGCCAAGCTTCAGGTATCTCATTTGACTGTGCAGATTTTGCACGAAATCGGCCATGTGCTTGGTTGCGATCATGTAGTCGGTACAATTATGCAGGAGGATATTGCAAATTGGCTCAAGGCTGGGACAGTGATTTGGGGTTCTTCTGAAAATTGGATTGATGGCCAGCGGTTGTTGTACTTGGATGGGAATCGTGCGGTGGATGTGTCTGGAAATTTTGGGCTACAGACCTCTTGGCCTGGATATGTGCCATATCCACCAGTGGCCGAGGGAGAAAATGAGTTTTTCGTGCGGTTTATAGGACGAAAGCCTGTTGGAACCGTACGTTCTCAGTTGCATCTCAATTATTCAGTTCGACCCATGGAGCGTTGGTTGACCGTCGAAGATGATTTAGGGAAAACTCGACTTCTGTTTGAGGGAAGTGGAAAGAGTTCTTGGTATGAGTTTCCAGTTTCGATTTTTCGGATCGTGTTTGTCGATGCTCAAGGCGAGCTTAGGGCCGCTCAGAATAACGTGAGTGGCGGGATTTCTTTTGAGAGTATTATTGATCAAGCAGGGAGAAAATATCCGGCTAGGATTGAGTTCAATATGAGCTCAATCCGTTTTATGGATTTATTTACCAGCCCGGTTAATGTGTTTATTGATGATGAAGGCGGCCCGAATGCTCTTTTTACTTCAGACGTGCCGGGAGTACATTCTTATTGGACCAGTAGTGGGCCTGGGGCTCCGGTGATCAGCGGTGGTCGCCAGGCGAAATAGGTATAAATAATCCCATGATGACCCAGAAACATTCTGAACATTTTTTTACGGATGCTCGAAATTTCTGGTGGAATGCTGATTTTTTGAAATGGATGGCGCAGCGTTGGAATTTGTCCGGGGTCCGTCAGATTTTGGATGTCGGCTGTGGCGTGGGGCATTGGACGAAAGCGGTTTTGCAAAATTTGCCGTCCGATGCCCGCGTGACCGGGGTAGATCGAGAGGCTGGCTGGGTTAGTCAGGCCAGAGCTGAGTTTGTTGTACAAAAGGACAGAGTATCTTTCATTGAGGCGAGTGCGGAGCATCTTCCCTTTCCCGATCACAGTTTTGATCTGGTGACTTGTCAGACTTTATTGATTCATGTTTTAGATCCGCGACAGGTGATTCTCGAGATGTTGCGCGTTTTGAAGCCGGGAGGCTTGATTGTCGCGGCAGAACCCAGCAATTTGGCGCAGACCAAAACTTCGGTTCAAACCACGGTTGAGGAGGCGATGGAACTTCATAGAATTCTCCTCGTTTGTGAACGAGGAAAGATCGCCCTGGGCGAAGGCGACAATTCTGTTGGGGACCTCTTACCGGGAATTTTTTCGGAGTTGGGGATCCAAAACATTCAGGTCTATTTGTCTGATCGCGCGAGTGCCCTTTATCCGCCCTATATTGCTCCTGGCCAGTCAGAGGCGATTGCTGACGAATTGAGAGACGTCGAGGCGGGTTATTTTTTGTTTGGTCGGGAGGATACGCGCCGCTTTTTTTTGGCAGGGGGTGGCAGTGAGGACGAATTTGGGCGGCTTTATGCCACGGGGCTTCGGTATCAAGCCCAAGTGAAGGAGGCCATCAAGCAGGGGACTTTTCATTGCGGTCGGGGGCATGTGACTTATTTGGTATCGGGGAGAAAAGGTTAATCGCCAAATCGTGGTGTTGTAATCGCCAAATTTAGTTTTAATAATCGCCAAAACAGGATATGATTGTTATCCTATGGATTTATTTTGGGAAAAAGACGGCTGGGAACTTGAGGATAAGCACCTGCGAAAGCTGGCGGCGATGCCTTTTGAGAGGTCATTTCCATTTATTCCAGAAAAACACGGAATGTATATCGTTCGGGGGCCTCGTCAAATCGGAAAGAGCTCGTGGTTGAAAACAGTGCTCAGTCATTACACCCAGAAGAAGACAAGCTGCTTTTACTTGAGTTGTGAACGAGTGGCGGACTACCAGGAGCTTGCTGAAATTCTTAAGTCTGTCCGAAACCGTCACGTGGTCTTATTGGATGAAGTCAATTTTGTGCCCCATTGGGATCGGGCCGTGAAATATGAAATGGATCTGGGGCGTATCCCCATTCTGATGCTTACGGGATCACATGCTTACGATCTCAAGCTAGGGGCTGATCGCATGCCCGGAAGATTTGAGGCAGGCGGGGAGTTCTTACTTTTGCCCATGGGGTTTGAAGAATTTTATGCCATGAGAAAAGTCGCAGGTTGGGCCAAGGCGGACCGGCTCGCTGAGCTTCGTGATTATTTTCGGATCGGTGGGGTGCCGGCGGCCGTCGCCGAGGTTGGGGCAGCAGCCGTAGATGGCTTGTCGACCGCGCCTCAAAGCAAGAGCACTTATTACAAATGGTTGGTTGGCGATATCGTAAAATTTGGTAAAAATGAGGACTACCTGAAGGAAGTATTGATTCAGTTGGCCGTGTGTACGCAATCACCGGTGAGTTATCAAACGCTTGCTAAAAAAACTCAGATTGCTTCGCACGAGACCGTGCATGAATATCTGTCCATTTTAGAAGCCTGTTTCGCCGTCAAAACTCTTTATGCCGTGGACATGGATACCGGCGCCTATCGATTTCGAAAGGATAAGAAATTTTATTTTACGGATCCTATGCTGTACTGGCTGGGGATTGAGCTTTCCGGACAGAGTTCCCCGGAAAACGCCGAAGATCGCTTGGCTGAAATGGTGGCACACGAGGCATTAAGTCGTAAATTTCCGCGATTTGGTTATCTGTCATCTCCCTCAGGGGAGGTTGATTTTATTTTACCAAAAAAATGGGCGATTGAACTGAAATGGGCGCCGGCGGTGTCCAATCTTTCCAAATCTTATCGAGATTTGCGGATCTCCGAAAAATTCGTGTGGACCCAAAATAATTACCTTCAGGAATGGCCCCATCTTAACGCACCGGGCATCACAAAGTAACCTGATACCTAAACGGGGAGCACCCCGTGCTTCTTCGCGGGCCGGGTGACTTTCTTGGCGCGGGTGTGGAGGAGGGCGGTGGCGAGGATCTTGCGGGTTTCGCGCGGATCGATGATGTCATCGAGGTGACCTTGCGAGGCGGAGATATGGCCGCCAATCATGTGACGATATTGCTCGGTTCGAGCGGCGCGCGCTTGCTCGGGGTTGGGAGCCGCGGCGATTTCCTTGCGAAAGATAATATTGACCGCGCCCTCGGGGGACATCAGGCTGACTTCGGCTGTAGGCCAACCGACAATCAAATCTGGCTCGTAGCCCTTGCCGCACATCACGTAATAGCCAGCGCCGTAAGAACGACGGATCACGATGGAAAACTTCGGGACCGTCATTTCACTGAGGGCAAAAAGCATCTTGGCGCCGTGGCGAATAATACCCATTTTTTCCATGCGTGAACCCACCATAAACCCTGGGCAATCGTGGAGGAAAACCACGGGGATATTGTAGGCGTCACAAAGCCACAAAAAACGCGCCGCTTTATCGGAGGCATCGACGTCAATCGCGCCCCCCATGAATTGAGGTTGATTGGCGAGAATTCCCACGCTCCAACTGTCAATGCGGGCGAGACCCGTAATGATGTTTCGAGCAAAGTCGGGTTTGATCTCAAAAAAGGTCGAAGTTTCTGAGTTATTCTGGGCATCGTCCTGCTTGTCGACGATTTGTCGGATGATATCTTTCATGTCGTAGGCTTTGCGTGAATCCTCAGGCAAAATTCCGAGGATGGCGTCACTCATTGCTAGTCGGTCAAAGGCTTTGGTCGCGCCCTCGGCATCTTTTTGGCGGATTCCCTTGGAGAATTTACTGTGCCGGGCGATCGCTCCTTCAATGCGTGGCGGTTTTTGTTTGCTGTGGGAAGGAAAAAAGGCCAGGTATTTACGAATGGCGGTAATGCACTCGGGGTCGTTGGCCGTTTCGAGATCGGCCACGCCGCTAATTCGGCAATGAACCGAAGTGCCTCCGAGATCTTCGGTGGTGACATCTTCATTGATCGCAGCCTTGACGAGTGGGGGACCCGCTAGTGCCATCGATGAAGTTCCTTTGACCATCGGAACAAAATCAGCCAAGGCAGGAATATAGGCTGTCCCGGCCGCGGTAGGCCCCATGACCGCGGCGACTTGCGGCACCACGCCCGACATCTGGACTTGGTCAAAAAAGAGGCTACCCGTCGCCGCAAATTGAGCGCCGGCAGCTTCTTGGATGCGAGCGCCGGCTGAATCGAGTAGCCAAATCATAGGCATTCGCTCTCGAAGCGAGGTTTCTCGCATGCGTTTCACTTTGCGCTCGCCGACTTCGCCCATCGTGCCTGCCATTACCGTAAAGTCATAGGCCGCGACAGCGGCAGGCCGGCCCTGAATCATTCCGACTCCAGTCACTACGCCATCGGCCGGGGTGATTTTATCTTTCATGTCGGGAAGTGCGGAGTGGTGAGTGCCGAGCACTCCGTATTCCACAAAGCTGCCTTCATCAAAGAGAAGTTGGATGCGCTCACGCGCCGTTAGCTTTCCGGCTTCATGTTGCTTTTGAATCGCTTCTGGCCCTCCCATTTGGCGAGCTTGTTGGCGAAGGGCAAGGAGCTGTTGATTGAGGTCGTGGGTAGTTTCCATGAAGTCTTTCTTTGCAAAAGTTATTGCAGGGTTTCTTTGATGACTTGTTTAGCAATAATGAGTTTTTGAATTTCGCTGGTACCGCCGCCGATTTCATAGAGCTTGGCATCACGCATCGCTCGCTCGACCCCGTACTCGCGCATATAGCCGTATCCTCCTAGGGCTTGCACCGCCTCGGCAGCGACTTCGTTGGCCATGCGGCCGCCCATAAATTTGAGGATAGCGGCTTCTTTATTGGCGCTTTGGCCACGAGCGAGTTTAGTCACCACCATATATTGGTAGTGTCTGACCATATCGAGCGAGGCGGCGATTCGGGCAACCTTGTCTTGAATCATTTGATGTTCGAGGATTGAAACGCCAAATTGCTTTCGAGTCGCACCGTAGCGAATCAGGGTGTCTTGGCAAAATTGCATCAATCCCACTCCGAGCCCGCTAAAGATCGTTCGTTCGACATCCAGCGAGACCTTCATTCCTAAAAAAGCTTTTCCAGGTTTGCCAAGAACTTGAGAGGCGGGGACTCGAACATTGTCCATAAAGACCTCACCTGTGGGCGAGCTCCAATGACCCATTTTGTGAAATGGATTTCCCGTCTTCAGGCCCTCCAGCCCTCGATCCAAAATAAAAGCGGTCCCGCCTTGAAAGCCTTCGACGGGTTTGCCGTCAGCCCCGTACTCGCGCGCGATCACCATAAAGTAGTCGGCAATCGGTGCATTGGTGATGAAGGTCTTTGAGCCATTGAGGACATAGTGGTCCCCCTGACGTTCGCAGCGGGTTTTGACCGAAACTGCGTCACTTCCAACGGCGGGCTCAGTGAGCGCCCAACAACCGATTTTTTCGCCTGAAGCAATTCCGGGGAGGTATCTTTCCATTTGCTCACGAGAGCCCTGACGGCCGACATTAGCGCCAAAAAGGCAGACGCTGGCCAGCTCAGAAAGTCCAAAACCGCTTGAAATATAACCCATTTCTTCAGCGACGATGAGCTGGGTCAAGAGACCGTGGGTAGCTCCCTCTTCATCAGCAAGTTCGCCGCTTCCCCAGGGTTCAGGCAACATCGGGGCAGCTAAGCCTGCCTGGCCAAGTTGAATTAACGCTTCGCGGCAAAACTCACCAGTGGTTTCTGAGTGTTCGACGCGGGGTTTAAGTTCTTTGGATAAAATCTGGCGGGCAAGGGCCCGAATTTCGAGAATTTCAGGAGAATGAGGCAGATCAGTGAGTTGAGTCATCATTAAATCTTAGATTTGCCCTGCTCCAAGTCAAAGAGATTTATTGTTCATGCTAGGAGACTTAAAAAAACTCTGATAAAACTGAGAAATGACTAATTCTCAGACTCTGAGTTATCAAGACCAATTAACTCACTCTTGTTTGGCTCATCTGGCTGAGCAGGAGCGATCCCAACCCAATCGAATTCCTGGGGTTCGAACGGTCGTAGTGGTGCTTTCGGCTGCAGGAATTGTTTTTGACATCGAATCGTTAAGACAAAAAATTCTACGGTCCTATTTGGATTCCGCGGTGTTTTTTGTGACGACGCAGGGGCAATCTATCGGTGCAGTGCACCCTCCTCAGGTTGATCTGGTCATTGATTTGACGGGCCCTGGCCAGAGGCAATCCTTACTCTATGCAAAACGGTTGGCTCGTATGGCTCGCTTGACGGTGGGACGCAATGCTGGATTGCTGAGAAAAAAAATTTATGACCGAGTTTTTGACGAAAAGGCCAGGAACTCAGAACTCCCAAAGGATGGTTTAGAGCGGGAGCGGGTGGTGCAGAAAGCCGTGTTGGAACTGGCTGGGGTTTTCTTTGCACCCACTGGCGATACTCCTTTGGATCGGGGCAAAATCACACCGCTGGAATTGGCACCTTACACTAGGCTTTGAAAAAAAATGAAATCAAAATATAAAGGTTTTCTGGGTTTTTTTGCTTCTCTTAAGCTCACTGTGATCGTGATTTTAGGACTGTCGGTGGCTCTCGCTATCGGCACGATTCTGGAGTCGCTTTACGATACGCCGACAGCTCAGTATTATGTTTATCGATCCCTCTGGTTCCATCTTTTGTTGGCGTCGCTGGGAATTAACATCTTTTCCGTCATGGTGGATCGGTGGCCTTGGCAGCGTCGGCATGCTCCCTTTTTGCTCGCGCATATCGGCATTTTGACTTTATTGGTAGGCTCGTGGCTCACCGACCGGTACGGTTTAGATGGAAATTTGAGAATCGCCGAGGGCGAAACCGCGAGCATGGTGGAGCAGGACAATAACTCGTTGGTGATTACGGAGGCGGGAGCCGTGCACAAGGTCCGGGTGGGGTGGATTCCGCCGGACATCGAGTTTCACCCTATTTCGGCGCGCGCGCAGGGGGTTCCCTATGACCTGACGATCGACAAATTTATTTCTCACGCGGATCCGATCTATGCGTTTATTTCGAGTGAATTTCCGATGGGCAATCATCCTTCTGTGACTGCCGCCAGAATTCAAGTGGTAGGCGGGGCGATGGGCGTCAAGCAGGATTTTTGGCTTTGGATGGGAGACTCATCTTTTAAAAATGTTCAGATGGGCCCTGCCCGTTTTGCGATTGGCGAAGAGTTGCCTGCTGTTGCTGGGCGGCCGGGGTTATCGTTATTGCCAGGTCGAGATGGGGGCGTTGAGTTTTTTGCGGTTTCGTCTGACGGAAAAGTCATCAAAGGTAAAATTCAGCCTTCGGCCGTTCGTGGGCATGTGATTGAACCCGGATGGAAGGGAAATATTAAGGTCACGATTTTGGATTGGATTCAAAATGCGGTGCCGATGATTTCGTATCAGCCCTCCCGGGTGCAATTTGGCCCGATGACCAATATGTCCGCCATTCATGTGGTTTCTGGAAAGGGCGGCCAGGGCAATAAAGACGCTGAGGCGTGGCTAGGGCTCGGTGATCGAGCCATGTTGCGAACCGATAATGGTAATTTTGAAGTCGGTTATTTGCCGCATCGAGTGGTTTTGCCGTTTTCGATTCGGCTCGATCGGTTCACGATTGATCGGTACGAAGGGACCATGGATCCTTCTTCTTACGCCTCTCGGGTGACGGTGATTACCGATCCAAAAGCCGGTGCGGCCGGCGAAAGCGCTACGATCAGCATGAATGAGCCACTTACCATCAAGGGCATCACGCTCTATCAGGCCAGTTATGAAGATGCGCAGCCCCGGCCGACCGTGTCGATTTTTTCGGTTAACCGCGACCCAGGGCGGTTTTGGAAGTATCTCGGGTCTATCTTGATTGTCTTGGGTTCGATTGTTTTGTTTGCTGTGAAATACAGAAAACATAAGGGAAGTGTAACAAAGACGGCGCAAGAGATTCAGAGGTCTTCGACTTCTGAACCCATGCCCTCGGAGGTACTATGAAGATCAAACCGTATATTTTGGGTTTCGTATTGGCTGGTTTGCTTGGGGCGGCCCCTGTTTTTGCCGCAGATGAAGCGCCCGCTCCGGTTCAGCGAGCGGATTGGTCTTTTGCTCGAGCTCGAGAGATTCCCCTGCAAAGTGGGGGGCGGGTCAAACCGTTGGATTCATTTGCGCGTGAAATCATGCTCTTTGAAACCGGGTCACGTAGCTTTGATGGTTGGGATCCGGTCGACATGGCTTTTTCGATGATCGCTAACCCGGAGGCTTGGCAGAATTATCGCTTTATCCAGGTGTCGCGTGAGGATGTGCGTCGGCAAGTGGGCTTGGATGAAAAGCGGACGCGGTTTTCGCCTAAAGAACTGATGGGCAATACCGTGCTAGGGCAGTATGCGCAGACGGCAAGTGCGCAGGATCAACAAGTCTCGGCGCCGATGGGTAATAAACCTAAGGTAGATCCACGGGATCAAGAATTTAAACGGGTTTTTGAGCGTCTCGATATGTTCAACCGGGTGATTTCTGGCGAGGCATGGACTGTAATTCCTGCGCTGCCTGGGGCTATTAGTGCTAAGCCAGGAGAGCTTGCGCCGTGGGGTGCTCTTTCAGATCCTGACAAAATGGGAAGTCCGGTTCGTGATTTATTTGTGCAAATCATCCGGGCTTATGAAAGCTCGAACCAAGCGCAGTTTGAATCTGCGGTTGTGCGGGCGCGCGCTTCGATTGAGTCTCAGATCGTGGGCTGGACCGAAACCGCTCACACTCGGATTGATGTTGAATCGATCTATAATCATATTCGGCCGTTTCTCTGGTCTTGGATCTTTTATTTGATCGCCGTATTCGTATGGATGGGTGCTCGGTTTTCTGAGACGAAAATGCCAACCGGCCGCGCTTCACTTGGATGGACGGCCGCAGCCTTGAGTGTCACGGGTGTGGCCTTTGCGGTTCACGTTGCGGGGATTGCGATGCGTTGTTTTGTGGCGGGGCGTCCTCCAGTGACCAATATGTACGAATCGGTGATTTGGGTGGCTTTTGGTCAGCTTGTTTTTGCGGGAATTTTGTACGCGATCCATCGACAGGCGATCTTGCTTTTGGTTGCCAGTGTGTTGGCCACCTTAAGCTTGATTGCTGCAGACGCCGCGCCAGCGGTGATGGATCCGAGCCTGAATCCCCTGGTTCCGGTTTTGCGGAGCAATTATTGGCTGACGATCCATGTTTTGACGATCACGCTGGGATATGCGGCCTTTGCGCTGACTTTGGGATTGGCTAATGTGGCGCTTTATTATTTTTTGCGAAGCAATCGTCCGGGCGGAAAGCTTAAAATCACTTCGATGAATCAGCTCACTTATCGCGCGATGCAGTTCGGCGTGGTTTTGTTGGCGGCGGGCACGATTTTGGGCGGAGTTTGGGCGGATTATTCTTGGGGTCGTTTCTGGGGTTGGGATCCTAAAGAAGTTTGGGCGCTGATTGCGTTGCTTTGTTATATCACCATTCTTCATGGTCGGTATTCGGGCTGGGTTGGACAATTTGGTTTTGCCGCATGGTCGGTGGTGGCCTTTTTGTCGGTGATGATGGCTTGGTACGGTGTGAATTTCGTCTTGGGTGTGGGCTTGCATTCCTATGGATTTGTGAGTGGCGGAGGCTTCAAAACGATTTTGGGTTTCGTCGCGGTGCAAATGGCCTACGTGATTTGGGTCGGTGTGGTCTATAAACGGCGGGAAGCGAAAGCATAGGGGCAGTCAAATGCCCATGGGCAAAGGGATCACGGCAATCCTAGAATTCAAAACTTTTGTCTTTTTTAAGCTTTTTGAAAAAATTGCAACTTTACTTTGACTTTCAACTCGCAAAAGGCTCTCTGCGGCTCGAATTTGAGAAAGCGTTGGCTCCTCAGCCTCGATAGCAAGAATACCCAGAACTGAGTTTGCTGTTTTCAACACAAGATGAACCCTGGCGTTATTTTTAGTCCAGTAAGAGGAAAAGCGAATGGGTTCGCCCATACGATAGTGAAACTGAGCCCTCAGATTACGATAAAGTAAAGTAAGAAGCTGCTCGTCCGGGGACAACGAACCATCACCCAAAACCCACTCCTCATACTGGTCTTCAAGAATGATCATTTCTCCCTTAGATCCTCCGTAGAAGGGAATTCGCCGAATCAGGAAAATCGACTCCAGCGCATAAAGTAAAGATTTTTGAGTGACAGGAGTCAAAGAGAGTTCATTTTTGACTTTCGTGTAAGAGTAACCACTCAGTCCGAAATGAGCGATCATCTTTAGGTAGGCATACAATTTTTCAATCGAAATCCGAGTTTCATGCACCATTCTCAGGTCCCGATCCAGAATAAGATGATGCAGATCATTCAACCGTTCTAACCTGAGGCGCTCCTCTCGGAGAAAGCAAATTCCAGGCAGCCCACCTTTCAAAAGATAACTGTCTACGGATTTCAGTCTTTTGGAGATCTCCCCTTTACTGAGTTCCTCGATTCTCGAAGATTCAAAGGAATTTTGTTTAAGAAGTTGCAAAAAAAAATCAGGCAAAGGCCGCTGATCCATTTCAGAGAGAACTAAGGGATAAAGCTCAAAAAACATCATCCGTCCTGCAAGCGACTCTCGAATAGCCTTGCGACTCGTGAAGCGAACTGATCCGGACAAAACAAATTGTCCTGGCTGCTGCTTGACTCTCACCCTCTCTTTGAGTGCAGGAAAAAGGGCGGGGACCCCTTGACACTCATCAATGCCAAAAGGATGCCCTTTTAACGTATCCAAAAAGGCCTCAGGATCGGACTCAGCGCGAGTGCGCTCAAAATGACTATCAAAGGTAAGGTAATGGGGTAGCGCCTGAGTCATCCAAGTAGTCTTACCCACCTGACGGTGACCAAAAATCCCAAGAATAGGGCTCGCCTTGATCAACTTATGATAGAGTTCCGAGACGCTCCGACTTCGAGAATGGGCCATTATGTATAAAGATAATAGTGGCAGTTATTTTTGTCAATACTGTACTAAAATGACTGTCACAGTGATTTTTGTACATTTGTGCGTTTTTTGTTGCCGACAAAAGCCTTTTGGCCGTCACTGGAGGAGTCACTGCCGGCTTTGCTTGGTAATCATCCCACTTTTTTGATCTGGTCCACCTTGTCAATAATCCAGTGCTTAATGAGTTGCTGGCGGGCCATTCCGCGCCGATGGGCTTCACCGTCGATGATCTGGACAGCCCAGGCTGGAATATCGAGATTCACTCTCTTGGCTGTTGGCTGATCCTCAAAGTAATCAAGGACGTCATCTCCATGATCAAATTTCCGCTCTAGATTATCAGCGGTAGTATTTTCTGAATTTTTCTTTTTCTTCATCGCGTGACCTCCGTATAGAAATGATCCGGATTGCTTCATCTCGATGGGTGATTATGCCAGTCCAGAAAGTGGCTTCGATCTTACCAATGACTAGGCGGCGTGCTTCACTTGGATTTTTTGAGTTGAGTTCGATGTTTGGACTGTTCCATAAAGCCGGCCCCTCGATAAAGTCGATTCCGTGTTTTTCTTTATTGGAGTGACTTTTACTGGGGTCAAACTCAAATTTCATTCAAACGCCTCGAAGGAAGTCTATCATTGAATAAATAACGAATCAATAACGATTAGTTCATTTGTTGAAAACGGAAACCCCTTTACACCTGCCCACTTCTTAATCACTCCTGCGCTCGATTTAATCTCGTAAGTCTATGTAGTCATTACCCCCCCCCCTCGCCAGCGCTGGCACCCCGCTTGCTTTGATGCAGGGCAAAGAGGTAGTCGAGTATGCAAAGTTTTAAAGGAATGAGTCTCAAGGTGTTTTCATTGATTATGGTTTCGTTCGCGGGTTTGAGTTCGACGGCAGTGAGAGCGGAACCCCTTACAAAAATTGAAATCAACGCCACCGGGGGTGCGCAAGTGGTCAATCCAACCGTTGTTCCCCCTGCAGCCGTGGGAGAAGTGAGGACCAGCCGTGCAGAGGCAGGCGTTCACGTCGGTCTCCGTATAATAGGACTTGGCACAACCACCACGATTTCGGGCAGCGGCGGACTGGACGGAGGGGTGATCGACGTCCAGAAAAATGACGGGGTTACTCGGGTCTCAGGGCAAGCAGTTACGGCTGGAATCAATGGGGCGGCCCTGATGGCCATACATCCTCAGCTTCAATCCGGCGGTTGTACGGTTCAATTTACTCCTATCGATGTTAAAATGAATGGAGGGAGCTCATTTGAACCTAGCTTGGGAGCTTTTAATCCCCGTGGATCATATTTTATCCAAGCGGGGGGTGTTTGCCAACTCAGTGAAGACAGTCGTGTGTTATTTGGGCCAGTGGTCGGGCTGACTGCTGCCATTGACCCCATTTTAGGAACAACCACGGCAGTCGAGACTGGTCTTAGCGCTAAATACGTTTCCAAAAAAGGCGAATTCGACGCCAGTGCGACTGGAAAAATCTTGGGGCAGAAAAATGATGCCCAGGGATTGGCTTTAGGTCTAAACGTCGATGGAAAATTCAACGTCCTTGGGCCTTTGCAGATAGGCGCTCACATGGGTGTGGAAGTCCTCACGGATCGAAAGGACAAAGACGGAAATCAAGCCATCACTTACGTCGCGGATAAAGACGTCGTCGCAGTCAATGCCGGCGTGACCGCAGGATTTGCTTGGTAAATGACGCGCGCCTCTACCAAAAGGTGCGGAGCACCTATCTCTGCTTCAGCATCGCTTCGATCTCGTCCTGGTCGACACTCGGCCGTGCGCCCCCGAGGCGACGTAGGGTGTCCTCCAGGCGATTGATCAAAAACTGTTGTTCTTCACCGGTTTCTTGTTCGTGGTGTTCCAATAGATATTTGACCGTCGATAAGGCATCCCAAAGTGCGCCGACACATTTGCGGATTTGAGCGCGGGTTTCGGCCGTCGTGGCTTTGATCGAAATTTCTTCGCCCAAGCCTGCGATGTGGGCAATGTGAGGCAGCGAGAGCTGTTGAGCCGTGCCCCGAATCGCAATCATGCGCTCCGTAAACACCGAAAAAAGCCCCTTTTTGCCTTCTAAATCGCCTTCAATGGTCGTTAAGGTTTCTTCGGCCGTTTTTGCAAAACCGGTCAGTTCATCGATAAAGTCTTGGATCTTTGAAGTCATGCCAGCACCTGCTTGCGAAGTAAAACGCCATACACCTTGTTTTGAATTTGCACCGCCGTCAGTGGCTTAATGAGGTAGTCATCCACGCCGCTCTTGATGGCCAGGACTACTTGTTCTTTAGTGCCTTCGGCTGTCACCATGATGTAGGCCATGGTTTTGAGCTGCTCGTGGGTACGTACAAACTTGAGCAGCTCCATTCCATCCGTCGGGGTCATATGCCAATCGGCCAAAACCAGATGAATCGGCTGAGAAGTCAAGATCTTCTGCGCCTCTTGCCCGTTGGAGGCTAGGCTGATTTTTCGAAAGCCAAACGAATTCAGCAGTTCTTTGATTTGGACTCGCATCGTGTTGACGTCATCAACAACCAGGATGCCCACTTCCTCACGTAACATTGGCTGACTTGCCCCCTGACCTTGAGTGTACCTTTCATTCTGCGATGGGCAACCGCTTATTGTGACCGATCGCCTGAGCGGTAAAAAAGGACATCCGAGCCGAATTGAGCATCAATTGTTCCCGGGTCGAGTAAAGGTCTTTCGTTTTCGGGCGGAGGTCTTGAATTCGATCAATCAGCGTCCACAACACGGGGGCTTTTTGGGCTAGACAATCGGGTGAGTGGCGGCTCGAAGGAGGCAACAGCTCCAGCGGGGGGCGCAAGATGAGTTTGGGGAAGCTGGTTTTTCGAAAGTGGAAAGTTTTGGCCGAAATCTGAAATCTTGAGGGTCCCAATGAGCGTATGGAATTGGGTGAGTCAACCAACTGTGTCAGCCGGAGCAGTTCTTCCGGCCAATGTTGAATCCATTGGAGAACCTTGCTTTTTCCCCCCGTGACAACCAGGTGAAAGTGGGTTTCATCGGCGATTTGAGAATTTGAAAGACGAAACTCCGACAACTGATCCGAATAAAGCCAGGCGGGAGTTTTTGAAAAACGGGCAGTGCGTTTTACTTCTGGTTTTAATGCTATGAGTCGTAGTCCGCGAGCTTGAGCAGACTGGGCGAGCTCAGCCTTGAGATCCTGAATGTGACGAGTGTCATGAGTATCGTGAGTGTCATGGGCGTCATCTTCAAAAGGGATTCGCTCAAATACGCGAAGGGTTTTAAATTCCCGTTCTTGGTGTCGTATATCCGAAAGATCGGCTCTATGGTTTCGGAGGAGAAGTTCACTTTCGTTGAAGAGGACTTCTAATTTAAATCGAATCCGACTGTGCTCATCCTCTGTGAGATGACACTGGGCATTTGCGGAATGCGAGATAAAAATAAGTAAACAGCAAATCCAACCCAGGTCAGTGGTTAGCCGAATCATGCTCAAAGACCAAGCAAAGTTTGCACCAAAATATATATTTTCGGTCGGGGATTGGCATTCCAAACCGTTCCGGGTACTCCCAATCTTATGTCGCTCAATCTCAATCAACTCAACCCGAATCAACGGGAGGCCGTGTTGCACGCTGAAGGCCCCCTTTTGGTGCTGGCAGGTGCTGGTAGCGGTAAGACGAGCACCATGGCCTATCGGATCGCCCATTTGATTTCGGCGAGGCATTTGCCCGCTACGGCGATTTTAGGACTGTCGTTCACCAATAAGGCTGCCGGTGAGCTGAAAGAGCGGGTCGTCAAGCTCGTGTCGAGCGTTGCCGGCAAAGGTGCGACCCGGGGTTTGACCGTGAGCACGTTTCATAGCCTTTGTGTTCGGGTCCTTCGTGCGCATGCCGAAAAAATTGGTTTTCAGAATAATTTTACCATCGTAGATACTTCGGACCAAAAGGATATCCTGAAAGGGATCATGAAGAATGTCCGAATCGACGATCGCAAGTTTGATTTGGACACCATTCTTTTTGAAATAGGTCAGGCAAAAAATGGCTTTGTGCAGGACGATCAAGCCGAAGAGTATTTTTTGGAGTCCAAGCGCCTGAGCCCTGATTATGCCATTGCGACGGCGCACTGTTACACTAAATATCGTGAACAGCTCAGACTTCTGAATTCGATGGATTTTGATGATCTTTTGTTTAACGCAGTTCGTTTGCTTGAGGTTTCTGCCGAAGCTCGTGAGCACTATAACGCTCGATTTCGTCATATTTTGGTCGATGAGTATCAAGATACGAATGCGTCCCAGTTCAGACTCTTGCGCCTGCTCACGGAGCGGTATCAGAACCTGTGCGTCGTCGGTGATGATGATCAGTCCATTTACGGATGGCGCGGAGCGGACTCCGCTCATATTTTGAGTTTTCCAAAGCAGTTTCCTGGCGCGCGCGTGATCCTACTCGACCAGAATTATCGGAGCACGACGATGATCTTGGATGCCGCCAACGCCGTCATTAAGGGCAACTCAAAGCGCTATGACAAAACTTTATGGTCTGATCGTGGTGAAGGCCACCCTCTTTTGGAAGTGGTTTTAGAGAACGATCGAGAGGAAGCCGAGTTTGTGGCTGAAAAAATTCTAGAGGTTCGTGGTCAAGATGAGCTCAAGCCGCGCCCCTGGAAAGACTTTGCGGTGCTTTATCGCTCTAATGCGCAGTCAAGGCTCTTTGAGGAAACCTTACGACGTCACCGCATCCCTTATAAAATTGTCGGGGGCATGTCCTTTTTGGATCGCAAGGAAGTGAAGGATGTACTGTCGTACTGGCGTTTGATTTCGAATTCCGGTGATGATGCTTCTTTGCGACGGATTATTAATTATCCCGTGCGTGGAATTGGCAAGACGGCCATTGAAAAGCTCGGTGGCTTGGCTTTTGAGCAGGGCAAACCTTTTTTTGAATTTTTGTCTGAGGCTCCCCGTTTGGGGGTTCGTGGTGCGGAAGGCTGTATTGCCTTGAGAGATCTGATTCTTCGGCTCAAACAGGAACTTGAAAATACCGAACTTCATCCTGAAATGATCGCCCACTGGGCTAAGCGGTCTCTTGAGGCGATTGGCATTAAAAAAGCGATGGAAGCGGATGAAGAAGATCCCGCCGCTTTTGGTAGAAAATGGGAAAATGTCGAAGAACTTTGCCATTCAATCGGTCAACTTCAATTGTCTGAATTTGACGCTTCCGAAACCGTCAGCCCGGCCCGGGTTTTACAGGATTTTTTATCTCGGATGACCCTCGATGTGCAAGAGGCTGAAGAAGATAAAAATGATCGCGAAAAGAAGAAGGATAAGGACGAAGTCACGCTCTTGACTCTTCATGGCGCGAAGGGACTTGAGTATCCCGTCGTGTTTTTGGTGGGGGTTGAAGAGGGGTTTTTGCCTCATAAAAGAACGATCGAAGAAGCGACGGATTATAGCGAAGAGCGCCGCCTCGCTTATGTCGGCATTACTCGAGCGCGTGATCATTTGATTTTGACCCGCGCCAAGAATCGGATCCGCTACGGCAAGCCGGTGCCTCGATGCGTGAGTCGCTTTATTGCGGAGATTCCGCGGCATCTGATAGTTTCGAAGGATGAGTCTTTTTCGCCGGATCTTTCAAGTCGAGAGGCTCAAGATCAGCACGAGGCCAAGGTCAAAGACTTTTTGGCGGATATTCGCGCGCGGCTCCAGCCTTAGAGCACGCTTTCTATTTTTTCAATTCGAGACGAATGAACATCTCCTCGGCTTTTAACCCCGGTGAGAATATCCCCGCGAGTCAGCTCGGCCGCGAGGGTTTCTGCTTCATCTGGGCGTGCACGGTATCGGGCGCGGCGCTTGCCATCTTGTCCGCAAACAAAAAATTCCTGATCCTTTCCTTCTCCATGGGCGGGCGAAACCAGGCGTTCTCGTTTGGTTGCTTTTGAAGCGCCTAAGGCTGGTAAGATTTGCTCGAGCGAGCGCTTGCTTCGAACGATCACAAGATAACTAAAAGGGAGGGTTTTTCGATCTAGGCCTGCCATTTTGTCGATGCCCCTGAAGTAAGGCGGGCGCCACCAGGTGACTTCTTCGTGGCACCAATCTTCGGCTTCGGCAAGCGCCCCACAGCTTTGATGACCTAGGCAAGGGAGGAGAATTTGTAGCCAAGGCGCATTCAGGCGCTCGCGGGCAAGCAAGAGCTCTTTTCTGAGTTCCAGAAGCTTGCGCGACTGGAGTTTTAGGGCGGGTTCGGCAAGAATGACAACGCCTTCATCATCCAGGTGATTTTCCCAGCTTTTGATCAAAATTTCAGCGAGTTCTTTCGGGGTTTCTTGCGCTTCGTTCAAAAAATAGCTCATCACCCAAAGGTTGAACTTGGGTGCAGACGGAGGAAGAAGGCCACGTGCAAAATCGATTTTTCGGTGAAAGGTGCGCGTGCCCCAGTCTGGAAAGCCTTGGTTTGGAAAATAGGCTTGTGCCCATTCGGAGCCTAGCTCCAGAGTGGCTTTGTCTTGCTCCAAAAGAGCCCAGTTTCCGGTGAGGGGTAAACCCACGGGTGCGTAATGTTCGCCTGCTGCAATTCCACAGGCCCCAGATGCGGGTCCCGCTCCAAGTTCGATTGCGCGGAGGTTTCCTTTTGCTCCCCATTGAAACCCCAGTCTTTTTAGCTCGGTCCAAATCGACGCGATTCGATACAAATTGGAGGGCATAAAGTAGATGAAGTAAGCCAGACGGAGGTTCGCCGGGTGAGAGCTTTCTTTCCAGTAGGGTTCAAGTCCTTCTGCCTGGTGGGCAACCCCGGCCTCGGGATCGATCCGGTTAAAAAGAGTGGATAGCTTTTTGATATGCGGAACAATGGAGCGCATCAAAAATCGCGGTGATTTCAGGACGGCTTCTTCCGAAATGTACTCTTTCTGCAGTAAAAACTGAGTAAGAAGGTCTTCGAAAGGGGCGCCAAAGGCTTCGGATAGGGGAACCGGCACTCGCATAGGGGTAACACAAGACCAAACCCCATGGCCTTTGTCCATGGCCTTTGTTGAGGGCCTGCGATACCGTAATAGTCGAGATGGTTACTCAATTCTCCGCTTCGAATCAAAAAACATCTATACCAAGGGGGGTTCCACGCGGACTCGCCCTGGTTTTAGGTGAGTGTGGTGCTGCAAAATTAATAGCGGATCAATTGAGTTCATTGGGGTTTGAGCCCGAGACCAGTGGCGAGCCACTTCCGTCGCTATCGGATCCCGAGGCTTTGGTTAAAGTTCGAAAGATTTTGACGCAATTTGCCAAAAAAACACAAGGAAGGGCCGGGGCTATCGTACATCCAGGGGTGAGTGTTTGGGCTGAGCGGTCCGAAATCGCAACCTTAGGGGATGAACTGGGTCTTGGAGTGATTTGCCCTCCCGCTCGAGTGCTTTCTTTGTTTTCGAACAAAATTAATTTTTTGGGTGAGGCGGACCAGGTGGGGATTCCTCATTTGGTCGTTCGTTTTGATCCCATTTCCAGTGTGAGGGAGATTGAGAGGTTTGTTTTTGAGCAGGCATTAGCCCAAAAGCCCTTTCCTTGTGTGCTGAAGGCAGTCAAGGGGGGCGGGAGCCTGGGTGTTTTTGTGGTTCATGAAGCCGAGGACTTGAAACGCAAAATTCCACTTTGGATTGAGCAGCTGAGACATCATCTGGGGGAGGTGAGTCTCTTTGCTGAGCGCTATCTTGAAGGAGCGCGGCATGTGGTTGTTCCTTTTGTTCGATATCAAGATGGACGGGTGAGAGTTTTTCCGATCACGGATGCTTCGCTCCAAAGTCGCTTTCGCAAGGTGATTGAGTTTTGTCCGGCAGATACGATCAGCGAAGTCGCGCAAGATCGATTGATTCAAGCTACCCGCCGTTTAGCGGATCATGTCGGGTATGTGGGAGTGGGAACCTTCGAATTCTTGGTTGAGGATTCACGGATTTTTTTGGTGGACGGGATTGCGCGGCTCAATACCGCATTTTCTCTTTGGGAGCGGGTGGCGGGTACCCAGGCGGTGGCTTGGCAACTTTCGGCAATGCAGGGGGGGGCTGATGAAGACGAGCCCACAGTGCTTCCAACGCCAGAACTGGCGGCCGGGGTGGCCCTTCGGATCTACGCCGAGGATTCTCTGCGGCAGTTGCCGCAGGCTGGTTTTGTACGCGAAGTGGAAACAAAACACGTCGCTCATTTCAGCTTGTCCATCCCCTTTGATGCTCAATCCGGAGGCCGGATCTTGCCCTCCGATTATGGCATGGTGGGTTTGCTTTGGGCGGGAGCTTCTGATGCTAAAAAAGCGCGGAATCTGGTTCGTGGACTGTTGAATGAATTATGGATTGCGGGTTCACTGCAAACTAACGAGCGTTTTTTGGCCGAACTTTTGGATCATCCCTGGGTGCGCGAAGGGATTTTTCATGCCGGCTTCGTCGACGAGGAATTTTTGCCCCTCGTGCGCCCGCCCGCCGAGGTTTTGAAGCTCTTTGCTGGCGTTTTTTTTGATAGCATTCAGTTGGAGCCGTTGGCAGAAAATCAAATCGCCCGTTGGGCTGTGGGGGATCAGTGGGCTTCTCCTGCCGCTTTGATGTGGCGGCTTAAAGGCCCCGAACATTGGAGCTATGATGGCTTGCCGGGGCTGTCCGGAGAAGTGGATTTGGATGGCCGATCTTTGAGGGTTTGTGCCTTTCCCATCGCTCGAAATAAATGGCAGGTCAGGATTGGTCTTTGGACTTTGGTGGTCCGAAGAGTTCTGCAGATCCCGGTAGGCAAGCCAAGGGCTGCTCCCCAGCTTTTTGCCCTCGTTCATGGCAGAGTCCATGCGATTCTTTTTAGGGAGGGGGTTGAAGTGCCGGCCCACGAGCCAGTGTTGATCATCGAGGCACTTGGAATGCTTGTGCCTCACGCGCTGCCTGTGGCTGCAAAAATCGGTCGGTGGAAAATTTGCGCTGAAGATCAGGTCGGAGCTGGTCAGGAATTGGCCGAGCTTGTATTATTGAAAACAGACCGCCCATAAGAGAGGAGCGCCGATGCCAAGCTATACACGAAAAGTTCAGGTTCCTGGAAAGAGCTCTCAAGAGCTTTATGACAAGGTTTCCAAGGATATTGGGCGTTTGATGGAAAAAACGTCGATCGGAAAATTTGATATTACGCATGATTCTTCGGCTAAAAGCGTTCATCTCAAGTCTTCCATGTTTACCGCTACGTTGGTTTGCGGTGAGGGACATCTTGAGTTGAATGGCAAGCTGAGTCTTTTGGCCGCCCCCTTCAGGTCAAAAATAGATGAGGCGATCGATAAATGGATTGCTAAGGCTTTTCAACTCCAGGTTTGAAGACCCTCGACGTGAGTTCTGATCGAGTTTTGAGAAATGCCAGTGCCGTGGGGGTTGCGACGCTTTGTTCGCGTATTTTGGGACTCGTGCGAGAGCAGGTCTTTGCTTTTCTTTTTGGGGCCGGTAATTTTACTGATGCCTTTAACGTCGCTTTTCGGATTCCAAACCTTTTGCGCAATTTATTTGCTGAGGGGGCCATGAATGCCGCGTTGGTGCCGACGTTTACGCTGGCTCGTCAGGAAGAGGGAGAGCAGAGCGCCTGGCGGGTGGCAGGGTTGGTTTTTCGAGTTTTAATGGTCTTAGCGGGGAGTTTGACGGTTCTTGGCGTCGTTTTTGCCCCTCAGTTAGTGTCGCTTTACGCATCGGCCTTTCGTGATGTGCCTGGAAAGTTCGAGCTCACTATCCGGATGACTCGATGGTTGTTTCCTTATTTTCCGATGGTGACGCTTGCCGCGGCTTATATGGGGGTTCTGAATGCCTGCGGGATTTTTTTTATTCCTGCTTTTTCAGCCGCCTTATTTAATTTGGTTTCGATTGCCTCGGGGGTTACGGCGGCAAGTTTTTTGTGGAAGTGGGGCGGTACTTGGCAAATTCACCCGATTGAAGGCATGGCGCTGGGGGTTTTGGTGGGTGGCAGTGTTCAGGCTTTTTGTCAATTACCGGCTCTGTACAGGGCCGGATATCGATGGATTCCCAGGCGGGGGCCAAGTGGAAAAGAAGATGTTTGGTATCGCAATGTTCATTTAAGGCGAATGCTTTGGATGATGGTGCCGAGTCTGTTGGGGCTTGCGGCCACTCAGTTCAGTGTTTTTGTGAATACCGTTTTGGCGACTACCCAGGGCACAGGAGCCGTGTCGTGGCTTCATTATTCGTTTCGGTTGATGCAGTTTCCAATCGGGGTTTTTGGGGTATCACTTGCTTCGGCAACACTTCCGGTGATTTCGTCCCAATGGATCAAGGGTGATGTTGTGGGTGTACAAAGGACTCTTGAGCAAGGGTTGCGGCGGGTGTTTGCGATTAACCTGCCAGCCTCTGCGGGATTGGCATTTCTCGGAGGACCTATTATCGCCCTGATTTTTCAGTATGGCCGTTTTACAGCTCACGATACCCAGGCCACAGCCTTGGCATTAGCGATGTATGCGATCGGCCTGACCGCTTATTCGGCGGTGAAACTCCTGGTTCCTGCTTGTTATGCGATGGGTAATGCTCGGTTGCCTGTTTTGGCGAGTTTGATCAGCGTGGGGGTTGCGGTGGGGCTCAATTGGGTATGGGTGGGGCCTTTGGGTTATTGGAGTTTGGCTTTAGGAACTTCAGTGGCGGCCGTACTCAATGCCTTGCTTTTGATCGGTTCCCTTAAGTGGCTTTTGGGTGAAGCCGGCGGTGCGGCTTTACCTTTAGGGTCGTTGGGGGTCGTCTTTGTGAAGCACGGTGCTGTGGCATTATTGATGGGTGTGCTGGTTTATCTTTCTTACTGGGGCTTTGATTTCTTGCTCCCAGACCTGGTTTTTGCCGGTTTTTTCGGAAAGCTGGGCTTCGTTTTGGCTCGTGCGCTCAAGCTTTCGGTCGTCATTTTGGAAGGTTTGTTTTTGGTTTATGGGTTGAGCTGGGTGTTTCGGGCGACGGAGACGATGGATGGGGTCAATCTTTTTGTGAAAAAAATCAAAAATAAAGTGAGACACGGACAGACTTGAGCTAAGGTTGATCGTAAGGGGAGGGGACTCACTCGATGGCTACCAAAAAAGAAACCGTACGATTGCTCGTAAAGAGCATAGTTACCCGGCTAGAAAACAATAAATCGATTGCGTTCCCAGTGAGGCTTCGTCAGGTCGTCCAAGACGAGATCCATGGACTGGTGGGACCTTTCATCTTGACCGATGAAGACCTACGCGAACGAACTTTGGCGAAAATCGGAGCGCGGGCTGATATTTTGGCCGAAGCGAGTTTTACTGATAGCGATCAATACAAGGCAGCCAAGGCGGTTATTCGTGGCACCTTTGGCGATGATGTGTTGAATGGCTTTTATTTTCAAAAGAGCCTTAAGTTTATTGCCGAGACCTTGGTTAAATATTTTATGCGCTCATCCCACATTGATGATGTGTACGAAACGGATGAGGATCTTGAACACCAAATAGTTGAAATTGTTCAGAAATTTAAAGCTGAAGACGCACATTAAGAAGCTTTCAGCGGTCAGCTTAAAATAGCTGAGACCTGATCGCTGAAAGCTGACTGCCGAAAGCTTTTCTTACAACATTTCCGTATCAGTCAAGGCCTTGCGAACCTGATCGCAGTCGTCAGAAGTGACGCGGCCTTGCTTGCTCAGCTCAGTGCAGGCATTCGTGACTGCTTGAGCGGCTGTCTTGAAGTTCGCATTCGACGGAAGAAACTGGGTCAAAGTCAGGTAATAGATCGCTTCCGCCTTAGACTTTCCAATGGCTTGATGGACCAGGTAGGCGGCATGACTAGCGACTGTTGAATTAAAGTGAACCCAGCAATAGTCGTTGTTGCGGTCGCAAACGGTGCTGTCGTCCCTCTTTTTCAGGGCTTCGCTCACCTTGGATGGATAAGGAATTTCCACTAGGTCTCCATTACCGTCATGGGTGCGATCTTTCAGTACTCCTGGATTAGATATGTCGCGAATTCCAGGAAATTTAGAAAGGTCTTTGGAGAGAGAAGCTCCCAGCATCCAGGTGCCGTCTTGAGCAATCATTTTGCCAAAGAAGTCAGAGTTGGCCTCATTGAGGGCTCCGCTTTGATCCATTCGTTCAAGTTTGGCAGTTTTCGAAGTAATACCATGCGTGATTTCGTGGCCAGCCACGTCGAGTCCTTTGGTCATATCATCCATCAACTCGCCATCGCCGTCGCCGTACATCATAAAGTCCATTCCAGAAATCCAAGCGGCATTGGCGTATGAAAGCCCAACGTGGACGATACTGACGACTTCAGCACCTTGATCGTCAATGCCATTGCGGCCATGAACGTCCTTATAGTAATTCAGTACTGCAACCGAATTTTTGAGGGCATTTTTCGCCGCAGCATCAGCTTTTCCGGATGGAACACTGTTCTTGACGACCTGGCTGCAAGAGGTGGGGTCCACGCCCAGAGGATCACCCGAGGTGGCTGAATCCAGTAGGACGACCTGGCATTGGTTTTGGGTGAGGGGCGTGTCTGTATTGAGTGCTGTTTTGCATTGAGTGGGGGTCAGCATTTTGCCTGGATCATTGGCTTTTGCCATATCCGTGACCTTGCAGCCTTTGGGTTCATATTTGCCTGTCTGGTCGTTCTTTTGAGTGATGGGCAAAAAAGCAATGCCTTGTTGTTTGGCGGTCATGATCTGAACCGGGGCGATGGTTTCCATTTTTGAAAGCGATGCGACGAGCTGGCCCGTGTGAGCGTCGATCAGCACATCGGCGCCTGCATTGAAGCCCTGGTTTGCCATATCAACCCAATAAATCAATCGAGCGGAGTCGTCTTGGCTGGAGGGGAGAATCTTGAGTTCAGGGGTTCTGGAGAGTTCGCGATCGCCGGCTACCGCCTTGGCGATGGCGACGGCATTTTCGGCCGTGATGCTGGGAGAAACGTCCAAGTCAAAGCGTCGAAGAAAGGGGGTGACCTGAGCACCCTCGGAAGAAGCATGGTGGAAGGTCATCGATCCCATGACCAGAAGGCCTTTATAATAGTGCTGAAATTTAGTCGTTTCGACCCCGTATCCACGAGCTTTTGAGGAAAGACTGAGGGCGTTAGGGGAGTTGTCCGTAAGAAACTCGCGAACAACCGGATCTTGGCGAACTGATTGATAAACTTGTTCGGAGCTGTCGAAGGAGTTCTCCGTCGAAATGACTTGGGGAAGGTGTGAAAAGGAATCTGCCGCAAAACCAATCGAAGGAAGCGTGATGATGGTTAGCGTGAGAGTGGTTAAAACTGCGGTTTTTAAATAAGAAGAAGCACGAGTGTGAGAGATCAACATTAAACCCCCTGTGTGGCTGAAAAACCCCTGAACCCATGGCATTTTCCATGAGTGATGTGCGTCTTAAGCAATTTCTGGACCAATTTTTTAAACACCATTAAAACAATGATTTAAATTAAAACCATTCATTGAGTAGAGATGAGTGGATGAGAAGTAGGTAAAAAGTACCTAACTTAATGCACTAGGTCGTGAAAAAAAGAGAGGCTGTTATCCATGGGGCGGGAGGATGTCGAAGAACTAAACACTGTCAAAACAATCATCGATTTCGTCGCGGATCTCGACGGGCATGTGTTTTAAGTTGTTGATTTTGCAGGTAAAGATTGTGAAGTTTTCTTTTCATTAAGGTGTACTGCTTGCATAAGATACGCACTGCGTTATGTATCGTCGGTATTCTTTCCTTATTTCTTTTCTCGCCCTATTGAGCGGACTGACTTGGTGGTCGGGGCAAATCTCTTTGTCGTCACCTCTTGCCGCTGCGCCTGCCCTATTGGATGACGTTCAAAGACGTGATCTCCTGAAAAGTCTGGATCGGGCCCAGCAAATATTTCACGATAGGACTGGGCGTTTTGCGCGGGATTGGCGCGAATTAGTGGAATTAGTGCAGAGCAGTGAGGAAGGGGATGTTGCCCCAGTGCAGTCAGTGCAGTCAGTGCAGTCAGTGCAGTTGGATGAGTTAACGAGCCCCGTCGACAAAAAAATTCCTGGTCGGACGCCGGGGTCAGTTATAGAACCTATTGAAATTGAAGCGATTTCATCAAAATAGAAAGTCAAATTGAAAGCTTTGTGTGAATCTTTGGGGTTCTACCTTGTCCTCATGGTACGATATCAAGTAAGGGTCTTTCCCGAATAGGGTGAGGCTTTCGGGGTTAATTCGCGGCAAACTCAAGGAAGAGAGCATGGAACGTTTGATCGTAGATTCAGGCAAATGGGCTTCGTTGGGTGCGATTTTTGGCGTTTTCGCGTTAGTTCTTTCCGGTTGCGCCACGGTTCGTACCTCTTCGCCCTCGGGTACTTTGACGGGCCCTCTGAGTTCTCAGTCCGAACCTCGCCCGGAGCCCAAGACCTTAGGCGAAGTTCTTCAGCCTGATTCCAGCCGCCCCGTCTCCGTTGAAACCCCAGAAATAGTGATTCAAGGGGTGAAGCTTAAAAATACCAAGTTCGACATCCCCATCACGATCAACTCTCGTGTCGAATATTGGGTGGATTATTTTACTGGCCGGGGTCGAAAGCACTTTGAACGGTATCTCGAGCGCTCTGAATTTTTTATCCCCTACATTGCACCTCTGTTGAAGCAAAATGGGATGCCAGAGGACCTGGTCTATCTTGCGATGATTGAGAGCGGTTTTAATAATTTTGCGCGTTCCCGAGCTAAAGCGGTGGGGCCCTGGCAATTTATTTCGGCGACCGGTAAGCGCTACGGGTTGATGGTCAATTGGTGGGTGGATGAACGGCGAGATATTCGCAAGTCAACCCTGGCGGCCGTGGGCTACCTTCATGATCTTTACGTGATGATGGGTTCCTGGGAATTGGCGGCGGCTAGCTATAACGCAGGCGAAACTAAGGTTGCACGCGCAGTTCAACGCTTTGGGTCGAAAGATTTTTGGGTGATTTCAAAACAGCGGTTTTTAAGGCCGGAAACTCGCGATTATGTGCCTAAGATCATCGCGGCCGCCCTTTTGGCTAAGAACAGGACTCAATTTGGCTTTGCAGCCGGAAATCTGAAGCCAGGCGCAGGCGAGGCCGTAGCCGGAGATGGCGAAGTCGTCCATGTTGTCAAAACAGATCAGCCACTCGAAGATACCCAGAATATTCATAACCCTAATGTGATCGAGGCCGCAAATGCGGCGGGTGATGACGAATGGGAAGACGGGGATGAGTCCCCCACGGAAGTAGCCCAAGGTATGACTCCCGCTACTTTGACTTCTGCGCTAGTTGAAACAGTTTTGGCCAAGCCAATCCCCACTCCCCACGTCAATAAGGACGGGCAGGTGGGCGGCGAGTCGATCGCTGAGTTTGAAGTTCAAAGCCCGGCGGACATGCTTAAAATAGCGCGCGCGGCCGGTATTTCTTACCTCACGGTGAAAGCCCTGAACCCCGAACTTCTCCGGTGGTGTACGCCCCCCAACGTGAGTACTTACCGGGTGAAGCTTCCGTCTTCGGTTAGGGAGCATTTTTTACAGGCTTATAATCACGAAGCCTTTCCTCGTCAGATCACTTTTATGACTTATAAGGTGCGGCGTGGCGAGACTTTGGCTCGGATCGCCTCTCAGTACGGAATTAAGGTGGACCCTATCGCAGATCTGAATGGCGTTTCACCTAGAATGAGGCTCAAGCGCGGCGTTCAGGTCTTGTTGCCTATTCCCAATGACCGTTCGCGCAGTTTGGCTTCTTTGGATGTGCGCGATCCCCCCGAGGCCAAGCGGCATCGACGAAGTCATCGTAGAAAATATTCGCGGATTACTTATAAAAAGCGTCAATCAGCCCGTACTCATGGGCGGGTCACGGTGGGTGAAACCTAAAAAGGACTTGGGCCGGTGATGGCTTCGCTGATTGTGCAAAAGTATGGCGGCACCTCTGTTGGCACTCCAGAACGGATTCAGAAGGTTGCTGATCGAATCGTCCGTACCCGGGAATTAGGGTATCGCCTCTGTGTGGTGGTGTCAGCCATGGGGCACACCACGGATGAGTTGATTGAGTTGGCCCATCGAGTTTCGGTGGAACCTCCGCACCGCGAAATGGATATGCTGTTGACGGCGGGCGAGCGTATTTCAATGGCACTTTTGAGTATGGCGCTTTCAGACCGCGGGGTGCCGGCCTTATCTTTTACGGGGTCGCAGTCCGGGATTATCACGACCGGGAGTCATCGGCGTGCGCGGATTCAAAAAATTTTGGGTGATCGAGTCAGGGAAGCGCTTTCTGAAAATAAAGTGGCGATCGTGGCTGGTTTTCAAGGGGTCAGCCCATCCAAAGAGATTACTACTTTGGGGCGAGGGGGATCGGATACCACGGCGGTCGCGCTGGCGGCCGCATTGGGGGCGGAACGTTGTGAAATTTATACCGATGTGGATGGTATTTACTCGGCGGATCCCAGGCTGGTTCCCGGGGCTCGTCTTTGGAAAACGATTTCGCATGCCTTGATGGTTGAACTCGCCACACGGGGAGCGGGAGTTTTGCACCCCCGAAGCGTGGAGTTAGCGAAACAATTTCGAGTGCCGCTTTGGGTGCTCAATAGCTTGAATCAAAACGAAGGAACCGCCGTGATTGAAAAAGGGATGGAAGATTTTACCATAACGGGCGTGACTGCGGCCAAAGACAAGCAGTTAATCGGTGTGGAGCTTGCACGAGCGACCGTTCTTGGGGCCCTTTGGGCTCGGGTGGCAGCCGCGCATCTCAGTATTGTGGCTCCGATGTTTACGGGTGGGAATGTTCAGTTTTTTGCCGATCGCGATGGGCAAATGGAGTGGAAAAAATTATTAGACCAGCTTTGCGCCGAAGGTTATGTGGCAAGATATCAAATTCATTCAAATCTGGTTCCTGTGTCAGTCGTGGGGGACCGGTTTTCTCAGGACGGTGCGGCGTTGGGAACTGTGATTGAAACGCTTGCTCGCGCAAAGATCTCGGTTACGATAGGGTCAGCTTCAGCCTTAGCAATGACTGTGGCCGTTGAATCCACTGAAGTTTCTGATGCAGTGCAGGCTTTGCATCAGGAGTTTTTTGGGTAATTTTGGGTAATTTGGGTAAAGTGAAAAGTATGACAAAGAGTACGATAAAAACTGTCGTGGTCGGTGACGGCTGGTCGGCTTTGGCTGCAGTGGGATTTGGCCTTCAAAGGGTGGCTGAACAGGGATCTGGAAAGGTGATTTGGATTTCCGGAACGGGGTCTCATTTTGCCGCGCCTCTTCCTGGCATGGAGTCAGGGCCGGGCGTGGAGCTCTGGAAGCTCTTGGCAAATCGTTTTGGAGTGGATCCAGGAGAGGCGATTTCCGGCTCCTTTTTGCGAGAGTTTAGAAATAAGGCTTTTCGAGAGCCTTTATGGATGAAAGCGCCCACGGCAGAGGCTCGTCAGGATGCCCTGAATGAATGTTTGTGGTCGGCCGAGCGCAAGATGGCGCCACTTTGGGAGACGCGTTTTGCCTCCTTGACCTTTAATGAGATCGAGGGATTGATTCGAACACGGATGGCGGATGGTTCCTTTGCTCAGCTCCAGCGGATTGAGGGGGTTCCTCTTTCTGGCTTTCGAGTCGAGGAAGGGCAGGCGCGTGCCGTGATTCTGGCCTCGGGTGAGGAGATTTCCTTTGATCAAGCGATTTTTGCGGATCGATGGAGTGATTTGCCCCGCTTGAGTGGTCTTCCAAAAAACCTCGCTTTTATCCGGCGTCGTCATCCCATCAGTTTACTCCAAGCCACCTTTACTCATTCTGTGCCGGTAGGGAGCGAGGTCATGGAAGGCTTTTTTGGCTCTCTTCATAAGGAGTCGGGTGAAGAGTTTGAGCGGCATCTGTGGGGGCATTTTTCCTCCGACGGCAAGCAGAGTTATTGGACGCTCGGCCTTGCTGAGGATGAGGTGGAAGACAATCATCAGATTGCTAAAAAACTCCGAAAAATGAAGAGTGCTTTGGATAAAATGTTTTGCGGCAGTAGTTGGCTTCCCGGGGAAAAGACCGAGTTCATGGCTACTGTTTGTGCCGAGCAAGTCAGATTTAAAGATTCGCTTTGGTTTGCAGACGGGGAAGTGCCGTCTCATCCGGTGCATATTCCCGGGGTTCAAGGATTATTCTTTGTGACCGATGGCTATGGTCCTGCTGCGTCGATCGAGCAAGTGGCTGGTATTCTGAGGCCGCACGCCGAGGCTGAACGCGTGGATTGTGCGCCCGATTCCGTGGTTTCTTAAGGCTTGGGCGGCGGCGCGCAGCGTGTGACCGCTGGTCATAAAGTCATCGACGAGAAGAATTTTCGATTCGGAGGTTAGCCTCGTGTTCGGTTGCACCCCAAATTTCAGGGGGTTCTGAAGTCTTTCATTGATCTTGAGTTCCGCCTGTCGTTTGGGTTGTTGCGGACTGGGAAATGGCGAGAGTACAGATAAATGGGGAATCGCGGTGAACGAGCTGATCCAACTGGCCAGGGTTTCGGCAGGACTTCCGTTGAGGGCCCACGATCTAGAAAAGCGCTGAGGAATGGGAATGACGGCATCGATTTCACGAGCATGAATTTGGGCTCGCAGTGCCGCCGTTGGCTTGAGAATTTGCCGGTTGAACCCGATGCCCCGATTGATTTTCCAGCGACGTAGGACTCGGTAGCCAGGGCCCACCAAAAGATAAAGGGCCCAAAAGGAATCAATCGGCGGATCTGGAATTTTCATCCAAGGTCGAAGGCAGTTTGGCGCTTGTGCACATTCGACTCCGGCGCAGTGTGGGCAGAGCGCGGGGGCTGGAATGAGGCTAGTCACACAGAGTTCACAAAGCGGAAAACTCCCGAGAGTTCCTGATGGTTGTCGGCAAGCGGGACAAATAAAGCTATTTAATAACATGGCGCGTCTCCAGAAGTTGGCGACCACCTTTTGCAATTAAGACGCCAGTATTTGAGCCAAGTTGAGCAGCCCTTGCGACAGTTCCTTTTTTTGGCCAATCACTTTTCGAAATGGCACCAGGGCGACTCGACCCTTTTGGACTCCGACCATGGCGTTGCTCTTGCCTGCAAGCAGGTAGGCCACCGCGGAAGAGCCTAACACTGAGGCCAAGAGCCGATCATGGGCGGTGGGTGATCCCCCGCGCTGGGTGTGTCCTAAGATGCAGACTTTAGAGCTAAATCCGCGTTGAGAGAGGTCGTCACCAATACGTGCAGAAAGGCCGGGTTTTTCGCCTTCGGCAACGACAATGATGCTTGAGGTTTTTCCGCGAGCGATTCCTCTTTGGATCGTTTTAACGATGGTTTGAAAGGATTCTTTACGTTCCGGAACGATGATCGTCTCGGCACCGCCGCCGATTCCGACTTCCAGAGCGATAAAACCACTGCTTCGCCCCATCACTTCCACTAGAAAAATCCGGTCGTGCGAGCTTGCCGTGTCTCGAATCCGGTCAATGGCTTCGATTGCCGCATTCACCGCCGTATCAAAACCAATGGTGTCCTCGGTTCCGGCAATGTCATTATCGATCGTGCCGGGCACGCCAATCGTGGCGAACCCGGTTTCTTTTTCCATGAGATGCGCACCGGTAAATGAGCCGTCCCCGCCAATGACCACCAAGCCATCAATCTCTTTTCGACGCAGGATATTGGCCGCCTCGCGACGAACGCTTTTTTTGTGGAAGGCTTCACATCGATCGGTTTTGAGAATCGTTCCCCCTCGTTGAATGATGTTGGCCACCGAAGAGGGGCCCAGTGGATCAATCTGGCCTTCGAGTAAACCACTGAAACCTTTGTGTACGCCAAAGACTTGGCAGCCATGAGAGATTCCAAAGCGAACCACCGCGCGAATGGCGGCATTCATGCCGGGGGCGTCGCCGCCACTCGTCAGCACGGCGATGGACTTGGTTTGACCTTTGGGAAGAGTGAGATGAGGAATGTTGAGCATAGGTACAGTTTTCACTAGATGGGTTGAGAAGGCAAAAGACATTTTCCGGTGACTTCGGGAGGGAGCGGCAGCTTCATGAGGCCAAGCAAGGTGGGCATGACATCTTCGAGTGTCCCATCGTGGAGCGCAAAGCGTGCGCTTTGGGGCGCAATCGCGGTGCCTGGGGCAATCCAGAGGGCGGGGACGGGATTGAGCGTATGCTGAGTGTGAATCCGACCTTGTTGATCACACATTTCTTCAGCATTGCCGTGATCTGAGGTTAAAAGGACATGGTAGCCATTATTTTGAGCGGCACCAATCACTTGAGCCAGGCACTGGTCCAGGGTTTCGACCGCTTTGACCGCTGCCGCGTAGTTGCCTGTATGTCCGACCATGTCGGCATTGGCAAAGTTCATCAGTATAAAGTGGTGTTGGGCCAAGTTGAGGCGTTGAGTCGCGGCCGCCGCCACTTGAAAGGCGCTCATTTCGGGTTTGAGGTCATAGGTGGCGACGTCTTTGGGTGAGGCAATGAGCTCGCGATCCTCGCCTTCAAAAGGCTTTTCCCGTCCTGCATTAAAAAAGAAGGTAACGTGGGCGTATTTTTCGGTTTCTGCGAGCCGAAACTGCTTGAGCTGATGGTTCTCTAACCATTCGCCCATGATATTTTTTTGGCTTTGGGGGAGAAAAGCGGCTTGGGCGTGTGTCAGGTTTTTGTCGTAAATGGTCATTCCGGCAAACGCCGAGGGACGAAAGCCCCGCCCGCGGTCAAAATCATGAAAATCGGGTTCGGTGATCGCATGCGTGATCTCGCGTGCCCTGTCTGATCGGTAATTAAAGAAAATGACGCTATCCCCATCTTTCATAGCGGCCGTCGAATCCAGCAAGACGGGCTCGATAAACTCGTCGGATTTTCCATTCTCGTGCGACTTTCGCCAAGCCTCCAGTACAGGGGGTTCGACACTGCCGCGGGTCCAGCAGGCGGTCTGCCCAGTCAGAGCGAGGTACGCTTGAGAGACTCGCTCCCATCGCTTGTCTCGGTCCATGGCGTAGTAGCGTCCCATCAGAGTGGCTATCGTAGCTTGAGTGGTGCTGCCTGGAGCAAAGGTGGGGTGTCGTAAAAGAGTTTCGAGATAGCCGCGGCCTGAATCCGGAGGAGTGTCCCTGCCATCCATAAAGCAGTGAACGCTCACTTGCGGGATTTTGAGTTGCACCGCCATGTCCAATAGAGCCAACAAATGATCGAGGTGACTATGAACACCGCCATCCGAGAGTAGCCCCATGAGGTGGACGCGCCCCGTGGCTTTTGCCCCAGCCTGCATGCCTGATGTCAGGATTTTGTTTTTAAAAAAATCTCCATCTCGGATGGATTTCGAGATTCGCGTCAAATCTTGATAGATGATCCGGCCTGCGCCCATCGTCATATGACCGACTTCGGAATTGCCCATCACTCCGTCGGGTAAGCCCACGTCATGCCCATGGGTAATGAGTTGCGAATGCGGATATTTAGCCCAGAGATCTCGATAAAAAGGCATTCGTGCATTCTTAATCGCATTAAAAGGCGAGTCTTTTCCGATGCCGAAGCCGTCTAGTACAATGAGCAAGGCACGTTCGCAGGGTGTCACGGTGAGTCCTTTTTGAGTAATCCGGGAGAGTCTTTTTAGAGTTTAACATTGCGGAGAGTGGTGAAGCAACCGGTTATCCCTGAACGTGGTAGGGATGTCCTCGCGTCACACTCCAGGCGCGATAGGTTTGTTCAAGTAGGACCACCCGCGCCAGCTCATGGGGTAGGGTTTGAGGTCCTAAACTTAAAATTCCGCGCGCGCGTTGACGAAGGCTCTCGGAAAATCCAAGACTGCTCCCGAGGCAAAGTGCGATTTCTGGAAGATCGGTGGATTCCCATTGGCGAACGAGCTCTGCCCAATCCTGCGTCGAGCGCGCCTTACCGCCTTCGTCGAGGAGATAAAAAGCCCCTCTCGCTGACAAAAGAGTTTCAAGCTTTTGTTCGAGAATGGATGCTTCTTTTTCCTGAATGAGTTTTCGAGTGGCGGCTGATTTATCGGGCACCGAAAGGGGCTTGAGTTCGATTTCTTCGTAGTTCACCCAGGTTCGAATGAGCTTTCGATAATAATCCGCCGCTTCCGGAAGTCCGGGGGTTTTGAGTTTACCAAAGGCGACCAAAAAGAGTTTCATGGGTTCCCTAGGAATGAGCATTCAGCGATCAGCTGTCAGTAAATCTAAAAAGGCGGAACAAGAAAATGCTAACTTAATTAAGCAATTCCCGCTGAAAGCGGGAATAACCTTCTGTACTTCAGGTTTCGCGGTGAGTTGTTGCGCGAAAATCACAAAGCCCTTCGAGGACAGGATTGTCCGAGAAGCCCAGGTGCCCAAACGGGCACTTGTAGTACACGATGTGCTACAAAGGGGGATGGCGAAAGTTGTGTAAAAACAGGAAGTTTGCTTTCGTGCAACAACTCACCGGAAACCGCTAGACTTAATTCAGGCGGCTTGCGGAGGGACCGTAAAATTCGGACGGGATTTTTACGCGTGGAGCATCCGTCCACAAGTGTTCCAGATCGTAGTACTCTCGAAGCGCGTCCAAAAATACGTGAACCACCACATCGCCAAAATCCATCAAGATCCAGCGGCCATCGGAATATCCTTCGGATGAAAGCAACTCGTGACCACCGGCTTCGAGGGTGTGCTCGACGGAATCGGCAATGGCCTTGACTTGTCGTTCAGACAAGCCGCTACAAATGACAAAATAATCGGTAAATCCTGAGAGATCGGACAGGTCGAGAATTTTGATGTTTTCGCCTTTTTTGTCGATCGCGGCGCGTGCGCAATATAAAGCGCGTTCACGCGAGGCATCTAGGGCGGTGCTCATGGTCGATTGCGAGTCAGTATTTTCATTGGGCATAGTCATTAAACTCCTGAAGGATGCCTTGTACCATAGATGCCCCGTTGCATCAAATACGTCTGTACTTCGGGTAAAAGGCTGTTTTCGGGCGGCTGCCCTGTTTTTGCAATGGTTTGACGAATGAGTGTAGAGGAGAGTTCCGGAGCAGGGGTCGGAAAGATTTGAAGAAACGTCCCGTTTTTCCGGATCCGCCAGCCGGCCCCTTCATTTTGAAGGAGGCCGCTCGCCTGCCATTCGGCTAAAAGTCGGAGGGTCTGGGCTTGCGCAGCCCCTTTTCTTTCAAGAATAATCCAGTGGGAAAGCGATAAAACCTCCGGAAAACGGTGCCAACTCGGAAATTGGTGAAACTGGTCGCTGCCGATCACAAAGGCAAGGGGCGAGATTTTTGATCGGAGTTCCATCAGGGTGTCAAAGGTGTAGGTCGGGCGACCGGGGTGGCGGGAGGCCCGTTCGAGCTCACAAAGTTCTATCCTAAGGTCTTCTTTTAAAGGGACTGTTTGCGAAGGTCCAAAGGCCAGGCGGGTGAGCTGAACTCGCTCTTCCGTTGAAGCAACCGTGGGCTTGTGGGGGGGGCTGGGTGAGGGCATGATCCAGACCCGACCTACTCCCGGCTCTCGAAAAAGTCCAGCCACGGCCATGCGATGTCCCAGATGAGGTGGATCAAAAGTGCCGCCAAAGAGTGCGGTGACTTCATTCCAGCGAGGGGCTTGCGGGCAGTTCAAACTCGGATACCCTCGTCATCGGGAAGTCGAATTTGAGTGGCTTGGTTTCCGCGGGCCCTCATGCGATTTTCTTGTACCTGGGCATAAATCACATGAGTCAGCTTTTGGATCCCGCTTCCGCTGACGGCAGAAACGACAAATGGCTCGCCGGGTGCCGGAGGAGTGCCTCGAATGGAGGCGATCCGGTCATGAAGTGTTTTTTGCGCGCGTTCCACCAGGAGGGGATCAGATTCAAGAATATCTAGTTTGTTGATGACTACGATTTCCGGTTTATGAAGCAAGCTTTCGTTAAATAGGCCGAGTTCCTTGCGGATGGTCAAATAACGCTCGACCAGTTGTTCAACGGCCCGATCAAAGCTGCCTTCGCCCTCGGCCGTGGCGTCTTCGAGGATTTGAGTACCGTCGAGCAAATGGACAAAGAGCGCAGTTCTCTCGATGTGTTTTAAAAATTTATGCCCAAGCCCTGCTCCGCGATGAGCGCCTTCGATGAGTCCAGGGACATCGGCCACTACAAACGTATTGAGGTCGGGCATTGAAACAACCCCAAGATTGGGGGTGAGAGTGGTAAAAGCATAATCCGCGATTTTGGGCCGGGCGGCGCTCATTCGGGAGATGAGGGTGGATTTGCCCGCATTTGGAAAGCCAATGATTCCGACATCAGCAAGGAGGCGAAGTTCGAGCTTGATCTCCCGGCTCGTGCCTTCTTCGCCCGGTTGGGCAAAGCGAGGGGCTTGGAACGTCGAGGTCACAAAGTGTGCATTGCCTTTGCCTCCGCGTCCGCCTTTGGCGGCTGGCCAACGTTGGCCTTCTTCGGTCATATCGACAAGAATTTCTTGGGTATTCGGGTCTTTGATGATAGTGCCGACCGGAACGCGAATTTCAATGTCTTCGCCATCACGACCGGCCTTATTAGATCCTGAGCCATGCATGCCGGCCGGGGCATCATAGATCCGCTTGAATCGAAAATCTTGCAAGGTGGACAACTGGGAAGAGGCAATGAGAACAACATCGGCGCCAGCACCGCCGTCGCCACCATTGGGACCGCCACGAGGCGCAAAAGTCTCCCGGCGAAAACTAACGCAACCTGGACCACCATGACCGCCCGCTACATGAATAACAGCTTCATCAATAAAACGCATAACGAGGTACCCATACATGAAGCGGTGCGGCAATTCAAGATGGATCTGACGCAACTACTGATTTAGATTTTTAGAATCAGGCTGCTGGGGCTGCGTGAACTGAAATTTGCTTACGCTTGCGATCATAGCGTTCAAAAGTCACAACGCCTTCGATCAGTGCGTACAAGGTGAAGTCGCGTCCGAGGCCCACGTTACGACCTGGATGAAACCGGGTCCCACGTTGACGGCAGAGAATTTCGCCTGCATTGACTTTTTGTCCGCCATAACGCTTAACACCCAACATCTTTGGGTTACTTTCGCGGCCGTTTTTGGAACTACCACCAGCTTTTTTGTGTGCCATCGATCAAAATCCTCTACATGACATATCCTCAAGTAGCGCACATTGAAAGGCGCTTTTAGGATGAGCGTCAAGTTTAATGAGACTTACTTCTTGGTAGAAGAAGCCTTCTTCGTTCCCGTTGCAGCTTTAGCTTTGTCCTCAGTGCCTGCTTTGTAGGCCTCGGTGCGAGCTCTAGCCATACGTACACGAGAGCCAAGAGTCTTTGGTGTGCTAGCCAAACCCTTTGGTGTAAGTTGCGTATGGAATTTGCCTAATTTAGCTTTTTTGTCGGCATCGCTCAAACCCACCTTTTCACCAGCACCGGTATCGACACTTGTAATGAGGAGCTGAGTTTGGAATTGACGATGACCCTGAGTGCGACGATATTGCTTTCGGCGCTTCATCTTGATGATGAGGATCTTTTCGTCACGGCCTTGACCGACGACTTCGGCTTGCACTTGGGCGCCCGAAAGATACGGCTTACCGAGCCAAACTTTTGCTTCCGCAGCGGTGTCGCTGAGGACTTTGCTAGCAAAAAGAACTTGCTCAAATTTGATTGCTGAGCCGACATCACCTTCAAGTTTTTCGACCTGAACGATATCGCCGGGCTGAACACGATACTGTTTTCCACCAGATTCAATGACTGCGTACATAGACGCGCAAATTGCCCGAAACGTCTTTAGCTGTCAACATTTTAGTCTGGGTTTTTTACGAGAAAAGGGTAAATCCATTTTTTGAGCCATTTGTTCTTGGGCCCGATGGACTTTTTCCAATAATTTCCGAGCTGAAATGGTGGTTACTCGTCCTTTTTGGAACAATACTTTTCCATCGACGAGGGTCAAACGGACATGAAAAGGGTTGGAAGAGTATACAATGGAGGAGGCAATGGCCTCAGGATCGAGGGTCGAACGGGCTGGAATCGTGTTTGTCAGGGTGTTTAGGTCCAGGGCAACGAGGTCGGCCCGTTTGCCGACCTCAATCGATCCGATCGAGTTTTGCCACCCGAGGGCCTTGGCGCCATCCCGTGTGGCCATGTCTAATACTTCTTGGGCGCGCATGGCTTTGGGGCCCGCCGAGGGTTTGTGGATCAGCGCGGCTAAGCGCATTTCGCGGAAAATATCGAGATTATTATTGCAAGGTGCGCCGTCCGCACCCAGGGCGACATTGATTCCGCGCGCGCGTAAATCTGGAATATGCGCAAAGCCCGAGGCCAGCTTCATATTTGAACTCGGACAGTGCACGATATGGGTGCCGCTCCGTTGAAGAATTTCTTTTTCATTGGGTTTAAGCCACACGCAATGGGCTAATACTAGACGGGGCGAAGTCATGCCGAGCTGATGAAGGTATTCGATATTTTCGCAATGAACGAGCTGTTTGACCATTTGAATTTCTTTGAGATTCTCGCTGGCATGGGTGTGAATCAGCGCCTTCTGCTCTTTTGCTCGGAGTGTGACTTCGGTGAGGAGGCCTTCGGTGCAGGAAATCACAAAACGAGGAGCATAGGACACCCGAATTCGGTCGTTTTCGCGGCCATTCCATCGGTCAAAGAGGGCGGAGGCTTCGTCCAAGGCGTCGCGCGTGGCTTCTCGGAGGCTGGGGGGGGTGGTTTGAGGATGATCCATTAAACACTTGCCCACGCTCGCTCGAATGCCACTTTCGCGGACCGCTTCAAAAATGGCTTCAGTATGCCGAACGGTTCCCATATCCAAGATACAGGTGGTGCCCGAGGCGAGAAGTTCGTGAATCCCCAGAAGCGCGCTTGTATGCAGGGTTTCTTCGGTGTGAGCGGCTTCCAAGGGCCAAATTCGTTTGGATAGCCAATCCAAGAGTTCGAGATCGTCCGCTTGATTGCGAAAAAGCGTCTGGCAAAGGTGAATGTGAGCTTGAACAAAACCGGGTAAAAGAGTGAGACCCGTGGCATCGATGACTTCGGCGCCGGGCGAAATCCGTCGGGGTTTTTTAGGGGTTATTGCATCAATTTTACCATCGAGGATTCGAAGGTGCGCGCGAAGAACCCGGCGTTTTTCGTCTTGAGTGCAAACGGTTCCGTTGAAAATCCAAGTTTCGTTTCCGGTTGGGTTGGCCATTTTTACTTTTGAAGATGAGCCGACGTAAAGGCTTCCGGCAAAAGTTCACCTAAGCGCAGGGTGTTGGCTTGACCGGAGAGGTTGGTGGAATGCACCAGCGTTTCGGCCGACGCAAATTCAACGAGAACTTGGCGGCAAAAACCGCAAGGAGTCCATGGCGGAGTGGCGTCAGTGACGACGACCACTTCGGCGATTCGCATGCCTGGCCCGACCTCACTGACGGCTTTGAAAATGGCCGTGCGTTCCGCGCACACCGTGCCGCCGTAGGAGGAGTTTTCGACATTGCACCCAGAAAATAGCTTGCCGTCTATCGTACGAATCGCCGCTCCCACTTTGTGATGGCTGTAGGGGCTATAAGCGTTTTGCCGGGCGGCACAGGCCGCTTGGTAGAGATCGGATGGGACGGTGGTCATGTTTTTGCCTTTTCAGAAGACTGCCCCGGGGTATGAATGAGGCGGGGAATGGCTTTTTCAAGAAGTTTGCCCATTTGTTCCGCACCTATTTTAGAATTTTCGATGACTTCCGCGTGGGTGAGTTTATTGGGCGAGAGGCCCGCCGCCAGATTGGTAATGCAACTGACTCCCGCCACCCGAACGCCCAGGTGATTGGCTGCGATCGTCTCAGGAACCGTGGACATCCCGATGGCGTCGGCTCCGAGTGTGCGTAACATTCGGATCTCGGCGGGGGTTTCATAGGTGGGACCCACCAGGCCGGCGTATACGCCACAGTGAATCGGGATGCCAATTTCGGCAGCGACCTCTTTCAGCGTGGCAACCCCCACTTTGAAGTAGGCTTCAGTCAAATCAGGAAAGCGGGGTCCGAGTTCGCTCAAATGAGGGCCTTTGAGTGGGTTGTCGCCCATGAGATTGATGTGATCTTCGATGATCATGAGATCCGCGGGTCTAAAGCGGGTATTGACCCCTCCGGCCGCGTTGGTCAGGATCAAAGTCTCAATTCCGAGCGCACAAACAACGCGGGTCGGAAAAACGACTTCTTCCATGGGGTAGCCTTCGTAATAATGAAAGCGGCCTTGAAGAAAAACCGTGGGGACTCCATGAAAATTTCCGATCATCATGCGGCCCGCATGCCCTTCGATCGTCGTTCCGTGAAAATGGGGGATATCCGTGTAAGAAATGGCCACCGCATCCTTGGCTTGATGAGCGAGCGACCCTAAGCCAGAGCCTAAAATAACGGCCACCTTGGGTTTGAGTGAGGTTCGGCTCTGAATGAGAGCAGTGGCCTCGCGAAGTTTTTGATAAACGGTGCTGTTGGATTCGATCACGATATCTCCTAAAATAACTTCAAATTATTTCTATGATGAGTTTGGGAACCGGCTTGCGAACGGCCGTGATTTCAATTGAACTTTGAAAGAGGGTTTCGATTTCCGCTAAACGATCTTTGGATATCGACTCCGGTGCGTGAATGATCGCGATGGTGTCGCCTATGGCCACGCGTGCGCCCAGTTTTCGACTCAAGACAAGTCCCACGGCGTGATCAACGTGATCAGTGGCTTTTTTGCGTCCCCCTCCGAGTTCAATGAGGATACGCCCAATGGTTTCGGTATTCATTTTCGAAATGTAGCCGCGCTTTTTAGCTTTCCATTCCAATTGAAGGGGCGCCGTTGGGAGGAGTTTAGGGTTTTGGATCTGAGAAAGATCGCCGCCTTGGGCCTTGACCATGGCCTCAAAGCATTTCCACGCGCTGCCATCCGCTAATCGGGTGATGGTGAGTTTTCTGGCTTCGGCGATATTTTTGCTCACTTTGCCCAGCACTAACATTTGCGCACAAAGTTGAATCGTGAGCTCTTTGAGGTCGGAGCAGCAGAGTTGGCCGTATTTTTCATTACGTAACACAGCGATACACTCCGCGACTTCTAGGGCGTTTCCGACGCTGCGGCCCAGGGGTTGATCCATGTTAGTGAGTATAGCGCGGCAAGGGAGACCTAGTTTTTTTGCACAACGGGTGAGCGCTTGCGCAAGTTTACGAGCCTGATCCCGGGTTTTCATGAACGCGCCGTTGCCCACTTTTACGTCCAAAATAAGCGCGTCTGTTCCTTCCGCAATTTTTTTTGAAAGAATGGAGGCGACAATGAGGGGGATGCACTCAACGGTGGCCGTGACATCTCGCAAAGCATAGAGTTTTTTGTCGGCTGGCGCAATTTTTGCGCTTTGGCCGATGATCGCGCAACCCACGCTTTGAAGGATTTCGACAAAACGTGGAAAGGGAACCTGAACCTCAAAGCCCGAGATCGCTTCCATCTTGTCGAGTGTTCCGCCGCTATGTCCAAGGCCGCGTCCGGCCATCATCGGTACTTTGATTCCGCAGGCGGCCGCGAGTGGCGCGAGAATAATCGAGACCTTATCGCCGACGCCGCCGGTGGAATGTTTATCGACCTTAGGCCCCTTGACGGCGCTCAGTGAATAGTGTTCGCCGCTTTTGAGCATCGCTTGAGTGAGGGCGCTGGTTTCTGCGGCGGTCATTCCTTTAAAAAAAACCGCCATCAAGAAGGCGGTGGCTTGATAATCCGGAATTTCGCCCGTGGTGACGCCGTGGATGAATTCTTGGATTTCTACTGGATCTAGCTCTTGTCCATCCCGTTTTTTTTGAATGACCCACGCAGGAGAAAGTTTCATGCGATTTCCATTTCTGGTAAAAATGAAGAGCCAGCCAGACCCTTTAAAGTCGCAGACTGTCCTAACAGGGCGTGGATGACTGTCGCGCCCACGTCGCCAAAGCTCTGACGAGTACCCAGGTCGATGGGGCCTCCGGGAGCTGCGGGAGTGTAGGCCAGAAGTGGAATATATTCACGAGTATGATCGGTTCCTATAAAAGTCGGATCATTGCCGTGGTCTGAAACAATGAGGAGAAGATCTCGGGAGTTCATACGTTTTTTAATTTCGGGAATCGTGCGATCAAATTCTTCGAGGGCCAAAGCATAACCTTCGATGTCACGGCGGTGCCCGTAAAGCATGTCAAAATCAATGAGATTGCAAAAAAGCAGGCCACGGGTTTGGCTGTCTAATTGCTCAAGTAAAACGCGCAGACCATCGGTATTACCTTCGGTATCAATATTTTTGGCAATCCCTTGTCCTGCGTAGATGTTTGAAATTTTACCTATACCCAAGGTCGGTATACCTTGATGGTGGAGGTGGTCGAGGTAGGTGGGGGCAAAGGGCAACTGCGAATAATCTTTGCGGTGATAAGTTCTTTTGTAGGGGATTCCTTGCGAAGGGTTGCCGACAAAAGGGCGCGCAATCACTCTGCTGATCTGCAATTCGTTGCAGAGTTTACGGGCTGATTTGCAAATCGAATAAAGTCGTTCGAGGCCAAAGGATTCTTCGTGAGCGGCGACTTGCCACACGCTATCCGCGCTGGTGTAGAGAATGGGTTTTCCAGTTTGGACATGCTCAGTGCCGAGTTCTTTAATGATTTCAGTGCCGCTGGCCGATCTATTGGCGAGGACACCTGGAAGGTTATTTTCTCGACACCATCGATCAATGATCTCAGCTGAAAAACCATTGGGGTACGTCGTAAAGGCTTTCTTAACCACCAAGCCTGCCATTTCCCAGTGGCCGGAGGTCGTGTCTTTTCCGGTGGAGAGTTCGAGCGCACGGCCAAAGGCTCCTTCGCCTTTTCCGTCCCACCGTGGAGGGACCCCTTCAATGGAAGTAATATTTCCGATGCCCATGGCTTCCATGTGAGGGATTTGTAGAAGCCTCCCGGTCTTTGTCTTTAGGGCTTTTGCGACGTTACCTAGGCTATTGGAGCCTGAGTCGCCGTAGTCGCACGCATCAGGGAGTTCACCTGCGCCCACTCCGTCGAGCACAATCCAGACGACACGATCAAAGGCAGCGCTGCGAGAAAGAGTCATGGTTAGCCTTATACATGAGTGATTTAGGTCGGGCAAATTTCAAATAACGGTCCTGTTTATACTTTTTGCTTGAAGTGTTAAGCTTGTTTCGTTACCTTTGGAGGTGGATTGGTAGGTTTGACGCATTGCGGATGCCCCAGAGATTAGGAATTTTGTTAGCCGCATTCGGATTGCTAGGAGTACCTCTTTCCGCGCCGCGTATGGCGCGCGCCAATTCTGGAAATTTAATTTTGGAAACCATGGGCGTCAGTATTGCCGTGGGTACGGTTTTGGGAGCCTCGACGTTGCCTTTTTATGATCAACCAGGAAAACATCTGATGAATACCGCTTATGGGGCCTCAATTGGCGCCGTAGTGGGTATCGGGATTCTGGTTTACGGTCTCATGGGAAGGCCTGTGCAGGACGGGTTTGATGATTATGTCGAATTTCGACAACCCGGGTCCACGACACAATTGCGGAGGTCAAGCGCCTCTAACGTTCATCATCTCAACTTGGAAACGGGATTCAGAGGGGCTGTCAGTTTGGCCGCTGTTTTGCCTCCCGTTGAACCGACACGGTTTTGGATGCCTGTTGTTTCCCTAAACTGGTGACCTTTTGACGTGCTAACTGCACGTTTTTAGGCGCTTTTTGAGTTAGGGAGTTTTATGTCAACAGAGCTAATTATCAATGCTTCACTGCCGGAAACGCGCATCGCGTTAATGGAAAACGGGGAGATCCAAGATCTTCTGATTGAACGAGCCACTGGAAAAGGGATCGTTGGAAATATTTACAAAGGCCGCGTGACCCGGGTTCTTCCTGGGATGCAGGCTGCGTTTGTAGATATTGGGTTAGAAAAGGCTGCGTTTTTGTATGTGGACGATGTCCATGTTCATTCGGAAATTTGGGAAGCTGAAGAAGGCGAGACGTCTGAGGTTGGCGAAGTTGTTCAATCGATCGAAGAGTCGGAGTCGGAGTCGGGTCCGGTGCCCAATCCTGAGCCCTTAATTTCGCCTGTTGCTGTCGGTGGTGAGGATGTGGATGACGAAATGGACGATATCGCCACTCAGGTTGATGTTGAGCCAGGGGATGAAGAAGATTCTGACGAGGGCAGCGGTGAGCCAGTAGGAATGTGTCCTCCTCCCGGCGACGGATCGGATGACTCATCTGGCCATTCGTCTGACGCTCCTGGTGGTTCAGATGAAAAGCCCGAAGGTACCCTTGCGCCTGAGACCGCGGCGTCCCCGAGTGAGGGTTCAGAGGGGGGGGCGGAAGGTGGAGATGAGGCGGGGCGGCCGCGCCGTCATCGTCGAGGCCGTCGCGGCGGCCGTTTTAGGAAGCGCGCCCCACGTGATGCTCAGCTTGAAAAGCCAGCGCAAACGCAGATCACGCCGGTGTCTGCGGCGAGCGAGACCCTTCCTGATTCGATGCACGAACAGGTCGCTGATGATGGAGAGGGCGATTCAGATCGATCGGCCTTAAGTGACCAAGTCGGCATCAATGATGCTTTGTCGAGTTCTGCGGGCGCAGAGTCGATTGGCCAAGAGGGACGACCTACTGAGGTCAACTCAGGTAATCCGGTTCGGCCGGTTTCCGTGATTCAAGCCGCCAGGCGTCCGGAGTTTAAAGAGCCCCGTTCAAAAGATCGGCGTATCAAGTCCAAACCTTCCGGAAAACCTCCGAGAGGGCAGGCCAATATCCAAGATTTATTGAAAGAAGGACAAGAAGTCATCGTGCAGGTGGCGAAGGATCCCATTGCCACTAAAGGCGCACGGTTAACTTGCCATATCAGTCTTCCGGGGCGCCACTTGGTCTGTATGCCCACGATTGATCACGTCGGCGTTTCGCGCAGAATTGAGCGCGATGATGAACGTCGCAAGCTTCGTGAATATGTCGAGCGGAGTCGGCCCAAGGGTTTAGGTTTTATTGTTCGCACCGCCAGCGGTCGCGGCCAAAGCGAAAAACGGATTAAGCAGGATGTGGAATATTTGAGCCGTTTGTGGGGCGAAATTCGTGAAAAAGCTTCGCAAGTCACGGCCCCTGCGCTGGTTTATGAAGACCTCAACTCGGTGCTTCGCGCCATTCGCGATTGGGTGACGGAGGATATCGATAAGATCGTCGTGGACTCTCGTTATCACTATAACGAAATTCAGCGGTTTGTTTCGCACTTCATGCCGCTGCTCAAGCAAAAGGTGGAACTCTATCACGGTGATGTGCCGATTTTTGACGCCTACAATATTTCGATTGAACTGGCGCGCGCGTTGGAACGCAAGGTATGGCTCAAGTCGGGCGGTTATCTTGTGGTCGATCAGGCGGAGGCGCTGGTTGCGATTGACGTGAATACGGGCCGGTTTGTGGGTAAAAAGAATCTCGAAGACACGATTCTTAAAACCAATCTCGAGGCAGTCCTCGAGATCGCCTATCAGCTGCGGCTACGCAATTGCGGTGGGATTATTATTTTAGATCTCATCGACATGGAAAAAGAAGAAAACAAACAGCGCGTTTATCGAGCGCTCGAAGAGGCCTTGAAAAAGGATCGGGCGCGACCCACGATTCTCAAGATTTCGGAGTTGGGATTGGTTGAAATGACTCGTAAACGCACGCGCGATACGATGGTCCGCGCGCTTTGCGACAGCTGTTCTCATTGTGAGGGCAAAGGGTTCGTTAAGGGCAAGCTCACGCTTGCTTACGAAATTTTTCGCGAAATCGAACGAATCGGGATCGAACGCGAATTTGGAAAAGTGTTGATCCAGGCTCATCCGGATGTGATCGATATTTTGGCCATTGATGAGCGCGAGACCGTGGATCAGCTCGAGCGGCGCTATCGCAAGCAAATCTATTTGCAGGCCATGCCGGACTTCCATTTGGAGAGGTTTGAAGTCATCGGCGACAAACAGGACAAGGGCGACCGCGTTCTGCCTCAAACGGATCGGGAGAATGGACGCGATCGGGATCGCGGCCGTAATCGAAACCGAGGGTCCGACCGGAATCGCTCCCCAGGCGTGGTTCAGCCTCGATCGCCAGCCGTGGATGGTATGGCCTATGCCGGGCCAGGCTCATCCGAGTCCGTTGGACCGGTGGCGCTCGTGGTGCCTCGAATTACTCCGATTACTCCGGTTAATGGGGTCAATCCTGTGGCTTCGGCCACTCCTTCTTCTTCTGTTTCTCCGGTTTTAGAGGGCGAGACACCTCAGACCGAGGGGCGTGGCCCCATGGATGATGATTACAGCGAAGAAGATCGATTGGCTTTTTTACGGGCCCAAGCGACTCAAGATGCGGCTTTGGCACGTCTGGGGGCGGGCGGTGGCACGCCTGCCGAGGTGAATCGTCGGCCGGTGAGTGGTCGAAATCCTCCGGCCGGTGCCGGAGACGAAGATCCGGACGGTCGGCGGGGACGTCGCGGTCGGCGCGGCGGCGGTCGTCAGCGTCGGGACGTGGAGCCAAGAAGTCCGAGTGGTCCGAAAGCAGGAGGTCGACCTAAAATTCTGCCTTTGGGCGTCAGTCCTATCAATCCTTCGGCGTTACCGGTGATTGTTGAGGGCTCTCAAACTTCGAATTTACCGGTGGTGATACCCAATCCACCGGAGAATCCTTCGTCTGGCGGTGGTAGCAACAGTGAGGGCAACGGAGGCGGTGGGGATCACTCAACTCCTCCAGCGTGAGATGTCTCAGGCCACTTATGTGTTGCGGTTAGCGATTCCGCAAAAAATTCAGGTTGAAGAAAGCTCGCTCGACCGCGAAGAGTTTTATGCTTGGCTTTGGCAGGAGTTTGGCAGTCATGGGCTTCAAGGCGTCCATGAAGGAACCCTGCTGTGCGAGGACGCCGCTCAAGCCGGGCTAGAGGCCGAGGCCTGGACGGTGGATTCGGGCGAAGCTCCGCGCGAACGGGATTGGATGGCGGCTCAAGAAATTGCCGAGGCCGAGCTTTATTTTGGAACCCAGGAGCAGGCCATGGCCGCGCAGGCACGGCTTCAGAAGATGCCTGAGCTTGTCACCCAAGGCATTCACGAGCAAAAAGCTGAAGATTGGGATGCTCAATGGAAGGCCTCCTTTTTAGCGAATCCAGGGGGGGTTCAGGTTCAGCCGTTTTGGAGAATTCTTCCACCTTGGGTTTCTGCTAGCCAAGCGGGTGTCACGCCGGGAGATGTGGTTTTGCGCATCAACCCCGGAGCGGGCTTTGGCACAGGAACTCACGAGACCACTCAGATGTGTCTTCAGGCGCTGGGGGAGTGTTCGCTCCGACGCCCTTTAAAAGGGACTCGAGTGCTTGATTTTGGCAGCGGTTCGGGGATCTTGTCCGTGGGTGCGGCACTCTTGGGGGCTCAGGTCCAAGGGGTTGAAGTCGATCTTTTGGCAATCGATAACGCGATTGAAAACGCGCAGCTCAATGACGTCGCAGGGCGGATTACGTATTCGCAAACGCTGGAGGCCTCGGATGGGGTATCTCACGGGCATTTTCAGGTCGTGATCGCTAATATTTTGAAACCGGTACTTTTGGAATTTGCGTCAGAGCTCGTGGCGCGCGTCCAGCGCCCGGGAGGGACGCTGATTTTGTCGGGGCTCATTGAAAAGGATGTGGACGAAGTTGCCACCAGATATGCTGGTTTGTTGGGCGGGCAGACGCCGCTTAAAAGAGAGTTGGGTGAGTGGCGCGCGTTGGTTTGGGAGTGTTTGTGAGCGGGCCAGAGGCTCAGGATCGTCTTCCAGAAGATCACTTTGAGCTCGAGGCGCTGGCCCAAGCCCATCACTATCAGCGGTGGATTTACCGTACGATCGAGCCTTTTTTAGGTTCACGCATCCTCGAATTTGGGGCGGGCATCGGTAATATGTCTCAGTGGTTGCCCGTGCGGGAAAAGTTGATTTTGACCGAAACCGATCCGGCTCTTTTGAAGGTCTTGATGAATCAGATGGGACTTCGACATGGGGAAAAAAGAGGGCCGCTTCAGATCGCAAGTTTGGATTTGGCGCAGGATGATTTGACGCCCTATGTGAACGAGAACCTCGACACGATTATTTCTTTTAATGTGCTCGAGCATATTCAAGAGGACCATCAAGTTTTTTTGCGTCTTTCGGAGTTACTCAGAAAGAGTCGCGCATCTGGACCACGGCGGCTCGTGAGTTTTGTGCCCGCACATGCGTGGGCTTTCGGATCTTTAGATCGACGGTTTGGGCATCATAGACGGTATTCAGCGCCGGATTTCAGGCGAATGGTGACTCAAGTCGCGCCGGATGCTCGGCTCACTTTGCGGTACTTCAACCTCCTTGGCCTCGCCGGATGGCTCTTTCATGGCCGGTTATTGCGCCGTCGGCAGATCGGGTTGCAGTCGATTGCGGCTTTTGAGCGGCTTTGTCCCTATGTGAGCCGCGCAGACGATTGGATTCACCGGGCGACCCGAGTGCCGCTAGGGCAGTCGTTGTTGGCCGTAATGGAGTGGCGGTAGCTTGGTCCTTTACTGCTCCCGCATCTCAGGCGAAATCCAACACAACCCCTCGCGCGAAAGCCCTTCATGTTGGAGCCAGTGGGTGAGGTCCCCGTCGAGTCGAGTGATATCGGCTGGCGTAAGAATCCCATTTTGAAACATTGAGTCTCCCCAGCCCGGAGGAAAATTGCCGGAGTAACCGTTCAAGGTCGGAACCCCGGTGGCGAGACCGACCCACATCGCGTCCAACTGATAGCGCCACGAAATCCGTCGCGCCCCCGGTTGATTGCGCCAAAAGCGAGAAGCGGTGCCTGGAATATCCAGCGCATCTGGCATGAAACGCGGTGAAAGAAAAAAATACCGGCATCGAGCGGGGTCGATGAGCTTCGAAAACTCCGCGATTTCGGCAATGGATTGAGAATTATCGTAATAAGCGATTGAATGGGCTTGCTCTAAAATGCAAAAAGCCCCCAACAGTACCGGCACCCAAACCGTTTTTCTACGATTGAACCAAAGCGCGAGGCCCAAAGAGAGTGGAATCAAGGTGATCAAGCCCACGCGGGCCACCGCACGAATCGCGCCAGCGGCGGGCAATACTTCGTACAAAATACCCCAGAGCGCCACATGCGGAAAAAACCGGGTGGAAGCGACAAAGAGTCCGGCCGCCGCAACTCCCAAAATTCGAATCGAGGTCCGGCCCTTTTCGAGATAAAGCCCCGCCAACGACAAAATGAGCGAGAGAAAGCCCACGCCAATGGCGTGTTCGTGGGCAATTCCATTTTTAAGAATCAGACCCCACGGTTCTAACTCATGCATCCAGTTGTAAAGCCAGCTGCCACGGCCCATGTAGAGCCAGGAACTCAATTTTGGAATCCACGGGCCTACCCGCCCAAAATCCCCCATCCCCACTTGACGGCTGACCGCTCCATAGTGTTGAGCGTAAGGAATCAACGTGAGGATTGAGATCGCTCCCCAAAAAATGAAAGCCTTGCGATAGCTTTTGATCGTCTCGATGATTCGAGATCGCCAGAGGGCTTTGCAAAAAGCCCAACAAGTCAGCCCAAAGAGCGTCATGGCTAAAAACCAGCCCAGGTAAAAACTCGTCCAAAGCTGGGCCACGCATGAAAGAAAAAACACGCCGATCCATCCAAAACCGCGGCGAAAATTCAGGTGGGTCGAGGGGGTTGAAAAAATTCGAATCAGCGCGTGAATGGCAAGAACGCTGAAAAATTGTGGCATGAGCTGGGGGTGGCCCAGTTGGCTGACTCGTGGGCTCCCAAAGGCAAAGAGAAAAGCGCCCAGCGCGGCTGCCCAGGGCTTGAGGTCAAAATCTCGGCGTACCCAAAGGTAAAAAAACCAATAATTGAGACTCATCACGCTCAAAAGCCAAAACCCATAGGCCGGATCGGGGGCGTGTAGTAACACGCGCCAAAGCCAATACAGGGGCGCCGACGTGATCAAGGTTTCAGAATAGGCCATGATGTTTTTGGCCGGAAAGAAGAAGGGGGGATCCCAAAAGCTCAGATGGCCTGGCATTCGGGCTAGCCAGCGGTAGCCATGTTCAAGCGCATACATACAAAAACGCGTATCGCCTGGGTCGGCGGGCAGGTATTTGCCGATCAATGTGATTGATGTGATCGACGGGATCGATGAAACGACGGGCCAAAGTGATAAAGCGAGCCCGAGCGGCCAGAGAAGAAGTGGCCAGAAAAAGGGTGGAATCATGAGATTTTTCCGTTATGGCTGCGCAGGTTCAAGTCCTTTATGAATCGCAAATCGAGGATTTCCCCAGGCTACGGGTGGTTGATACATAATCAAAACCCCGTATTCTCCTTCGAATTTCTTGATCGCTTTGGATGTATCAAAGCGGCGATTCATGGCCTCTGTTTGCTTGGCGAGCGCGGGCCAGCGTTCGTCAAAACTAAATTCAGGAACAAGAAAATATATATCTCGGGTTTTGGATTGGGCCATTTTTTCGACTAACTTCGGATCAAATTCCTTCGTATTAAAAGGGATTTCCTGGGTTTTGTAATCCTTTGTCCAAGGCCTCAAGTCCATCTGCATTTCTGAAGGGATAATCAGCTCGGATCCTTTGGGGAGGTGAGTTTGGATCCAAGTGGTGGCACGGTTTCTGGAGTCTTCTTGGACGGCATAGGTCTTTTTGATTTGTGCCCAGGGAAGAGTGGCTAAGATCAATAGACTCACAGCCCATGGAGCCGCCCGCACCGCAACCGGCCGCTTCAGGGCCAAAAAGCGAGCTTTGAGCCAGTCAGTTAGGCCCCCTGCGCCGACAGTCGCAAAAACCGCGAGCATCACATAAACGGGTAAAAGGGTTCGAGTGATATTGGCCTTGTTGGTGCAAAAATAAATCAGGTACCCCACCGGGTAGGAAATCAGGGCTAGGCCCAGTTTTCGATGTCGATAGACGAGCCAAGCCACTCCTACCAACGAAAGGAGGCAAAGACCCATGCCATATTCCTCGACAAACTGTCGAAGCTGAATCATCAGATGAGGAAGTCCGCTCGGGACGGTGAAGCCAAAATGTCCGTTCTTGTAGATGTTTTTTTGCCACTCGAGTTCTTCTAAAAAATGTCTCCATCGAAGCACGCTATAGGGCATCGACACGACAAAAGTCAGCAGCAAACTGGCAAAAAGCCCAGCCGCATATTTGAAAAACTTGGACCTTGAAATCGCCATGATGGCGATCAGAAAAGGTAAAACAATGAGCCCATGAGGGTATTTGCATGCAGCCGTTAGGCCGCAAAGAATCCCCGGGATAATGGCTTTGTGAGTCCATGAGTCTTTGGGCCAAGCGTGAACCAGGTAGATCAAAGCTCCGAGGACCCCTAAAGAGGCGGCGATATCCAAATTGATATAGAGCCAAGAGTGGTAAAAAAAGAGGTCTGAGACTGAAATGAACAAGGGAGCTACGATGAGCGCCCAACTCCATCCTGTGATTTGCGCGGCCAAAATCCCGCCGAGCCATAGGACAAGGACTGAAAATCCCGCGAAAAGTAGCTTAGGAAAAAGCATCACACTGGGCTGCACAAAATAGGGATAGACCCGCCCGTCGAACTCTGCGAGCTGGCTCATTCGGCCGTGAGCTTTTTCGTTCAGATAGCCGAGCCCCTGAAAAATCGAGGTTAAATAGATCGGGAGCGAAGGATAAACGTAAATACTGGGCTCCAGGTCGCCCGTTTTCAGGATCCGAGCCGCATGCGGAATAATGGCTTGTTCATCCACGTGTCGACTATAGGGGAGGGCCCCTTCGATGAAAACGACGCGAATAACCGCGCTCAATATGAGAAATGCCGCTAGACAAATCTTCGGCGCGCTCATTCACCTGAAACAATCGACAAATTTGGAAGCGGAAACACAAATTTTCCACCTGATTTGAGATAGGCGGTTTCGCGCTTCAAAATCCCTTCGCGAAAATGCCAGGGAAGAACCAGGAAATAATCGGGCTGCATGTCTTTGGCTTCAGGCTCTGAGATAATGGGGATTTGGGTACCGGGGGTATAACGGCCATACTTATCCGGATTGACTTCAGCAATATAAGGCAACTCATCTCTCGTGATTTTACAGTACTGCAAAAGCACATTGCCCTTGGTTGAGGCGCCGTAGCCCAAAACCTTTTGGCCATTCTTTTTAGCCGTGGTCAGAAAAGAGACGAGGTCAGCGCAATGCTTTTCAACGCGGTGACCGAATTCAATATAGGGTTTCAGGGTATGGAGTCCCATTTCATGCTCTTGAGCCATCCACTGGTCGACGACAGGGGCGTGAGTATCGTTTGCATTTTGCTTCTTACGGAGCATGAGTGAAAAGCTTCCGCCATTGATGTCATTTTTTTCGAGGTCAATGATACAGAAGCCCACTTTATCAGCCAGCCACTTGATTTGCTTCAGTGCGTAGTATTCAAGGTGTTCGTGACAAATGGTGTCGTAGGAATTGGTTTCAAGCATGGTGGGGAGGTAACTTTGCTCAAGGATCCAGACCCCATCGCTGTCGAGGCATTCATAAACCTGTTCGACAAAAGCGGTCGGATCCTCGAGGTCATAAAACATCGAAATCGACGTGATGATTTTGGCTTTTTTGGCCCCCATTTTCGCCTGAACCGCTTTGGCTGAGAAAAAATCAGGGATCAGGCCAATATGGCTCGGGTAGAGGTGTTTGAACTTCACACCGGTGGGATCTACTCCCAGGAGGGTGAGGTCTTTGGGGTAGGCCTGAAGTGTCGTGCTGTCATTGCTGCCGATGTCGATCACGAGGTCGCCTGCTTTGGGTTGGACGCGGGCGAGGATCTTTTTGATCTTATTGTTCAGATGCGTGACCATCGAATGATTGAGGCTTGAGAGGTAGCCATAATTCATGCCATACATTTCGCCCAGTTCACCGGTGTGACGGAGCTGCACGAGGCCGCAGGTGTTTCCCTGAGGGGTTTCAGTGCATTTGACCAGCTCAAGGGGGAATGAACCTACCGCTTCAGTCGGCGTGCGAGGAAACACCCCTGTCAAAGAGGAGTTTCCAAGATTCATGATGGTGACTAAATCCGTGTTTCCACAGATCCGGCATTTTTCGATTTCAGTGTACATGCGCTTCCATTCTCCGATTTTGAAGAAACCACAGCCTGCTCTTGTTTTTCAAGGCAAATAACTGAGTAAGTGAACACGTCCTTGGGGCCAAAGTAATATTCAAGCACAGAAAACCCAGCCGATTCAAATAACTGAATCACCTGTTTTTTTGAGCGAACCCGAGTGATCTCGTCGGGGTGAAATTTAACGTCCTTTTTTCTGAGAATGTGGGTAAAGACCCATTTCAAACTCTTAAAGAATAGCACGCTGAGGCCAAACTCCGGCGGCCAAAGAATGACCATGCGTCCCTTTGGCTTTAAGACACGGTGGAATTCACCCAAAATTTTACAAATCTCGGACTCAGTAAAGTGCTCCATGACGCCCAGATTGTAAATTCCATCTAAAGAACGGGAGGGCATCGGAATTTCAAAAATGCTTCCGTGGAGCGTTTTACAAAGGTCTTTGTTGGTTCTTTTGTAAAAATGAAGGGCGTTGAGTGAGATGTCTAGTCCGGTGATTTTAAAATGATTCCGAATATCGGCATCCACCTGGCCGCTGCCGCACCCGGCGTGCAAGATGGCGGCACCTGGCGAAAAGTATTTTTCGGTAAACCAGTTTAACGAACGGCGAATGATGAATTTTCGATAAAAAGCGGCGATGGCGTCATAAAGCAGGCCGCCGGCGTGGCTTTTTTGGTTAGCCCAATAAGAATCCCATCCCTGCTCGTCTGGATTGGGCTTTTGGGAGGGGTCAGTCGAAAAGGGTTCATAGATTTCGAACTTTTCTCGATTAAAAAGCGTCTTAAAATAAATGGTAAATAAAAGTCGGACGCTGTTTTTGATTTCAGTAAAGACCATCTTAGAATGGCCGTAGGTGCGTTTTGGGAGCGGAATCGGAATTTCCGCGATTTTATATTTGTTGAAATGGAAGACGTACAGGCTTTCAAAGAAAAACGAATATCCATCCGAGGTGACCACGTCATAGGCGTAACGAGGAATCGTGCTCAAGCGATAATAGCGAAATCCGCCGGTCGCATCGTACTTCATGCCTAAAAGCAGCCCCGTGAGAAAATGGCCGGTGTAGGTGAGGACTTTGCGATAAAAATTCCACTCTTTGAGGCTGTTTTCTTGAAGGTACCGCGAGCCTACGACGATATCGTAACCGCCGTTGGTACATCGTCGATATTGCCCGCATACTTCGTTCTCGGTCGCCTCGCTCCCGCAGCGCACGGGGAGTGCGCTTTGGTCGACTCGCCTCCCTGCGGCCTCGTCTGCGGGCAATCTTGACGATGTACCCATCGCTTCGACGGGGAATGCCGATGACACCCCCCCTGTAGCTTTTTTTAGAATTTCTGGAATGTACCGAGGAGGGTGCGTAAAGTCACAATCCATGGTCACAAGATGTTGGTAGCCATGGTCATAGGCCCAGCGGATTCCGGCTTTATGAGCGCTCCCAATCCCTAGTTTTCCGGAGCGGTGAACCACTTTGACGTTGGAATGCTTTTGCGCGAGTTGGTCTAGAATTTGGCCGGTTCCGTCCGATGAGTTGTCGTCCACGAAAAGAACATCGAGTTCCAGCCCCAGATTTTGGATTTCCAAAAAAAGAGGTTCGACGTTTTCGCTCTCGTTATAGGTCGGGATAAAAACTAACGGCCGATCGGTCATAGGGGCGGTTCCAGATCCTATCTCTACGGTTGAAATGGGCAGTTGAAGTGAAGATTTAAATCATTTCACCACAAAACATTCAAATAGATTAGGTCTTCTTGCCTATTTTCTAGCCGAATAACGTTCAGGGAGGCGGTGAAAAGCCTGCTCGGGCGGCGTGAACCAATTAAAGCGAATCAAGTGACCTAGGGCCGCGACCCCGTCCTTCCAATTGATTTTTTTGCCCTGCAGCACAGTACGAGGATAGTAGGAGATCGGAAGTTCATGAATCCTGGCGCGTGTTTTGGCGATATAGGCGGTCAGTTCGACCTCGATGCCAAAACGACGGGATTTGAGTTGCATGGGTTGAAGGAGGTCTGCTCGAAAAATCTTGTAACAAGTTTCCATATCCGTCAGGTAAATCCCTGAGAGTAAATTACTCAGGATAGTGAGAAGTCGATTGACGAAATAGTGATAGGTTCGATGGACTTGGGTGACGGTTTTTTTGAACCGGCTGCCATAGACCACGTCTGCCCGGTTTTCCAAAATGGGTTGAAGCAGCGCTTGGACGTCGTTGGGGTCGTATTCGAAGTCGGCATCCTGAATCATGATCAAGTCACCCTTGGCTTCTTGAATTCCACGAATCACAGCGGCTCCCTTGCCTTGGTTGGGGTTTTGTTCAATCACCCGAAATCCGTATTTTTTTGAAAGATCGTGAAGAATAGGCAGGCTGCCGTCTCGCGAGCAGTCGTCTACAAAAATCCATTCGCGATCAATCGGGCAGGGGGATTGCATTAAAACGTCAATGACTTCAATGAGGTGATGTTCTTCGTTATAAACGGGGACGATGATAGAGAGCTTGGGCATCATTCATTTCCACAAGGTGATTTTCGGTTAAATGGCTTTTCGGTTGCAAATTGAAAGCTCCCATCAGGGAGAATTTTCACATCCACTGAGCCATGGAGACCGTTCACGTAGCCCGGGATTTTGGCATGCCTGATCCAATTTCGCATGCGGCTGCTTCGGTCAGAACACCAAAGATTTTTTGGACTTGGAATCATTCCAAACTTTGGCTGAACTGCATTGAAAAAAATATCCGGGGCAGCGCCCTCGGTTCCGTGATGCGGAAATTTCAAAATATCGGCTTTGAGGTCCTTCGGGTGTTTTTGAGCTAACCATTCACCTAGACGACCATTGAGGTCTCCGGTGAACAAAACGCGCTTTCCATAGACGGTTAGGCGGGCAATGAGTGAAGCATCGTTAATATCATCATCGGGAATTGGGCTTCGGTTCTTAGGAAAATAAAAGAGGTTGTCTAATCGGGCATGGCCGGACCAAACGAAGTTTTTGAACTCAGACATCGGCTTTACGGGGATTTGTCGAAGGCGTGCCAAAGATCGAATTTTTTCGAGGTCTTCGAATTTGCAGCCCCAGGGTTCTTTGAGGCAAAGAGCCTCGGGAATGGGGTAAATGTAAATGACCCCGATTGGAAACCCCGCCTCTAAAAGCGCAATGAGGCCGCCGTAGTGGTCAAAGTGGGGATGGGTAATGAGGACGGTGCTGAGTTGGGTGACTTGTTTTTTCTTGAAAAACGGCAGCAATACTTGTTGTCCAACCCTGTATTCACCCGCATCGATCAGAACTGATTGATTTTCGAAGGTCAGCAGATGGGCATCGCCTTGCATGCCGGGGTTGACATCGATCATCGACCAAGCAAAAGTCCGAGGCTCTTCAGTAAAGGCGCTGGGTTGGGTTGCAGCACAAAAAAGTGCGACAATGAGACCCGAGAAATGAAGAGTTTTTTTCCAAAAGGGGCGCATTAAAACCTACTTTTGAGCAGCATACAGGCATCGAGGCCATCGCGCCAGTCGGGCATTTGAATTTCCAGTGCTTGCTGGATTTTCTTCATGCTGAGGCGCGAGTTCAACGGTCTTTTGGCTGGGACCGGATACTCCGCAGTGGAAATAGGCAGGATTTGGCTCACTTTTAGAGCGATGCCCTGCTTTCTGGCCGACTCAAAAATCGCTTCCGCAAAACCAAACCAGCTGGTTTGCCCGGATTGGCACAGGTGGTAAATTCCGCTTGGGAAATTGGGCTTGGCTAGGGCGTTTTCGAGGGCTTGAAGGGTGCCTTGGGCTAAATGCGGCGCATAGGTCGGGGCTCCGATTTGATCGGCCACCACTTTGAGGGTTTCGCGCTCAGCACCTAGTCTAAGCATTGTATTTACGAAATTTTTGCCGTGGGCATCGTAAGCCCAAGAGGTGCGCAGGCACAAAAATCGGCCCTTCGCTTCCACAATTCGCCTTTCGCCTTCCGCTTTGCTTTGCCCATAGACATTGAGGGGCGCAATCGGGGCGTCTTCGGAGCGGGGCTGATCGCCGCTTCCATCAAAAACATAGTCGGTCGAGTAGTGCACAAACGGAATGTTCTGTTGCGCGCACCATTGGGCAATCACACCTGGGGCTTCGGCGTTGATCTTAAAGGCAAGCTCTCGTTGAGTCTCGGCATGATCGACCTGCGTGTAAGCCGCCGCATTGATCACTGCGGAAGGGGTGAGGCGATGCAATATTCCTGGGAGTTTGTCGGTTTCTTCGAGGCTCGCCTCAGCGTGCGAAAGACCAATGGCCCGGTCGGGACCGAGAATTTCCATGAGTGCGCGACCGACCTGTCCCGAGGATCCGAGCACGACGATTTTGTGCGGGGCTTCTTTAGTCACTCGTTTTCTCGGCTAAAACGCGACGCAAATAGGTGCCGTAGGGGCTGTTCGAGTACTGTTCTACTCGTTTTTCAAGCTGAGTGGCAGTGATAAAGCCCTTATGGTAGGCGATTTCTTCGAGGCAGGCGACTTGGAGTCCTTGGCGTTGTTGGAGTGTCTGAACAAACTGAGACGCCGAGAGAAGCGAGTCGTAAGTGCCACTATCGAGCCAGGCTACGCCGCGTCCCATCTTGCTGACTTGGAGTGTTCCTCGATCCAGGTAGACGCGATTGAGGTCGGTGATTTCGAGTTCGCCACGAGCCGAGGGTTTAAGGTTTTTGGCCGCAGCTACGACGTCGCCCGCGTAAAAATAAAGGCCTGTGACTGCCCACGAGGATTTGGGTTGTTTGGGTTTTTCTTCGAGCGAAATCGCTTTGCCGGTGCCGTCAAATTCCACCACGCCATAACGTTCAGGGTCGTGGACATGGTAGGCAAAAACTCGGGCGCCCTCTTTAAGATGAGCTGCTTGTTCGAGCATGGGGACCATGTCGTGACCGTAAAAGATATTGTCGCCCAAAATCAGGCAAACAGGATCTTTGCCGACAAAATCAGCGCCGAGTACAAAAGCTTGGGCGATTCCTTCGGGTTTGGGTTGGGCGAGGTAACTCAGTCGAATGCCCCAATCGCTGCCATCGCCGAGGAGTCCTTCGATCATGGGTAAATCGCGCGGCGTGCTGATGATCAAAATGTCTTTGATCCCGGCGAGCATCAAAGTGGACAGAGGATAGTAAATAGTCGGCTTGTCGTAGACCGGCAGGAGTTGTTTGCTGATGGTGCGGGTCAGAGGATAGAGGCGGGTGCCGCTTCCGCCCGCGAGAATGATGCCTTTCATGAGGGGGTCCTTTCTTTCAAGACCGCTTTGCACCACGGTTGGTGGTCAAGGTACCACTGGATCGTGCTTCGCAGGCCTTCTTCAAAATCGCGGTATTTACGCGTAAATCCGAGTTCTTTTTGAGCCTTGGAGTCGTCAATGGCGTAACGACGGTCATGTCCCATGCGGTCGGTCACAAATTGGATGCGGGTTTCGTAGCGTTTTCCGTCTTTTCTGGGGCAAAGGGTATCGAGTTCTTTACAGATGTTTTTGACCACGTCCAGATTGTTACGCTCTGAGTTTCCGCCAAAACAATAGGTTTCGCCCGGTGTGCCTTTTTCGAGGGCGAGTTTGATCCCGCTGCAGTGGTCCTCAACGTGAATCCAATCCCGAATGTTTCCGCCATCCCCATAGACCGGCAGAGGTTGGTCCGTCATGGCGCAGTTGATCATATGGGGGATCAGCTTTTCTGGAAATTGATAGGGACCGTAGTTGTTCGAGCAGTTCGTGGTCAGTGTTGGAAGACCGTAGGTGTGATGCCATGCCCGAACCAGGTGGTCAGCTCCTGCTTTAGAGGCTGAATACGGTGAGTTGGGTTCGTAGGGCAGTTTTTCGTGAAATTTGCCGGTTGCTCCCAGTGAGCCATAAACTTCATCCGTCGAGACTTGAAGATAACGGAACTGGTCTTTTTGGGCGCCAGCAGGGAGCCCTTTCCAGTATTTAAGCGCGGCCGAAAGAAGATTAAATGTCCCGAAAATATTGGTTTGGATAAACGCCTGAGGGCCTGAAATCGAGCGATCGACGTGGGATTCAGCGGCAAAATTGACCAAGGCATGAACCGTGTTTTTTTCAAAAAGGCTCTGAATCAGCAGTGGATCACAAATGTCACCTTCAGCCAGTTCGACTGATCCTGCCCCTTGAATTCCTTTGATGTTTTCGCGGTGTCCCGCGTAGGTGAGGGCATCTAATACAATGATTCGTTGCCCGTTGCGGACCGCCTGACGCACAAAGTTACTGCCGATAAAGCCGCATGCGCCAGTGACGATCAGGGTTTTTTGAGATGACATGGCCGCGACATTAGCAGGGCGGGGGGGCTAAAAACAACGGATTTTATCGGTGAAGTAACGCTTCAATCAGCGGTCGACAGAGCCCAGAGGCAACCCTATTTTCGATCCAATGCCCTTGTGCTACTGGGTTTTGCCAATAAAAACACACCCTTCAAGCCTTGAAATGACAGGGAAAATCCTACTCACCCCCCGTTCGCCCCTCGAATCAGCGCAATCGTTTCACCAATCGCCCGCTTGGCATCCCCGCGAGGAGTGAAGCCTTTGGCGCGGAACTTTTCAAACGAAACTTCGTAAGAAAGCTGGTTCATGATCCGCTGCTCCACAAATTCGACGTGCAGGGACGGGATGTGCTTTTGGATGGCTTCGACAACGCCCCGTACGGTGAGGTTGACTGTTAAAACATTGTAGATTTCGCGGTCGAATAGGTCATTCTCAAGAATAAATCCGATCGCGGCCACGCCGTCTTCGAGGTCGAGGTAGGGGCGTTTTTGGTCGTAAGCCGTTTTCCAAACCGTGATCGGTTGTCCCGTAACCGCTTGCCAACAAAACTTATTCACTGCGGTGTGAAAGCGCATCCCAATCGAGGTGCCAAAGATCGTTCCAAAGCGGCAAGTGACAAAGCGCAGGCCTTGGGTTTTGCCGAGTTCCGTGAGTTCGCGCTCGCCCCGGATTTTGGAGTCCGCATAGGGACTTTGAGGCTGGAGTTCGTCGGGACGGCAGTTTTCATCCACCACTTTGGCCTGAGTTCCGTAAACACTCGTTGTAGATAAATATAGCAGCGGGACCTTGTGTCGTGCGCAGGCTTTGCCCATCAGTACCGTGGCTTCGTAATTGACCTTTTCTACAAGCTCCGGGTGGTCAAAGCTTGCGGCCGCGTTCGTGATCGCCGCTAAATGTACCACCGCTGAGGCACATTGAATCAGTTGATCCAGATCCATTTTCAAAACATCGCCTTCGATAAAACGATACTTGCCTTCGGGCGGCAGGTTAAAAAGTGAGCAGTAGCGCTGCACCAGCATGTTGTCGACCATGACGATTTCAGCCTGAGAAAAGCGCTTGGGTAGTTCGCGAATCAATTTGGATCCGATATGACCCAGAGCGCCGGTGACGATGATTTTCATGGTTTTTCTCCTGAACCCGTTGCAAAAAATCGAAGCGTTTGTTGAATTCCCTGAGTGAGCGAGACTTCAGGCTTCCAGGGTAAGGCCTTTTTGAGCGCCTCGATGTTTCCGATAAAATGGCGTAAATCCACGGTCGACGAGTGGGAAGGGGGCGGGACTCGGAGGACTTCGACGGGACGACCTAAAAACTGGCTCACTTCATGCGAAACCATTTGAAAAGCATCCGCAAGAGAAGTGCCCACGCCCGAGGCTAAAATAAAGTGCCGTCCATTGACCGCGTCTGGCTGAGCCGCAGCCATCCAAAAGGCGCGTACCACGTCATCGACGTAAATATAATCACGTAGCTGCTCGCCGGTGCCGTAGAGGGTAAGCGGCTCCTGGCGCAAAGCTTTCTGAATCATTTGGTTGAGCACACCCCGATCTGCGCTGCTGCTTTTGGGGCCAGGGCCGTAAACATTGGCCAGGCGAAAGGCGCAGCCTCGTGCCCAGCCCTGGCGGCAATAGAGTTCGAGGTATTGTTCGGCCATGAGCTTGTGAAGGCAATAGACCGAGACGGGCGCATCGGCATGGGTTTCGTCCACTGGATTGCGAGTCGGGATTCCATACTGAGTGGCGGAGCCGGCCAAAATAAAGAACGGCGAGCCCTCTTTTTTGATCGAATTTTTTCGAGCCGCTTCCAGCATTTTGTGTAGGGGAAGCACATTGGCCTCAAAATCCTCGAGAGGGGTTTCATTGGCCTGATAAACGCTGGTTTGCGAACCCAAATGAAGGACAGCATCCACGTCTCGAAGGAGGGTTTGTATTTCTTCAATGTTAGCTTTTGTCAGGTCGAGGCACACGTCGGCCTGAGGATTATTGCGACTCAGTCGAATGATTTTGTCAGGGGTAGATCCCAGCGCTCGAATAGCACTTGTCCCTAGATAACCCGAGGCGCCGGTAATGAGGATTCGTTTGCTAGTCATCCGAATGCGCGCAAGGCGGTGACCACTTCTTTGACCTGTGAGTCATTGAGTTCGGGATACATCGGTAACGAAAGAATTTCGCCCACAGCTTTACAGGTTTCGGGCAAGCTTCCGATCGTTTTGATTCGATTTCGATAGGCGGGCTGGAGATGAATCGGCATCGGATAGTGGATCATCGTGTGAATTCCACGATCTTTGAGAAATGCTTGAAGTGCGTCTCTTCGTGAAGACCGGACCACATAGAGATGGTAGACGTGTTCCCCTGCGGCTTTGAGGTGGGGAGCCAATATTGAGGTTCCTCCAGCAATGTTGAGTAGGCTCTCGTCGTAAGCGCGTGCGATCCGAACTCGCTTTTGATTGTCCGAATCTAAATGGGGCAGTTTCACCCGTAAAATGGCGGCTTGAAGTTCATCCAGGCGCGAGTTCATCCCAGCAATTTTGCTGATATAACGATCTTCCCAGCCATATTGCCTGAGAATTTCGACTTGATGGGCGATCGAAGAATCCTGTGTGACGATCGCGCCGCCGTCGCCAATGGCACCGAGATTTTTGGTGGGATAAAAACTAAAACATCCCACATCACCCATGGAGCCCAGTCGTTTGCCTTGATAAAAGCCGCCCGTCGACTGAGCGCAGTCTTCAATGAGCTTAAAGCCATGTTTAGCTGCGTATCCCATGATTCGCTTGCCCTGCTTTTTGAGAGAACTGAGCAGATCAACGAGCTGAGTGCGGGACTGTTCGCAATGAGCCTTGAATTTGAGATAGGTTGCGGGATCGGCCAAACCGAGTTCTTTTTCTATTTCGATTTGAGTGCCGCAGTTTTTGGACGTGCGCCTTTTCGAGCAATGACATAGCGCATGGACCCGCCGTGAGTGACTTGAGGCTCAACGTCGATGACTTCCATTCCGTATTGATTGAATAACGAATTGATGGATTGCACGGAAAACAAGAACGTGTGCTCGTCGTAAATCTGGTCGTACGAGGTTTTTTGAATGACGTCGCCCAAGTAAGGGTCTTCGAACATCGCCACACCGTCTGGCTTGAGGAGTACGTCAATCCCTTCCACGACTGAGTGGAGGTATGGGATATGGCACATGCAATTGGCGGCTAAAAAGGCATCGGCCTGTCCGTTTTTCTCGACGATCATGCGGGCGGTTTCAGCGTTGAAAAAACGATTGATCGTATTGACGCCGGCCTTGATTGCCGCTTCGGCGACATTTTTGGAAGGTTCGACGCCGAGATGTCGGATTTTTTTGGCGGCAAAATTCTTCAACATAATGCCGTCGTTGCTGCCGATTTCAACTACGAAAGGGTCGGCGCTTTTGAGGTAATCGCGTTGGACGTGAGCCGCGAATTCGGCAAAATGAATCGCCATGTGCTTAGAGGTGCCTGAAAAGAAGGCGTAATTTTCGTTGAACATTTGCTCGGGCTCAGGCTGGTCGGTGAGTTGAAAACAACCACACTGGGCACAAAAGGCCACGGCCATTTCAAAAAAGTATTCTTTCTTGAAGTGTTCAGGCGTTAGAAACCCATTAGCCACGGGCTGCTGGCCAAAGGTCATGAAGGACTCGATCGGGGCTTTACAGAATAAACAGTGATTGGATTTCATGGTTTTTCCTACGTCAGTCTACCCATTTTGGAGGGTTGGAACGGTATTGGGCTAAGCTTTGCAAGTTGGCATCGCGCTCAGAGACCTTTGGATTTTTGAGCGGCCACTGAATTCCAATTTCTGGGTCTTGCCACGAAATTCCACTTTCGCCAGGGGGATTGTACAGAGTGGTGACCTTGTAAAGGACGTCGGCTGGCTCATCGCCCAGGACACAAAACCCATGGGCAAATCCGGGCGGAATCCAAAGTAAATTGAATTTTTCGGCTACAAGTTCAACAGCGACCCAACGCCCAAAAGTTTTGGAATCAACGCGAATATCGACTGCCACATCCCAGATTTTACCAGCAACACAGCCCACAAGTTTTCCTTGTGACGGGGTGGGTTGAAAGTGCATCCCGCGGAGAATACCTGGGGCCGATCGAGAATGGTTATCTTGAGCAAAGTGGGTGGGAATCCCATGCTCGGCAAAGACTTTTTCGTTGTAGCGTTCGACAAAAAAGCCGCGGTGATCGCCGTGCGGTTTTAACTCAATGTATTTGAGCCCATTAAGCTCTAAATCTGTGATTTTCACTGGGTCTTGTCTCCTCGGTTAACACTCTGGATACACGGATTTATTGGGCCTTTCCAGCTTTTTCCAGAATCACCTCGGCAAAGGCCATGCTGCTGGTAAAGGCGGGCGAAATGGCATTGAGCACATGGGTTGAGTCGGGACCATTTTCGATGATGAAGTCCATTTCGAGTTTCATTTTTTCTTCGTCCATGAGTTGGGCGCGGAGTCCTACCTTGCCAGAATGGAGAATGTCAGACGAGGTGATCGAGGGCGAGAGTTCGCGGAGGCACTTTAAATAGCCGGAACTCCGGTATTTTCCGAGTTCATCAAAGACCATTTTTCTGAAGCCGCCCGGATTTTTAGCCATCATGCTCATCAAATCCCAAGCCATGATCGGAAGCTCGTGGGGTGTTGTGCCGCGAAATCCCGTGTAATTTTCACGTCCAAAGGCGGGAATCGCCGTCGGACCGACCATCACTTCATCATGAACCGAGCGGGTGATGTGAACTCCGAGAAAAGGAACGTTCAGGTCAGGCACTGGGTAGATGCTGCTTCGAAATTTGGCGGCCGACGCGGGAGAAAGTTTTCGGTAAATCCCCTTGAAAGGGAGAATTCGATATTTTTTGCCCACGTTGACCCAATGAGCAACTTTGTCAGCATGAAGCCCTGCGCAATTAAAAAAGTAGCCGTAAGCGATCGGACCTTTTTTCGTGAAGATTTGCCGACTTTTTGAGTCGATTCCGATCACTTCGGCATCTTTGATGAGTTCGACTCCGGCTGAAGTGATTTCGGTTTCCAGGGCTGCCAGCACTGCTTTTGAGTCGATGACCGCAGTATCGGGCGAAAAAAGGGCCACGCCATGGGTGCGTGCTTCGGGCTCAAGCTCGCGCAGCTGTTTTTCATCGATTTTTTCGATCCGAATTCCATTGGCTTTTGAGCGTTCAAACAAGACGTCGATTTGAGGGATCAGGTCTTCGCGTTGCGCGACGATGACTTTTCCCAGTTTTTTGCACGGAATTCCCCGCTCTTTCGCGTATTCCTGCATTTTGGCCGACCCTTTGGAGCACACCTGGGCCTTGAGCGAATCACTGACGTAATAAATCCCGGCATGAAGGACGCCACTGTTGCGTCCACTGGAGTGTACGCCGAGTTTGGATTCTTTTTCGAGGATGGCGATGGTTTTTTGGCCTCTTTTGATGAGCTCACGAGCGAGGGTGAGTCCGACAATTCCGCCACCGATAATCACAAAATCAAAGTGCCGAGGTGCGTGTGGGGTCATAAATGAGTTTTTTCTCCAAAAAACTGGTCATATTTACGGGCGATATTTGTCCAAGAGTATTGAACGGCTATTTCGCGACTGCGTTTGCCGTAGAACGGAATTTGGGTCCTATTTTCGAGCAGCGTTTCGATGGCGGCGGCGAGTTTTTTGGGCTGGAGGTGCTCGACAAGGGCGCCATTTTCACCCTGAATCACGTAAGCTCGTGTGCCCGGATCGTCGCTCACAATCATGGGAAGTCCATAAGAAAGCGCCTCAATCATGGCGAGCGAGGAGCCCTCCGGGGCGCCGTAAAAAAGATAGCAGTCGGATTGAAGGTAATAGCTTTTGAGCTGCGCGTATTCAACGCGCCCGACGAGCGTGACAAACGATTCCAGTTGATAGCTTTTGAGGATCTCGCGAATCTCATCCTCGCGGGTTCCATAACCGATGATCGTCAAATGAAAGTCTTGGCGTCTTTTGGCGACCTCGGCAAGCGCTTCAAGGATTTCTTTGAAACCTTTGCGGAGAACAATGCGGCCAATCGAAAGAAATTCGACGCGCGCATTTTTGCTGCCTGGCTGGGCTATTTCATCCGGAATCGACGTCCCATTCGGAATGATCGTCAGGCGTGGATTGGAAATTTGGGGCCGAGCAATCTCTTCTATTCCCTGGAGAATGATGACCCCCGTGGCATGAGTGGTGGCCCAGCGAAAAACGGGGCGCATGAAGCGCATGAGGCCTTGTTGCGCGGATTGAATGCCCGGGGTGTCGGCTGCATCGACGAAGGTAAAGTGAGGGACGCGCAAAAGGCGGCTTGCGAGATTGCCAATCAGGCCAGAAGGGATCGCGAAAATCGAGAACAGTAAATCTTTGGGATGTCGTGCAAGATAGACGAGTATTTGGGGCAAACCTAAAGCAAAAAAAGTCAAAAGCTCAATCAGTTTAGCATCGTGAATAGATTTTCTGCCGGTCCAAAATCGCCGGACCCGAAAGGGCCCTACAGTTTCTTCGGGTGGAAAGCTTTTTCCAATTCTACAAGTCAGGATTTCTACGTCGTAGCCGAGCGCTGACCATTCGATGGCCATCTTTTCGGCAAAGACCGTCCCACCACAAAGGACGGGGTAGTACTCATGGGTGAGAATCGCTAGGCGACGTTTGGGCTGTTGAGGGGTCGTTTGCATAAGGGTGATGGGTCGACCCTAACTCAAAAGAGGGTGATTTTAATAAGGCATTCGACTGCGAAACAACAAAATGTTATTGCCGTTTTATTCTATGATCACTGAGCATACGCAGGTCTATCCCTACTACCATGGAAAGTCGGTCCTCATCACCGGAGGGCTCGGGTTTCTTGGCAGCAATCTGGCGATTCGGCTCACTGAACTGGGTGCTCGCGTTACGATTTTAGACTGCAAGCTGCCTGAGTCGGGTGCGAATGATTTTAATGTTGAGCCTGTACACGAACAGGTTCGGGTGGTCTTGGCGGATGTGGGCGATCGCTCGGTGACCGACTCATTAGTCGTTGGCAAAGATTTGATTTTCAATCTTGCTGGCACATTGAGTCACACGGATAGCATGCGAGATCCTTATCAGGATCTTCATTGTAATTGCATAGGGCATATTCGGTTGCTTGACTCAGTTCGGACTCATGCTCCGCAGGCGCGGATTCTATATGCCGCAACGCGCGCTCAGTATGGTCGACCGCAATACAATCCGGTGGACGAAAAACATCCCATGATTTCAGCGGATGCTAATGGAATCAATAAGGCCGCTGGCGAAGCCTATCATTTTTTGTATGGCCACGCTTATGGGCTTTTTACGACTTCTTTGAGGATTACGAATACCTATGGGCCAAGGCACCAGATGCGGCACCATCGTCAGGGTGTGCTCAATTGGTTCGTGAGACGTGTTTTGGATGGCGACCCGATTCTGGTTTACGGCGATGGGATGCAGATCAGAGACATGAATCACGTCGACGATGTGGTCGCTGCGATGCTCGTGACACTTGCATGTGATCGATCTCGGGGGGAGGCCTTTAATTTGGGCGGTAATCAGGTGCGGCTCAAAGAACTGGCGGAACTATTGGTTCGCTTAAATGGTTCAGGAAAAGTCGAAATTATTCCTTATCCAAAAGACTCCAAAGAGGTTGAAATCGGGGATTACATTGCCGACACGTCCAAGATCGAAAAATTGATCGGGTGGAAGGCCAAGGTTCCAGTTGCCGAAGGCTTTGCTCAGACGCTCGAGTATTATCGACAGAATCGCGGGGAATATTGGGGCTGAGTGAATATTGATTTAAACCGCCTTTTTCATGCTTGAAAAAACAGGCAGCTCGAATAAATTTTCTCCTCTGAGAAGTCGTGTCGAAAAAAACAGAACTTCGACGTTTTCAATCTCATTAGTTTTTGGATTCATCCGCGCCGTGACGTCATCGCCGAGTTCTTCGGTCTCCTGTTCGGCGTAAGGTCTCACTTTGTCGATATGTAAAATGCCTGCTTATCCGGTTGTCACTTAATTGATGTTTTTGAAGATTTCGCGCTGCGCGCAACGCTGTAGACTTCTCGATAGGTTAATCCAGGCCGGAGAGTTCCAAGTCCCAGTAAAGTTCGAAATGATACAGCTCGATAGAAGCGCCGATTGAACCTGAACATGAATTCGTTCAAGTAGGTCTGAAGATGCTGTTTGTCGACGCCGTGGAATGTGCCGTCGATCCATGTTTTCAGGTTGGCGGTGACCCGGCTGATCATCGGTAAATGTTTATCCATCTTGACGCGATCACCGCGCATCGGCACGGGCCT